>NZ_CP154825.1:3637764-4244059 GCF_041897805.1 Actinokineospora auranticolor
CCCAAGATCACCACCACTCGGCGCCACCGGGACGAGACCGACCCCGTGGTCATCGTCGGCATGGGCTGCCGCTACCCCGGCGGCGTCACCTCACCCGAGGACCTGTGGCGGCTCGTGCTCGAAGGCCGCGATGCCACCAGCGAGTTCCCCACCGACCGCGGCTGGGACCTCGACACCCTCTTCGCCGACGACCGCCCCGGCACCACCTACACCCGCCGCGGCGGCTTCCTGCACGACGTGGCCGACTTCGACGCCGAGTTCTTCGGACTCTCCCCGCGCGAGGCCCTGGCCACCGACCCGCAACAGCGCCTCCTGCTCCAGGTCACCTGGGAAGCCCTCGAGCGCGCGGGCATCGACCCGTTGTCCCTCAAGGGAACCGAGACCGGCGTCTACATCGGAGCCACCACCTCCGACTACACCCCCCGCCTGCACGAGGGCGACGGCAGCCTCGACGGATACCTGCTCACCGGCGGCACCCCCAGCGTGGCTTCCGGCCGCATCGCCTATGTCCTGGGCCTTTCCGGCCCCGCGCTGACCGTCGACACCGCCTGCTCCTCCTCCCTGGTCGCCCTCGACCTCGCCGTCCGGTCCGTCCGGTCGGGGGAGTGCTCGCTCGCGGTCGCGGGTGGCGCGACCGTGCTCGCGTCACCCGGCATGTTCGTCGAGTTCGCCCGCCAGCGCGGCCTGTCCCCGGACGGCCGCTGCCGCGCGTTCGGCGACGGCGCGGACGGCACCGGCTGGGCCGAAGGCGTCGGTGTGGTCGTCGTCGAACGCCTCTCCACTGCCCGCGCGGCCGGTCGCCCGGTCCTCGCGGTCGTCGCCGGGACCGGCGTGAACTCCGACGGCGCGTCCAACGGCCTGACCGCGCCCTCCGGCTCCGCGCAGGAACGGGTGATCGCCCGGGCGCTCGGCGACGCCGGTCTCGGACCGTCCGATGTGGACCTGGTGGAGGCGCACGGCACCGGCACCCGGCTCGGCGACCCGATCGAGGCCCAGGCGCTGATCGCGGTCTACGGCGGTGAGCGCGACCGGCCGCTGCTGCTGGGGTCGCTCAAGTCGAACATCGGCCACAGCCAGGCCGCCGCCGGGGTCGGCGGCGTGATCAAGGTCGTGCAGGCGCTGCGGCACGGCACCGTGCCCCGCACCCTGCACGCCGACGCGCCCACCCCGCACGTCACCTGGGCCGACGCGGGTGTGCGGGTCGCGTCGCGGCAGACGCCGTGGCCCCGGGTGGACCGGCCGCGTCGCGCCGGTGTCTCGTCGTTCGGCATCTCCGGCACCAACGCGCACGTCATCATCGAACAGGCCCCGACCGTCGACGAGGCAGGCGTCGACGTCCCGGTGCTGCTGACCGCACCCGACCAGGAAAGCCTGGTCCGGCAGGCGAAAGCGCTCCTAGACAACCTGCGGGACGCGCCTGCCGGGGAGATCGGCGCGGTCCTGGCCACCCGCGCCCGGCACCAGCTCGGCATCGCCGTGCACGGCGAGTCGATCGCGGACGCGCTCCGCTCGTTCGTCGACGGCGAGCCGCACGACGACGTGGTCCGGGGCGCCCGCCGACCCGGCAAGACCGTGTTCGTCTTCCCCGGCCAGGGCTCGCAGTGGGTGGGGATGGCGCGGGCGCTGCTCGACGAGTCCCCGGTGTTCCGCGCGGAGATCGAGGCCTGCGCCGCCGCGTTCGCCCCGCACACCGACTGGTCCCTCCTCGACGTCCTCGCCGGTGACGGCGCCGAGCTGGCGCGGGTCGACGTCGTGCAGCCCGCGCTGTTCGCCGTGATGGTGTCCCTCGCCGCCCTCTGGCGCGCCCACGGCGTCGAACCCGACGCGGTGATCGGCCACTCGCAGGGCGAGATCGCCGCCGCGTACGTCGCGGGCGCGCTGTCGCTCACCGACGCCGCCAAGGTGGTCACGCTGCGATCACAGGCGATCATCCGCATCACCGGCGACGCGGGCATGACGTCCGTCGCGCTGAGCGCGGACGACCTCGCCGAAGTACTCCCCACCTGGGGCGGAGCCCTCGAGATCGCGGCCAGGAACGCGCCGCGCTCGACCGTCGTCGCGGGTGCGGCCACCGCTCTGGACGAGCTGGCCGCGTGGTGCGACGAGCGCGGCGTGCGGGCCCGGCGCGTCCCCGTCGACTACGCCTCCCACACCCGCGCCGTCGAACCGCTGGAGCCGCACCTGGCCGCTGCGCTCACCGGCATCACCCCGCGCGCCACCGGCCCGGCGTTCTACTCGGCGGTCACCGCCACGAGGCTCACCGGCACCGAACTCGACGCGGGCTACTGGTACACCAACCTGCGGAGCCAGGTCCGCTTCGCCGACGCGGTGACCGCCGCCCTCGCCGACGGCCACGACCGGTTCATCGAGGTCAGCGCCCACCCCGTGCTCGTCGGCGGGATCGAGGCCGTGCTGGACGGCGCGGGCGGCGTGCTCGGCAGCCTGCGCCGCGACCGGGGCGACACCGCCGAGTTCCGCCGCGCCCTCGCCGCCGCCGACCTCGTCGGCGCGCCCGTGCGCTGGCCCCGGCCCGGCCGGTGGGTCGACGTGCCGACCTACGCGTTCGAGCCGCGCCGCTTCTGGCTCGCCCCGACCGCCCGCTCGACCGACCGCGACGGGCACCCCGTGCTGGGCGCGCTCGTCCCGCTCGCCGACGGCGGCGCGGTGGCGAGCGGCGTACTCGACCCCGCGATCCACACCTGGGTCGCCGACCACAGCGTCCTCGGGACCGTCCTGGTCCCCGGCACCGCCCTCGTCGACCTCATCGCGCACGCCGTCCCGGAAGGGCTCGGCTCGCTCACCCTCGAAGCGCCGCTGCCGCTGGCGGCGGTGACCCGCGTACAGGTCCGAGTGTCGACTCCGGACGAAGTGGGCAAGCGCTCGGTGTCGCTGCACTCGCGGACGGGCGACGGCGACTGGACCCGGCACGCGCACGCCGTCGCCGGACCGGTCGACCTCCCCGCCGGGCACGTGGACCCCGTCGGCGACCCGATCGACGTATCGTCCGTCTACACGCGACTCTACGAACTCGGCTACGACTACGGCCCCCGCTTCCAAGGCCTGACCGCGGCTTGGCGTGAAGGGGACACCGTGGTCGCCGAGGTCGCCGCCGCGACCAGCCCCGACGGCTACGGCCTGCACCCCTCCGTGCTCGACGCCGCGCTGCACCCCGTGGTCGCGGGCCTGACCCCGATCACCCCCGGCGCGGCGGGCCGCCCGCTGCTCCCGTTCGCCGCCGAGGGCGTCCGCCTGCCCGCGCGCGCCGAGGGCCTGCGCGTCCGCATCGAACCCCTGGGCGAGTCCCGCGTCCGCCTGGTGCTGGCCGACGGCGACGGCGTGATCACCGGCGGCATCGACTCCCTGTCGTTCCGCCCCCTCACCCCGACCCGCCCGCCGGTCCACCGCGTCGACTGGCGACCCGCGACCTTCGGCACCGCCGACGCCACCGTCCTCCCAGGCGCAGGCGACACCACCTTCGTGACCGGTACCGGCCAGGCCACCGACACGTTCGTGCTGCCGATCGCCTCCGGAACCGGGCACACGCCATCGGAAGCCCTGGCACTGACCACCTTCACGGTCGCCGAGCTACAGCGCGTCCTCGCCGAGCCAGACGGCCGCGTCATCGTGGTGCGCCGGTCCGACGACCTCGCGGCGGCGGCCGCCGACGGCCTGGTCCGCTCGGCCGCCGCCGAACACCCCGGCCGCGTCGCGCTCGTCGTCGTGGACGAACCGACTCCCGTGGAGGTCATCGCCGGTATCCGCGAACCCGAGGCGCGCGTCACGCCGGACGGCGTCCTCGTGCCCCGGCTCGTCACCGCCGAACTCGGCGACGCGGGGGAGTGGCCGTCCGGCACGGTACTGATCACCGGCGGCACGGGCGCCCTCGGCGCGCTGGTCGCCCGCCACCTCGCCGCCCCCGGCCGCCACCTCCTGCTCGCCAGCCGATCCGGCCGCGCCCCCGACCTCGCCGACGAACTGCGCGAGCACGGCGCGGAGGTCACCGTCGCGGCCGTCGACGTCGCCGACCGCGCCGCGCTCGCCGCTCTGCTCGACACCCTCCCCGACGACAAGCCGCTGCGCGCGATCGTGCACGCCGCAGGCGTCCTCGACGACGCCACCGTCCTCGCCCTGACCCCCGAACAACTCGCGACCGTCCTGCGCCCCAAGGTCGACGCGGCCTGGCACCTCCACGAACTCGCCCCCGACGTCGAGCGGTTCGTCCTGTTCTCCTCGGCCGTCGCCGCCGTCGGCGCGCCCGGCCAGGCCAACTACGCCGCCGCCAACTCCTTCCTCGACGCCCTCGCCACCCACCGCCGCGCCCAGGGCCAGGCCGCCACCTCCATCGGCTGGGGCCTGTGGTCCACCAGCGGTGTCATGACCGACCACCTCACCGCCGACGACCACACCCGCCTCGCCCGACGCGGCATCGGCCTCATCGCGCCGGACTTCGGCCTCGACGTCCTCGACAGCGCGACCCACCCGCACCTCATCGCGTCCACCCTCGACATCGCTGTGCTCCGCAAGGAAGCCGTCGCGGGCACCCTGTCGCCCCTGTTCGCCACCCTCGTCGGCACCCCGATCAAAGCGTCCGGCAGCGCCTGGACCCAACGCCTACGCGGTGCCGCCGACCCCACCCGAACCCTCGTCGCCCTCCTACGCGAACAGACCGCCGCCGTCCTGGGCCACCCCGACGCCACCCGCGTCGACACCGACCGCGCCTTCAAGGACCTCGGCTTCGACTCGCTCACCGCCGTCGAACTCCGCAACCGCCTCACCGCCCAGACCGGCCTGCGCCTCCCCGCCACCCTCGTCTTCGAACACCCCAGCGTCACCGCCCTCGCCGACCACCTCCTTCCCCAGCTGACCACAGTTGTCCACAGCCCCCATCCGAACGCCCCGAAACTGTCGTCCCCCACCACTACGCTGGAACTCGGGGGGCCGACGGCCGCCCAAGATCAAGACTTCAGTGATCCGGTCGTCATCGTCGGCATGGGCTGCCGCTTCCCCGGCGGCGTCACCTCACCCGAAGACCTCTGGCGCCTCGTCCTCGACGGCCGCGACGCCACCGGCGACTTCCCCACCGACCGGGGCTGGGACCTCGACACCCTCTACGCCGAAGACCCCGACCGCCCCGGCACCACCTACACCCGCCGCGGCGGCTTCCTCCACGACGCCGCCGACTTCGACGCCGAGTTCTTCGGCATGTCCCCCCGCGAAGCCCTCGCCACCGACCCGCAACAGCGCCTCCTGCTCCAGATCACCTGGGAAGCCCTCGAACGCGCGGGAATCGATCCCCTGTCCCTCAAGGGTTCCGACACCGGCGTCTTCATCGGCGCCATGTACGAGGACTACGCCTCCCGCCTCCGCGAGGTCCCCGCCGAGCTGGAAGGGCTGTTGCTCGCGGGCAACCAGTCCAGCGTCGCGTCCGGCCGCATCGCCTACGTCCTGGGCCTTTCCGGCCCCGCGCTGACCGTCGACACCGCCTGCTCGTCCTCGCTGGTCGCGCTCGACCTCGCCGTCCGCTCGGTCCGCTCCGGAGAGTCGACCCGGGCCATCGCGGGCGGTGTCGCGGTCATGGCCTCACCCGGCGTGTTCGTCGAGTTCGCGCGCCAACGCGGCCTGTCCGCCGACGGCCGCTGCCGCGCCTTCGCCGCCGACGCCGACGGCACCGGCTGGTCGGAAGGCGCGGGCGTCGTGGTCGTCGAACGGCTCTCCACCGCCCGCGCCGCCGGTCACCCCGTCCTCGCCGTCGTCCGCGGCTCTGCCGTCAACCAGGACGGCGCGTCCAACGGCCTCACCGCCCCCAACGGCGCCGCGCAGGAAGCCGTCATCCGCAAGGCCCTCGCCGCCGCCGCGCTGGCCCCCGGCGACGTCCAGGCCATCGAGGCGCACGGCACCGGTACCCGCCTCGGCGACCCCATCGAGGCCCGCGCCCTGATCACCGTCTACGGCGGCACCCGCGCCACCCCCGCGCTGCTCGGCTCGCTCAAGTCGAACATCGGCCACACCCAGGCCGCCGCGGGCATCGGCGGCGTCATCAAGATGGTCCAGTCCCTGCGCCACGGCGTCCTCCCGCGCACCCTGCACGCCGAGAACCCCACCCCGCACGTCGACTGGCGGGACGCCGGCGTCACCCTCGCCACCGCCACCACCCCGTGGCCCGCGACCGACCGTCGACGCGGCGCGGTCTCCGCCTTCGGCATCTCCGGCACCAACACCCACGTCGTCCTCGAACAGTCCCCGGACCAAGACCCCGAACCGACCCCGGACACCACCGACCTGCTGGTGCTCTCCGCCCGCACCGAACAGGCGTTGCGCGCGCAGGCGGCCCGGCTGGTCGACGCGCCGAACGCGGGCTACACCCTCGCCCGCCGCGCCAGGTTCGGCGTGCGCGCGGCGGTCCGCGGCGCGGAAGGGCTGCGGGCACTCGCCGAAGGACGCGAACTCCCCGGCAAGGCCGGGGACGGCAGGCTCGGCGTCCTGTTCTCCGGCCAGGGCAGCCAACGCGCGGGCATGGGCGCCCGGCTGCTCGGCGACGGGCTCGACGAGATCGCCGAACACCTCGACCCGCTCCTGGACGTCCCACTCCGCGACCTGGTCCTGGACGCGGAACTCCTCAAGGAGACCCGCTACGCCCAACCCGCCTTGTTCGCCGTTGAAATCGCCGGATACCGGGAGATCGAAAAGTTCGGGATCACCCCGGACGTCCTCATCGGACACTCGATCGGCGAGTTCGCCGCCGCGCACGTGGCCGGGGTGCTCAGCCTGCCCGACGCCGCGAAAATCGTAGTGGCGCGCGGCCGGTTGATGCAGTCGGCCCGACCGGGCGCGATGGCGGCGGTGGAGGCCACGGTCGAGGAGGCCGAGGCTTTCGAGCACGTCGAGATCGCGGCGGTCAACGGGCCGCGCGCGGTCGTGGTGTCCGGCGACGCCGACGCGGTCGACGCCGTGGTCGCCGACTGGAAGGCCGGGGGCCACCGCGCCACCCGCCTGCGCGTCGGTCACGCCTTCCACTCCGCGCACATGGACGACGTCCTCGACGAGTTCCGCGCTGTCCTCGCCACCGCCACCTTCCACGAGCCCCGCGTCCCGATCGCGTCCACGGCCCTGGGCCGGATCACCGACGAGGTCACCGACCCCGAGTACTGGGTCCGGCAGCTGCGCGGTCGGGTCCGGTTCGCCGAGGCGGTCGAGGCCGCGCACGCCGACGGCGTGACCACCTTCCTGGAGGTCGGACCCGACGGCGGCCTGGCCGCGGCGGCCCGGCAGACCGTCGACGTCGTCGCCGTGCCCCTGCTGCGGCCCGGAAAGGACGAGTTCGAGACCCGCGACACCGCCCTGGGCGCCCTGTTCACCGCCGGGGTGCCCGTCGACCTCACCCCGCTCTACCCGCGCGGCCACGTCGTCGACCTGCCCACCTACCCCTTCCAGACCCGCCGCTACTGGATCGACGCCACCCCCGGCCGCGGCGACGCGACCGGACTGGGCCTCACCCCCGCGCCGCACCCGCTGCTGGGCGCCGTGGTCGACCTGCCGGACGGCGGACTCGTCGCCACCGGCCTCCTCGCCGCGAACACCTTCGCCGACCACCGGATCGACGGCCGGACCGTGGTCCCCGCGGTCGCGCTCCTCGACGTCATCACCGCGCTGGTGGGCCCGAACGTGGACGACTTCGTCGTGCACCGGCCGGTCGAGGTCGAGCAGGACACCCGGCTCCGCGTCACGGTCACCCCGGGCGGCGACGTCACGATCGCCGCCGGACCGGACTGGGACACCCACGCCACCGCCGCCCGCGGCACCGCGACCGACACCCCGACCGCACCCCGGACAACGCCCGCCGACCCCACCGACCCCTACCGCGAGCTGGCCGGCAACGGGTACGAGTACGGGCCGACCTTCCGGGGCCTCCGGGCCATCGCCCGCGTCGGCGACACCGTCCAGGCCGAGGTGGAGGTGCCCGAATCCGCGCACAGCGCCATCGCGCTCCTCGACGCCGCCCTGCACGCGTTGGTCATCGAACGACCGAACCGCGTCCCGTTCGCCTTCGACGGCGTCTGGTACAAACCCGGCACCGCGCGCCGGGCGACCGCGTTCCTGACCGAGATCGACACCGACACCTACCGCGTCCTCGTCACCGCCGACGGCGAACCCGTGTTCCGCGTCGACCGGTTGCGCCTGCGAGGACACGCCACCGACGCCGACCTCTACACCGTGCGCTGGACCCCGACCGCGACAAGCGACTCCGTGCCGCACGTGGTCGTGGACGTCACCGACGTCGACCAGGTCCGCCGAGCCGTGCTCACCGACGGCCCCCGCATCGTCTTCCGCGCCAACGGCATCCACACCCCCGAAGTGGCCGCCGCGTGGGGCTTCATCCGCGCGGCACAGGCCGAACGCCCCGGCCGTTTCGCGCTGCTCGACACCGACGGTACCGCCCCGGACACCGCCGAGTTCCCGGAAGCGTCGATCCGCGCGGGCCGCGTCCACCGCCCGCGCCTGGTCCCCGCCGGGAACACCCCGGACACCCCCGACCTCACGGGCGGGACCGTCCTGATCACCGGCGGCACCGGCGCCCTCGGCACCCGGCTCGTGCGACACCTGCGGGAACGGCACGGCGTCGGTGAAGTCGTCGTCGTCAGCCGCGGCGGCCGTGCGGTCGAAGGCGCCCGATCCATCGCACTCGACATCACCGACGCCGACGCGGTCGCCGTGCTCCTGACCGAACTCGGCCCGCTCACCGCCGTCATCCACGCCGCCGCCATCGCCGAAGACGCCATCATCGAGCGCGTCGACCCGGAGGCGTTGCGCCGCACCTTCGACGTGAAGGTCCGCGCCGCCCAGACCCTGGACGAACTGACCCGCGAACACCCACCCGCCGCGTTCGTGCTCTTCGGCTCCGTCGCCGGCGTCCTCGGCACGGCGGGCCAGGCGGCCTACGCGGCAGCGAACTCCGCACTCGACGCCGTCGCGCGCGCCCGCGTCGAAGCGGGCCTACCGGCCACCGTCGTCCACTGGGGACTTTGGGACCTCGCCGACGGACTGGCGGGCGGCCTCGCCGCCCGCGACCGCGAACGCCTTGCCGCAGCGGGCATCCGACCGCTCACCGAGACCGACGGCCTCGCCCTTTTCGACCGGGTACTCGGCGTCCAGGGCAGTGTCACCGCGGCCCGACTCGACCTCGGCGCCGTCGCCCGACACCGCGCCTTCCCGGTGACCGCGACCGCCTCCGGAGACCTCGACGACGTCGTCCGCACCGCCATCGCCGCGGTCCTCGGCCACGACTCCGCCGCCGACATCGACCGCGACCGCCCCTTCACCGAACTCGGCTTCGACTCCCTGATGGCCGTCGACCTCCGCAACCGCCTCACCGACCGCCTCGGCACCCGACTGCCCACCACCATCGTCTTCGACCACCCCACCGCCGCCGCCCTCACCGACCACCTCCGCACCCAGCTGTCCGCAGTTATCCACAGCCCCCACCCGAACGCCCCGAAACTGTCGTCTCCCGCGACTAAACCGGAACTTGGGGGGCCGACGGCCGCCCGAGATCAAGACTCCAGTGATCCGGTCGTCATCGTCGGCATGGCCTGCCGCTTCCCCGGCGGCGTCCGCACCCCCGACGACCTGTGGACCCTCCTCCGCGACGGCACCGACGCGATCACCGAGTTCCCCACCGACCGCGGCTGGGACCCCGCCCTGTTCGACCCGGACCCGGACCACCCCGGCACCTCCACCGTCCGCCACGGCGGTTTCCTGCACGACGCCGCCGACTTCGACCCCACCTTCTTCGGCATCAGCCCCCGCGAGGCCCTCGCCGTCGACCCGCAGCAACGCCTGCTGCTGCACACCGCCTGGGAGGCCGTCGAGGACGCGGGCATCGACCCCACGACCCTGCGCGGCAGCCAGAGCGGCGTGTTCGTCGGCGTCATGTACTCCGACTACGGCGCCCGCCTGCACCAGCGCCCCGGCGCCAGCGGCGACCTGGAGGGTTGGCTGGTCAGCGGCAGCGCGGGCAGCGTCGCCTCCGGCCGCGTCGCCTACACCCTCGGACTGGAGGGCCCGGCGGTCACCGTCGACACCGCCTGCTCGTCGTCGCTCGTCGCCCTGCACCAAGCCGCGCAGGCGCTGCGCGCGGGGGAGTGCGACCTCGCGCTCGCCGGTGGCGCCACGGTGATGGCGAGCCCGGCCACCTTCATCGAGTTCTCCCGCCAGCGCGGCCTGGCGCCGGACGGCCGGTGCAAGCCGTTCTCCGCCGACGCCGACGGCACCGCGTGGGCCGAGGGCGCCGGGATCCTCGTCCTGGAACGGCTCTCCGACGCGCGCCGCCACGGCCACCGCGTGCTCGCCGTGGTCCGGGGCTCCGCGGTCAACTCCGACGGCGCCTCCAACGGCTTGACCGCGCCGAACGGCCCGTCGCAGGAGCGCGTCATCCGGCGCGCCCTGGGCGTGGCCGGGCTGCGGCCCGCCGACATCGACGTGCTGGAGGCCCACGGCACCGGCACCCGGCTCGGCGACCCGATCGAGGCCGGGGCGGTGCTGGCCACCTACGGCGCCGACCGCGCCGGGCGCGCGCCGCTGCGGATGGGCTCGGTGAAGTCCAACCTCGGCCACACCCAGGCCGCGGCGGGCGTCGCCGGGGTGATCAAGCTCGTGCAGGCCATGCGGCACCGCGAACTGCCCGCGACCCTGCACCTGCGCGAACCGAGCCCGCACGTGGACTGGTCGGCGGGAACGGTCGTCGTGCCCGCCGAGACCACCCCGTGGGACACCGACGGACCGCGCCGCGCGGCCGTGTCGTCCTTCGGCATCGGCGGCACCAACGCGCACGTGATCCTCGAAGAAGGACCCGACCCCGCCACGCCGGACCGGCCGGACGACGGCACCACCCGCGTCTGGGCGCTGAGCGCGAAGACACCCGAGGGCCTGCGCTCCCAGGCCGCGCGCCTGGCCGAGCACGTGCGGACCACCGACCCCGACCTGACCGACCTGGCGTTCTCGCTCGTCACCACGCGCACGCGTTTCCCGGTGCGCGGGGCCGTTGTGGGCGCCTCCCGCGAGGACCTCCTACGCGGTCTCGATCACCTCGCGGCCGGGACCACCGGCGACGGCGTGGTCACCGGGTCGCCCGCCAAGGGCGCGGTCGCGCTGCTGTTCACCGGGCAGGGCAGCCAGCGGACCGGCATGGGAACCGCGCTGCGCAGCCGGTTCCCCGTCTACGCCGACGCGTTCGACGCGGTCGCCGACGAGTTCGGCAGGCACGGCATCGACGTCCGAGCCGCCATCGCGGGCACCGAACTCGACCAGACCCGCAACACGCAGGCCGCGCTGTTCACCGTCGAGGTCGCCTTGGCCCGGCTGCTGGAGTCGTGGGGGCTCGTCGCGGCGGGCGCCGCCGGGCACTCGATCGGCGAACTGGCCGCCGCGCACGCCGTCGGCGCCCTGTCGCTGGCCGATGCGGTGGCGGTCGTCGCCGCTCGGGGCACGCTCATGCAGGCGCTGCCGACCGGCGGGGCCATGGTGTCCGTCCGCGCCGCGGTCGACGAGATCCCCGACGGGGTCGACATCGCCGCCGTGAACGGGCCGAACTCGGTGGTGCTGTCCGGGCCGGAGGACGTCGTCACCGCCGTCGCGGCCGGGTTCGCGCGCACCAAGCGGCTCACCGTCAGCCACGCGTTCCACTCGGCGCTGATGGACCCGATGCTGCCCGGCTTCCGCGACGCCATCGGCACCCTCGACGCGCGCGAACCCGCGTACCCGCTGCTGTCCACCGTCACGGCCGCCCCCGCCGACGCGCGGCGGCTCGGCTCGGCGGACCACTGGGTCGACCAGGTGCGGGGAACCGTGCGCTTCGCCGACACCGTGGCCGCGCTCGGCGCCGGGGTGTTCGTCGAGGTGGGGCCGGACGCGGTGCTGACCACGCAGGTGGGGGAGACGCTGCCGGACGCGGTCGCCCTGCCCGCGCTGACCCGCCGCGCCGACGACCTGACGGCGGTGTGGACGCTGGTCGCGCGGGGTTTCGTCGCCGGGATCGGCTGGGACTGGCGGGCTCTGTACCCGGAAGCCGCACCCATTCCCTTGCCCACCTACGCCTTCGCCCGCGAGCGGTACTGGCTCGACGCGCCCGCACTGGCCCGGCCGGATGCCCCCGGTCACCCGTTGCTCACCGGTGCCGTGACGATCCCCGACACCGATCAGACCGTCTACACAGGACTTGTCTCGCTCGCCGCTCAGCCGTGGCTTGCCGACCACGCGGTGTTGGGGACCACGCTGGTGCCCGCTGTCGCGCTGGTCGAGTTGGTGGGGTGGCTCGGTGCGCGGCACGGCAAACCCGTTGTGGAGGAACTCGTCCTGCACGCGCCGCTCATCGTCACCGAGACCGTCGACCTTCGGGTCACTGTGGATGGCGACTCGCTACGCGTGCACAGCAGGGTCGGCGACGAACCCTGGTCGCTCAACGCCGAAGCCACCGTGGCCGACTCGGGACCCGAGGACGTCTGGGATGGCCACCGTCCTGCCGCCGAGCCTGTTCCCGTGTCGTACCAGGCACTCGCGGCACTCGGGTACGACTACGGCCCGGCGTTCCGGAACCTGATCGCGCTATGGCGCGACGGCGACCACCGGTACGCCGACGTCGCCCCGGCCTCGGCGGTCGGCGCGCTGGACGCCGTGTTGCACGCGTGGATCGCCGACCGTGAACCGGGAGCCCCGGTCGAGATTCCCTATGCCTGGCGCGGAGTCCGTACGCACACCGTGCCGGAGGGGCCGCTACGGGCGCGGATCACGTCGACCGGCGCGGACTCGTTCGCCGTGAGCGTCATCGACCGAGCCGGGCGCCCGGTACTGACCGCCGACGAGGTCCGGCTCCGCCCCACGAGCGGACTCGGCGGAGTGCGCGTACCCGCGCCCTACGAGGTGGTGTGGGTACCGACCCCGCTGCCGTCGGGCAACGCCGAGGTCCGAGTCGTCGAGCCGGACACCTCCGACCCCCGTGCGGCCTTCCGCGAGGTCCGGGACCTGATCCTGACCGCGCCGGAGCACGTCGTCGTGGTCACCCGGGGCGCGGTGGCCGCCGTCGACGGCGACACCGTGGCCGACCCGAACGCCGCTGTGCTGTGGGGCCTGGTCCGCACGGCCCGCGCCGAGCGACCCGGCCGCGTCAGCGTCATCGACACCGACGACGACCCGTCCAGCATCGCCGCGTTGTCGGCGATCGCCGCCGGGCGGCCGGGTGAGGTGGCCCTGCGTCGCGGTGGGGTCTCGGTTCCGCGCCTGCACACCCCGACCCGGTCGGACACCCCGGTCGACTTCGGCGACGGGACCGTGCTGCTCAGCGGCGCGGGCGGTGCGCTCGGCGCCGCCGTGGCCCGGCACCTGGCCGACACCCACGGCGTGCGGAAGCTGCTGCTCGTGTCACGGCGGGGGCAGGCCGACCCGGCGCTCCGGGCACTCGGCGAGGAGTTGGGCGCGGAGGTCCGCGCGGCCGACCTGGCCGACACGGACGCCACCCGTGCGCTGCTTGACACCGTCCCCGACCTCACCGCCGTCATCCACGCGGCAGGTGTGCTCGCCGACGGCGTCCTCGAGAACCTGACGGACGACGACGTGGACCGTGTCTTCCGCGCCAAGGTGGACGCCGCCTGGACCCTGCACCACCTCACCGCCGACCGCCCGCTGCGCGTCTTCGCGCTGTTCTCGTCCATCGCGGGCGTCATCGGGAACGCGGGCCAGGCCAACTACGCCGCGGCCAACACCTTCCTCGACGCCCTCGCCGCCCACCGTCAAGCCTCGGGTCTCCCCGGCACCTCCCTGGCGTTCGGCCTCTGGGACACCGGCATGGGCGCCGAACTGGACGCGGCCCACCGAGCCCGGATCGCCGGACTCGGCCTCCGGGCCGCCACCATCGCCGAAGGGTTGGTCCACTTCGACGCGGCCCTGTCCTCCGGTCGGGCGACCACCGTCCCCGCGCTGATCTCCGCCCGCCCCGGCGGTCCGGAGATCTTCGCCGACCTGGTGCCGCGCCAGAAGACCACCACGGTGACCCTGGTCGAACGAGTGTCCACTGTGGATGTCGAAGCCGCGCGACGGATCGTCCGCACCACGGTGGCCGACCGGATCACGGAGGTGCTGGGCCTGGCCGTGGTCCCCGACGACACCGGCCTGTTCGACCTGGGGCTCGACTCGCTGACCGCCATCGAGCTGCGCACCAAACTCGGCCTCGACATCGGTGGCCAACTCCCGGCGACTCTCCTGTTCGACCACCCCACAGCCGCTGCCCTCACCACCCACCTCCTTGACCTGGTCACCGACACCAAACCCGACCTGTCCGCCCTGGACGCACTGGTAAGCACCGCCCACCGCGACGACAACACCCGCGCCGACATCATCGCGGCCCTCAAGGCGGCCTTGGCGGACCTGGGTGACACCCCGGACGCCTTCGGCGTGGACTCGGCCACCGACGACGAGCTGTTCGGGCTACTGGACAAAGAACTCAGCGAATGAGCGAGTGCAACGGACGGTGGCGGGGTTCTCCGACCACTGTGATTGGGGCATCTCCTCGCCGCTCGCCCGCGAGATCGCGCCGGTCTCCGGACTGAGCGATTTCGCGGGGCCCCCTGGGGCCTCGCGAAATCGGGAGGGAAGAGATCGGATCAAAGGCGATCTGGCCGCCGAGGCGGAGCCTCGGCCATTGTCACAGCTCTCGCCGCCTCGGCGGAGCCGAGGCCATGTCACAGCTTTGGTGGCGGTTTGGCGCGCGGTGATGAGCTGGTGGCGTTGCTGGAAAGCGAACTGAGCGAGTGACGGGAGCCGTGCCGCCGATGTCTAGCGAGGACACACTTCGCGACTACCTCAAGCGCACCACCGCGGAGTTGCTGCGGACGCGCACGCGGTTGGAGGAGGTCACCTCCGCCGCGCGGGAGCCGTTGGCGGTCGTGTCGATGGCGTGCCGCTACCCCGGTGGGGTCGGCACCCCGGAGCAGCTGTGGGACCTGCTGGCCGACGGCCGCGACGCCGTCGGGCCGTTCCCCACCGACCGGGGCTGGCCCGCCGACCTGGTCGACCCCGACCCGGACAAGCCCGGCACCACCTACTCGGGGTCCGGCGGCTTCCTGCACGACGCCGCCGACTTCGACGCCGAGCTGTTCGGCGTCGGCCCGCGCGAGGCGCTGACCGTCGACCCGCAGCAGCGGCTCCTGCTGCACACCGCCTGGGAGGCGTTCGAACGGGCCGGGATCGACCCCAGGTCCGTGGCCGGGCAGCGGATCGGCGTGTTCGTCGGCGTCATGTACGCCGACTACGGCTCCCGCCACGGCCGCGCCCCCGACGGTTTCGAGGGCTACATCGGACTCGGCAGCGCGGGCAGCATCGCCTCCGGCCGGGTCGCGTACGCCTTCGGGCTGGAGGGACCGGCGCTGACCGTCGACACCGCGTGCTCGTCCTCGCTGGTCGCCCTGCATTACGCCGCCCAGGCCATCCGCCGCGGCGAGTGCGCGCAGGCCCTGGTCGGCGGCGCGACCGTGATGGCCACCCCCGGCACGTTCGTCGAGTTCTCCCGGCAGCGCGGCCTCTCCCCGGACGGCCGGTGCAAGGCCTACTCCGCCGACGCCGACGGCACCGGCTGGGCCGAGGGCGTCGGCCTGCTGCTCATCGAACGCCTCTCCGACGCCCGGCGCCTCGGCCACCCCGTGCTGGCGGTCCTGCGCGGCAGCGCCGTCAACTCCGACGGCGCCAGCACCCAGCTCTCCGCCCCCAACGGCGCCGCCCAGCAGCGCGTCATCCGCGCCGCGCTCGCCGACGCCGCCCTCACCCCGGCCGACGTCGACGTCATCGAGGGCCACGGCACCGGCACCCCGCTCGGCGACCCGATCGAGGCCGGTGCCCTCGCCGCCACCTACGGCGCCGCGCACTCCGCCGCCGACCCGGTGCTGCTCGGCTCGCTCAAGTCCAACATCGGCCACACCCAGGCCGCGGCGGGCGTCGGCGGCGTGATCAAAGCGATCCTCGCCCTGCGCAACGGCACCCTCCCCGCCACCCTGCACGCGGCCACCCCGTCCCCGCACCTCGACTGGCCCACCTCAGGCCTGTCCATCGCCACCACCGCCACCCCGCTCCCGCCCCGCGACCGACCGCACCGCGCGGCCGTGTCGTCGTTCGGCATCAGCGGGACGAACGCGCACGTCATCATCGAAGCCGTCCCCGAACCGGCCGCCGCGGAACCGACCCTAGGCGAAGACGGTGCCCCGGTGCCGTTGTTGCTGTCGGGTGCGAGCGCGGCGGCTGTCCGGGCGCATGCCGAGAGCATCCGCGCTTTCCTCGCCGCGGGCGGCGACCTCGCCGACACCGCGCACACCCTCGCCACGGCGCGCGCACGACTCGCGCACCGGGCCGTCGCGGTCGGCGGCACGCTGGCGGAACTGGACCAGGCGCTGGCCGCCGTCGCCGCGGACCTCCCGTCGCCGCGCGCGGCGGTGGGGGACAGCGTGCGGGTCGAACAGCCCGTGTTCGTCTTCCCCGGGCAGGGCGCGCAATGGGTCGGCATGGCCGCCGCGTTGCTCGACCAGGCGCCCGCGTTCGCCGACGAGATCCGGCGCTGTGCCGACGCCTTGGCCCCGCACACCGACTGGGACCTCGTCGACGTGCTGCGCGGTGCCGACCCGGAGGTGTTCGCCCGGGTCGAGGTCGTGCAGCCCGCGCTGTTCGCGGTGATGGTCGGCCTCGCCGCGCAGTGGAAGGCGGTCGGGGTCACCCCGGCGGCCGTCGTCGGCCACTCGCAGGGCGAGATCGCGGCGGCGTACGTCGCGGGCGCGCTCGACCTCGCCGACGCCGCCAAGCTCGTCGCGCTGCGGTCGCGCGCCATCGCGGCCATCGCGGGCAGCGGCACCATGGCGTCGATCGAACTCGCCGCCGACGAGGTCACGGAGCACCTGCGGGACGGGGTGGTGATCGCCGCGATCAACGGCCCCCGCTCAACCGTCGTCGCCGGACCGGTCGACGCCGTCACCGCGCTGGTCGAGTCCTACACCGACGTCCGCGCCCGAGTGATCTCCGTCGACTACGCGTCCCACTCGCCCGCCGTCGAGGCGCTCCGAGACGACCTGACCACCGCCTTCGCCGAGGTCCGCCCCCGACGATCCGCCGTCGAGTTCCACTCCACGGTGACCGCGGGCCCGATCGACACCACCACTCTCGACGCCGGGTACTGGTTCGACAACCTCCGCCAACCGGTCCGCCTCAGCGACACCGTCGCGGGACTGGCCGCCGCCGGGCACCGGGTGTTCCTGGAGATCAGCCCCCACCCGGTCCTCACGGCCGCCCTCGGCGACACCGTCCCCGACGGCACCGCCCTCGGCACCCTCCGCCGCGAGGACGGCGGCCTCGACCGGTTCCTCGTCGCCGCGGGCCACGCCCACGCCGCAGGCGTCGCCGTCGACTGGTCCGCCCACACCCCGGGACGCGTCGTCGACCTGCCCACCTACCCGTTCCAACTCCGCCGCTACTGGCTCGACACCGTCACCACGCGCGGCGCCACGTCCGCCGAACACCCGCTGCTCGACGCCGTCGTCCACGGTGCCGACGGCAGCGCCTTGGTCAGCGGGCACATCCCGGGCACCGGCTGGACCGCGGCGCACCGCGTCGGCGACCGCACCGTGCTCCCCGGTACCGCCCTGGTCGACCTCGCGCTCGCCATCGGCGCCGAACTCGGCCTACCGGACGTGCGCTCCCTTTCCCTGCTGGCACCCGTAGACGTCCCCGAACGCGGCATCGACCTGCAAGCCACCGTCAGCCCCGACGGCGACCTGACCGTCTACACCGGATACTCCCGTGCTTGGGTCAAGGTCGCCACCGGAGTCCTCACCGCCGACGACACCCCGGTTCCACACCCTCCAACCTTCCCCGAAGGGCACACCGTCGAGGTCGCCTACGAGACGCTGACCGGCGTCCACTACGGCCCGGAACTCCGCGCCCTCAACGCAATCACGCGCGGCTCGAACACCGTCACCGCCGAAGTGGCCGTCCCCGAACCGATCCCCGGCCACGCCATCATCCCCGCCCTGCTCGACGGCGCGATCCAGGCCCAGTTCCTCGCCCGCCCCCGCGACACCATCACCGCCCCCTTCGACTTCACCGCCGTGCGACTGCACGCCCGCAACGCCACCGCTCTCAGGTTCCTCATCACCGAAACCGGCACCGACACCATCGCACTCACCGCTGTCGACCAATCCGGTCTGCCCGTCCTCACCATCGACGCCCTCACCTTCCGCACCATCGACCCGACCACCGTCGCGGCCACCACCCACGCACCTGCCCCACGCACCCGCCAACTTCGCAGCGCGGACGCGGGCAACGGCATCGGCGCCACTCCCGACGCCGCGCTCGCCACGGTCCGCAAGGTCGTCGCGGGCCTCCTCGGCCACGACTCACCCAACGCCGTCCGCCCCGACCTGCCCTTCCGCGACCTCGGCCTGGACTCCATGACGGCAGTCCAAGTCCGCGACCACCTAGCGAAGCTCACAGGCACCCCACTCCCCGCCACCCTCGTCTTCGACCACCCCACCCCCCGCGACCTGGCCCGTTTCCTGACCTCCCAGGCCACCGAAACCCGCCAGATCACCAGAAATACCGACGAACCGATCGCCATCGTCGCCACCGCCTGCCGCTACCCCGGCGGCGTCACCTCTCCCGAGGACCTGTGGCGGCTGGTCGAATCCGGCACCGACGCCATCGGCGAGTTCCCCGACGACCGCGGCTGGGACCTGGCCGCCCTCTTCCACGACGACCCGGACAACCCCGCCACCTCCTACGCCAGGCACGGCGGCTTCCTGCACGACGCCGCCGACTTCGACCCCGCCTTCTTCGAGCTCAACCCCCGCGAGGCGCGCGCGGTCGACCCGCAGCAGCGGCTGCTGCTGGAGACCTCGTGGGAGGCGGCGCAACGCGCGGGCATCGACCCGACCACGCTGCGCGGCAGCCGCACCGGTGTCTACTTCGGACTGATCTACACCGAGTACGGCGCCCGGGCCCGCACCGCCCCCGGCGAGCACGGCGGCTACCTCGGCACCGGCAGCGCGGGCAGCGTCGCCTCCGGCCGCGTCGCCTACACCCTCGGCCTCACCGGGCCCGCGCTCACCGTCGACACCGCGTGCTCGTCGTCGCTGGTCGCCCTGCACCTGGCCGCGAAGGCCCTGCGCGACGGGGAGTGCGACCTCGCCCTGGTGGGCGGCGCGACCGTGATGGCGACCCCGGACACCTTCGTCGAGTTCTCCCGGCAGCGCGGCCTGTCCCCGGACGGGCGCTGCCGAGCGTTCGCCGACTCGGCCGACGGCACCGGGTTCAGCGAGGGCGCGGGCGTGCTGCTCGTCGAGCGGCTCTCCGACGCCCAGCGCAACGGCCACCCGGTCCTCGCCGTGCTGCGGGGGTCGGCGGTCAACCAGGACGGCGCCTCCAACGGCCTGACCGCGCCGAACGGCCCCTCCCAGGAACGGGTCATCCGCGACGCCCTGCGCGCCGCCGGGCTCGGCCCCGCCGACGTCGACGCCGTCGAGGCGCACGGCACCGGCACCACCCTCGGCGACCCGGTCGAGGCGAACGCGATCGTCAACACCTACGGCGCGCCGCGACCCGAGCCGGTGCGGCTGGGCTCGCTCAAGTCCAACATCGGCCACACGCAGGCCGCCGCGGGCGTCGGCGGGGTGATCAAGATGGTCGAGGCGCTGCGCCGCGAGACCCTGCCCCGGACCCTGCACGTCGACGCCCCGAGCACCCGGGTCGACTGGTCCGACGGCGTCGCGCTGCTCACCGAGAACACGCCGTGGCCGCGCGGCGCCCGCCCGCGCCGGTTCGGGGTGTCCGCGTTCGGCATGAGCGGCACCAACGCCCACGTGATCATCGAGGAGCCCCCGATCGTCGAGGACCACCAGGCGGTCGAGCCCCTCGCCCGCCCGGTCCCGCTCGCGCTGTCCGCCAAGTCGCCCGCCGCGCTCCGCCTGGCCGCGAGCCGACTGCGCGACTACCTCGACGCCGAGCGCGACCTGGCCGACGTCGCGGCCGAACTGGTCCGCTCCCGGCCCGAGTTCGACCACCGCGCCGTGATCGTCGCGACCGGCACCGAGCAGGCCCGGGAAGCCCTGCACGCCTTGGCGTCCGACGAACCGCACCCGTCCGTCGTGACCGGGCACGCCACCGGACCGCACGAGCCCGTCTTCCTCTACCCGGGGCAGGGCGCGCAATGGGACGGCATGGCCACCGCGCTCCAGCAGTACCCGCCCTTCGCCGAACGGCTCGCCGAGGCCGCCGCCGCGGTCGACGCCGTCACCGGGTGGTCCCTGCTGGGGCACCTCGCCGGGCAGGGCCCGGACGCGTCGGTCGACGTCGTGCAGCCCGCGTTGTGGGCGACGATGACCGCGCTCACCGCCGTGTGGCGGTCCTTCGGTGTCACCCCGGCCGCGGTGATCGGGCACTCCCAGGGCGAGATCGCCGCCGCCGTCGCCTCCGGCGCGCTCGCCCTGCCTGCCGCGGCGGCCGTCGCCGCGCTGCGCAGCCGGGCCATCCGGGCCATCGCCGGGCGCGGCGCGATGCTGTCGATCGCCGCCCCGGCCGCCGAGGTGGAACCGCTGCTCGAACCGGGCGTCAGCGTCGCCGCGCACAACGGCCCCCGCGCCACGGTCGTCGCGGGCGACCCCGACGGCGTCGCCCGGGTCCAGGCCCGGTTCGACGAACTCGGCGCACGGACCCGGCTGATCGACGTCGACTACGCCTCCCACACCGCCCACGTCGAGTCCATCGCCGACGAGATCCGGTCCGTGCTCCCCGAGGTGGTGCTCGGCGAGCCGACCGCCCAGGTCTTCTCCACCGTGTCCGGCGCGCTCGCCGAACCGGACGGCCTGTTCCAACCGGACTACTGGTACCGGAACCTGCGCCAGGCGGTCCGCCTCGACCCGGCCGTGCGCGCCGCCGCGGCGGCGGGCCACCGGGTGTTCATCGAGATCAGCCCGCACCCCGTGGTGTCGGTCGCCGTGCAGGACACCCTCGACGAGGTGGACCGCCCTGACCTCGCCGTCCTCGGCACCCTCCGCCGCGGCGACGGGGGACTGGACCGCGTCCTCGCCTCGGTCGCCGAGGCCTGGGTGCGCGGCGTCCCGGTCACCTGGGCGGGCTACCTCGGCGACCGGCGCCGCGTCTTCGACCTGCCCGCCTACGCCTTCGACCGCAGGCGGTTCTGGCTCGACGCCACGACAACAGCTCCCGCCCGCCCCACCGGCCACCCGTTGCTGGACACGGTCATCCGCACCCCCGACGGTGTCCTCACCCAGGGCACCGTCGCCCTGAGCACCCACCCGTGGCTCGCGGACCACGCCGTCGAGGGCACCGTTCTGGTCCCCGGCGCGGCACTCACCGAACTCGCCGCCCACACCGCCGGTCTCCTCGGTGCCCCCACCATCGCCGAACTGGTCCTCGCCCGCCCGGTCGTCCTCGGTGACGACCCGGTCGAGATCCAGGTCGCCGTCGACGCCGACCGCGCCATCACCATCTCCACCCGCCCCGGGACCCACGACACCCCGCTCGGCGCCGAGTGGACCGTCCACGCCACCGGTTCCGCCACCGCCCCCGCACCACTCGGCGAGTGGCTCCCCGCCTGGCCGCCCGCCGGCGCCGAGCCCGTGCCGGTGGACGCGGTCTACACCGACCTCGCCACCGCGGGCTACCACTACGGCCCGAGCTTCCAAGGCCTCCGCGCCGCCTGGCGCCGCGCCGACGAGGTCTTCGCCGAGATCGAGGTCAACGGCCCCACCGGCTTCGCCCTCTCCCCGGCCCTGCTGGACACCGCGCTGCACGGCGTCGGCCTGGTGGGCTGGTTCTCCGGCGCCACCCGCCTGCCCTTCACCTGGCGCGGCGCCACCCTCACCCCGGCCGACGGCAGGCTCCGCGTCTGGCTCCGCAAGGGCGACGACAGCGTCACCGCGCGCATCGCCGACCCCACCGGCCGCGTCGTCGCCGACATCGCGGGCATCGACTTCCGCGCCGTCGACCTCGCCGACGTCCCCCTGCACCACGTCACCTGGGAGGCGGCCACGCCTGCCGAGGCGCCCGCGCACACCGTTCTGCACGTGCCCGCCATCGGCTCGACGAGCCTGGAAAGCCACCTGGCGGACTTCGCCGACGCGCTCCGCCGGGCGCTCGCCGCGGACAGCGGCACGATCGTCGTCCGCACGACCGGCGCCGTGGCCGCGGTGCCGGGGGAGCGGCCCACAGTGGACGGTGCCGCCGTGTGGGGGCTCGTCCGCAGCGCCCAGTCGGAGGAGCCGGGCCGGATCGTGCTGCTCGACAGCGCGAACGAGCGCGTCGAGGCGCTCGCCGCGGACGAACCGCAGCAAGCCGAACGCCACGGTGGCCTGCTGGTCCCCAGGCTCCGCGGGCTCGCCGCGCCACTGCCCACCCCGGACGCGGAGGACTGGCGGTTGGCGGCCGGGGCGGGCGGATCCGCCGACGACCTGGTCCTCAACCCCCTTGCGCCGCAACCCCTCGGGCCGACCGACGTGCGGATCGCCGTGCGCGCCAGCGGTCTCAACTTCCGCGACGCCATGCTCGCCCTCGGCATGTACCCCGGCGCCGCCGACCTCGGTACGGAAGGCGCGGGCATCGTCACCGAGACCGGCACCGACGTCACCGGACTCACCGTCGGCGACCGCGTCTTCGGCCTGATCAGCGGCGGCATCGGCCCGTCCGCCGTCACCGACCACCGCCTCGTCACCCGCATCCCCGCCACGAGGACCTTCACCGAGGCAGCCGCGATCCCGGCAGTCTTCCTCACCGCCTACTACGCCCTACGCGACCTCGCCGCCGCCAAACCCGGCGAATCCGTGCTCATCCACTCCGCCGCGGGCGGTGTCGGCGGCGCCGCCATCCAACTCGCGCACCACTGGGGTCTGACCATCCACGCCACGGCCTCACCCGCCAAGTGGCCCGCCGTCGCACACGCCGCGACCATCGGCTCCTCCAGGGACCTCACCTTCGCCGAACCCATCGCGAACGCGGGCGGCGTCGACATCGTCCTCAACAGCCTCGCCCGCGAGTTCGTCGACGCCTCCCTCGACCTCCTCAGGACCGGCGGCCGGTTCATCGAGATGGGCAAGACCGACATCCGCGACACCGTCCGCCCCGACATCACCTACCGCGCCTTCGACCTCATCGAAGCGGGCCCCGACCGCATCGCCGAGATGCTCGCCGACCTCGTCGCCCTGTTCGAAGACGGCACCCTCACCCCGCCACCGGTCACCGCCTGGCCCGTCGACCGCGCCCCCGAAGCCATCCGCCACCTCCAACACGCCCGCCACATCGGCAAGGTCGTCCTCACCCTCCCGACCCCGCGAGACCCCGGCGGCACCATCCTCATCACCGGCGCCCCCGGCGGCATCGGCGCCCACCTCGCCCGCCACCTCGTCACCCGGCACGGCGCCGAACGCCTCCTCCTGCTGAGCAGGCGCGGCCCCGACTCGCCGGCCGCCGCCGAACTCAAGGCCGAACTGGGCGACGCCGTCGAGTTCGCCGCCGTCGACGTCGCCGACCGCGACGCACTGGCCAAGGTCATCCCCGACAACCTCACCGCCGTCTTCCACGCGGCGGGCGTGCTCGACGACGCCACCCTCCCCGGCATCACCGAGGACCGCCTGCGCGCCGTCCTCGCCCCCAAGGTCGACGGCGCCCGCCACCTCGACGAGCTGACCCGCGACCACGACCTCGCCGCGTTCGTCCTGTTCTCCTCGGCGGCGGGCCTGGTCGGCAACCCCGGCCAGGGCGGCTACGCGGCGGCCAACCTCGCCCTCGACGCCATCGCCGCGCGCCGGGTCCGCGACGGCCTGCCCGCCACCTCCATCGCGTGGGGGCTGTGGGCGTCCGACAGCGCCATGACCGGCGACCTCGCCGCCGCCGACCGGGCGCGACTCCGCCGGACCGGGCTGCTGCCGTTCACCCCGGCTCAGGGCCTCGCCGCGCTCGACGCCGCCATCGCCGCCCACGTCCCCGACCCGGTCGCCGTGCGGCTCGACACGACCGTCCTCGCCGCGGGCGAACCACCCGCCGTGCTGCGCGGCCTCGTGGCCAAGCGGCGGGCCGCGCCGCCCGCGGAAACCCCCGACCTGGCCGCGCGCTTGGCCGCCGACCCCGAACAGGGCCGCGATCTCGTGCTGGGCACCGTGCGCGGCACGGTCCGGGCCGTGCTCGGCGGCGGGGTCGCGGGCGACGAGGACCGCACCTTCAAGGAACTCGGGTTCGACTCGCTCACCGCGGTCGAACTGCGCAACCGGCTCGGCAAGGTGACCGGACTGCGGCTGTCGGCGACGGTGGTGTTCGACTACCCGACCCCCACCGCCCTGGCCGACCACCTGCTCGGCAGGCTCGCCCCCGCGCCCACCCCGCAGGCACCGACCGACGTGGACGAACTGTTCGCACTCATCGACGCGCAGCTGCGCTGAGGGGACGCCATGACCGACGAGCGGAAGCTGATCGACTACCTGCGCCGCGCGAGCGCGGAGCTGGCCACCACCCGGGCCGAGCTGGCCGCGGCCCGCGCCGAGTTGGCCGCGCGGCGCGACCCCGACCCGATCGCCGTGGTCGCCACCGCCTGCCGCTTCCCCGGCGGCGTCGACTCACCCGAGGACCTGTGGCGGGTCGTGGACTCCGGCACCGACGCGCTGGGCCCGTTCCCGGACGACCGGGGCTGGCCCGCCCACGACGGGGTGGGCGGGTTCTTGTCCGGCGCTGGCGGGTTCGACGCCGGGTTCTTCGGCATCGCCCCGCGCGAGGCGCTGGCCATGGACCCGCAGCACCGGGTGCTGCTGGAGATCGCGTGGGCCGCGCTGGAACGCGCCGGGCTGCGGCCTGCCGACCTGCGCGGCAGCCGCACCGGGGTATTCGCCGGGGTGATCCAGCAGGAGTACGCGCCGCCGGTCACCGCGGGCCCCAGCCCGCTCGACGGCTACTTCATGACCGGCAACGCCGCCAGCATCGCGTCCGGCAGGCTCGCCTACACGTTCGGGTTCGAGGGGCCCGCGGTCACGGTCGACACCGCGTGTTCGTCGTCGCTGGTCGCGCTGCACCTGGCCGCGAAAGCCCTGCGTGACGGGGAATGCGACCTCGCCTTGGCCGGTGGTGTCACGGTGATGGCCACACCACGCGTGTTCAGCGAGTTCGCCCGGCAGGGTGGGCTCGCGGGGGACGGGCGCTGCAAGGCGTTCGCCGACGGCGCGGACGGCACCGGGTTCGGCGAGGGAGCCGGCCTCGTTGTGCTGCAACGACTCTCCGACGCTCGTCGCGACGGGCGGACCGTGCTCGCGGTGCTGCGCGGCTCGGCCATCAACTCCGACGGCGCCAGCAACGGCATCACCGCCCCGAACGGGTTGGCCCAGGAACGGGTCATCCGGGCCGCCTTGACGAACGCCGGGTTGGCGCCCGGTGACGTCGATCTGGTGGAGGCGCACGGAACCGGGACCGCGCTCGGCGACCCGATCGAGGCAGGCGCGCTGCTCGCCGCGTACGGGGACGGCCGCGCGACGCCGCTGTGGGTCGGGTCGGTGAAGTCCAACATCGGGCACACCCAGGCCGCCGCGGGCATCGCCGGGGTGATCAAGGTGATCGAGGCGCTGCGGCACGAGACCCTGCCCGCGACCCTGCACGCCGACACGCCCAGCACGTTGGTCGACTGGACCGACTCGGTTCGCGTCATCCGTGCGGCGCGGTCATGGCCCGGCGGGTCGGTGCCTCGACGGGCGGCGGTCTCGTCCTTCGGGATCAGCGGCAGCAACGCGCACGTCATCATCGAAGAGGGCGACCGCGCTTCGTCCGAAGTGGACAATTCTGCTCCCGCGGTTCCGTGGGTCTTGACCGGGCGGTCGGCCGAGGCGGTCCGGGCGCTGGCGGACCGGCTTCGGGGTCGGCTCGTGGCAGGTGATGATCTGGCATCCGTCGCTCGAACCCTCGCGCACCAACGGACTCACTTCGCGCACCGGGCGGTGGCCGTCGGCGCTGATGCCGCGGAGCTGCGCCGCGCGCTCGACACCGTGCGACCCGCCGAAGCGGGCAGTCCGCGAGTCGGGTTCGCGTTCAGCGGGCAGGGGACGCAGCGGGTGGGCATGGGAACCGAGTTGGCCGAGGCGTACCCGGTGTTCGCCGAGGCATTCGACACCGCTTGCGCCGCAGTCGATGCCGGGGGATACGCCAACGCGCCGCTGCGGGACTTCCTCCGGGAGGCGCCGCGCGATGAACTCGACCGCACCGAGAACACCCAGCCCGCCCTGTTCGCCTTCCAGGTCGCGCTCGCGCGGCTCGTGGCGAGCTGGGGCGTGCGACCGGCTGCCGTGCTCGGCCACTCCGTCGGGGAGATCGCCGCCGCGCACGTGGCCGGTATCCTGACCTTGGCGGACGCGGGCAGGCTCGTGGTCGCGCGGGCCGCGGCGATGCAGGCGGCCCGGCCCGGTGGCGCGATGCTTTCGTTGCGGGCGGAGGAAAGCGAGGTGCTGCCGACCCTGGACTCCCGCGTCGCCATCGCCGCGGTGAACGGCCCCCGGGCCACTGTCGTCTCCGGCGACGCCGACGCCGTGCGGTCGCTCGCCACCGCTTGGCGCGCCCGAGGAGTGCGGACCAAGGCACTCGCGGTCAGCCACGCGTTCCACTCGTCGCACATGGAGCCCGCGCTGCCCGTTCTGCGCGAGGTCGCCGGTTCGATTCCTCTCACTGAGCCGGAAGTGCCGCTGGTGTCCACTGTGACCGGTGCGGTCGCGGGCGCCGGTGTGCTCGCGGGGGAGTACTGGGCCGAACAGGTCCGGCTCCCGGTCCGCTTCCACGACGCCGTGCGCGCGCTGGGCGACCTGGGCGTGGACACCGTGCTGGAGATCGGCCCGGACGCCACCCTCACGGGCATGATCGCCGACATCCGCCAGGCCACCGCGCTCGCCGCGTTGCGGCACCCGGCGACCGAGGCGGTGTCCGTGGTGTCGGCCGCGGGTGCGCTGTTCGAACGCGGCGTGCCCGTCGACTGGGCGGCTGTCCTGGGGGAGGGGCCGCACGCGGAACCCGCTTCCGTGCCCACGTACCCGTTCCAGCGCGAGCACTACTGGCTGCGGACGATCACCACGACTGCCGTCGCCGTCGAGTCCGCGCCGCCGGAGGTCACCCTGGTCGACCCCGCGGACGAAGACGCGCACGAGGTCATCATGTCGGCGGTCCGCGAGTCCGTGGCCGCGGTCCTGGGCCACGATTCGGCCGGGCTCAACGTCACCGCCGACCTCCTCGACCTCGGTCTGACGTCCTTCGGCGCCTTGGAGATCGCCGACCGGATCACCCGGGCGACCGGTCTGGCGCTGCCACCGGCAACCCTGTTCGACACCCGCACTCCCGCCGCGCTCGCCGACCGCCTGCACGCCCTGCTCGCGCCAGCGGGCCACGCGAACTGAGGACACCCATGACCACCGAGGACATCCACCGGGCGCCCGTTCGGACCGCACTGGACGAACTGCGCGCCCTGCACCACGACGGGCTCCTGGCGACGCACTACGACCGCGTACCCGCGCTGCTCGCCGATCCCGCCGACCGCGCCGCCGCGGGACGACTGCTGGCCCGCGTCGACCCGGACGAAGTCGCCGCCCTGCATTCCGGTCTGCCGACCGCGTCTGTCGCGATCACCGGCAGCGGCACCCTCAACGCGCTCGGCACGGCGCTGACCGCGGAACTCGCCCGTCACGGCTACCTGCCGCGTGTGCGGGTCGCGGACTTCAACACTTACGCGTTCGATCTCGACGACCCGTCCAGTGATCTGTACGCCAACCCGGCTGACGTGACGATCGCGGTGCTCGATCACACGGCGGTGTTCGGTGAGGTGCCGTCGCCGTTCACCGTGGCCGATGTCGAGACCGCGCTGGCCGCCAAAATCGCGCACTGGACCCGCCTCGCCAGCCGCTTCGCCGACCACGGCACCGGGACGCTCGTGCTCAACACCGTGCCGCTGCCCCGCGAATGGGTGGGGCGGATCATCGACCACCCCGGCCGCGCGCGCCTGAGCGCGGCGTGGCGGCGGGCCAACGCGGACCTGCTCGACCTCGGGTCGGCGCCCGGGCCGGTCACGGTTCTCGACCTCGACCCGCTCGTGGACGGGGTTCCGCTCGCCGATCCCCGGTTCGCCACCTATGCGCACGCGCATCTGTCCGACGAACTGCTTGGCCGCTACGCGCGGGATGTCGCGCACCTTGTACGAGCGCGCACCGGTCGTCTTCGCAAGGTGTTGGCTCTTGATCTCGACAACACGTTGTGGGGCGGGGTTCTCGGCGACGACGGTGTCGAGGGGATCGAGGTCGCGCACACGCCGCGCGGGGAGGCGTTCCAGGCTGTCCAGCGGCTGGCGCGGCAGTTGCAGTCGCAGGGGGTTCTGCTCGCCGCTGTCAGCAAGAACGACGCGGACACCGTCGCCGCCGCCTTGCGCGACCACCCGGACCTGGGTGTTCCGGCGGACGCGTTCGTCCGCGTGATCGCGAACTGGCAACCCAAACCGGACAACCTGCGTCGACTTGCCCGCGAACTCAACGTGGGCATCGATACCGTGGTATTCGTCGACGACAGCGCACACGAGATCGCGGCCGTGCGGGCCGAATTGCCGACAACCACGGTGCACGTGGCGGGAGACCCAGCCGAGCACACCCCCACAATCCTCGCCGACGACTGGTTCGCGACCACCGAGATCACCGACGAGGACAGACACCGGACCCGCCTCTACCACGAGGAGGCGGCCCGCGAGGAGTTCCTGTCCGCCTCCGACTCGATCGGTGAGTTCCTGGCAGACCTGGGAATCTCCGTGCGGCTCGCCCCCGCCACACCCGCCGAGATCGCCCGCGTCGCGCAACTCACACTGCGCACCAACCAGTTCAACCTCACCACGATCCGACTTCAGCAGGATGACGTGGTGGCGTTGACCAAGGACCCGGCCGCCCGGGTGCTGACGATCACAACAGCGGATCGCTTCGGCGGCAACGGGATCGTCGGCGTACTGGTCCTGCGGGCCGCTGGTGCCGAGTTGAGGCTGGAGAACTTCCTGCTGAGCTGCCGGGTGTTCGCGCGCGGGATCGAGCAGGCTGTGTTGTCGCTGGTGTTGACGGCCGCGCGGGAGGGTGGGTTCGTTGCGGTGACCGGTGAGTTCCGGCCGACGGCGAAGAACGGGAAGGTGGCGGAATTGTTGCCGCACTTCGGGTTCGAGACGTTGGCGGAGGGGACGTTCCGGCACGACCTGGGCGAGATCGTGACGATTCCGGAGCATCTGGTGCTTGATGTTGCGGAGAAGATCGTGCCTGATCGGCCGTGACGGCGCGGGCTCTTGGGTGCGGTTCCAGCGGGGTTGCGTTCTCTCGTGGTCCAGGCGCGAGTTTTCGAGCTGCGCTCGATGGGGTGAAACGTCTTTGTGCGGGGCCCCTACGAACCTGCGGTGGGGCAAAGCGGTGGGAGGGGCAAGCCCACCCCACCCGCGGGCGAGCTTGGCAGGTCCGTCCCCCCACACAAAGACGTTCCACCCCATCGAGCAGAGGGTGGGGCGCGGTGGATTGAGTGGTGGGTCGGGCTGGCACACGTCGGCGGGTGGCGGGTTCGGCTTGGCGGGGTGGGGAAGGGTTGCGAGGCAACCTGGGTGGGGTGGGCGAGCGGGGCTTAGGGGGTGGAGTCCAGGCTGGCGCAGGTCGGCGGGTAGTGGGCCCGGCCTGGCGGGGTGGGGACAATTGCGTGGTGGCCTGGCCTGCGCGGGCGTGTGCGGCCTGGCTGGGACTGAACTCCCTTTTGTTTTGAACACCCCACCCGGACCCAGGACAGCCCCCGCCCTCCGCCGGGGGTGTGTGTTCGTCGGTGGTCGCCGGTTCTCGGTTTGTGTCGCTCCGTGGTGGTCGCGGTGGCGTATTCGCGTCGGAATCGGGTTCAAGCGGAGTCGGCGGATGCGTTCGAGGTGTCGCGGTCGACGATCGGCCGGGCGATCGCGGCGGTGGCCCCACTGTTGCTGGACGGGCGTGTGAGGTGGGTGTCGGATCCGATGCCGGGACCTCGGAACGACATCGTCGGCCTGGAGGTCTCGCACGTTCTCGAGGGACGGGATCCCGGCGCCTGGCTCGGCGACGAGGGCTGCGTCGGCGGCGGAGTCCTGACCCCTATCAGAAGACCCGGAGACCGGGAGCAGCCCGACCGGGAACGGGAGTTCAACCGACACCACGACTCCCTCCGTGTCGTGGTCGAACGCGCCATCGCCCAACACGAAACCTGGCGCGTTCCCCACACCGACCACCGGCGCCCCGTCAACACCTTCGCCGACACCAGTTCCGCGGTCATCGGCCTCTACTTCTCCGCCGCTGAATAACCCTCTGTGGATAGGTACAGCGGATGGGGACAACTCGCGATCAAGGAAACTCTCCCGCCGGGCAGGCCGCGCGGAGCTGGTTGGTGAACGCCGGAGTCGGTGGTCGGCCCGCTGAGGTGGGGGAAGTGGCGAGATCGCTGTCGTGAGGGGGCGGGTGCGGCCTGGGCAGCGGGGTGAAGTCGATCAAGCTTGACAAGGGGAGGGGGCCTCGACTTGACTTGGGGGTAAGTCGAGTGTGCCTCCGGATGGGGTGCGGGAGGAGTGGGTATGGGGAAGGCTGTCGCGGTGTCGGTGCACGACACGGCGCCCGTGTGGTCCGGGGATACCGCTGGGGACGCGTTGCGGCGCAGTATTTCGTTGGCCGAGGCGGTGGACGAACTGGGGTACGCGCGCTACTGGGTCGCCGAGCACCACAGCACCCCCGCGCTGGCCACCTCGGCGCCCGTCGTCCTCGCCGGGCAGGTTCTCGCCGCCACCTCCACCATCCGCGCCGGTTCGGGGGCGGTGCTCTTGCCCAACCACTCCCCGCTGGCCGTCGCCGAGCAGTTCGGTGTGTTGGCCTCCCTCTACCCGGGTCGGGTCGACCTGGGGCTGGGGCGTGGGTCGGGTGGGTCGCCGGTCTCCGCCGCGCGCCTGGGGGATCCCGTGCGCCGCGAGTTCGACGCCCAGTTCGCCGAGCTGTCCGGCTACTTCGCCAACGCGGGCCGGGGCGTCGGGGGAGTGCGGGCGGTTCCCGAACCCACCGAGCCGCCCGCGTTCTGGATGGTCGGGTCGAGCCCCGGCAGCGCCGCCTACGCGGGCCGACTCGGGCTGCCCTTCGTCTTCGCGCACTCCATCGTGCCCGGTCTCGCCGTCGAGGCGCTCGCCGCCTACCGCGCCTCCTTCACCCCCTCCCCGTGGCGCGCCGAGCCGTACGCCGGGGTCGCCGCCATCGTGGTCGCCGCCGACTCCGAGGACCGGGCCTGGGAACAGGCCAACGCGTTCGTGCTCGGGCAGATCCGGATGCGCACGGTTGACCCCAACACGACCCTGCCCACCGCCGCCGACGCCAAGGCCCACCGGTTCTCCGGGGCCGAGGAGCGCTTCCGCCGCGAGAAGACCGACCCGCAGTTCATCGGGACCCCGCGCACCATCACGCCGCGCCTGGCGGCCTTCCTGGCCCAGACCGGCGCCGACGAGCTGATGGCGCTGACCCAGGTCCCCGACCACGACGCCCGCGTCCGCTCGTACGAGCTGCTGGCGAAAACGGTCCTCTCGCTCTGACCCGCGCCGAGCGCCGCGCCGTCCACCCCGGACCGCGCGGCGCTCTGAGCTGCGCAACCAGCTCTTGATCCAGCCAGTGGACGCGTTCAGCGTCGCTTTAGCGCCGTTCGCCACGGTGTGCCCGCTCCGCGGTCTGCGGGGCGTCGAAATAGCAGGTGAGGAAGAGGTATGAGGTCGCGGTCTACAAAGGCGATAGTGGGTACGCTGCTGCTGGGCACGGTGGCGTCCTGCGGCGGGACGACGGAGGCGGCGGGGCCCAGCGGCGCACCCGTGCGGGGCGGCACGCTGCGGGTCGCGGTCGCGGATGAACCGGAGTGCCTGGACCCCCAGCAGAGCCCCACGGCGGCCAGCAGATTCCTGGCCCGCCCGCTGGTGGACTCGCTGGTCAACCAGGGCGGCGGTGGGCGCATCGCGCCGTGGCTGGCCACCGAGTGGCGGGTCTCGACAGACCGGCTGGCCTACACCTTCACCCTCCGCAAGAACGTGAAGTTCGCCGACGGCGCGGTGTTCGACGCCGCCGCGGTCAAGGCCAACCTCGACCGCGTGGTCAACCCCGCCACCAAGTCGCTGCTCGCCGCGAGCCTGATCTCCGCCTACGACAAGTCGACCGTCGTCGACGAGCACACCGTCGAGATCCGCCTCAAGCACCCCGACTCCACCTTCCTCTCCGCGCTGGCCACCCCCAACCTCGGCATCCAGTCGCCCGCCACGCTCACCGGCGACCCGGCCGCCCGCTGCGCCACCGTGATCGGCACCGGCCCGTTCCGCAGCGCCGAGGGCTTCGCGTCGCAGAAGGGCATCTCCTACACCCGCAACCCGGACTACGCCTGGCCGCCGGAGGGCGCGGAGAACGACGGCGCGGCCTGGCTGGACGCCATCGAGATCCAGATCGCCCCGGACGCGGGCGCCCGCTACGGCGCGCTGACCAGCGGCCAGGTCGACGCCATCGCGAACGTCTCGCCGACCAACGCCCGCGAACTCGGCTCCACCAACGGGTTCGTGCTGCACTCCACCCCGTACCCGGGCATCCCGTTCAGCTACTGGCCCAACACCGCGTCCGGCCCGTTCGCCGACCGGAAGGTGCGCACCGCCTTCCGCCTGGGCATCGACTGGCCGCGCATCACCGAGAACGTCTACTTCGGTGTCTACGGCCCGGCCAAGGGCGTCCTCACCCCCACCACCCCCGGCTACGACGCGTCGCTGGAGTCGCAGTACCGCTTCGACGTGGCCGAGGCCAACCGGCTGCTCGACGGCGCGGGCTACGCCACCAAGGACAGCCAGGGCTACCGCACCAAGGACGGCAAGCGCCTCACGGTCCGGCACATGTGGTCCGACGCGGGCGTGACCGACCTGGCCACCCAGGTGCAGGCAGGCGCCAAGGAGATCGGCATCGAGACCGTGGAGGAGAACCTCGACGGCGGCACCTTCGTCGACCGGCTGCTCAAGGGCGACTACGACCTGATCGACACCAACTTCGCCGCCCCCGGCCCGCAGGTGCTCCAGGTCCTGCTCGGCGCGGAGAACATCCCGACGCCCGAGCGCGGCATCGCCAACAACATGGCCCGCTACACCGCCCCCGCGGTGCAGGCCGACTTCGCCCGCGCCCTCGAGGCGGCCGACCAGGAGTCGCAGTTCAAGGCGTACGCCGACGCGCAGCGCAAGATCACCGACGACGCCGCGGTCTTCCCGATCTACGACGACCGCACCACCTTCGGCGCCACCAGCCGGGTCAACTCGGTCGCCTTCCTCGCCGACGGCGCGCCCGACTTCCACCAGATCTGGCTGTCCCAGTGACCTCGTTGGCGATCAAGTCCGAGCCGCGGCGGGTTTCCCCCGCCGCGGTTCGGGTCCTGCGAGTGGTGGCCGTGCGGCTGCTGGGCGCCGTCGGCGTCCTGGTCGGCGCGGCCACCGCCACCTTCTTCCTCATCCAGGCCATGCCCGGCTCCACCACCGACGTGCTGCTGGCCCGCACCCAGGCCAGTCCGGCCGTGCGGGCCCAGGTGATCGCCGAGTACCGGCTGGACGATTCGCTGTTCACCCAGTTCTTCGCCTACCTCGGCAAACTGGCCACCGGCGACTTCGGCACCAGCTTCGTGCTGCGCCGACCCGTCTGGGACGCCATCGGCACGCAGCTGCCCCGCACACTGGAACTGGTCGCCGCGACGCTCGTGCTGACCGTGGTCGCCTCGGTCGTGCTCGCGGTGATCGGCGCGGGCAGGCGCCGCTGGGCGCGGTCGCTGTTCTCCGGCGTCGAAGGGCTCATCGTCGCCGTGCCGCCATTCTGGCTCGGATTGGTGCTGCTGGGCGTGTTCTCCTTCTCGCTGCACTGGTTCCCCGCCATCGGCTCCAGCGACTTCTCCGGCCTGGTGCTGCCCGCCATCGCGCTGGCCGCGCACCCGGTCGCCGTGGTGACCCGCGTGCTGCGGGAAGGTCTGCTGCGCACGCTCGACGAGCCGTTCGTGCTCGCCGCCCGGGCCCGGGGCATCAGCGAGGTGGCGCTGCGCGCGCGGCACGTGCTGCGGCACGCCGCGCTGCCGGTGACCTCGCTGCTGGGCTGGATCACCGGGTCGCTCATCGGCGGCGCGGTGATCATCGAGATCGTGTTCTCCCGGCAGGGCGTCGGCAGGCTGCTGCTGTCCGCGGTGCAGAACAAGGACATGCCGCTGGTGATCGGTGTCGTGCTGTTGGCGGCCACGGTGTTCGTCGTGGTCAACGCGCTCGTCGACGCCGCGGCCTGGCTGCTGGACCCGCGGACGAGGGAGCACTAGTGGTCACCGCGCTCGACACACCGACCCCGGTCCGCCGCGTGCGGATCCCCAGGGCCGGGATCGCCGCCGCGCTCGTCGTCCTCGCGGTCGTCGCCATCGCCGCGCTCGCGCCCGGGCTGCTGACCGGCGTCGACCCGAACCACGCCGACCTCGGCGCGACGCTGCGGCCGCCGGACTGGGACCACTGGTTCGGCACCGACCAGAACGGCCGCGACCTGTTCGCCCGGGTCGCGCACGGCGCGGGCGCGTCCGTCCTCATCGGACTCGGCGCCACCGGGCTCGCGCTGCTCGGCGGGATCGTCATCGGCACGCTGGCCGCGCAGACCGGGCGGTGGGGCGACGAGATCATCAGCCGACTGCTCGACGTCGTGCTCGCCGTGCCCGGTCTGCTGCTGGTGTTCCTCGTCGCGGCCGTGATGGGCGCGAGCGGGTTCACCGCCACCATCGGCCTCGCCGTCGGCACCGTGCCCGGGTTCGCCCGGGTCGTGCGGGCGGAGGTGCTGCGGGTGCGGGCCTCGACGTACGTGGAGGCCGCGCACGGGCTCGGGCACCCGGGTCCGCGCGTGGTGCTCGTGCACGTCGTGCCGAACGCGGTGGGGCCGGTGTTCGCGCTGGCGACCGTGAGCCTGGGCGCGATGATCGTGGCGTCCTCGTCGCTGAGCTTCGTCGGTCTCGGCCCGAAACCGCCCACCGCCGAGTGGGGCGCGATGCTCGCCGCCGGCCGGGACCTGGCGTCCGTCGCGTGGTGGCCCACGGTGTTCCCCGGCGTCGCGATCACGTTGACCGTGCTGGCCGTCACCGTGCTGGGCCAGCACCTGCAGGCCCGATTCGAGCGGAGGACCGTGTGAGCCCCCTGGTACGCGTCCGCGACCTGGTCGTCGCGTTCGGCGGACGGCCCGCCGTGCGCGGGGTGTCGTTCGACGTCGAGCGCGGCCAGGTGGTCGCGCTGGTCGGCGAGTCCGGCTCGGGCAAGAGCGTCACGGCCCGCAGCCTGCTCGGCTTGTGCGGTCGCGGCGCGGTCGTCGAGGCGGACGAGCTGGCTTTCGACGGGCTGGACCTGCGGTCTCTCGGCGAACGCCAGTGGCGCGGCCTGCGCGGGCGGCGCGTCGGGCTGGTCGCCCAGGACGCGCTCGGGTCGCTGGACCCGCTGCGCCGCGTCGGCGCCGAGGTCGCGGAACCCCTGCGCGAACACCGGATCGTGGACCGGGTGCGGCCGGAGGTGTTGCGGCTGCTGGCCGACGCCGGTGTGCCCGAGCCCGAGGTGCGGGAACGGCAGTGGTCGCACCAACTCTCCGGCGGTCTGCGGCAGCGCGCGCTCATCGCGACCGCGCTCGCCGCCCGCCCGGAATTGCTCATCGCCGACGAACCCACGACCGCTCTCGACGCCACGGTCCAGAAGCAGGTGCTCGGCCTGCTGCGCGCGAAGGCGGCCGCGGGCACGGCGTTGCTGCTGATCAGCCACGACCTCGCCGTGGTGGCCGACCTCGCCGACTACGTGCACGTGATGAAGGACGGCGCGGTCGTCGAGCACGGCGTGCCGGCAGACGTCCTCACCAACCCCCGGCACCCGTACACGCGCGCGCTGCTCAACGCCGTACCGACCGCCGAGCGGCGCGGACGCGGCCTCTCCGGCACCATCCCGGCACTGGATCAACCCGACCGGCGCGTGCCGGGCCGGGAACTGATCACCGTCACCGACGTGGTGAAGCGGTACCGGGTCCGGGGACGGCCGCCGATCACCGCGGCGGCCGGGGTGTCGTTCACCGTGCGCGCGGGGGAGACCCTGGGCATCGTCGGCGAGTCCGGCTCGGGCAAGTCCACCGTCGGCCGGATGCTGCTGGGCCTCGTGGCACCGGACTCCGGCGCGGTCGAGTTCGACGGCGTGCCGTGGTCGGCCCGCGCGGGCGCCGAGCGCCGGGCCGCGCGGCGCCGGATCCAGATGATCTACCAGGACCCGCTGGCGTCCTTCGACCCGCGCTACACCGGCAGGCAGATCGTCACCGAGGCGAACCCCGACCCCGAGCGGGTCGCGGAGCTGCTGCGCCTGGTCGGCCTCGCCGAGTCCCAGGTGGACCGACCGGCGCGGGAGCTGTCCGGCGGGCAGCGGCAGCGGCTGGCCATCGCCCGCGCGCTGGCCGCCGACCCGGCGGTGATCGTGTGCGACGAGCCGGTGTCCGCGCTCGACGTGTCGATCCAGGCCCAGGTGCTCGACGTCCTCGTGGACGCGCAGCGGCGTCTCGGGGTGGCGTACGTGTTCATCTCCCACGACCTCGGTGTCGTGCACCACATCGCCGACCGGGTCCTGGTGATGCGCGACGGCGCCGTCGTCGAGTCCGGGTCCGCCACCGCCGTCCTCGCCGAACCGCGCCACCAGTACACAAAGGACCTGGTCGCCGCCGTGCCCGGAACCGTGCTGCGCCAGGCACAATCGGTTCTGAAGCCCGGCTAAACGATCCTTGCCCAGTCGAATCCCGGAAAATACCTTTCCCACCATGACCGCTGCTCCGCCGTACCCGCAGAAGCGCACCTGCCCTTACCAGCCGCCGGAAGGCTACGCGGCGGTCGAGGAGCAGGGGCCCGTCCTCAAGGTCACCCTCTTCGACGGGCGGGAGGCGTGGATGATCACCGGGTTCCAGGAGGCCCGGGAGATCCTGACGCACCCGAACCTCAGTTCCCAGCGCACGCACCCGAACTTCCCGATCGTGGCTCCCAGGTTCCGCTCCGGCATCGCGCGGAACCTGGCGCTGATCGCGATGGACCCGCCGGTGCACGACACCTACCGCCGGTTCCTCAACCCGCACTTCAGCCTCCGGTCCGCGCGCACCATGCGCAAGGACATCGAGGAGGTCGTCAAGGGGTACGTGGACGACATCCTGGACCAGGGCCCACCCGCCGACCTGATCCCGGCCCTGGCGGTCCCGCTGCCGTCGCTGATCATCTGCAAGCACCTCGGCGTCCCCTACGCCGACCACGACTTCTTCCAGGAGGCCAGCGGGCGGGTCATGCTCGGCACGGAGGAGGACTCCGTGGCGGGCGGCCAGGCGCTGGTCGACTACCTCGACCGGCTGACGCACGACCAGATCGCGAACCCCACCGACGGCCTGCTCGGCACCCTGGTGCGCGAGCGGGTGCAGACCGGCGAGATGAACCACGACGAACTCGTCTCGATCGCGCTGGTGCTGCTCATCGCCGCCCACGAAACCACCTCGTCCTCCCTGGCGCTGGGGCTCATCACGCTGCTGGAGCACCCGGACCAGTGGGCGCGGCTCCAGGCGGACATCTCGGGGCTGCCCCGGGCCATCGAGGAGATCCTGCGGTACGTGGCCACCACGGACCTGGTCGCGACCCGGGTGGCCAAGGGTGACATCGAGATCGGCGGCCACACGATCAAGGCGGGTGAGGGCGTGCTGGTCTCCGGCACCATCGCCAACCGCGACGAGGCCAACCACGCCGACCCGCACACCTTCGACATCGGCCGCCCCGACACCCACCACCTCACCTTCGGCTTCGGCATCCACCAGTGCCTGGGTCAGAACCTGGCCCGCCTGCAGATCGAGATCGCCCTCGAGGCCCTGATCACCCGCATCCCCACCCTGCGCCTCGCCAAGCCGGTTTCGGAACTGCCCATCCTCGGCTCGGGCACGGTCCAACGCGTGCTGTCCCTCCCGGTCGAGTGGTGACCTCGTGAAGATCACCCTGGACCGCGACCGCTGCATCAGCGCGGGCCGCTGCGCCTACGCCGCGCCGACCGTGTTCGACCAGGACGACGACGGCGTCGTGGTCCTCCTCGACACCGATCCCGGGGAGGACGTGGCCCACCTCGTCGAGGAGGCCCAGTACCTCTGCCCGGCGATGGCCATCACGACTGCTTGAACACCTGGAACCACACCGAATACCGAACAGCCCGCCTGCGACCCGGCGGGCTGTTCGGTATTCGGGGCTCGTGGGACCGCGGAGTGCTCAGCGGTTGACGAAGGACATCGAGTGCTCGTTCCACCGCTCGCCCGCAGCGGCGCCTCGCGGCCAGATCGCGTCGATCGCGGCCAGGTCCGCGGGAGTCAGGGTGAGGAACGCGGCGTCGGCGTTCTCCTCCAGGTGGGCCTGGGTGCGGGCGCCCGGGATGGGGACGACGTTCGGGCCCTGGTGGTGCAGCCAGGCCAGGGCCCACTGCGCCGGGGTGGCGCCCGCCTGGGTCGCCAGGTCGGCGAACCGGTCGACCAGGACCAGGTTCGCCTCCCGGTTCCCGTCCTGGAACCTGGGCTGGGCCAGCCTGCGGAAGTCGTTGTCGGCCAACGACTCCAGCGTTCGGATCGCGCCGCTGAGGAAACCCCGGCCCAGCGGCGCGTACGGCACGACGGTGATCCCCAGCGACCGGGCCAGCGGCGCGATCTCCACCTCGATGTCGCGCGACCACAGCGACCACTCGGTCTGCAACGCGGCGATCGGGTGCGCGGCGTGCGCGCGGCGGATGGTCGCGGGTGCCGCCTCCGACAGGCCGATCTCCCGCACCAACCCCTCGCACACCAACTCCGCGAGCGCCCCGACCGTCTCCTCGATCTCCACCGACGTGTCGACCCGGGTCAGGAAGAACAGGTCCAGGTGGTCCACGCCGAGCCGCCGCAGTGAGTCCACACAGGACTGGCGGACGTAGGCCGCGTCGCCGCGGACACCCACGCCGACACCGGGTCCCGGCCGCTGCACGCCGAACTTGGTCGACAGCACGGCGCGGTCCCTGCGGTCGGCCACGGCCTTGCCCAGCAGCTCCTCGCCCGCGCCGAACCCGTACACGTCGGCCGTGTCGATCAGCGTCACCCCGAGGTCCAGCGCGCGGTGGATGGTGCGCACCGCCTCCGCCGGGTCGGCGGGGCCGTAGGCGTCGGACATCCCCAGGCAACCCAGGCCCTGGGCGCCCACCTCCAGCGCGCCGACGCGGCGGCGGGGGAGTCGGGTGATGGTCATGGGTCAGGCCCGGTACAGCACGATGGCCGACTCGTAGACCCGGTGGGTCTCGTTCGCCACCGGGCGGAACGTCCGGTAGCCGACGGCACCGGCCAGCGGCCCCTCGACGACCGTCGCCGGGAACGACGCCCACTCGCCCCCGGTCAGCCTGCCGTCGTCGACCAGGCCGCCCGCGCGGATCACGTTGCCGTCGTCGAGGGTGATGGTCTCGCCGAAGTACGCGAGGAAGGTGCCGGACCCCTGCTTGTAGAGCATCCGGCCCGCGCCCTTGGTCCGCCCGATGCGCGTGTCGCCCGCGAAGATCTCCAGCTCGACGGTGGCGAAGTCGTGCTCCGTCGGCGTCTCGCCGGTCGGGTCCGGGTTGTTCGACTCGTACGCGACGACCTTCTCCGTCAGGTCGCGCAGGACCAGGACCGCCGAGGGGTCCAGGAGCCCCGCGACCCGGTCGGACGCGGTCTCCGGCGGCACGTCGAACGACGTCCGGGCGGCGGGCTCGGTGTGCTGGGCGGTCACGGGTGCCTCCAACGGCAGCTGCGGACTGGTGCAGCGCGACGCTAGGTGGCTCCGCCTAAGGAGTTCTAAAAACCGGTCTCCTGGGTCAGGGCCAGCGCGAGCTGCACCTGGGAGCGCACACCGGTCTTGCGGTAGATCCGGGTCAGGTGCACGTCGACCGTGCGCAGGCTGATCTCCAGCGCCTCCGCGATGTCCTTGCGCTTCATGCCGGAACTGACCAGCAGTGCGATCTCCCGCTCCCGCCGGGTCAGCTCGCCGAGCACGGCCACCTCGACCGGCGCCGCGTCCACCGCCCGCGGTTCCGGGCAGGTGAACCACGCCAGCAGCGTCTGCGCCGCGCACCGGCGGGCCACCTCGCGCCCCAGGTCCGCCCGGTCCGCCGCGCCGTCGCGGTGCCCGGTCGCGGACAGCAGCCGGACCGCGTGGCCCAGCGCATAGGCCTGCTCGACCTGCATGCCCGCCATGGCGAACAACTCCGCCGCCCGGTCGTAGTGGTGCACCGCGCGCATCACCAGCCGCTCGGCGCGCCGCTCGTGGCCCCTGGCCAGTTCGGCGTACGCGACGTTGTGCGGCAACGGGAACCGCTGCGCGTGCTTGATCGCGTGGTTGGCCGACTCCTCCGCCACCGACATGCCCGCGTCGACCGCGGCGGCGCACAGCAGCTCCCAGGTCGCCGCCCGGTGCCAGATCGGGATACCGAGCAGCGCCACCCCTCGACCCTCGTTGAGCAGCAGCGTCACGCAGTGCTTGGCGTCGCCGTCGAGCCACGCGCACTTGGCCAGCGGCAGCGCCGCCAGCGACGCGCAGCCGTTGATCCCGCCCCACGGCACCGACTGCTGGGCCAGCGCCTGCTGCGCGAGCACCCGGGCCCGCCCGTCGCCCGGCGCCTCCCGCCACACCTCGGCCAGCGACTTCAGCGCCAGGGCCTGGGCGTGCCGGTGGTTGTTGCCGCCGGACTCGATGATCGCGTCGTCGGCCGCGTCGTACGCGGGCCGCAGCCGCCCCAGCTGCCGCTCGGCCTCGCTGAGCAGCACGTGCAGCGTGGGCAGCAGGAACTGCTGCTGCCGCGCGTTGGCGACGCCGACACCGCGCACCAGGTACCGGCGGGCCTCCGGGTAGCGGCCCGAGTAGAGCGAGCCGAGCGACAGGAGCACGACCGTCGGCAGCGCCGCCGCCAGTTGGTGCTCGGGTGCGCGGTCGACCAGTTCCCCCGCTGCGGTCAGGTCGTCGGTGGCCTCCCGCACCCGGCCGGACGGGATCGCCTCCAGCGCGCGGATGGCCAGCAGGCCCGCGGCGACGAGGTGGTCGCCGTGCCCCCTGGCCGCCTCGATCGCGCCGTCGAGGGGCGTCGGTTCGCCCCGCCAGCCCGCGAAGTGCTCGCGGAACGCGTTCGCCAGCACCAGCGCGGGCCTGCCCGGGTCGGTGCTGGCGGTGCCGCGTAATCGCTCGGTCAGCAGGTCCATGACCTGCACGTCGTGCCCGAGCACGCCCTCCACCACCGCGACCGCGGCGACCTGGCGGGACAGCTCGACCGGGTCGGCGGTGCCCGCGTCGTGCACGGTGAACAGCAGCTCGCGGCTCTCCGCGACCCGGCCGACCTGGGCCAGCGCGCCGCTGAGCGCCAGCCGGGCCGACACCCCGACCTCGCTGTCCAGCGGCGCCTCGGTCAGCACCGAGGTCAGCCACGAGATGGCGGAGGTGATGTCGCCCGAGGTCAGCTCGCCCGCCGCCGCGACGATCCTGGCCAGCTCGCCCTCGCGCGCCCGCGACAGCGAGTTCACCAGGTGGAAGCCGAGTTCCCGCTCGGCCAGCCCGCGCGCGGTCAGCCGCTGGATGGCCCGCTGGTGCGCCCGCGCCGACCAGCACGGGTCGATCGTGCGGTGCAGCAGCGTGCCGAACACGTCGTCGCGCAGGGACAGGCGATCACCCTGGTCGGGCCGCAGCAGGTCCCGGCGGGCCAGCGACTCCACGGACGCGGCCACCACCAGCGGGTCGACCTCGGCCACCTCGGCGAGCAGGTCCCGGTCGAACCGCGACCGCAGCACGGCGGCGGCGTGCAGCACCACGCGCTCGTTGAGGGTGAGGTCGCGGGTCTCGCGCAGCACCGCGAACTCGTACGGTGCCACGGCCGTGTCGGTGCCCAGCCGGGCGCTCTCGTCGAGGGCCTGCAAGGCCAGCAGGGCGAACGGGTTGCCCGCGCTGCGCCTGCGCGCGTCCAGCGGCGCCGGTGACACGGCCAGCAGCTGCTCGTCCGACAGCGGTCCCAGGTCGACGCGCACCGCCTGGCCGTACACCGCCGCCATCCGCAGCGCCTCGTCCAGGTGCGCCGGGGTCTGCCTGCCGCGCAGCGCGATCACCACGTCGGCCAGCGGGGCAGTGGTGCCCGCGGCCATGTCGCACAGCTCGGCGACGGTGGCCTCGTCGGCGAGGTGCGCGTCGTCGATCACCACCAGTTCCCTGGTGGACCGCCGGGGCCGCAACCGGGAGACGACCGCGACCTCGCGCTCGTCGGCCCGCCGCGCGCGCCGCAGCAGCGTCCGCACCTGGTCCATGGTCGCCCGACCGGTGCCGGGACCGCGCCGCGCGCACTGGTGGACGGTCGCGGGCCGCTCGCTCCACTGCCGCTCCCGGACGAGTACCCCCAGCAGGTGCGTCTTGCCCGAGCCCGGCTCGCCGACCACGGCGATCACCCGCCCGGGGGCGTCCGGGTCGAACACCGCCGCCAGCAGCAGCGCCAGCTCGGCGGCGCGCACCGAGTCCGTCCTGGCCAGGGCGTCACCCAACCGGGCGCTCCCGTCGGTGTGCGTCATCGACCGTCTCCCCTGGTGCGATCCGTGTGGACCGTGGATACCTCCTGTAGCGCTGCGGCGGCGCTGCCACCGGTGAATTCAGCCGGCGGACGGGGGGAAAGCAAAGCCCATCCGCATCGTAGGAACGCCCGTGCCGTGGGCACGATCACGATCACCGGGCGGTCAGGCCGCCCACCAGCAGGTCGATGAGCCGGTCGGAGTCGTCGCGCTCCGGTCCGGTGGTCTCCCGCACCCAGGCGATGCCGTGCAGCAGGTCGAACAGCTCGACCGGGGTCAGGTCGGCGCGGATCGCGCCCGCGTCCTGGGCGGCTGTGAGCAGGTCGGCGCCGCTGCCGTGCATCTGCGCGCACATGGCGTGCGACGGCGTGCCCTCGTCGTACATGCTCCGCACGAGGATGCCGACGAGGCCGCGGAAGGTGCTGAAGTGCAGCACCGCCTGCCGCATCCAGGCGACCAGCGCGGCCAGCGGTTCCTCGGTGCCCGAGACGTGCTTGGCGTGCGCGACCAGGTCCTCCAGACCGTTGCGGGTGGACGCCTCGACCAGCGTGGCCCGGGTCGGGAAGTGCCGGTACAGGGTGCCGATCGCGACGCCCGCCTTGGCCGCGATGTCCTCAAGGGACGCGCCCGCGCCGTGCTCGGCGAAGGCGGTGCGGGCGGCGGCGAGGATCGCGTCGTAGTTGCGCCTGCCGTCCGCGCGCTTGGGCCGCTGCGCGATCAAGGGCGCGACCTCCTTGGCCGCGTCGTCGTCGGTCGCGGCGTCCCGCGTAGTGGAATCCGTACTGCCCGTCATGGTCCTCCTTGACTACCTGAGGCTGCCTCCGGTTCACTGATCGCGAACCAACCGGAGGTGGTCTCATCTTAGTCCGACCGCCGCCCGGAGATGAGGAGGAAGCGATGAGCACCGAGACCAGCCCCGACGCGGCCGACCAGGGGGCGTCACCCCCGGCCGCCGCGCCTGCCCGGGCCGCGGCCGCGTTCGGGCTGATCCTGGCGGCCATCGTCGGCGCGGAGTTCCTGCTCCAGCTCGACGGCACGATCGTCACCGTCGCCCTGCCCGACCTGCAGGACCACCTCGGCGTCGGCGTGGTCGCCGCGTCCTGGGTGCCCAACGCGTTCCTGCTCGCCTTCGGTGGGCTGCTGCTGTTCAGCGGCAGGCTCGGCGACACCATCGGCCACCGCCGGGTGTTCCTGGTCGGCATCGGCCTGATCACCGTCGCGTCGCTGGTCGCGGGCCTGGCCCCGAACCTGCCGGTGCTGCTGGTCGGCCGCGCGCTGCAGGGCGCGGGCGCCGCGCTCGCCGGACCGGCCGGGCTCGCCCTGCTGACCACGGTGTTCGAGGGGGAGCGCCAGGCCAAGGCGTTCGGCCTGTACTCGACGGTCACCGGCCTCGGCGCCGCCGCGGGCATGATCCTCGGCGCGGTGCTGACCCACCTGGGCGACTGGCGCTGGAGCCTGCTGGTCAACGTCCCGGTCGGACTGGTCATCCTGGTGATCGCGCTGCGCACCCTCGGCGTGCGCGGGGACGTCAAGCGCGGCCACTCGCTCGGCCTGCCGAGCGCCGTGCTGGCCACGGGCGCGCTCGTGCTGCTGGTGTTCGGCCTGGTCGGCGCGGCGGAGGCGGGCTGGGGCAGCACCCGGGCGCTGCTGCCGCTGGCGGCGGGTGTCGTCGCGATCGGCGCGCTGGTCGCGGTCGACCGCAAGGCGAGCGAGCCGCTGCTGCCGGGCCGGGTGTTCGCGCTGCGCGCCCGCGCCGGGTCGTTCGTCGTGTTGCTGCTGCTGGCCTCGGTGCTGACCGGGTTCCTGCTGTACCTGGTGCAGTTCCTCCAGGTGGCGCTCAAGTTCACGCCGCTGCAGGCGGGTCTGGGCATCCTGCCGTTCGGGTTGGCGCTGCTGGTCGTGATCCAGTTCGGCACGCCCCGGCTGGCCAAGGTGGACATCAAGGTGCGCGGCCTCGCCGGTCTCGCGCTGGTGCTGGTCGGTGTGCTGTGGCTGACCGGTCTGGACGGCGCCGACAGCTACGCCGCCGGGGTGCTCGGCCCGATCATCGTGCTCGGCCTCGGTGTCGGCCTGGCGATCGTGCCGGTCAACATGGTCATCCTGACCACCAGCGCGCCCGAGGACATCGGCATCACCTCCGGCCTGCTGCAGACCAGCCTGACCATCGGCGGCGTGTTCGGCGTGGCGATCCTGCTGGTGCCGTACACCGGCGGCGCGCCGGGCGACAGCATCGGCACCCTGTTCGTGTGGAGCTCGGTCATCGTGGCCGCCGCGCTCGTGGTCGCGGCTCTGACCTGGTTCGGTGGCAGGAAACCGGAACCCGCGGCGGCCGGGTAGCGCCCGCCGTCAGCCCGCGAGCGACAGGTCGCGGTCGGCACCGAGGATGTGGGACTGGAGCCTGCGCATCGACTCGCGCGGCTCCAGTCCCAGCTCCTCGCGCAGCACCCGGCGCGCGGACTGGAACACCGCCAGCGCCTCGGCCCGCCTGCCCGACCGGTACAGCGCCACCATCAGCTGCTCGCGGAACGCCTCGTGCAGCGGGTACTCCTCGGCCCACTTGGCCAGGTCCCCGATCACCTCGCGGTGGCGGCCGGTGACCAGCGAACCCCGGGCCACCGCCTCCAGGCACTCCAGCCGCAGCTCGTCGGCCCAGCGGCCGAACCCGCCGACCACCAGCCCGTTGCGGATGTGGCCGAGCACCGGCCCCCGGAACAGCGCGGCGGCCCGGGTGAACGCGGCCAGCGCGGCGTGCGGGTCGCGGTCCACAAGGGACTGCCCGAGGGCGTGCTCGCGCTGCAGGTCGGTGACGTCCAGCCGGGACTCGTCCACTTCCAGCAGGTAGCCCTGCCCGTGGGTGCGCAGCACGGCCGCGCCCGGCTCGTCGGCGGTGAACCGCTTGCGGATCTGCGAGACGTAGACGTGCAGCGCCGAGCGCACCCGGCGCGGCGGCTGCTCACCCCACAGCTCACCGATCAGCTCGTCGGTCGAGACGGCCCGGTTCGCCCGGATCAGCAGCGTGGCGAACAGCGTCTCGATCTTCGGCGCGGTGATCGTCAGGGTGGTCTCGCCTGCGATCTGCAAGGGGCCCAGCAGCAGATAGCGCACGGGTGTCCTCCAAGGGTGGGGCCGGGGATGCTTGATGCAGGCATCCTGTCCCCGCGCCCTCGGGCCGCACATCAGCGGATGTGCTTACTGTCCACACTGTGGGTACGTACCGCCACACCTGGTGACAACAATAGCCAGTGCCGCTAAAGCACACCACAGCCGTCCACCACCGCGAGACAGCCGTCCACCACCGCGAGATCGCGCTCCACCCGAGGCTGACCACCACCGCGAGATCGCGCCGGTCTCTGGACTGAGCGATTTCGCGAGGCCCCCTGGGGCCTCGCGAAATCGCGAGGGAAGAGATCGGCTGAAAGGCGATCTCGCCGCCTCGGCGGAGCCGAGGCCAAAGACACAGTGCCAAAGACACCATGAAGCCGGGCTGAAGCGGCGTTGGCGGTCCGGCGGTTCGCTCGTAGCGTCCCGGCGGGCGTCGATCCGTTCCGGCCCGGGAGGACCCACCATGCTGCAGTACCCGCAGGACCGCCAGTGCCCGTTCCAGCCGTCCGGCGCCTACCAGCCGCTCGGTGCGGAAGGGTCCCTGCACCGCGTCGAGTTGTGGAACGACGAGACCGCCTGGCTCGTCACCGGCCACGCCACCGCCCGCGCGCTGCTGTCCGACCCGAGGGTGTCCGCCGACCGGACCCGCCCGGACTTCCCGGTGGTGCTGCCCCGTTTCGAGGCCGAGATCTTCAAGCCGCTGGCCCTGATCGGCATCGACCCGCCCCGGCACAAGGCCCACCGCGAGCTGCTCGCCGCGCACTTCGGCCTCAAGCAGGCCCGCGCTCAGCGCGACGAGATCACCGCGCTGGCGCACTCGCTCATCGACGCGATCGAGGCCAAGGGCGCGCCCGCCGACCTCCTCGCGGACTACGCGCTGCCCATCCCGTCCGCGGTGATCTCCCGCCTGCTGGGCGTGCCGTACGAGGACCACGCCTTCTTCGAGAGCGCGTCGGCCGCGCTGTTGCAGGCCACCTCCGCCGCCGGGGCCGAGGAGGCGGGCCGGACCCTGTTCGACTACCTGGACCGCCTGGTCACCGCCGAGCGGGCGGAGCCGACGCACCGGGGTCTGATCACGGTGCTGGCCGGTGCGATCGGCGACGGGCCGGACGCGGACGTGACCCACGAGGACGCCGTCCGCATCGCGTTGACCCTGCTGCTCGGCGGCCACGACACGACCGCGCAGATGATCACCCTCGGGGTGGTCACGCTGCTGGCGCACCCGGAGGCGCTCGCCGCGATCCGCGCCGACCGGGACCTGCTGCCCGCCGCCGTCGACGAACTCCTGCGCATGGTGTCGGTGACCGACCTGTCCGGGGTGCGGGTGGCGGACGCGGACATCGAGATCGATGGCGCGGCGATCCGGGCGGGGGAGGGGCTGATCTTCTCGTCGTCCATGGCCAACCGGGACCCGGCGGTGTGGCCGGAACCGTACGAACTGGACTTCCTCCGGGAGCGCAAGGACCCGAAGGCGTCCGGGCGCAGGCACCTCACCTTCGGCTACGGCATCCACCAGTGCCTCGGCCAGAACCTGGCCCGCCTCGAACTGGAGATCGCCTTCGACGTCCTGTTCACCCGCCTGCCGGACCTGGCCCTGGAAACCCCGTCCGACGCCCTGCCCTACCGCAGCGGCGGCACCATGCAGGGCGTCCACGCGTTACCGGTCGTCTGGTAGACCACCGGTACGGATGACCCCCGCGAGTCGGACCACGGCCCGGCCCCGGTTCCCGCGTAGCCTGACCGAATGGCGGTCAACCGCAGTAGGAGCGCACGGCTGTCCCGCAAACGCAGGCGCCGCATGGCGAAGGTCGACCACGACCTGACCGACACCCAGTGGCTGGCCCTGCAAGCGGCCTGGGCGGGGTGCGCCTACTGCGGTTCCACCACCGGCCCCTACCAGCGCGACTGCGTCCTGCCCATCTCGCGCGGCGGCCGCTACACCGTGGACAACGTCGTCCCGGTCTGCGGCTCCTGCAACTCCAGCAAGTGCAACACCGAGGTGACGTCGTGGTTGCGCCGCAAACGCCTCGACGAGCGGGCGTTCCTCACCCGCCACATCGAGATCCGCGCGGTGCTCGCCGCCGAGGTCGACGACATCGACGAGACCCCGGCGGCCGAGCACGACGACGTGGACGTGCCGGGCTGACCCTACTTGGGTTCCAGCACGAACAGCGGGATCAGCCGGTCGGTCTTGACCTGGTAGTCGGCGTACTGGGGGAACGCGGCCACGGCGCGCTGCCACCACTCGTCGCGCTCGGGGCCCTCGAGTTCGCGGGCGGCGTAGTCCTTGGTCACCGCGCCGTCCTGCAGGGGGAACTCGGGGTGCGCCTTGATGTTGTGGTACCAGGTCGGGTGCTTCTCGTCGCCGCCGTTGGACGCCACGACCACGTAGCGGCCGTCGTGCTCGACGCGCATCACCGGCGTGTAGCGCAGCTTGCCGCTCTTGGCGCCGCGCAGGGTCAGCAGCACGATCGGCCTGCCGAGCACCTTGATCCCGTCGGTCGTCCCCTCCTCGAGGATCCGCTGCGTCTGGTTCCGAACCCACTCGGTGGGGCTGAGCTCTGCGGTCATGCCACGCCGAACACCGAACCACCCACCGCTATTCCGCCGTCACCCGGTGGTGTGGTTCAGCCGGGTCGGCAGGCCTCGATGAGGAAGCGGTGGGAGAGGGTGCGCAGGGCGCCTTGCGCGCGGATCTGCTTGTCCAGCAGCAACAACCGCTCGCGGTAGGGGTCGACGGCGAAGTCGGGGATGAACCAGACGATCTTGCGCAGCAGGTAGACGACGGCGCCGATGTCGTCGAACTCGGCGCGCAGGCCCGCCTTGCGCAGGGCCACCACCCGCAGCCCGGCGGTCTCGGCGGCGGCCGCCTCCTGCTCGGCCAGGCCGCCGTCGGCCTCCTGCGGGCCCAGCATGGCCTCGACCAGCTCGCGCCCGTAGCCGGAGCCGTACTGCTGGGCCAGGTACGTGCCGCCCGGGGCGAGGACGCGGGCGACCTGCGTCCAGTCGGTCGACCCGATCCTCGGGTGCCTGCTGACGACCAGGTCGAACGCGCCGGGCGTGAGGGGCAGGTAGCCGTCGTCGGCCCGGACGAGCACACCACCCAATCGGGCGAGGACGGGCTTCGCGCGGTCGAGCAGCGCCGGTCTGCTCTCGGTGGCCGCGAACACCGCAGGCCTGGCGCTCAACGCCGAGGCGATCACCCGGCCGTCACCGGTCTGCGCGTCGAGCACCCGCTCGGCCGAAGCCGCCCGTTCGGCCACCAGGTTCGCGTACCCCCACGGCGTGCGCTCCTCGCGGGCGCGCCCCGCCAACCAGGAGAAATCCGACCCCAGGACGTCGACCGACGCGGCCTCGCGGACGAGTTCGTCGAAGGAACGCACGGCCCCAGTGTGGCAGGACACCGTACGGCCCGCAGACCCTACTTCCCGAGCGCGTCCGCAAGCTCCTTCTTCGTCATTTTCGACCGCCCCCGCACACCCCGCTTTTTCGCCTCGTTGTAGAGCTGGTCCTTGGTCGGTCCCTTCGGCCCCTTGCGCCCGGACCGCTGCCCACCGCGCTTCTGCGGCGACATGTCCCGCGTGGACGTCCTACTGGCCTGTTTGGACTCACCGGCCTGAGCACGGTTCTTGTTCACCGTGCGCGCCGCGATCTCCTCTGCCCGGCTCTCGGAGGCACCTCGGTCCTCGGCTGAATCCTTGATGTGCTGGTACTGCCGCTCCCGTTTCCTGCTCCACGCCTGGGGCACGTCAACCTCCTCGAATGGCCGTGTCGACCTCGGGGTACCCCGCCCGTGACGGGTCATGCGAACGGCCCATCCGGGCACCGGACGTCCTCGGTGACGACGTCTTCCACGCCGAAATCCTGGCCGCCGCGGTCTCGACGAGGACGGTGGCGTCGCCAGGGTCTGGTCACCAGCCCCACCTCGCGTCGTCGCCTGACCGCCTCGCCGACAATTCCACCCGTGCGCCGCGGCATCGCCGGCAAGATCACCGCCATGACGAACCTGACCGTCGAGGCCGCGCACGAACTGGCGGCGGTGTTGCGGGCGCGTGCGGACGACCTGGCCAGCGACGAGTTGGCCACGGTGGCCGAGGCCATGACCGCCGTGCGAGTGGCGGCCCGGGCGGTCGAGGCGGCGCTGACCGCCCGGGGCTGGGGTGGCGATGTGCTCTACGGCTTCGGCGACCCCGTCCACGACGACCTCGACGACGCGGACGATGAGGACGACGCGGACGAGGAGGACGTGGAGGACGAGGACACCGGCGACGTCGAGGAGTTCGTCGCGCCGCGGGGGCGGCGCATGACCTACCAGTCGCGGGTCGACTTCGTGGTCGTCGACGAGGACGCGCTGCTGGACCACGTCGAGCGGCGGGCGGCCGAGCTGGGGGACACCGGCTGGACCCGCGACTCGATCATCGAGCACAACCCCGCGTTCGTGCTGTGGTTCCTCGGGGGCCCGGGCACCCGCGACTTCGAGGGGGCGGGCATCGTGTCCGCCGGTGCGCAGGACGTGGTGGCCGAGGTGCCCGTCACGCTGTGGGAGTTGGACCACGAGGCGAGGGGCGACTGCTACCCCGTCAACTAGCGGAGCGGGCGACGGGATCCCGGGTACGGCTCGCCAGGAGGGCGAGCAGCAGGCTCGGCACCGCGAGGATCGCGAAGGCCGCGCCGAAGCTGAGTCGGGTCGCGGGTGCCAGCAGGCTGAACAGGGCGGAGGACGCCGCCGTGACGCCCAGTTGCCCCAGGTTGCGCGACGTCATCATCGCGCTGCTCGCGGAGCCTTGTCGCCCCGGTTCGGCGTGCGCCAGGGACAGCACGGTCAGCATCGGTGACACCATCCCCATGCCGATCGCCGCGAGGACCAGGGACGCGGCGGGGAAGTACGCGGGCAGGCCGAAGAACGGGCCCGCGGCGGCCAGGGCAGCCGCGGCCACGACCAGGGTCGCCCCCATGGCGACAGTGCGGTGCCGGGGCACATCGACCAGAAAATGGCTCTGCGCCCACGACGACCCCGCCCACGCCACGGCCGCGCCGGTGAACACCAGACCCGTCAACGCGGGCGGCACGTCCTCCGCCGTGTCCAGCAACAGCGGGACGAACGCCTCCAGCGTGCAGAACGTCCCCGACGCCAACCCGTTCAGCAACACCGTCGCCGGGAGTCCCCGCGCGGCCGTCAACGTACGTGGCGGCAGCATCCGGCGGACGAAGGCCACGACCAGCACCACCGCGACCGCGCCGAACACCAGGTGCGCGACGTCCCCGCCCGTCACCGCGTACTGACCCGCCGCCGCGCCCGCGCTGACCGCCGCCGCCACCAGCAGGCCCGGCCGCCTGCCCTCGGACGGTGGGGGAGGGGCGTGCCGGGTCTTGCGCAGCAACAGCACGACGGCGACGGCGGGCGGCAACGTCAACGCCGCCAGCCCGAAGAACACGACCCGCCACGACGTCCACGACACGACCAGGCCCGCGAGGGGTGGGCCGAGCAGCGACGGGCCGACCCAGCTCGCCGCCATCAGCGCCAACACCCTGGGACGCAACCGGTCCGGGTACGTCTGCCCGATCGCGGTGTTGATCGCGACGATCGTCATCCCCGCCGACACACCGTCCAGGAACCGGCCCGCCGCCAGCTACCACACCGAGACGCTGATCGCCGACACCACCAGCGTCACCACCGCCAGGGCCAGCGCGACCGCCAACGGCCGCCCCGCACCGACCCGGTCGGCCCAGTTGCCGCCCAGGACGCCGCCGAGCAGGCTCGCGGCCACGAACGAACTCGCCACGAACGGGTACAGCCACACCCCGTCGAGGTCCCGCACCGCCATCGGCAGCGTCGGCACGACCGCCAAGGCCGCCAGCCCGGCCAGGGCGTTCACCGCGACGAAACTCGTCGTCGCCGCCAAGTAGGTCCGCGAGAACACCCCGGCGGGGGCTTCAGCCGTGGTTCCGGACACGCGCGGGATCGACCTCCCCAGGTGGTCAAGCGCTCAATGACCATCCTGGTGCGGGCCGGGGGCCGCGGGCAACGCGATTACGCCCGGTCCAGCTCCCGGACCGCGACGACCTCGACCTCGACGACGACGTCCGGCAGGAACAGCCGCGACACCTCGACGACCGTGCTCGGCGGCAGCGCGTCGGCGGGCAGGTACTTGGCGCGGGTCTCGGCGTACGCGGCGCGGTCGTCCATGTCGGTCAGGTACGTGCGGGTGCTGGTGATGTCGGCGAAGGTCGCGCCGTGCGCGGCCAGCAGGATGCCGATGATCTCGAAGACCCGGTCCGTCTGGCCGACGATGTCACCGGGCGCCACGACCGAGAGGTCGTCGCCGATCGCGCACTGCCCGGCCAGCGTCAGCGTCACGGTGTCGGCGATCTCCACGCGCGAGACGTGCGAGTAGCGCCCCGGCGGGGGCGCGGGCACGCCCGCCGGGTTGTCGACGAACTTCTTCACGAAGGCCCCCAAGGGTGGAACGGTCCACCCTGGACACTACCCCGTGGTCAGGTAGCGGGGCGCGTGCCGGGCCGGGTTGGCCTTCTCGAACGCGGCGGCCAGGGCGAGGACCTTGGCGTCCGACCAGCGGTCGGCGAAGAACGACAGCCCGATCGGCAACTCGCCGCCGTAGCCCGCGGGCACCGTGACCGCCGGTAGCCCGCCGCGGCGGCCGGGGTGGAGGTGCCGAGGATGTACGCGTCGCCGTGCTCGTAGTCGGTCTTCCACGCCGGGCTGTTGGTCGGTGCGATGAGCGCGTCCAGGTGCTGGGCCTTCAGCGTCTCGTCGATGGACCGGCGGGCGAGCGTCGTGGCCGTCTCGCGCTGCTGCTTGTACGTCGGGTCGTCGGGGCCCGGCGCCTTCACGGCCTCCTCGAACAGCTCCTGCCCGAAGTACTTCAGCTCCACCGGGTCGTTCCGGTTGAAGTCGACCAGCGCCTGCATGGTCTGCGGCGCCCCGGGCCGCGTGCGCAGGTACGCGGGCAGGTCACGCGCGAACTCCGTGATCAGCGCCGGGTACTCCACCGCTCCGATCTCCGCCTGGTACGGGAGGTCGACCTCGACCACCGTCGCCCCCTGGGCGCGCAACACCTCGACGCTGCGCGCCACCACCCGGTCCGCGTCGGGGTCGACCCCGCGCATGCTCCACAGCCCGAGCCGCGCACCCCGCAACGCCCCCGGCCGCAACGCCGCCGCGTAGTCACGGGTCTGCGACGCCGGGTAGTCCAGGGTCGCCCGGTCGGCGCGGTCGCGGCCCTGCAGCACCGACAGCGTGATCGCCACGTCCTCGACCGTCCGCGCCATCGGCCCCGCCGTGTCCTGCTCCAGCGAGAGCGGCACCACCCCGCTCCGGCTGACCAGCCCCAGACTCGGCTTGTGCCCCACGACCCCGTTCGCCGCCGCCGGGCACACGATCGACCCGTCGGTCTCCGTCCCGATCGCCACCTGAGCCAACGACGCCGCCACCGCGGCCCCCGACCCCGACGAAGACCCACACGGGTTGCGGTCGAGCACGTACGGGTTGTTCGTCTGCCCACCGACGCCGGACCACCCGGAGCTGGAGTGCGTCGACCGGAAGTTGGCCCACTCGGACAGGTTCGCCTTGCCCAACACCACCGCCCCCGCGTCCCGCAGCCGCCGCACCAACGCCGCGTCCGCGGCGGGCGGCTTGCCGAGCAGGGCCCGTGACCCGGCCGTGGTCTGCACGCCCCGGGTGTCGATGTTGTCCTTGAGCAGCACGGGAATCCCGTCCAACGGCCCCCGCGCGTGCCCGGCCCGCCGCCTGCGGTCACTCGCCTCGGCCTGCGCCACGGCGGAGTCGTCGAGGGCGATGACCGCGCGCACCTTGCGGTCGACGGTGCGGATGCGGTCGAGGTACTCGCGGGTCAGGCGCGCGGAGCTGAGCCTGCCGCGGTCCATCAGGTGTTGGAGTTGGGGGATCGTCGCCCGGTCGAGGTCGAACCCGAGCCCCGCGGGCGCCGCGACCGCCGCCGGACTCGGCACCGCCGCGACGACGGCGACCAAACAGGCGACCGGGAAGATCCGCTTCATCCGCACCCGCGTGATTCAAACCAGGGCCGCCGACCTCGTCAACCACGCGCCGTTCCCGTTCCCAGTCACGGGAAAACGCCCCACATCAACACGAACAAGTACCACGGCACGCGTGCGCCCGGCGGCGGTGCCGCCACCACGGGCCCGCCGCCGCGAGCACTGACACGACGGCCACGGCGATGAGGGTGTTGGTCAGCACCGCCGCGCCCGCGCCGGTCAAGACACCGGCCGTGACGAGCAGCGGGGCGGCGCCGACGGCAGGCCCGACGCCGATCTTGGCCGCGCACGGCGGCTCGGTGCCGGTCATCGGGTGTCACCGGTGAAGGGATGGGCAGCACGGGGTGGCGGCGCACGTGGCGAGACCGTCGAGGACCCCGACCCGGCTGACGGGATGGAGATGTCCACGCTCAGGTGCTCGTCGCGGTCGAAAGCGAAGGTGAAGAACGAGCAGCACTCGGTCTCCCTGGCCGCCAGGTCACGTGCGATGGCTTCCACCGAAGCGTCCAGCACCAGCCGCAGCCGGGTCGGCTCGGGTCGCTCGACGGCTCGGAGAGCGGTGAACAGCGCATCGAACTCGGCCAGCCTGAGCGGCTGTTCGGCGGTGGGCAGCGCGCACGCCCGGGGAACCCAGGCAAGGTCCACAGTGGTGTCTGTTGATGCTATGCCGCCAAGGTAAACCTATACCTGGGTGCCGAATGCGACCCTCGGGTCAGGTTTGGTACAGGTAGAACACGGTCCCCTCCGGGTCCGCGCAGTCGGCGAGCAGGCCGAACGGGCGTTCCTTCGCCTCCCCGGCCTTCCCCCCGTGCGTGGTCACCGCCCGCAGCGCGGCCTCGATGTCGGCTACACGGAAGCACAGCTGGTTGGCCGGTTCGTCGCCGTTCGCCCACAGGCCGATGTTGCTGTGGTTGGCCACCTGCCACGCGCCCTCCACCGAGCCCGGGACGAACTCCCAGCCCAGCACCGCCCCGTAGAAGCCCTTCGCCCGGTCGGCGTCGCGGACGACCATCGTCAGGTAGTCCGACTCGCCGACCGGGGTGCGGGAGCTGCGGACCGGGGTGCCCGTCACCAGCCAGCGGTGGCCGAACGGGTCGACGAGCACCGCCACCCGCCCGTAGTCCTGGTCCTCGGGGTGTCGTTCGACGGCCGCGCCCTCCGCCACCGCGCGGGCGAAGGTCGCGTCCACGTCCTCGACCTGGATGTTCAGGGAGTGGGTGAAGGTGGTCGGGTTGTCCGGTGCCACGACCGGCACCTCACCCACCCCGCCCTCGGCGAGCATGAGCACCGCGTCCCCGATCCCGATCTCCGCGTGCCCGATGCGGCCGTCGGGCATCAGGTACGGCTCACCGCGCCGGTGGCCGTCGAACACGCGCACGTACCAGTCGATGGCGCGTGGGGCGTCGGCGACCGCGAGGTAGGGGGTGATGGTGGCGGGACGGGTGAAGGACGTCACCGGCGTGCTCCAATCGGGAGGGTCGCGCCCATCATCGTCCTCGACCACCCCGCCGCGCGACCCTACGCGGCCACGAGTTGGGTCAGGAAAACGAACTCCCGCCCCGGCCGGTCCGCCGCCTCCCGGACGTCGAGCACCCGGTACCCCGATTCGACCAGCGACGCCTCGACCTCGTCCCGGTCGCGGAACCGCAGCGTGGAGTCCGATGTGAGCGTTCCCCCGTCGGGGAACTCGTAGGTGAAGCGGAACGACACCAGCGGCAACCGCACCTCGGTGACCGCCATGCGCCGCCGCACGGACCCGACCCCGTCGACGTCCAGGGTGTGCCACGCCGTGTCCGCCGCCCAGTCCTCCCAGAGTCGACGCTCCGGCCGACGGGTCTCGAAGACCAGGTGCCCGCCGGGCCGCAACGCCCCACGGACACCGGCGAGAGCGGTGGTCCAGTCGTCGTCGGTCAGGAACACCTGGGCCACGTTGGCGGTCATCACCGCGAGGTCCGCCGCCACCGCGGGCAACGTCGCCGCGTCACCGCGCACCCACGTCGCCCGCGGTTCGCGCCGCCGCGCGATCTCCAGCGACGCCCCGGCGGGCTCCACCCCCACGACCTCGACCCCGCGCGCCACCAACAGCGCCGCCAGGTTCCCCGTTCCGCTCCCCACGTCCAGCACCCGAGAAGCGCCCAACTCGGCCGCGATCGCCACGTACGCGGCCAAATCGTCCCGAGGTCCGTCGAAGGCGTCGTAGGTCGCGGCCAACCGGGGGTCGTCGAAGATCGCGTCAGGCATCCGATCACCCTAGGGATCAGCCGAACAGGTCGTCACCCCAGAACCGGCCCTCCGCCAACCCCGGCGGGCAGGCGAAGTGACCGGAGCCGGTGTGCTCCAGGTACTCCATCATCCGGTCGTGCGCGGACAGCGCCTGCTGCATCGGGATGAACTGCTTGCGCGAGTCCCGGTTGAAGCAGACGAAGAACAACCCCGCGTCCAGGTGGCCCAACCCGTCGGACCCGTCGGTGAAGTTGTAGCCGCGACGCAGGATCCGGGCGCCGCCGAGGCTCTCCGCCGACGCCAGCCGGATGTGCGAGTCGTCCGGGATCAGCGGCACCCCGCCCGCGCCCCGCACGTGCAGGTCCACCGGGTCGAACTCGGCCGTCTGGCCCAGGGGCGCGCCGGAACCCTTGGCGCGGCCGACGATGTCCTCCTGCTCGGCCAGCGACGTGCGGTCCCAGATCTCGATGTGCATCCGGATCCGGCGGGCCACCAGGTACGTGCCGCCGACCATCCACCGCGGACCCTCGGTGACCCAGACGTGCTCCGCGAGCGCGGCCGGGTCCTCCGCCTTGAGGTTGTTGGTGCCGTCCTTGAAGCCGAACAGGTTGCGCGGGGTGGCCTGCGCGGTCGAGGTCGACGACGTGCGCCCGAACCCCAGCTGCGACCAGCGCACCGCGACCTTGCCGAAGCCGATGCGCGCCAGGTTGCGGATCGCGTGCACCGCCACCTGCGGGTCGTTCGCGCACGCCTGCACGCAGATGTCCCCGCCACCGCGCTTGGCGTCGAGGTCGTCGCCGCGGAAGTGCGGCAGGTCGACCAGCGCTTCCGGCCGCCGGTCGGCCAGGCCGAACCGGTCGTCGAACAGCGACGGGCCGAACCCGATGGTCAGCGTCAACGCCGACGCGGGCAGGTCCAGCGCCTCCCCTGTGTCCGCGGGCGGCGCCTGGCGCGATCCGCCCACGGCACCGCCCTCGGCGGCCTCCCGGCCCGCCGTCATCCGCTCCGCCGCGGCCGTCCACTCGCGCAGCAGCTCCACCAGCGCGCCCCGGTCCCGCGTCGTCACGTCGAAGGCGACGAAGTGCATCCGGTCCTGCGCGGGCGTGATGATCCCCGCCTGGTGCTGACCCCGGAACGGCACCGGCGCCGACGGATCCGGTCCCCGGGGCGCGGGCGCCGGTTCACCCGAGGCGAGCACCCCGGCCGCCGCGCCGATCCCGACGGCCGCGACCCCCGCGCCCGCCAGACCCAGTACTCCCCGCCGCGACAGTCCGCTCACTTCTGGGCCACCACCTCGGCGACCTTGCTGATCGGCTCGCCGAGCGCGTCCACGGCCTCGGCGAACGCCTTGACCTCCGCCGCGGACAGGTCCGTGTAGAGCTTGAACCCGTCACCGGCGCGCTGCTTGTCCAGCAGCGACTGGACCGCGGCGAACCGCTCGTCGATGGTCTTGGCCAGCGCGGCGTCCCGGCCCTCCACGACCGGCCGCAGCGCCGCGACCGCCGCCTTCGAACCCTCCACGTTGGCCTGGAAGTCCCACAGGTCGGTGTGCGAGAAGGTGTCCTCCTCGCCGGTGATCTTGCCGGTGGCCACCTCGTCGAGCAGCTCCTTGGCGCCGTTGGCCAGCTGCAGCGGGGTCAGCTCGACGGTCTTGGCCCGGTTGACGATCTCCGTCACGTCGGTCTGCAGCTGGTCGGCGACCTTGCCGCTGTCGGCCCGCAGGCCGCTGACCCACAGGTCCTTCTCCAGCCGGTGGAAGCCGGTGAACTCCTGCCCGGGCTCCAGGTCGGCCTCGCGGGCGTCGATCCTCGGGTCGAGGTCGCCGAAGCTCTCCGCGACCGGCTCGATGCGCTCCCAGTAGGTCCGCGCGACCGGGAACAGCGCCTTGGCCTCGTCGACCTTGCCCGCCTTGACCGCCGCGACGAACTCGGCGGTCTTGGTCTGGAGAGGCTCCACCTGCGCGTTGACGTAGCGCTGGTAGCCCTTGGTCGCCTCGCCGAGCTGGGTGTTCGCGTCGGCCTGGCGGGCCGCGGCGCCCTTGACGGTGAACTCGGCGCGGATGCCGTCGCCGGTCATGCCGGGGCGGCACGAGGTCTGGTACTTGCCGCCGTCGGCCACCTCGACGATCAGCTTGCGGGTCAGGCCGGGGGTGATGTTCTCGACCTCGCCCATGATCCGGTCGCCCTCGCCGTAGAGGTAGAACTCGGTCACCCGGCTGCCGCCGTTGGTCACCTCGAAGGTGATCGTGCCCGCGTCCGCCTCGGCGCGCGCCACCCCGCACGCGTCGTCCTTGGCCTGCACCGCGATGGGACCGCCCGCGCCGCCGGGCGCGGCGCCGCTGTCCCCGCACGCGGTCAGGGTCACCAGGGCGGCGACGCCGGTGAGGCAGGCGCGGAGGGGTCTGGCGGTCACTTCGATTCTCCTTGGGCGGTGGCAGTGGCGGGGACGGGCGCGGTGGTGCGCGCGGGTCGGAGGAAGAGGTAGAGCACGACCACGACGTAGATCGCCCAGGCCCAGGCCTGCAGCTTGGTGGTCTGCGCGGAGTAGTTGAAGATGCCCTTGAGCAGGGCGCCGTACCAGGAGTCCTCGGGTACCGGGCCGGACAGGTCGAACGCGTGCGACCGCAGACCGGGCAGCACGGCCGCCTCCTGGAGGTCGTGCAGGCCGTAGCCGAGCACCCCGGCCGCGACGAAGATCAGGAATACCCCGGTGATCTTGAAGAAGCGGGTGAGGTTGATCTTGATGGCGCCCCGGTAGATCGCCCAGCCGAGCGCGACGGCCAGCGCGATGCCGATCAGGAAACCGATCAGCGGTCCGCTGTCGCGGCCCGCGGACTGCGCGGTGGCGTAGAAGAAGACCGCGGTTTCCAGCCCCTCGCGGCCCACGGAGAGGAATGCCACGACGACGACCGCGACCGGGCCGATGGCGACCGCGTCGGAGAGCTTCCCGCGCAGTTCCCCGCTGATCTTGCGGGCCGTGTTGCGCATCCAGAACACCATGCCGGTGACGAACACCACGGCCAGCAGCGACATCGCGCCGCCGAAGGTCTCCTGCGCCTCGAAGGGGAGGTGCGCGCTGGTGAACGTTATGACCGCGCCGACCAGCACGGACAGCAGCACGGCCGCCGCGACGCCCGCCCACACCCACTTCAGCGCGCCCCGGCGCTCGGTGCGCACGAGGTACGCGAGCAGAATGCTCACCACCAGCGCGGCCTCCAGGCCCTCGCGCAGGCCGAGCAGCGCGCCCGTGAACGCGTATTCCATGGTCACCTCCCGTCCGGCCGTCAGCTGATCAGCCAAGGCTTACCTGAGGAAACGTAGGTAAGGCTTGGCTCAATTGTCCAGTGCGACGCGCGCTACACCAACCGGTTGATCAGCGAAAATGTCCGGATCGTCCTCGATACCGCCGACTCGGGTCCGCGCCAGGGGTATAACAAATCGGTAGCCTGCCGGAGACGGGTTGGTGTGGGAGGGTGTCGGGGTGCGGGAGTTGCGGGCCGGCGATCCCACGCGGATCGGTGACTTCGCGCTGGTCGCCCGCCTCGGCCGGGGCGCCATGGGCACGGTCTTCCTGGGCCGGTCGCCGGGCGGTCGCCCGGTCGCGGTGAAGGTCGCCCGCGCCGAACTGGCCGACGACCCCGCCTTCCGCGCCCGCTTCCGCCAGGAGATCGATATGGCCCGCGCGGTCGGCGGCTTCTGGACGGCCGCGGTCGTCGGCGCCGACCCGGACGCCGAGCGGCCCTGGCTGGCCACCGAGTACGTCGCGGGCCCGACCCTGTCCGAGGCGGTCTCGACGAACGGGCCCCTGGCCGAGCCGGTGGTGCGCGCCCTGATGGCAGGCCTGGCGGAGGCGCTGGCCGCCATCCACGGCGCGGGCCTGGTGCACCGCGACCTGAAACCGTCGAACGTGCTGCTCGCCGCCGACGGCCCGCGCGTGATCGATTTCGGCATCGCCAAGGCCGTGCGCGGCGCGGGCCTGACGCTGACCGGGATGGTCTTCGGCACCCCGGGCTACCTCTCCCCGGAGCAGATCTCGGGCACCGAGGTCGGCCCGGCCTGCGACGTCTTCGCCCTGGGCGCGGTCATGGTGTTCGCCGCGACGGGGCGCGGGCCGTTCGGGGAGGGCGAGATCCCCGCGCTGCTCTACCGCGCGGTGCACACGGGCCCGGACCTCACCGGCGTCCCCCGGGAACTGCGCCCAGTGGTGTCCCGGTGCCTGAACGTGCGGCCGGAGCTGCGCCCCACCCCGGCGGACCTGCTGGCCGAAGCGGGTACCGCCACCACCGGCGACTGGCTGCCGGGCTCGGTGCTGGCCATGGTCGACGAGCGCACGACCGCCCTGCGCGCCCACCCCGCGCCCCGCCGCCCCACCCTCGTGGACACCCCGTCGGGCGCCGACCCCGCCCGGGTCGCCGACGCCACGGCCGCCGCCCGGGCCGCCGAGTCGGCGCGCGCCGCCGACTCCGCCCGGGCGGCGAGGGCGGCCGAGGAGGCCCGGACCGCCGCCGCGGCCCGCGCCGAGCGGGTCCGCCTCGCGACGGCCAAGGCCGCCGAACTGGTCCGCGCCCGCACGGCGGCGGCGAGCGCCCCGGCGGTGTTCGCCAAGTCCCGACTGCCCGACCTCGCGCGGGCGCTGCTGGTCGGGTGCGGGGCGGTGGTCTTCGGCGTCGGCGCGGCTTATGGCGTCGATCGCGGCGACCACGCGCTGGCGGCGGGTCTCACGGTCGCGACGGTCCTCATGGCCCTGTCGGCCCTGCGGTCCCTCTACCGCGTCCTCCGGGCCAAGCCGCGGTCGGTGGAGATCTCCCCGTCCGGCCTGGTCATCCGCGATACCGCCGACAGCCGGACCATGGCCTGGTCGGAGATCGGCCGGGTGGAACTGGTCGCCGACGGCCGCGAGACCTGGCTGGTCGTCTGGCCCCGGGACCCCAAGGACCAGGCAGGCGGGCTGGGCAAACGCCACTCCCGCAGGCACGGCGGCTTCCGCGTCCTCCCCGTGCGGGGCCCACGGCAGATCGACGACCTCAGCGACGCGCTCCAGCGCCACGGTGGTCGGCTGTTCGTTATCACCTGATCAGGTGGTGTGCGGGGGCGTTGCCACCGGGTTTCCGTGCCGTGGGTCGCGCTCCTCGTGCGGGGGCCAAGGGGGTCGTACCAGGATTCGCCGTATGAACCCGACGTACGAGGGCAGGCCCCTGGCCCGCCCGGACGACGAGGTCGTGGACCAGGGTTTGGCCTTCGACATCGCGACCCTGTTCGACCGCCGACGCGCCCTGCGCTTCCTGGGGTTGGGCGCCGCGGGGGCGGCCCTGGCCGGGTGCGGCACGAGCGAGACCCCGGGCGGCGCGACCACCACGACGACCGCGTCGACCGCGTCGACCGCCACCGCCGACGGCTCGACGGCCGGGGGCGAGATCCCCGACGAGACCGCGGGCCCTTATCCGGGCGACGGCTCGAACGGTCCCGACGTCCTGGAGCAGAGCGGCGTGGTCCGCGGTGACATCCGGTCGAGCTTCGGCGGCTCCACCACCACCGCCGAGGGCGTCCCGATGACCCTGGAGCTGGCGGTGGCCGACCTCTCCGCGGGCGGCTCGGCCCTGGTGGGCGCCGCCGTGTACGTCTGGCACTGCAACCGCGACGGCGAGTACTCCCTGTACGGCAAGGGCATCGAGAACGAGAACTACCTGCGCGGCGTCCAGATCACCGACACCGCGGGCAAGGTCCGCTTCACCAGCGTCTTCCCCGCCTGCTACGACGGCAGGTGGCCGCACATCCACTTCGAGGTCTACCCGGACCAGGCGGCCATCACGGACTCGACCAAGGCCCTGGCCACCTCCCAGGTAGCGCTCCCGCAGGACACCTGCAAGATCGTCTACGCGACAACGGGCTACACCGCCTCGCTGACCAACCTCGCCAAGGTCAACCTCACCACGGACAACGTCTTCGGCGACGACGGCGCGGCCCTCCAACTCGCCACCGTCACCGGAGACGCGACGAGCGGCTTCACCGTCACCCTCCCGGTCCGCATCGACCCCACCACAGCCCCCGCCGGCGGCAGTGCCCCCGGCGGCGGTACACCTCCCAGCGGCGGTCCAGGTGGCGGTGGCAAACCACCCAGCGGCGGGATGCCCCCAACCCGCTGACGGTCCGCGCCTCCGGCCCCAAAGCCCGGCGTGGTCGAACCATCGCTCAACGCGGCGCGAGGGGTCCCCGGAACAAGGGAACCCCTGTTTTCTGATTCTACCTGGGAAAACCGAGCGGCCGAGGCCGCGGAAGCGCGCCTGTGGACAACTCGCGGGGTCAGCCGGAGAGGAAGCGGTCCAGGACCTCGACGCCGAAGCGGAGGCCGTCGACCGGCACCCGCTCGTCCACCCCGTGCGCCATCGCCCGGTAGTCGAAGCCCTCGGGCAGGAGCAGTGGGGCGAAGCCGAAGCACTCCACGCCCAGGCGGGAGAAGGCCTTGGCGTCCGTGCCGCCGCCCATGCAGTACGGGACGACCACCGCCGCCGGGTCGTGGGTGCGCAGCGCCACGGCCATCGCGTCGAACCAGGGGGAGTCGACGCGGGCCTGGACCGGGGGTTGGTGGGAGATGAACTCGCGGCGGACGCCGGGGCCCAGGAGGCGGTCCACGTCGGCCAGCAGGTCGTCCTGGGTGCCGGGCAGGACCCGGGTGTCGACCTGGGCCTGGGCCACGCTCGGGATCACGTTGACCTTGTAGCCCGCCGACAGCACCGTCGGTCGCGTGCTGTTGCGCACCGTGTTCTCCACCAGCTTCGCCGCCGGGCCGAACCGGGCGATCGTCGCCGCCACGCCCTCCTCCGTCGCCAGGTCGACCGGCACCCCCAACGCCGCCGCCGTCCGCTCGATGAACGCCCGCACCGCCGGGGTCAGCCGCACCGGCCACGGGTGCGCCGCCAGCCGGTGCAGGGCGTCCACCAGCTTCACCACCGCGTTGTCGTCGTTGCGCCGCGACCCGTGCCCGGCGCGCCCGGTCGCGGTCAGCAGCAGGTGTGACACCCCCCGCTCCGCCGTTCCCACCGGGTACAGCCGCACCAGCGACCCGTCCGGCCGCCGCACCGGGACGGTGTGACCGCCGGACTCGCCGATCGCGGCGGCGCAGCCCTCGAACAGGTCGGCGTGGTCGTCGACCAGCCAGTGCGCGCCGTAGAAGCCGGTGTCCTCCTCGTCCGCGACGAAGGCCAGCACGACGTCGCGCTCCGGCACCCGCCCCTCCTCGGCCCAGCGGGCGGCCACGGTCAGCACCGTCGCGACCATGTCCTTCATGTCCACGGCGCCGCGGCCCCACACCCAGCCGTCCCGGATCTCACCCGCGAAGGGGTGCACCGCCCACTCGTCCGCGTCGGCGGGCACGACGTCGAGGTGGGCGTGCACCAGCAGCGCGGGCAGCTCCGGTCGCGCTCCGCTGACCCTGGTGACCACGTTGCTGCGGCCGGGAGCCCGCTCCAGCAGCCGCGGCTTGAGCCCCGCGTCGGTGAGCCGGTCGGCCACCAGCTCGGCCGCGGCGCGCTCGCCGGTGGCCTGGCCGTGGCCGCGGTTGGTGGTGTCGAACCTGATCAGCCGCGCGCACAGGTCCTCGACCGGCTCGATCACGGGGGCCTCCCACGGGGGTCGGGTCGGGGCGTCTCCGCGCTCCACACTGCGCACCCCGGCCGTCCGTCGCAACGCGAACCACGCCGTTCGGCGGCGACCGGGTGTGACCATCCGCACGCCGAAGGTGCGGCCGGACCGACCATTGCGCGGTGGGGCTCAGGTGGCCTGTGTAATCTCATCTCCCGATGGCCACCAGCACCGATCCGTCCTCAGACCTGGAAACTTCCTTGGGCGCACAGAACGCAGACACCGCAGGAGCACCGTCGGAGCCCGACGACACCGTCGACGACGGTCGCGCCGAGCACCCCGACGAGCGGCCCGGACCGCTGCCGGTGCGCACGATCGCGCTCGGCACCGCGGGCAGCCTGATGATCCTGCTCAGCGCGTTCGGGGCGGCCGGGGTGCTGGTCAACGACCCGGTACTGGGCCACGGCCCGCTGTCCTGGCTGCGCTACGGGCACGGCCAGATGCTGGCCACCGCGACCATCTACCTCGGCTTCGGCCTGGTGGTCTGGGCGTGGGTGCGGCTGGGACGGCACGTGCTGGCCGGTCGGGTGAGCTCCCGCCCCGTGCTGATCGCCGCCGCGGCCTGGATGGCGCCGCTGGTCATCTCGCCGCCGGTGTTCACCCGCGACGTGTTCTCCTACATCGCCCAGGGCATGCTGCCGCTCTACGGGCAGGACCCGTACGTGGTCGGCCCGATCGTGCTGAGCATGCAGGACGTCGTGCAGAACGTGCACCCGTTCTGGCAGACCACCCCCGCGCCGTACGGGCCGCTGTTCATCCTGCTCGCCAAGGGCGTGGCGTGGGTGTCGGGCTCCAACATGATCCTCGGCGTCGTGCTGATGCGGATCGTGCTGATGGTCGGGCTCGTGCCGCTGCTGTGGGCGCTGCCCGGCCTGGTCCGCCACCTCGGCGGCCACCTGCCGACCACGCTGTGGCTGGCCGTGGCCGGTCCGATGACGGTCGTGCACCTGGTCGGCGGGCCGCACAACGACCTGATCATGGTCGGCCTGCTCGCCGCGGGCACCCTGTGCGTGCTCGAGCGCAGGCACGTCACCGGCATCGTGCTGGTCACGCTGGCCGCCGCGATCAAGGCGACCGCCATGATGGCCCTGCCGTTCCTGGTGTGGGTGTGGGCCGCGCACCTGGGGGCCACGTTCTGGCGCAACGCGTTCCGCGCGGTCGCCGCCGCGCTGGCCACCTTCCTCGTCACCTTCGGCGGCGTCACCCTGCTCGCGGGGGTGGACCTGGGCTGGTTCAAGGCCCTGCAGGCGCCGACGATGATCGTCAACTGGCTGTCCATCCCGACCGCCGTCGGCGAGTTCGCCCACACCGTCGCGGACTTGTTCTTCGACGCGAACAAGGCCTGGTTCGTCAACACCGCCCGCGTCATCGGCGGCCTGGCGTTCTTCGTCATCGCCGCCCGCCAGTGGTGGCTCTCCCGGCACGGCGGCTCCGACGCGGTCCGCCGGATGGCGTTCATCCTCTTCGCCCTCGCCGTGCTCTCGCCCGCGACCCTGCCGTGGTACGTGACCTGGGGCTTCGTCATCGGCGCCGCCCTGCCGTGGCAGCGCCGCCAGCTGGCGATCCTGGTCAGCGCCGGGGTGTTCCTGGTCCTGACCTACTCCCCGGCGGGCGAGGACCTGCTCTACAACTGGCCGTTCATCGCCTGCGCCATCGCGGGCTCGGTCCTGGCGGGCATCTCCCTGCTCCGCGTCGACCCGCTGGGCCTGTTCGGCCCCCGCCGCGAACTGGTCACCGTCGACGTCCCGACCCCGGCCGCCAAGGTCTGACGGGTCTTTCGACGAAGGCCCGTCCGGGGCTGATCGGTCCCGGACCGATCCGACCGGTCGGTGGATTGTCGGCCCGCCCCGCGGCTGCCCAGAATGATCTCCATGCTGAGACGCGCGGGAGTGGTGGCCGGTTTGGTCGGGATAGCCCTGTCGGTGCTGACGCCCGTGGCGTCAGCCGGTTTGACGCCCGGGTGGGTGGGCCCGTTCGCGGACAAGGAGTCCTGCGAAGGCCAGCGGGAGATCACCATGGAGTACCACCCGGTCGGCTGGTGCCAGTACCGGGACGTCCCCGGCGACCACTCCGACGGCTGGTACTTCCGAGTCTGGACCAACGACTGACCGGAGCGGGCGCGTCGGCTCACCGGTCGACGCGCCCCGTCGCGCTCACTCCCGGGGGTAGAGCTTGGTCACCTTGCCGTCGAGGGTCGCGGACAGGTAGCCGGAGCCGTACTCGTCGTTGACGTAGAGCCGCAGGGACGGGGTGCCGTCGATGATGTCCGAGTCGACGATGATGTAGCGCATCTCCGGCTTCGGGACGTTGAGGTCCTTGTTCGCGCGCTCCCACAGCGCGGGCAGCGCGTCCCAGTTGACCTTGTTCAGGTCGATCAGGACCTGGTCGGCGTCCACGCCGTCGGCGCCGCGGCGGGTCGCGACGCCGTTGCGGTACTCGAACTTGTCGAAGCCGTTCTTGACCGCGGTGGTCGGGGCGGTGGCCATGGCGTACTCGCCGTAGATCGTCAGCTCCGCGACCTTGCTGCCGTGCATCACCTCGGTCAGCGCGCCGACCACCGAGCGCGCGCCCGCCGGGGTGAGCAGGTCCTTCTCCGCCTTCGGCGCGGTGGTCGTGGTCGTCGGCTCATCGGTGGGCTCTTCGCCGCCCGCCTCGCTGACCTTGGTGACCTTGGGCTGGGCCCCGGTGGCCTTCGGCTGGGAGGCCGACGGCGTGTCCGGGTCGCCCGACCCGGGGCTCGCTTGGTCGTCCTTGTTGTTCAGCACGGTGATGAGCACGATCGCGACCGTGAAGGCCACCGCGACCGCGGCTACCGCGGACCACATGGGCGTGGCGCGCTTGCGCGGGGGAGCCATCGGCAGCGGCCGGGACCCCGAGTCGGACGGCTTGTGCACCGGGTGCTGCTGCTGCCAGCCCGGCTGCTGGTAGCCCGGCTGGGCCGGGAAGCCGCCGGTCGGGGTCGGCTGCGCGGGGAAGGCGGGCCCGGCCGGGGTGGGCGGGCCGAGGTACGGCACGGCGCCGTGCTCGGCGGCCGCGAGCATCCGGTCCAGCACCTCGCCGGACGGCCGCGCGTTCGGGTCGGAGATGAGGACCGCGGCGAGGGCCGCGCCGAGCGCGGGACCGGCCCGCCGCGCAGGCGGGACCTGGTCGGTCATCACGGCGGCGAGGGTGGCCATGGTGGTCGCGCGGCGCAGCGGGTGGTAGCCCTCGACGGCCACGTACAGCAGCATCGCCAGCGACCAGAAGTCCGACGCGGTCTTGGTCTCGTCGCCGAGCAGCCGCTCCGGGGCGATGTACTCCGGTGAGCCGATCACCTCGCCGGTCGCGGTGAGCTGGCCGTGGTCGTGCAGGTTGGCGATGCCGAAGTCGGTGAGCACGGCGCTGCCGTCGAGGCGCAGCAGGACGTTGCCGGGCTTGACGTCGCGGTGCATCACCCCGGCCGCGTGCGCGGCGCGCAGGGCGCCCAGGACGCCGCGGCCGATGTGGGCCGCCTCGGGCGGGGTGAGCGGTCCCTCGGCCAGCCGGGCGTCCAGCGAGGTGCCGCGGACCAGCTCCATGACGATCCACGGGTACTTCGAGTCCGCGGACTCGATGATCTGGTAGATCGACACGACGTTCGGGTGCTGCAGCCGGGCGAGCGCGCGCGACTCGCGCAGCACCCGCTGCCGCTGCTGCTCGGCCAGCGTCGGGTTGTTCTCGTGCAGCGCGTCGCTCGGCCGCACCTCCTTGATCGCGACCTCGCGGTGCAGGCCGAGGTCACGGGCCCGCCACACGGTGCCCATACCGCCGCTGCCCAGCCGCCCCAGCAGCTCGAACCGGCCGTCGATCACGCGCCCGGGTTGTTCACGCTCCGACACCGCGCACACGCTAGCAACCGCCCCCGGGGGCCCGATCGGCCGCCGGGTCGCTCGTTCGCACTGGTGAACGCCGTGGTCGACGGTGGGTCGCGGACCGACCACACGGCGCAACCGGACGGCGCCGGATGTCCCAGCCCGACCGATCCCCGCCCGTAGGCGGTACGCGGTCCGCGCCCGGTCGGCGAGGATCCAGATGTCCGCAGTGGACGGCCCGAGGGGAGACAGAACGATGAGACGAACCCTGACCGCGGTGGCCCTGGCAGCGGTGGGCGCGGCCTGCCTGACCGCTCCCGCGCAGGCGAGCCCCTCGGCGTGCCGGTGGACGTGGGTGTACCAGGTGAGCGACCCCGCCGGGGCGGACACGTACTCGCGCAGCGGTCAGCTGGTCGACCACGCGAAGCAGTACGACCTGATCAACGTGACCGAGCGGGGGACGCGGTACTTCGGCACCAACATCGGCACGGACGTGTGGGGCGGCATCGACCCGGTCCACCTGACCTTCACCGGTCAGAGCGGCTGTTTCCCCCTGGGGTGAAACACCTGGACCTCCAGTTAGGTGGAGAGGTTAGCGTCGGTCGCGGGAGGAAGACAGACCACTGGAGGGATCCCATGACCGTCGAGCTCAACCACACGATCGTGCAAGCGTCCGACGACCTGGCCTCGGCCCGGTTCCTGACCGAGCTGCTGGACCTGCCGGAGCCGACCCCGTTCGGCCCGTTCCAGGTTGTCGCCCTGTCCAACTCCGCCTCGCTCGACTACCTGCGCGTGGACGGCCCGATCACCGGCCAGCACTACGCCTTCAAGATCAGCGAGACGGAGTTCGACGCGGTCTACGCCAAGGTCCTCGACCGCGGCATCACCTACTGGGCGGACCCGTTCCACGAGCGCCCCAACCAGATCAACACCCGCGACCACGGCCGCGGCTTCTACTTCGAGGACCCCAACGGCCACAACCTCGAAGTCCTGACCGAGTCCTACGCCGAGTACGCGGAGTAGACCGTTCGATCTGACGCGGGGGAGGGGCGGGTCCACCAGGGTCCGCCCCTCCAGCGCGTCCGGGCGCCGAGCGCTCTGGTCGATGTGCTGGGTTCTTGATCACCCCTTCGGAGTCTGTGGAAGCACCCGGACAACCAGCGTGATTCCCCCGATCGTCACCCCGCGCTGTTGGTCGACCTGATGGTGTTTGGGGTGGTCAAGCCATGCCTGGCGACCCCTCGCGTACGAAGCATCTATTCCGCACCACATGCCCGCGAAGCACCGCGTAATGGCGGTTACCGGGTTTTCCGGTCAAGCTCAGTTGCACGCCGTCGCGACGGTGTCAAGTTCCTTGGCGGCCCGGCAACTCGCGGACGTGCGCGACCTGTGCGGAATTCCTCTGCGACGACTGCTATCCCCCAAGTATCACCCCGAGGACCGCGGGCATCCTGCTGTTCGAGGACCACGACCACCTCGGACTGCTCCAAAGCGGCGAAGTTGCTCCTGCGGGAACGCTCGCCTCGGTCTTCGACCCGTTCTACCCGGATCGTGAGAGGGATCCAGACCGAGGATTCCGCCGCTGAGCCTTGATGGCTTCTCGTCGTGCCGGGGACCGAATGACGCACTCCGGCATCAGGCCTGAGAGTTGCGACCACCCGATCCCCGGAAGATCGGTCAGGTGATGATCTCCAGGACCGGTCGGTTCGCGGTTGCCTCGCGGCTGTCGAGTTGGACGCCGAACGGGCCGCCCGACAAGCCCAGGTGCAGGACGCCCGGGTTGGTGCTCAGCGCCGCCGTCACGTCCAGGCCGATCCAGTCCGCGGCGCGGCTGATGCGGGCCGTCGACAGGGCCGGGCCGAGGGTGGGTTGGTTGTTCCAGGTCACCCCCGTCTCCGTCCACGTCCCGGTCAGCCGGTGCGCCGTGACCGTGGAGTGCAGGTTCTCGCCGTCGCTGACTTTGCCGTGCAGCCACAGCACCGCGCGTCGGGGGGCGGTGGGGAGGGTCAGGTCGAAGCGGAGGAACGCGCGGCGGTTGAAGTTGGTGGAGGCGGTTTTCACGAGGAGGGGGGCGGTGCCGTAGTTCTGGGTCGGGGAGCCGTCGCGGACGTGGGAGTCGGCGGCGGCTTGAACGGTCGAGGCGGTGGCCGGGGTGATGGTCGGGCCGGTGCCGAGGCGGACGACGCGGCTGGCGCCTAGGGTGCCGCCGACCTCGACCAGGAGCTTGGTGGTCGGCGAGGTCCGCAGCACGGTCACCCCTGGGTCGGCCGAAGCCGTGGTGAAACCGGTGTCCGGGAGGGTGATCGTCACGGTGGGGGAGGTGCGGGACGGGTCGGCGACGGCCACCGACAGCGCCGAACCGTCCTGCCGGGCCAGCACCGAGCACGGGGCGTCCGCCGTGATCGAGCCGCACGCGCCCGCCGCGAAGAAGTTCGCGGCCCGCACGGATCCGGCGGTGATGCCTTGGACGGACGAAGTGTTGGCCACGACCGTCACACCGGGCGAGGCGCTGCGTGCGGCGGTGGTCACCGCAGTAGCGCCGGGGAGCAGCAAGTAGGCGTAGGAAGCGTTGGTCGGGTTGGTGCCGTGGTCGTAGTACAGCCCGAGGTAACGCCGAGTGATCGAACCGCTCGAACCGCCGCTATCGATGTCGTGCCAGGAACCCGTGCGCGCGGCCCGATCCGCCGTCACCGTCGCGCCGCCCAGGAACACGTACCCGCCGAACCCCGCGATGGATGCCCACTGCGCCCCGGTGAACTGCTGGTTCCACGGCAACGACGTCGGCTGCGCCACCCCGTTCACCACCAGCGCGTGCGTCCCCGCGGCCCCGAGATTCCGATTGTCCACCACGGACTCCACGACCGCCCCGTCCGTCGCGGTGATCCCCGCCCCAAGGCACACCACGGCATCATCCAGCGGAAACCACGACTTGCGACCGGTAAGCGTCGACTCCAACCCCGTGACATGCTGCCCAACCGCCGAAACCACACCATCCGACGCCCCACCGGCCCAGACGTTCGTCGGCGGCGTCTTGTTCCACGTACCCCCCGCCTCATCCGCCAGCGGTTTGCGCGACGCCGTCACCCCCGGCAGCCGGTACGGGTCGACCGTCGGCCAGAACGCGTCGGAGTACTGGCCAAGGCCGTAATCCTGCCCCCACCAGTACGTCATCCCACTACCGGTGTGCCACCCGCGCAGGTTCTCGCCGTTCCCGGTCTCGTAGAAAGTCGTGCGCGCGGAGTGCATCGACACCGCGAACGCCCACTGTGGACGGTGGTGCACTGCCCGGTCCATCGACCCGAAAACCCGACTCGACGACGGCGACGCGCCGGTGGGTACGCTCCCGTCCGCCAGCAACCCCACCGCCCGCGCCAGGTCCGGCACCGGCATGTGGTCCAGGTACGGCGCGTACGTCTCCCGCGTGATCCACCCCTTCACCAGGCTCCGCCACCGGCCCGCCTCGGCCACCGTGGCCAGCCCGGTCGTCGCCAGCAGCAGCGTCGACGCCATGACGTTGTGCCCGCGCTTGTGGTCGTCCTGGTCCTGCCGCGCGATGCCCCGCCCGGACACCGAGTCGACCATCAGTCCATTGTGGATGAACGGCGCGAACGACGACTCGACGGAGTCGAACAGCACCTGCCGGTTGGGGTCGGTCACCGCCCAGGTCGTGCTCCCGAGCAGGGACATGACCTTGGTGAGGCCGCCGAGCAGGACGGCGCCGTAGCCGCCCGCGTAGGGGACGCGGTCGTGCTGGATGAACGACCCGTCGGCGTGGAAGCCGTCCCCGAGCAGCACCGTCGGGAACACGGGGGACAGGCCGTCGCGGGCGGCGGCGATGCTCGTCGGGTCCTGGCCGAGCACGCCGCGCAGCGCGATCACCTGGCACAGGTCGACCCGGTTCGCGCCCGTGCTGTTCTCCTCGTAGGCCGACAGCAGCGACACGGGCACGTGGTGGTCCACCGCCGCGAGGGTGTCCGCCAGCTCGGCGGCGGGGACGGACAGCAGGCAGCAGATGTCGAGCAGCCGCTGCGGCGCGCCGATCCGCCAGTCCCACCAGTTGCCGGGTTCGCCCCCGGTGGCGGTGTAGGCGTTGTCGAGCATCCACCGCAGCCCGTCCACGACCGCGGTGGCCGTGGTGGCGGAGCCGGTGTGACCGGTCCCCGGCTGGGCCCAGGCCAGCGCTATGGTGCGCAGGCGGGTGCAGCAGGTGGTGATGTTCGCGGACTTCGCGCCGATGGGCAGGTCGGCCCACAGCGCGGCACCGCCGGGGGTCATGTCGTCGAGGTACCCGGTCGCCGAGTCGCCGACGTCGGCCAACGCGCTCGTGAACGGCTCGACGCGCGGGTCGAAACCCACCCCCGTGAGCAGGTCGCGCCACCGCGACCGCATGATCTCGTACGGCGTCACGGCGAACGCGGGCACGTCAAGCCCCAGCGTGATCGCCGCGATCGAACCCACCACCAGGAACCCACGCCGAGACACCGTCACGCGCTTCTCCTCCCAGGTTGATCACCGCCGTCTACACGGCCCGCCGCCCCCGGGGGTTGCCCGCGTCAGCCGCGCGCCACGACCAACCGGAAACCCGCGTCCCATTCATCCAGTTCGAGCAGATCCCGGTGGCGTTCCCGCCAGCGCCCGGTATCGAGGTCGTCGCGCAGGCGGCGCACGCCCCGCTCGACGGCGTCGGGGTCGGCCAGCGAGAGGGCCGACGTGGCGCGGCGGACCCCTGGGTCGAGGTAGGCGTCGGGGCGCCGCCAATAGGCGGGGAACACGCCGTCGGTGAAGTCCCAGGGCAGGGGCAGCGGGATGACCTCGTCGGTGCCGAGTTCCCGGGCGATGTCGGTGGCGGAGGGCCTGCCGCGCTCCAGGTCGCCGATCTCGGGCACGTACTCGCGGACGAACCAGAAGTCCGCGTGGTGGGCCGTCTCGTAGGCGAGGAGGACCTGGCGGGGCGCCACCCGGCGGAGTTCGGCGAGCCCGGCCCGCCAGTCGGTCCAGTGGTGCGCGGTGAGCACCCCCAGCACCGCGTCGACCGCCCCGTCCCGCAACGGCAGCGCCTCGGCCACCGCCCGCACCACCGGCCCCGGCGGCCGCTGCCGAACCATCTCACCGGACGGCTCGATGGCGATCACCAGCCGGTCATCCGGCTCGTAGGACCCCGCACCGGCGCCGACGTTGGCCACGGTCCGCGCGTCCCCGAGGGCGGCGAGGATCGGCGCCATCCAGCGCGGATCCGTCCGCCGCCCCGACGAGTACCCGGTACCGATGCGGTCGTAGAGCGCTGCCACCCTTGCCTCCCGGTGATCGACTCCCCCGAGCGTAGCGACCGGTACGAGCGGTCCACTGAGGATTGTCGGCCCCACCCCCCTAGCCCGCTTACCCGACGGCGACCTGTTCCCGTTGTACCTGGCCGAATGGGAGCACACCTCGCCGGACCTGGCCGAGTTCGACCGGAACACGGGGTCGTACCAGTGGCTACGCGGTCTGGATCGGCCGCGACGCGGACGGTGGCGTCGTCGACTTCACCATCGACTTCGGCGTGGTCAAGCGGCCACCGACGTGCGCGCCTGGCACGGGGCGACCGTGTACGCGGGCGACGCCGACGTCGTGCGCGGCACCGCGGCACCCGGCATCCCGCGTCTGGCGGACTGGGAGGTGGAGATCTTCGCGCAGGTCATCCCGCACGTGCCGCCCGCTCCCGTGTGCGCGGTCGACGTCGAGCTGACCGGCGGCGAAGTGCTCGACTTCGGCGACCGCGCCCGGGTCATCGCCGTTCCCGGCCACACCGAGGGCAGCGTCGCGGTCTTCCTGCCCGAGCACGGTGTCCTGTTCACCGGCGACACCATCGCCCAGTCCCAGGACGAGGTGATCCTCGGCGTCTTCAACGTCGACCCCGAGCGGGCCGCGCGGTCGCTGCGCACCCAGGCCGACCTCGAACCCGCGGTCCTCTGCTTCGGCCACGGCCCGCCGGTCACCGAACACGCCGCCCGACGCCTCCGCGACCTAGTCGAGCGGATGGAGTAGCAGCGGCAGGCCGTCAGCAGGCGCGGGCAGGGAGGTGAAGCGCCAGGGAGCGTCGTAGGTGCTCGGGTACGACCACTTGAACCGCTCCAGCAGCGCCGCCACGACCAAGGCGACCTTGCGCATCCCCAGGTGTTCCCCGACGCACTTGTGGTGGCCGAAGCCGAACGGGAGCCACGCCAGCCGGTGGGGGAGCGGGGTGGCCATGCGGGTCGGGTCGAAGTCGTGCGGGTCCGGCCACAGGTCCGGCAGCAGTTGGGTCGCCCCCGTGCACACCGACACCAGCTGGCCCGCCGGGATGTGGTGGCCCAACACCGAGGTGTCCCGGGTCGTGACCCGCATCGCGATGGGGGACGGGGAGACGAGCCGGATGCTCTCGCGGATGGCGTGGTCGAGGGTCACCCCGTCGGCCCGGGCCTCGTCCTGCCAGACCGGGTGCTTCCCCAGGAAGTACACCGCGGCGATGGTGGCGGCCGTCGTGGTGTCGTGCGAGGCGATGAGGGTGAACAGCAGGTGTTCCGCTGCCTGGCGCGGGGTGAGGCCGTCGACGCGGGAGAGGGTCGAGAGGAAATCCGTGCCCTCGCGGGGGTGGCGCAGGGCGGCGGTCAGGTAGGTCAGCAGGCGGTCGCGCGCCCGGTGGGCACGCTGCCACGCGGTACCGGGAACACGGACCCGCAGCAGCGCGGTCTCGGCGCGCACGCAGGTCTCGACCGCGCGCATGATGTGCTCGGCTCGATCCGACGGCAGGCCCAGGAACGCGCGCGTGGTGACGCGGGACGACAACGCGCGCAGTGCCGGGACAGCGGCGAACGTCCGCGCCACCGGCCACCGGGACAGCTCCGCGTCGATGTCCGAGGACATCGCGGCCAGGTAGCCCGCCATCGACTCCGCGGAGTACGCCGCCGACAGCAGCCGACGGGCACGGAGGTGCTCCGGCGCGTCCAGGGCCAGCAGTCCGCCGTCGAACCACGGCCCGATGGTGTCCGGCCAGCCCGTGCGGAACGCCTTGTCCTGGTTGGTGAGCACGACCCGGCACGCCTCCGGACCGGTGACCGCCACGATCCGCCGACCGAACGCGCGCCACCACGACACGGGGCCGAACCGCCGGTACAGCGCCAGTTGGCACGCCGGGCCGTCCCGGACCGTCTGCACCGCCAACCCCAGCACCGGCGGACCCGGATCACCCAGCACCGGCCGCAGCCCGGCGGGCGCGGGCGCCAACTCGGCGACCCGCTCGGACATCCGCTCCACCAGCCAGTCCATCACGCCCCCGGACGCTACGACCCACCGGTTACGCGACTCGCCGAACTATCCGCATAACCGTGCGCGAACTCGCCGTTCTTACCTTCCGCCACATGCGCCATTCATGGGGGAACGAGCCGGAACCGGTCGCGGTCGTGGGCATCGGGTGCCGCTACCCGCGCACCGTGGCCTCGCCGAGCGACCTCTGGGACCTCATCGCGGCGGGCGGGTGCGCCGCGACACCGGGCTTCCCGGCCGACCGCGGCTGGGACCTCGCCGCGCTCGACACCGGCACGTACGTCCGCGCCGCGTCCTTCGTGGACAACGCGGGCGACTTCGACGCCGCGTTCTTCGGCATCAGCCCCCGGGAAGCGCTCGCCATGGACCCGCAGCAGCGGATCCTGCTGGAGACCTCCTGGGAGGCCCTCGAACACGCGGGCATCGACCCGACCGGCCTGCACGGCACCCGGACCGGCGTGTACTTCGGCGTCGTCGCCCAGGAATACGGCCCCCGCGTCTACGCCGGGAACCCCGAGCACGCCGGGCACCTCACCACCGGCACCACCCCCAGCGTCGCCTCCGGCCGCGTCTCCTACACCCTCGGACTCGAGGGACCGGCCGTCACCGTCGACACCGCCTGCTCCTCCTCCCTGACCGCCATCCACCTCGCGGTCCGGGCGCTGCGCGCGGGCGACTGCGGCCTCGCGCTCGCCGGCGGCGCGAACGTGGTCTGCGCGCCCAGCATCTTCGTCGGCTTCTCGGCACTCGGCGCGCTCGCCCCGGACGGCCTCAGCAAACCCTTCTCCGCCGACGCCGACGGGTTCGGCGTGTCCGAGGGCGCGGGCGTGCTCGTCCTGGAAACCCTGACCGAGGCCCACCGGCGCGGCCACACCGTGCTCGCGGTGCTGCGCGGCACCGCGATCGGGCAGGACGGCGCCTCCGACGGCCTCTCCGCGCCCAGCCAGGCCGGGCAGTGGCGGGTCATCCTCGACGCGCTCGCCGACGCGGGCCTCGACCCGGCGGACGTCGACCTGGTGGAGGCGCACGGCACCGGCACCCGGGTCGGCGACCCCGTCGAGGCCCGCGCCCTGCTCGCCACCTACGGCGTCGACCGGCCCCGGGCGACCCCGCTGCTGCTCGGCTCGGTGAAGTCGAACATCGGCCACACCCAGGCCGCCTCCGGGGTCGCGGGCGTGATCAAGGTCGTCGAGGCCATCCGGCGCGGCGAGGTCCCCGGCACCCGCCACCTGACCCGGGCCACCGACGCCGTCGACTGGTCCGCGGGCACCGTCGAGATCCCCACCGACCCGACCCCGTGGCCGGACCGCGGCCGCCCGCGCCGCGCGGCCGTGTCGTCCTTCGGCATCAGCGGCACCAACGCGCACGTCATCGTCGAACAGGCCCCACCCGGCCGAACCCGCCCCACCCGCGCCGCCGACCCCGTGGTCCCGCTCGTCCTCTCCGCCAAGTCCGAGGCGGCGCTGCACGACCAGGCGACCCGGCTCGCCGACCACCTCGAAGCCAACCCGACCCTGTCCCTGGTCGACGTCGCCCACACCCTCACCGCTCACCGCGCGCGCCTCGACCACCGGGCGGTTCTCGTCGCGGGCAACCACACCGAGGCCGTCGAGGGGCTCCGCGACCTGACGGGTGCCGTCACCGGGAAGGCCGACACCGAAGGCGGGGTCGTGTTCGTCTTCCCCGGCCAGGGTTCACAGTGGACGGACATGGCGAGCGAACTCCTGGCCACCAGCCCGGTGTTCGCCGAGCAGATCAAGGCGTGCGACCGCGCGTTCGGCGAGTTCGTCGACTGGTCGCTGCTCGACGTCCTCAGCGGCGAACCCGGCGCCCTTGACCGCGTGGACGTCGTGCAGCCCGCCCTGTTCGCCGTGATGGTGTCGCTGGCCCGCTGCTGGGAGTCCCTCGGCGTGCGGCCCGCCGCGGTGATCGGGCACTCGCAGGGCGAGATCGCCGCCGCGCACATCGCCGGGGCGCTGAGCCTGCGCGACGCGGCGGCGGTGGTCACGTTGCGCAGCAAGGCGATCGTGGCGATCGCGGGCACCGGCGGCATGGTGTCGCTGCCGCTGGACGTCGACGACGCGACCCGGCTGATCGAGCCGTGGTCGGACCGCGTCGGCGTCGCGGCCGTCAACGGACCCCGCGCCACGGTGCTCTCCGGCGACGCGGGGGCGCTGGACGAGATCCTGCGCGCCTGCGACCTCGAAGGCATCCGGGCCCGCCGCGTCCCCGTCGACTACGCCTCGCACTCCCCGCACGTCGAACCCCTCGAAGCCGCCATCCGCGCCGCCGTCGCCGACATCCGGCCCCGGCCCGCCGACGTCGAGTTCCTGTCCACGGTGACCGCCGCGCCGCTCGACGGCACCGCGCTCGACGCCGCCTACTGGTACCGCGGCCTGCGCGCGCCCGTCGAGTTCGAGAGCGCGGTGCGCCTCGCGCACGAGCGGGGGCACCGGTTCTTCATCGAGGTCAGCGCGCACCCCGTGCTGACCTACGGCATCGAGGACGCGCTCGAGCGCGGCGTGGTCGTCGGCAGCCTCCGCCGCGAGCAGGGCGGCCCGCGGCGGCTGTTCGCCTCCGTCGCCGAGGCGCACGTCGCGGGCGGCCCGCTGGACCTGTCCCGGTACCTCGCCGAGCACCGGCCAACCCTGGTCGACCTGCCCACGTACGCCTTCCAGCGCACGCGGTACTGGCTGGCCCCCGACCTCGCGCACCGCGCCCAGGGGGTCGAGCACCCGCTGCTGGACTCCGCGCAGGACCACCCCGAACACGACGGATTCCAGTTCGGCGGCACGTTGTCGTTGTCCACGCACCCCTGGCTGGCCGACCACGCCGTCAACGGCGTCGTGCTGCTGCCCGGCGCGGCACTGGCCGAGCTGGCGCTGTGGGTGGGGGAGCGGATCGGACTGCCTGCCCTGTCCGAGTTGGTGCTGCACGAGCCCTTGGTCATCACCGACACCGTGGCTATCCGGATCGTCGTCGACGGTTCCGGCGAACTCCGCGTGCACTCCCGGCCCGAGACCGCACCAGGCGACCGGCCCAAGTGGACAAAGCACGCCGAGGGAAGCTTGACCGCCGAAGCCATTCCCACCCCGGACTCCCGTCCCTGGCCGCCGGAGGCGGAGTCCGCCGACATCGCCGACAGCTACCAGCGCCTGGCCGCGCGCGGCTACGAGTACGGGCCGGTGTTCCAGGGACTGCGGGCCGTGTGGCGACGCGACAAGGAGGTGTTCGCCGAGGTCGCCCTCCCCGACGCCGAAGGGTTCGCCCTGCACCCGGCCCTGCTCGACGCCGCCCTGCACGCCTTGGCGTACCTCGACCCCGCCACCGACCCCGATTGCGTTCGGCTCCCGTTCTCCTGGTCCGGGGTCCGCCTGCACGCCGTCGGCGCCACCGCGCTGCGCGTCCACATCCGGGAGACCGGCCCCGACCGCTACCGCCTCCATCTTGCCGACCCGGAAGGCAGGCCGGTGTGCGAGGTCGAGTCGCTGACCCTGCTGCCCATCACCCGCGACCGCCTCCGGACCACCACCGACTCCCTCTACGCCCTCGACTGGCAACGCGCGGAAACCCCGGCCCCCAACGACATCGACTGGGCCGCGTGGCCCACCGAATCCCGCGCCGCCGTCCTCCGCTGCTTCGACACCCCCGCAGGCGACCTCCCCGAACGCGCACGGCAGGCCGTCACGGAAGTCCTCGACGTCGTCCGCGTCTTCCTCGACTCGGACCGCGAAACCCTCCTCGTCCTCACCCACCGCGCCGTGGCCACCGACGACGGCGAGGACGTCCCAGACCTCACCCACGCCGCCGTCTGGGGGCTCCTGCGCAGCGCGCAGACCGAGAACCCCGGCCGGATCGTCCTCGCCGACCTCGACGACCGGAACACCTGGCACGACCACGTCCCCGCCCTGCTCGCCGCCGGTGAACCTCAACTCGCCGTACGCCGCGGCACGCTCCTCGTCCCGCGCGTCGCCCGCGCCGACCGGCACGCCATCGGCGGCCTCGACCGCGTCACCACCCCCGACTGGCGGCTGCGCACCCAGGGCGATGGCACCCTCGACGCCGCGAACCTGGCCTTCACCGCCTGGCCCGAGGCGTCCCGACCGCTGGGGCCGGGCGAAGTGCGGATCGCGGTGCGCGCCGTCGGTCTCAACTTCCGCGACGTGATGATCTCCTACGGCCGCTACCCCGACCCGGACGTCGACCTCGGCAACGAGGGCGCGGGCGTGGTCGTCGAAGTGGCCCCGGACGTCACCGCGCTCGCCGTCGGCGACCACGTGGCGGGCACGTTCCTCGGTGTCGGCCCGCTCGTGGTCCGCCACCACGGCTACCTCACGCGTTACCCCGCGACCTGGTCCGCCGCCCAGGCCGCCACCATGCCCGCCGCCTTCCTCACCGCGTTCCGCGCGTTGCGTGACCTGGCCCGGCTCGGTCCCGGCGATCGGGTCCTGGTGCACGCCGCCACGGGTGGCGTGGGGATGGCGGCGATCCAACTCGCCCGGCACGTCGGCGCGGAGGTGTTCGCCACCGCGAGCACCCCGAAGTGGCCGGTGCTGCGCGACCTCGGGTTCGACGACGACCACATCGGCGACTCCCGCACCACCGCCTTCCGCGACCGCTTCCCGGGCGTGGACGTCGTGCTGGACTCCCTGGCGGGGGAGTTCGTCGACGCCTCGCTGGCGCTGCTGCGGCCCGGCGGTCGGTTCGTCGAACTGGGCAAGACCGACCCGCGCGACCCGGCCGACCACCCGGACATCGAGTACACCGCGTTCGACCTGACCCTCGACGGACCCGAGGAGACCCGGGCCGTGTACGCGGAACTGCTGCCCCTGTTCGTATCCGGCGCCCTCCGGCCGCTGCCCGTGTCGGTCCGGGATGTGCGGCAGACCCACGACGCGCTCACCACCCTCGGGCAGGCCCGCCACACCGGCAAACTCGCCCTGACCCTGCCCCGCGCGCTCGCAGGCACCGTCCTGATCACCGGCGGCACCGGCACCCTGGGCGCGCTGCTGGCCCGGCACCTGGTGACCGCGCACGGCATCCGCGACCTCCTGCTGCTCAGCCGCCGAGGACCCGACGCGCCCGGCGCGGGCGACCTCGCCGCCGACCTCGAAGCGCTCGGCGCCCGCGTCACGATCGCCGCTGTCGACGTGGCCGACCGCGACGCGCTGACCCGCCTGCTCGACGACGTCCCGCTCACGGCCGTGGTGCACGCGGCCGGGGTCCTCGACGACGGGATCGCCACCGACCTGACGCCCGAGCGCGTCGACCGCGTCTTCCGGCCCAAGGTCGACGCCGCCATCGCCCTGCACCACGTCACCCGGCACCACGACCTGGCCGCGTTCGTGCTGTTCTCCTCCGCCGCGGGCGTCCTGGGCTCGGCGGGCCAGGCCAACTACGCCGCCGCCAACACCTTCCTCGACGCCCTGGCCGCGCACCGCCGCCAACGCGGCCTCCCCGCCACCACCCTGGCCTGGGGCCTGTGGGCCGACGGCTCCGGCATGACCGGCCACCTCGACGCCCAGGACCACGCCCGCCTGCGCCGCACCGGGTTCGCCGCCCTGTCCACCGCCGAGGGCCTGGCCCTGTTCGACGCCGCCCTCCGCCACGGCCGCGGCGCCCTCGTCCCCGCCCGCCTCGACATCCGACCGGGCGCGGACCTGCCGCCGGTCCTGCGTGCTTTCGCCCGCCCGACCCGGCGCGCGGCGAGCACCTCGCGGAAACGCGCGGGACTGGCGCCCGACCAGCTGCTCGACCTGGTGCGCGGCGTGGCGGCGACGGTGCTGGGGCACGACTCGCCGGACGCGGTCGACCCGGACGCGGACTTCAAGTCCATCGGGTTCGACTCCCTCGGTGCCGTCGAGTTCCGCAACCGGCTCAAGAAGGCCACAGACCTGCCCCTGCCCACCACCGTCGTCTTAGACCACAAGACCCCGGCCGCGCTCGCCGCCCACCTGCGCACCCTCATCGCCCCGGCCGAGACGGCCCACACGCCACGGGCCGAGGTCGTACCGTTGACCCGCTACCAGCGCGATGTCGCCACCACCGCGCTCGCCTACCCGGATCTCCCGCTCGCTCAACCCAGCGGCTACCTGCGCGTCCCCGGACCCGTTGACGTGGAACGGATGCGTGCGGCCGTTCGCGCCACGGCAGACCGCCACGACGCGATGCGGCTGCGCGTGGACAGCGGGGAGATGACCCAGCGCGCGGTCGCGGACTACGGTGAGATCGAAGTCGTGTCCTTTATGGACTGCGTGGACCCGGTGCGGGCGTGCCTCGACTGGATCGAGCGGACGACCGCGACCGTCATCCCGCTGGACGGCGAACTGGTGCGGACCGCGATCCTGCTCGACGACCGCGACTCGCTGATCGTGTACTGCCGCTTCCACCACGTCGTCGCCGACGCCTGGGGCATCAACCTGGCGCTGGACGAGATCCGCCGCCGCTACCGGGGCGAACGGGACTTCGAGCCCGCGCCGAGCTGCCTCGACCTCGCTGCCGCCGACCAGGACTACCGGGTCTCCGCCGACTGGCGCGCCGACCGGGACGCGCTCGTCGCCGCCACCGCCGACCTGGAACCCGCGCTGCTGAGGCGGACGTCGACCGTGCGGGAACACCGGCGCCGCCGCTGGTCCACCCGGATCCCCGCTGAGGCCGCGGCGAAAGCGCGCGACACCGGGCGGTCGGTGTTCTCCGTGACCGCCGCCGCGCTCGCGGTCTACCTGCGGCGCCTGCACCGCGAAGGCGACATCGTGCTCGGCGTGCCGCTGCTCAACCGCGCGACGCCGGAAGAGCTGGCGACGATGTCGGACGTCACCAACATCCTCCCGCTGCACGTCCCGGTCGACGAGGACCTGTCCCTCCTCGACCTCGCCGACCGGGTCCGCGACGGCGTCTGGGACCTCACGGCCCGCCAGCGGTTCACCCTCGGCGACCTGCTCTCCGCGCTGCCCGAGGAAGGCCACCCGGGACGCGCGTTGTTCGACGTCACCTACTCCTACATCCCCGGCTCCTCCGCCGACGGCACCGTGCTGTCCTCCGGCTACTCCCTGGACGCGGTCAACATCGTCGTCCGCGAGGACGACGCCGACGGCTCGCTGGAGGTCGACGTCTTCTACGCCGACGACATCTTCGACGACGACTTCACCGTCGAGGCCGCCATCGGGCACGTCACCGTCCTGCTGACCGAAGCGCTCAAGGCACCTGACCAGCCCCTGAAGTCGCTACCGGTCCTCACCTCCGACGAGTCCGCCAGGCTCGGCGCGTTCGAACAGCCGTCGACCGCCACCCACGCCGACACCACGCTCGACCGGCTCTTCGCCTACCAGGCGGCCCGCGTCCCCGACCGCACCGCTGTCATCGCCGCCGACGGCACCACCCTCACCTACGACGAGTTCGCCCGCCGCGTCGCGGGTCTCGCGCGTGAACTCGACGGCACCGGCCCCATCCCGATCCTCCTCCCGCGCTCCACCGAACACCTCATCGCTGTCCACGCCGTGCACGCGGCAGGTGCCCCGTACGTGCCGATCGACCCGACCTACCCGCCCGCCCGCGTCCGCACGATCCTCGCCGACTGCCGCGCCCGCGTCGCCATCGCGGGCGACGACTTCGCCGACCTGCTCGCCGAACTCGGCATCGAGCACGTCACCGTCGACGCCACCGAGGCCGAACCCGTTGACAGCGCTACGAACCCGAACGACCTCGCGTACGTCATCTACACCTCGGGGTCCACCGGCGTGCCGAAGGGCGTGATGGTCGAGCACCGGTCGGTGGTCAACCGGCTCGCGTGGGCGCAGCGCGCCTACCCGCTCGGCGCCGACGACGTCGTGCTGCACAAGACCCCCGCCACCTTCGACGTGTCGGTCTGGGAGCTGCTGTGGTGGGCCCAGGCCGGGGCGCGCGTCGTGGTGGCGGCCGTGGGCGCCGAGCGCGACCCCCGCGCGCTCGGCGCCGCCATCCACCGGCACGGTGTGACGATCGTCCACTTCGTACCGTCGATGCTCGGCCCGTTCCTCGACCACGTCCGCACCGCGCCCGACCAGGTCCGCACCCTGCGCCGGGTGTTCGCCAGCGGCGAGGCGCTGAGCCCGGAGCTGGCGCTGCGGTTCCGCGCGGCGCTGCCGGGCGTCGAGCTGGTGAACCTGTACGGGCCAACGGAAGCGGCCATCGATGTCTCGGCCCACGACGTCCCCGCCACCGGCCCGATCACCCGTGTCCCGCTGGGCAGGCCGATCGACAACACCGCGCTGCTCGTGCTGGACCCGCTCGGCCGCCGCTGCCCGATCGGCGTCCCCGGGGAGCTGACCATCGCTGGTGTCGCGGTCGCACGGGGCTACCTGGGGCAGCGGGCCCGCACCGACGAGGTATTCGCCGTCGACGCCGAGCTGGGCCGCCGCTACCGCAGCGGCGACCTGGCCCGGTGGCTGGCCGACGGGACACTGGAGTACCTGGGGCGCACCGACGACCAGGTCAAGGTGCGGGGCAACCGGGTGTCACTCGGCGAGGTCGAGACGGCGCTGACCCGCTGCCCCGGTGTCCAAGCGGCGGTCGTGCTCCCGGAGGAGGGCACCCGGCTCGTCGCCTACGTCGTTCCGCGGGACGAAGGCGACACCGGCCTGGTGAAGTCCCTTGTGGACATCCTGGGCCAGTGGCTGCCGCCCTACCTCGTGCCCTCCGAGTTCATCCCGGTTCCCAGGTTCCCCTTGACCCGCAACGGCAAGGTCGACCGTGCCGCACTCCCGGCCGTGCGGCACCGCGCGGCGGGCAGTGAGCCGTCCGACCCGATCGAGCGCGCCTTGGCGGAGGTGTGGGCCGAGGTGCTCGGGACGTCCGGGTTCAACGTGCACGACGACTTCTTCACCGTCGGCGGCGACTCGATCCTGGTGCTGCGGCTGCGCACCGAGGCCGAGAACCGCGGCCTGGCCTTCGACATCGACCACTTCTACGCGCAACCAACCATCGCCGGGCTCGCCGCCCGGATCGGCACGCACACCCCCGCACCCGCGCGGGAGCCGTTCGACCTCGTCCCGCTGCTCGACCGACCCGCGCTGCGCGCTGCCGAGGACGCGTTCCCCGCGTCCCGCCTGCAACTGGGCATGCTCTTCCACAGCCTGCACAGCGCCGATTCACCGCGCTACAAGGACGTCTTCCACTACCGGCTGCGCATGCCCTGGGACGAAAACGCTTTCCGGCACGCCCACCGCCGCATGGTTCGGTCGCAACCGGCCCTGCGCTCCACCTTCGACCTGACCTGCCGCTCCACGCCGTTGCAGGTCGTGTTCCCGGACCTGCCCGAGACACTGGAGATCACCGACGCGGGCGATGTCGAGGCGTACCTGGAGGGGCGCCACCGCACCCGCTACCCGCTGCTGGACGACGGCCCACCGACCGCGCTGCACGGCACGCGCGTGTTCGTCCGCGACGGCGAGGCCGACCTGGTGTTCCACTTCCACCACGCCATCCTCGACGGCTGGAGCGTCGCCACCCTGGTCAGCGACCTCCTCGCCGACTACCTCGCGCACCTGAGCTCCGACATCGCCGCCGAACCCGGTCCGCTCCCGACCGCCCTGCTCGCCGACCACGCCCACGCCGAACGCGCGGCCCGCCAGGACCCGGCCACCCGCGCCTTCTGGGCACGCGTCCTCGACGGCGCCGAACCGACCACGATCGAATCCACCCGCGCCCACGTGATCACCGAACCCGGACGCGACCGGGTCGTCGCGGTCCCGGCCTGGCTGGAGGGCTGCGTCGACCGGTTCGCCAGGGCATCGCGGGTGCCGGTGAAGTCGGTGCTGCTGGCCGCGCACTGCCTGGCGCTGCGGGCTCTGTCCGGAGTGGACGACGTGGTGACGGGCTGCGTCACCCACACCCGCCCGGACCGCGCCGACGCCGACCGCTGCGCCGGGCTGTTCCTCAACACCGTGCCCGTGCGCGTCGACAACGCGCCGAAGACCTGGCGGGACGTGGTGACGCACGTCGTCCGCTGGGAGCGCGAGGCCGTGCCGCACCGCCGGTACCCGATCAGCGACCTGGTGGCCGAACGCGGCGGACCGGTGTTCGAGACCGCGTTCAACTTCGTCGACTACCACGCCTTCGACGCGGTCCTGGTCGAGATCGAGCTGGTGGATGTCACCGTGCGCGAGGAGACCGATTTCGCGCTCCTCACCACCGCCGTCCTCGACCCGCGCGGCGGCCTGTTCCTCCGCGTCAGCGCGGACACCCTCGGCGCGGACCAGTGCGCCCGGTTCGGGCAGGCCCTCATCGCCGCGCTGGCCGAGATCGTGCGCCACCCCGATCGCGCCGTCGACCTCGCCGCGGCCCAGGCCGACGACGTCGCCACCCAGGTCGCGCACGTCGCCGCCGTGCGACCGGACGCCACCGCGGTGGTCGACGCGGGCGGGACCTGGGACTACCGCGCGCTGTCGACCGCCGCCGACACCGTCGCCCAGAACCTCCTCCACCGGGGCCTGCCGCGCGGCGCGCGGGTCGCGCTCAGCCTGCCCCGCTCGGCCGAGCTCGTCGCGGTCGTGCTGGGTGTGCTCCGCGCCGGTGCCGCCGTGGTGCCGCTCGACCCGTCCTACCCGGCGGCCCGGTCGCGCGCCATGGCCGACATCGCCCGCCCCTGGTCGACCATCACCGACCCGGCACCGCTGCTCGCCGCGCCCACCGAGGTCGTCCCGCTGCCCCGGCCGCACCCGGAGGACACCGCGTACGTCCTGTTCACCTCCGGCTCCACCGGCGAACCCAAGGGCGTCGCGCTCCCGCACCGGGCCCTCACCAACCTCATCGCGTGGCAGAACCGCCGCCCCACCGGGGCCGTCGGCGCGGTGACCGCCCAGTTCGCCCCGCTCGGCTTCGACGTGTCGTTCCAGGAGATCTTCTCCACCCTCTGCGGCGGCGGAACCCTGCGCGTCATCGACGACGAGGCCCGCCGGGACATCCCGGCCCTGCTCGACGCCCTCGACGGCGTCAACCGCGTGTTCCTGCCGTATGTCGCGCTCCAAGCCCTTGCGGAGGCCGCCGCCGGGCGCGGTGCCCCCGCGTCGCTGCGGACGATCGTGTCGTCGGGGGAGCAGTTGCGGATCACCCCCGAGATCCGGGAGCTGTGCGCGGGCCGGACGCTGGAGAACCAGTACGGGCCGACCGAGACCCATGTCGTCACCGCGCACCCGTTGTCCGATGCCGAGTACCCGTCGCTGCCGCCGATCGGGACCGCGATCACGGGTACGACCGTGGTGCTGCTCGACGAGCGGTTGGCGCCGGTGGCGCCGGGGGTGCGGGGCGAGATCTACGTGGAGGGCCCGTGCGTGGCGCGGGGCTACGAGAACCGACCCGGGCTCACCGCGCGGAGGTTCGTCGCCGGGCCGGGCGGCCGGGTCCGCTACCGCACCGGCGACCTCGGCATCGCCCTGCCCGACGGGACCATCGCCTGCCTCGGACGGCAGGACGGCCAGGTCAAGGTCCGCGGCTACCGGGTCGAACCCGCCGAAGTGGAGCTGGCCGTCCTGGCGCTCCCCGGTGTCGAGGAGGTCGCGGTCGTGGCCCGCGCGCTCGGCGGCGCGGACTCGGTGTTGGAGGCGTACCTCGTCGGCGACATCGACGTCACGGCGATCAAGGCAGCGTTGGCGGAGGTACTGCCCGCGCACCTGGTTCCGTCGCGATTCCACCTGGTCGACGCCATCCCGCGCACGCCGAGCGGCAAACGCGACGACGCCGCGCTGCGCGCGCCCGCCACCCCCGGGTCGGCGTCAGGCGACGAACTGGAGCGATCGGTCGCGGCGGTGCTGGCCGAGTTCGCCGGAGTGGACGCCCTCGCCGTCGACGCGGAGTTCTTCGCGGCGGGCGGCACCTCGATCGGCGCCACCCGGGTCGCCATGACCGTCGCCCGCCGCTGGGGCGTCGAGATCCCGCTGCGCGCCTTCCGCGCCGCGCCGACCGCCCGCGACCTCGCCACCCTGATCCGCCGGGACGGCTCCGGGACCGGCTTCGACCCGGTCGTGCCGCTGCGCGAGACCGGCGACCGGACGCCGCTGTTCCTCATCCACCCCATCGGCGGCACCGTCCTGTGCTACCGCGAACTAGTCGACCACCTGCCCCCGGGCCGACCCGTCCACGGCCTCCAGGCACCCGGCGCCGAACCCGGCACCACCCCGCTGTCCACCATGGAAGCCCTGGCCGCGACCTACATCGACGCCATCCGCCGCGTCCACCCCGAAGGGCCGTTCCACCTCGCGGGCTGGTCCTTCGGCGGGTACGTCGCCATCGAGATCGCCCGCCAACTCGGCCACGCCGCCCTCGCCTCGGTCACGCTCCTCGACACCGTCGCGCTCGGCGAGGGACCCCGAGCCCTGATCGACGACCGCGAACTCGTCGAACTCTTCTTCCGCGAACTCCTCTGGTCCACCACCGGCGCCGCGGAAACCCGGCTCGACTTGTCCGAACCGGACACCGACCGGCTCTTCGACACCCTGTTCACCAGGTCCGTCGACCTCGGCGTGCTGCCCCACGACGGCTCACCACGACTGCTGCGCAGGCTCTTCGACGTCTTCCGCGCCCACTACCGCGCCACCGTCGACTACCGCGTCACCAGCGTCCCACCCGACCTGCTCCTGCTGCGCGCCGCCGACAAACCGCCGAGCGGGCTCGCCGACGCGCACCGCCGCTTCGGCGGCGTGGCCGACAGCCCCACCAACGGCTGGCAGCACTGGACCGACCGGCCCGTGCGCGCCCACCGCGTGCCCGGCGACCACCTGTCCATGATGACCGCCCCGCACGCCCGGGTCCTCGCCGGGCACCTGGGCGCCGCGCTGGAGCGCGCGGACACGGCGAACCCGATCGAGATGGAGGTGGCGGGATGACCGAGACCACCACGAGGCCCACGACCACCAGGGCGAACCCGCGCCGGATCCGGCGGCGGCTGAGCCCGATGGAGCGCTGGTACTGGGTGTGCGACCAGCTGTCCCCGCTCAACGTCGTCGCCCGCGTGCGCGTCGAGGGCGCGTGCACCCGCGACGACCTGGCCCGCGCGTGCGCCCGGCTGGCCGAGGAGCACCCGCTGCTGCGCGTGGCCATCGACGCCGACCCCGACGGCAGCCACCCGTGCTTCGTCGGCGCCCGCCACGACCGCCTGCCCCTCCGCACGGTGTGCGCGGACCGGCTCGACGTCGACCGGTGGGAGCGGGAGGTCGACGACGTGGAACTCGTCGAGCCGCTGGACTGGCGGTCCGGGCCGCTGGCCCGCGTCGTCGACGTCGCGCGCGGCGCGCCGGGCAGCGCGGAGGAGACCCACGACCTCATCCTGACGGTGTCCCACGTGATCGCCGACGGCACGACCGCGCTGGCCCTGCTGCGCGGGCTGGTCGAACTGGCCGCGACCGGGCGGTCCCGCGCCGCGGCCGTCGAACCGGCCCGCACCCGCGCGCCGCTGCCGCCACCGGAGGAGCTGCTGCCGCGCCGGATCAACGGCGTGCCGCGCACCGCGCACCTGGTGGCGTCGGTGGTCGCCGACCGGATCACGACCGCCGTCGCCCGACCCCGGCGGCTCGCGCCGGTCACCCCGGTCGCCCCCGAACGCAGGCGCTCGCGGCTCATCCGCCGGGAACTCGACGCCGAGCAACTCGCGCGGCTGACCGACCGGTGCCGCGCCGAGGGCGTCACCGTGCACAGCGCCCTGGCCACCGCCATGGCCGTCGCGGTCGCCAGCGTCGAACCGACCGCGAAGACGCTGCGGGTGTCCATCGGGTCGCCGGTCGACTTCCGCGCCGAACTCGTCCCACCGGTCGAGCCGGGTGACGCGGGCGCCTACGTCGCGACCGTGCCGTCCTACATCCGCGTCGGGCCCGCCATCGACCTGTGGACCGCCGCGCGTGGCGCGTTCCGGACCCTCAAGCGCAGCAGGCGGTTCCACCACCACCTGGCGCTCGTGTCGATGCTGCGGCTGCTGTCGCCGCGCTCGGTGGGGGAGAGCGCGAAGGCCGTGGCGATGGTCGACCGCGTGGGGCCGGGCAACGTGTGCCTGTCCAACGTCGGCCGCTACGCCTTCCCCGACCGCGTCGGCGGGTGGCGGCTGTCCGGCGCGCAGTTCGCCGCCGGGATCTCGATCAGCGGCTACCTGGTGGCGACGGTCAACACCAGCCACGACTCGCTGCACTGGAACTTCACCTACGTGGACGGCGCGGTCACCGGGGAACGGGCGGAGCTCATCGCCGACCGGGCCCTGTGGACAGTTCTCGCCGCCCTGTGACCCCGGGAGGGCACCATGAACGAGCCAGTGCTGATCACCGGTGCGTCCTCGGGCCTGGGCGAAGTCACCGCCCTGGCCCTGGCCGACACCGGGCACACCGTGCTGGCCGGGGTCCGGTCGGCGGCGAGCGCTGAACGTCTCACACGGGTCCACCCCCGGCTGCGGCCGGTGACGCTGGACGTCACCTCGCACGAGTCCGTGCGCGCGGTCGGCGAGCTGGTGCGCGCGGAGTACGGCGGGCTGCGCGGGCTGGTGAACAACGCGGGCATCTGCGTGACCGCGCCACTGGAGTGCGTCCCGCTCGAGGACCTGCGCGCCGAGCTGGAGGTGCACGTCGTCGGCGTGATCGCCCTCGTCCAGCGGCTGCTGCCGCTGCTGCGCGGCCACGACGGGCGCGTGGTCAACATCAGCTCGGGCATCGGCCGGGTCGCCGCGCCCTACCTCGGCGCGTACGCGGCGTCCCAGTTCGCCAAGGAGGGCGTCTCGGACGCGTTGCGCCGCGAGGTGGCGCCGCTCGGGGTGTCGGTCTCGGTCGTCGAGCCCGGCGCGGTGATGACGCCCATCTGGTCGAAGGTGGCCACCGGCGCCGAGCGCGCGCTGGACGGGGTGCCCGACGAGGTGGCCGCGCGGTACCGGGCGCGGTTCGCCGAGTTCGTCGCGCTCAACGACAAGCGCGCCCGGGAGAGCCGGACCCGGCCCGAGGCCGTGGCCCGCGCGGTCGTGCACGCCATGACGGCTCGGCGACCCCGCACCCGGTACCGCGTGGGCCCGGACTCGTGGGCAGCGTCGCTGGCGGCCCGGTTGCTGCCGGACCGCGCGCTCGACGCGGTCATCCGGCGCCAGTTCCGCACGGACCCGGTGCCGAGCGGTTCGGTGGTGGCGGGGTGAAGGCGATCGTGGTCGGCGCGGGTGTCGGCGGCCTCACCGCGGCCCTCGCGTTGCGCGCGCGGGGGATCGAGGTGGAGGTGCTGGAGTCCGCGCCGGGGGAGCGCACGTCCGGCGGCGGGCTCGGTGTCGCGTGCAACGCCTCGAAGGTGCTGCGCGCGCTCGGGGTCGACCTCGCCGCGTCCGGTGTCGGGCGGGTGTGCGAGCGGTTCAGCCTGCGCACGCCGTCCGGCAAGCCGATGCGGGAGCTGCCGATCGCGTCCATCGCCGTCGAACTGGGCGCGCCGGTGGTCAACGTGCGTCGGCACGACCTGATCACGGCGTTGCGGGCCGCGCTCGGCGACACGGCGGTCCACTACGGCGCGAACGTCGTCGGGTTCGACCGCGTGGCCGGTGGGGTCACCGCGATCACCCTCGACGGGCGGATGCGGTCGGCGGACGTGCTGGTCGGCGCGGACGGCATCCGGTCGGTGGTGCGCGGTCAGCTGTTCGGGCCGGAACCGGTGAACGAGTACGGCTACGTGTGCTGGATCGCGACCGTGCCGTTCACCCACCCGAACCTGCCCCCGGGCGCCGCCGCGCACTACTGGGGCCGCGGCAAGCGGTTCGGGCTGCTCGACATCGGCGGCGGCGACGCCTACTGGTGGGGGACCATGAACGTCCCCGCCGGGCGCCGGAGCGGCGGCAAGCCGGAGGTCCTGCGCTGCTTCGACGGCTGGGCGCCGGAGGTGGTCGACATCGTCCGGCGCACGCCGCCGGAGGACATCGTCGCGGTACCGGCCCAGGATCGCGCGTTCCGCGACCAGCCTGGCGAGGGACCGGTCACGCTCGTCGGCGACGCCGCGCACCCGATGCTGACCAGCCTCAGCCAGGGCGCCGGTTCGGCCATCGAGGACGGTTACCACCTCGCCCACGCGCTCGCGGCGGCCGACCACCCGGTCACCGGGCTGCGTGCGTACGAGCGCGCCCGCCGAGACCGGGTCCGCGCGCTCGTCGCCGCGTCCCGGCGGCTCAGCCGCGTCGAGCAACTGGCCAACCCGCTCGCGGTCGCCCTGCGCGACCTCGCCATCAAGCACGCGCCGCGCGCGGTCGTCCGCCGCGGCAACCTCGCCCCCATGCGATACGACCTCCCGGCCTGAGCCGGGCGCACCGAAGGGAACACCATGACCGAGGAGCAGGGACCGGGGAGTCGGCCGGGCACGGGCGCCTTACCGGTGCCGTGGGACATGCGCGCGGGCGTCCGCGCGTGGTGGACGCCGAGCAAACCGCCGCCGGGCGCCAACGACCCGCACTTCGCGCCGACGCCCGAGCACCCGCGCCCGGTGCTGCTGCTGCACGCGTTCATGTCCAACCAGTCGTTCAACTTCCAGGCGGGCGCGCCGTTCTTGCGCAACCACGGGTACTGCGTGTTCACCTTCAACTGGGGCAGGCCGAAGTGGGCGGGCACGCTGGACGTCCCGTTCTGCGGCAACGCCGACCTGCGGCACAGCGCCGAGCAGTTGGCGGAGGAGGTCGAGCGGATCAAGGAACTGACCGGTGTGGACAAGGTCGACCTGGTCGGCCACTCCGGTGGCGGGGGACTGCTGATGCAGTACTACCTCAACGTCCTGGAGGGCTATCCCGACGTGGACAAGGCCATCTCCATCGCCCCCTCCAACCACGGCGTGTCGTTCAGCACCCTCACGTGGGTGTTCCGCAACGTGTTCCCGCGCTCGTACCACCTGTTGTCCCGCAAGCTGTTCCCGCTCGCCGACCAGGGCGCGGTCGGCTCGGAGACCGTCGAGCTGATCTACGGCGACGGCGACACGCGACCCGGTCCCGCCTACACCGTGATCATGACCGAGCACGACCAGATCGTCACCCCGTACACCAGGGCCTTCCTGGACGGCGACAACGTCACCAACATCCTGCTCCAGGACGGTTGCCCGGACGACTACTCGGAGCACGCGAGCATCATCTACAACGAGCGCGCGTGGTTGCACGTGCTCAACGCCCTGGACCCCGCGAACGCGGTTCCGGTCCCAGCGTTCCGGGTCGACCCCTACTTCCCGGGCTGGACGTGATCGCGGTGACCTCCGTCGTCGATCGGCTGCGGAACTGGAAGCCCGACATCCGGCGCCCGATCCCGGGCCCCGGCGAGTCCCTGCCACCCGGCCCGCGCGCGCCCCTGGCCTACCAGTCGGTTCGGGTGTGGGGGAGTCGGAACACGTATTTCCCGGCACTGCAACGCAGGTACGGCGACACGTTCCTCATACGTACCGCCCCGCTCGGTGAGGTCGTCGTGCTCTGCGATCCGGCGGACGTCCGCAGAGTGGCACTGGGCGGCCCGGACCTGTTCCCCGTCGCGGAGAACAACGCCCTCTTCGTCCCGCTGCTCGGCGCCCGCACGGTCCTCGCCTTGGACGGCGAACCGCACCGCCGGGAACGCCGCCGCATGACCCCGCCACTGCACGGCGAACGCGTCGCCCGCGCGGTGTCCATCATGGAGCGACTGGCCTCGGACGAGGTCGCTTCCTGGCCGGTCGGCAGGACGTTCAAGCTGGTGGAGGGCATGCGCAGGCTGACCCTCCGCGTCATCGTCAAAGTAGTGCTCGGTGTCGACGACCCCGCCCGCGCGGAGCGGCTGATCAAGGCGCTGCACCGGGTCATCGACGTGAAGGTCCTCGACATGCTCATGTGGACCTGGCCCCGCCTCGCCGACCACGGCCCCTGGCGCCGCGCCGTCGAGGCGTTGGAGCACGCGGACACCCTGCTGTACGAGGAGATCGCGCGCCGCCGCGCCGACCCGGACCGCGACGCCCGCCCGGACGTCCTCGCCATGCTCCTCGACGGCGAACCGGACGATGACCTGGTCCGCGTCGAACTCCTCACCCTGCTGACCGGCGGCTACGAGACCACCGCCGTAGCCTCCGCCTGGATGTTCGAACGAGTGCTGCGCCACCCCGCCGTCCTGGCCAGACTCCGCGACGGCCTGGACGACGACAAGGACGACTACCGGACCGCCGTCATCAAGGAAACCCTCCGCCTCCGCCCCGTCAGCTACAACGTCGGCCGAAAGACCACCCGACCCACCGATCTCGGCGGCCACCGAATCCCCGCGGGCACCTTCGTCTGGCCCTCCCTCGCGGCCCTGCACACCGACCCGGAGACCTGGGGCCCCAACCCCCACACCTTCGACCCCGAGCGCTGGTTCGACCCGGCCGTCCCCACCAAGGCCTTCCTCCCCTTCGGCGGCGGCGTCCACCGGTGCCTCGGCGCCGTCCTCGCCCAGGTGGAGATGGACGTCATCCTCCGGACCGTCCTGCGCCAGGTGGACATCCACCCCACCCACCCCCGCGACGAACCCCAGACCATGCGCAACATCGTCCTCGTCCCGAAACACGGCACCAAAGCCCGCGTCACCCGCCGCCGGACTTCGGCCCGGTGACAATTCCCGGTCTCTTTAGGGGTCAAAGTTTCCGCATATCCGCACGGCGCCCGGTATAGCCGCGGCGCGTCGCCGAAATGGTCGAAACCCGGTCGAGTCCCGACCCGACACGTGAATGCGATTCGTGGAAACGCCCGGGTCGGCGCGGTGGCGCCCGGGGTGGACGCGAGGCCATCCCGGGCGTCCCCGAGGTCCGCCCGAAGGTGTCGCGCGGCACACCCGCCCCCGCTTGGGGCTCTGCTGCCTGCGTGTTCCCCCATCTTGGCTAACCGGACCGGCCAGTCCGAGACGGTCGTTCCCTCGACACCCAGGTCAGAGCCGAAAGGCCGACTGTCGGGCCGGGAGCCCCGTCGGTCCTCGTCGGCCGAATGGTCGCGCACCACTCCCGCCCGAAATCCGCGCGCTAGGCCGAAAAGGGCAATGCGATTCCAATTATCGGAGCAATCTGTTTGGGCGTCGCTCATGGATACTTCCGAGGAACCGCACGCGGGTGGCGCGTCGTACGGAGGAGAGGGGCGTCAATGGGTGCGGGATCGCCGGATGCCTCGGGCGGTCGGGATATCCGGGATGTCGCCGTGGTCGGGGCCGGGTTGTCCGGGTGCCTCATGGCGGTGCTGCTCGCGCGGCGCGGGTACCGGGTACGGGTGTTCGAGCGCCGACCCGACCCGCGGCTCGGCGCGGGCGACGAGGGGCGTTCGATCAACCTGGGACTGTCGCAGCGGGGGATCAACGCCCTGCGGCACGCCGGTCTCCTCGACCGGGTGCTCGCGCACGCCGCGCCCATGCGCGGCCGGGTCGTGCACCTGCCCGACGGCGACCTCGGCTACCACCCGTACGGCACCAGCGACGACCAGATCCTGCGCTCGGTGCTCCGCCACGACCTGAACGTCGTCCTCCTCGACGCCGCCGAGTCCGCCGGTGTCGCGCTGCGCTTCGACGCGCGGCTGGCCGACCTCGACAAGGCGGACGGCGCCGTGACCCTGCGGTTCGAGGACGGGGCGGTGGTCGAGGCGGGCACCGTCATCGGCGCCGACGGCGCGTTCTCCACCGTGCGGGCGCGGATGCAGCGCGGCGAACCGGCCGACTACCACCAGGAGTTCCTGCCCTGGGGCTACAAGGAACTGTCCATCGCGGCTGGGGCGCCCGGTGACCGGCGCGCGGACCCGGAGTCGCTGCACGTGTGGCCCGCCGACGGCGGCCTCGTCGTCGCGCACCCCAACGCCGACCGCTCGCTCACCGGCACGATCTTCCTCCCCCTGACCGGCCCCGGCGGCTTCGACGCGCTCCGCACCCCCGACGCGGTCCGCGCCATGATCACCGCACGGTTCCCCGACCTGACCGGGCTGGTCCCGGACGTGGTCGAGCAGTTCCTCAGTCAACCCACCGGCCACCTGGTCACCGTGCGCACCGCGCCGTGGCACTGGCGCGGCCGGGTCGTGCTGCTCGGCGACGCCTGCCACGCCGTCTACCCGTTCTACGGGCAGGGCATGAACTCCGCGTTCGAGGACTGCGTGATCCTCGACGGTTGCCTCGACCGCAACGCGGCCGACCACGCCGCCGCGTTCGCCGAGTACCAGGCGATCCGCAAGGCGGACACCGACGTGCTGGCGGACCTGTCCGCGGCGAACTTCGTCGAGCTGCGCGACCGGCTGTCGTCGCCGCTGTTCCTCGCCCGCAAGAAGGCCGACCTCGCGCTCAACCGGCTGCTCGGCCGCCGGTGGGTGCCGCTCTACACGATGATCTCGCACACCACGACGCCCTACGCCGAGGCGCTGCGCCGCTCCCGCAGGCAGAACGCGACCCTGGCCTGGCTCGCCTGCGCGACCGCCGCCGCCGGAACCCTTCTGATCCACCGTTTGTCGCGCCAGGGGAAATGATGCTCACCAGTGCCAACGACCCCGAGCGGATCCTGCTCGAGGTCGGCGATATCGAGGACGACCTCCTCCCGCCGTCCATGACGCCCTACCGGGCGCCGCTGCGCACAGTCCTGGACTGGGCCCGGCAGTACCTCACCCGGCCGCACGAGAGCCTGGGCAGGCGGGGCAGCGTGTGCCCGTTCGTCCAGTCCTCATTGGACCGGGGCCGGTTCTACCTGACCGTCTACCCCGGTAGACCGGCCGACCCGCGCGCGGTCGCCGACGCGGTGCTGCCGTACCGGGACTGGTTCCTCGAACTCGCGCCGACCTCGGCGGGCCCGGCCCAGCTGACCACGATCCTGGTGCTGTTCCCCGACCTGCGCACCGAGGACGTCGACCGGATGATCGACGGCTCGCAGGAGGCGCTCAAGTCCGACTACGTCGACCGCGGCCTGATGATCGGCGAGTTCCACGACGGCCCGCCCGACAAGGGCGGCCTGTGGAACCCGGAGTTCCGCCCGCTGCGCAGCCCCGTGCCGCTGCTGGCGATCCGGCACATGGTGCCGACGGACTTCCCGTTCCTCACCGCCAACCGCGACCACGCCTCGGCCTACCTGCGCCGGTTCGCGAGCGAGTTGCCCGCGTCCGTCCGCGAGGCGATGGTGCGCGCACTCGTCCGCGAACAGGTGGCACTGTGACGGAAACCGCGCCCCAGTCCTTCGCGCAGCGGCGGATGTGGTTCCTCGACTCGCTGTACCCGGGCTCGGCGCTGTACAACGTCCCGGCCGCGGTCCGGGTGCGCGGCCCGCTCGACCTGGTGGCGCTGCGCGCCGCGGTCGACGTTCTCGTCGCCAGGCACGGCGCGCTGCGCACGGTCTTCGCGGACCACGACGGCGAACCGGTGCAGATCGTGCGCCCCAACGGTTCCGCGGACTTCAGGGTGATCACGGTGGACCCTGCCGACGCCGGGCGGCTGATGCGCGACGAGGCGCGCCGCCCGTTCGACCTGTCGACCGGCCCGCTCCTGCGCGTCCTCGTCCTACGCCGCGCCGACGACGATCACCACGTCATGATCACGCTGCACCACATCGTGACCGACGGCTGGTCCCAGGCCGTGCTGTTCGCCGAACTCGGCGTCGCCTACGCCGCCTTGACCCGCGGGGAATCACCCGAGCTGCCGCCGCTTCCATTGACGTACGACGAGTTCACCCGCGAGCAACTCAAAGAGGCGGAGAGCCCGCTCGGCGAACTGTCTCTCCAGTACTGGGTGGACACCCTGCGCGGCGCGCCCGAGCTGCTCGCCCTGCCGACCGACCGGCCCAGACCCGCCACGCAGTCGTTCGACGGCGCCGTGCACCGGCACACCATGCCCGCGGCGGCGATCCGCGCGGCGCTGCCGGAGCTGGGCGGCACGGTGTTCATGGTGCTGCTCGCCGCGTACCAGGCGCTGCTGGCGCGCTACACCGGTCAGGACGACGTCGTGGTGGGCACCGCCGTCACGGGACGGTCCCACCCGGACGTGGAACCGCTGGTCGGCCTGTTCGTCAACACGATCCCGCTGCGCACCTCGCTGGCGGGCGGCCCGACGTTCCGCGAGCTGGTGGCCAGGGTGCGGGACGTGGCGCTGGACGGGATGAGCTACGCCGACGTGCCGCTGGAGCGGATCGTCGCGGAGGTGGCGCCGTCGCGGGGCCAGGGGCACGCGCCGGTGTTCCAGACCGGGTTCACCGTGACCAACACGCCGTCCGCCCGGCTGGAGCTGGCCGGGGCGGAGGTGTCGGAGCCGGAGTTCGTCATGTCCGGCACCGCGAAGATGGACCTGACGGTCGCCGCCGTCGACACCGGCGACGAGATCGTCGTGGACCTCGAGTACGACGTCGCGCTGTTCGACCGGTCGACCATCGAGTCGTTCGCGGACCGGTTCGCCCGGCTCACCGCCGCCGTCGTCGCCGCGCCGGACACCCGCGTCCACGACGTCGACCTGACCACCGCCGCGGAACGCGCCATGACCACCGGCGGGGACTTCAAGCCCGCGCCGCTGGTACCCGGCCTGATCGCCGCGCGGGCGGCGTCGACTCCCGAGGCCGTCGCGGTGGTCGACGGCGACAACGTGCTGACCTACGGCTCGTTGGCCCGCCGGGCCAACGACCTGGCGTGGCGGCTGCGCGAGCACGGGGTCGGACCGGAGACGATCGTGGCGCTCGGGCACTCCGCGAGCGTCGAGGCCGTCGTGGCCATCACCGGGATTCACGCGGCGGGCGGCGCCTACCTGCCCGTCGACCCCGCGCACCCGGCCGACCGCTTGGCCGCGCTGCTCGCCGACGCCATCCCCGCGGTCCTGGTGACCGACCGCCCGGCGGCGTTCCCCGGGTTCACCGGTCCGGTGCTCGCGGTCGGCACCGACGAACGCGACACACCGCCGCCGGTCGATCTCGACCGCGACCACCTCGCGTATGTGATCTACACGTCCGGCTCGACCGGGACGCCCAAGGGTGTCGCGGTCCAGCACGGCACGCTGGCCAACCTCGCCACCGCCTTCGCCGACGCGCACCCGTTCAGCCTCGACGACCGCGTGCTGATGATCCCGCCGCTGACCTTCGACGCCTCCGCAGGCGACGTGTTCCCCGCCCTGATCAGCGGTTCGGCCCTGGTCCTGTGCCACGACCCGGCCGCGCTGACCGGCGCCGACCTGCTGCGACTGTGCACGAACCAGGGGATCACCATGGTCGACACCGCCGCGCCGCTATGGCGCAAATGGGTGGACGACCTGGCCGCCACCGGAGTCCCAGGCCCCTCGCCACTACGGACCATGATGGTCGGCGGCGACGCCGTCGACGTCGCCGCCGTGCGGGAGTGGGTGGCGATGACCGGCGCGACGCTGGTCAACCACTACGGCCCCACCGAGGCGACGGTCTGCGCCACCCTGCACACCACCGTCGGCGACGACCCCGGCGCACGCCTGCCAATCGGTAAGCCGCTACCGCACGTGCGCGCATACGTCCTCGACGACCACCTACGCCCCGCACTCACCGGCCTGGCGGGCGAGCTGTGCCTAGGCGGGGACACCCTCGCCCGCGGCTACCTCGGCCGCGGCGACCTCACCGCCGAGCGGTTCGTGGCGGACCCGTTCGGTCCGCCGGGGTCGCGGATGTACCGCACCGGTGACCTGGCCAGATGGCGTCCGGACGGCACGCTGGAGTTCCTCGGCCGGGTGGACCGTCAGGTCAAGGTCCGCGGACACCGCGTCGAGCCCGCCGAGATCGAGGCGGCCTGCCGGACGCACCCGGACGTCACCGACGCCCTGGTCATCGCCCGGGACGACCGACTCGTGGCCTACGTCATCCCGGACCACCCGGTCGACCTACGAGCGACGCTGCGCGCCTCGCTGCCGGAGTACCTGGTGCCCACCGAGTTCGTCGGCATTGCCGCCTTTCCCCTGACCCACAACGGAAAACTGGATCTCACCGCCCTCCCGGCCCCGGCGCGGCGCCCCACCTCCACCACACCCCCGCGCTCGGCCACCGCCCGCGTCCTGGCCACTGAATGGGCCGCCCTGCTCGACGTCGACTCCGTCGGCGAGGACGACAACTTCTTCGACCTGGGCGGCCACTCCCTGCTGGCCGCCCGCATGATCACCCGAGTCCGCCTGGCCCTGGGCATCGACATCCCCCTACGCGCCGTCTTCGACGCGTCATCGCTGGGCGAACTCGCCGCCATCATCGACCACCGTTCTCCCGCCGCGCACGTCGACCTACGCGCAGAGGCCACACTCCCCGCCGACATCCGTCCCACGCCCACCCCGGACGCGATGCACCGAGCCTGCGCTCCCACCTCGATCCTGCTGACCGGCGCGACCGGCTTCCTCGGCGCCTACCTGCTCGCCGACGCCCTGGAACACACCACCGCGACGGTCTACTGCCTGGCACGCGCCAACTCCGAACCCGAAGCCCTGAGCCGGATCGAACACGCACTGCGAACCTACGACCTCTGGACACCGTCGGCCACCGAACGCATCGTGCCACTACCCGGCGACCTGGGATTCCCCCGCCTCGGCCTCGACGAGCCCCGCTTCGACGCCCTCTCCCGCACTGTCGACACGATCATCCACTGCGGCGGTACCGTCCACTTCGCACAGTCCTACGCGGAACTCAAAGCCGCCAACGTCTCCGGCACACTAGAGGTACTCCGCCTAGCCACCCGCCACGGCGCCACACCAGTGCACTTCGTGTCGACACTAGGCGTGTACCCGCTGCACCTGGCAGGAACCGTCACCGAAGCCGACCTGCCGGACCAGCCCGAGCAACTGGACCGCGGCTACGAACAAACCAAGTGGGTAGCGGACACCCTCGTCCGCGCCGCGCGGGGCGCTGGTCTACCGGTCACCATCCACCGCCCGGCCCGCGTCACCGGCGACAGCCGCACCGGCGCCTGCTCCGGCACCGACCTGTTCGCAGGCGAACTACGCGCGATCACCACCCTGGGCGTGACCCCCGACCTCGACGTCGCCGAGGACATGGCCCCGGTCAACCACGTAGCCACCGCAATCGGCCACCTGACACGACAACCATCGGCACACAACCGCGACTTCCACTACTACAACGCCAACACCATCAGCTCATCCGAGATCGCCCAAACCCTCCGCGACCACGGCTACCAGGTCGAGGAAGTCACCTACGCCCAGTGGTACACCGCCCTCCTCACAGCGGTAGCGGAATCGAACAACCCCGCCCTGGCCGCCATCGCCGCCGCCTCCGGCCCAACCCCAGACCTCCGCCTCCGCGAGTTCGACTGCGCCACCACCAACACCCACCTGGCCAACGCCGACATCATCTGCCCACCCGCGGACCCGGCCCTCCTGCACCGCTACGTAGACCACCTAGTCCGAACAGGCCACCTACCAGCCCCCACCGCGGCGGTGCCCCATGTGCGTTGATGGGCTCGTTCAACCGCCGACCCGAGGCCACTCGCCCCACCACCGCCGCTCCACCACCCTCGAACCTGAGCGGCGCGTGTCGATCCACCCGCCGTCCGGACCACTTCGTCCAAGCCTGTCGCTACCGAGGCGGTGCGCCATGCGCGGTGACGGTTTCGCCAAGACCCGGGTTCACCCTCCGGCAACGTTCGCAAGCCCGCCTGCGAAGGAGGTGACCCGTGCGCGGTGACGGCATCGGACGCTTCCTCGCGATCGGGGCCGGGCAGCTCGTCTCCGTCGCGGGGACCGGGATCACCGGGTTCGTGCTCGGGGTCTGGGTCTTCCAGGTCACCGGATCCGCCACCCGGTTCGGGCTGATCATGCTGCTGGAGGCCGTCGCCGCCATCGCGGTGGCGCCGCTCGCGGGCATGGCCGCCGACCGCGTCGACCGACGGGCCATCCTGCTGGTCTCCGACGTCGTGGCCGCCGCTGCGACCGCCGTCCTGCTGACCCTCGTCCGCCAAGGCGAACTGGACGTCTGGCACGTCTACCCGATCGCCGCGATCACCGCGATGTGCGCGACGTTCCGCGTGGTCGCCTTCACCACCGTGCTCCCGCTCCTCGTCCCCGAACGCCACCTCGGCCGCGCCAACGGCCTGGCACAGGCCCAACCCGCCGTGCAGATCGCCGCACCGCTGGCCGCCGGGGGCCTGCTCGCCGTGGTCCACCTGAGCGGCGTCGTCCTCATCGACCTGTGCACCTACGCCGTGGCACTCGCGATCACCCTGCTCGTCGGCCTGCCCGAGAAGGCGGTCGTGCCGAGCCGGGCGGGCGCGCCGGGGGAGGGCGCCCTGGCGGAGCTGACCGGCGGCCTGCGCGAACTGCGCCGCCGACCCGGCCTGCCCCACCTCCTCCTGCTCCTCGGCGCCTTCCACCTCGCCGCGGGCATGGCGGGCGTGCTCGTCCAGCCGCTGATCCTCACCTTCACCGACCCGTCGACGCTGGGCGTGCTGATGTTCGCGGGCGGCGCGGGCATGATCGCGGGCAGTGCCGTCATGACCGCCTGGGGCGGGCCGGACCGGCGGATCACCGGCGTCCGCGCGTTCCTCGCCATCGCCGGGATCGCCCTCGCGCTGCACTCGCTCGCCCCGTCGGCGCTGCTCATCGGCGTGCTCGCGCCCGCGTTCCTGTTCACCCTGCCGATCATCACCGGCAGCGCGATGTCGTTGTTGCAGACCAAGGTCGACCCCAGCGCGCTCGGCCGCGCCATGGCGAGCGCGCGGATCGCGGCCCAGGGCGGCACCGCCATCGGATTCGCCGCCGCGGGCCCGCTGGCGGACCTCGTCTTCGGGCCGATGCTGCAACCGGACGGCGCGCTCGCGGACACGGTCGGCGCGGTCATCGGCGTCGGCGACGGCCGCGGCATCGCGCTGATCTTCGCAGGCACCGGCGCCGCCCTCGTCGCGCTCGCCGCGTGGGCCACCGCCTCGCCCGCCCTGCGCGCCGTCGACGACCTCCCCGACCTGCTGACAACCGACAAGAGGGAAGCCGATGCTCGACCTACCCCAGGCTGAACGCCAGGCTTTCGCCGACGGCGCCGCCCCCGCGCCGCACCTCGACCTCGTGCACGCCCTGTCCTTCCGCGCGGCCGGGGCGGCCCTGCGCCTGGGCGTGTTCGACCACCTCGGTGACGAGCCGCGCACCGCCGCCGCGGTCGCCGCGGCCATCGGCGGCGACCCGCGCGGCGTCCGGGTCCTGCTCGACGCGCTCACCGGCTTCGGCTACACCACCCGCGACGACGACGGCTACCGCGCCACCCCCGCCGCCGCCTGGTTCGGCACCGGCTACCGCGCCGCGTTCTCCTTCTGGCACCGCGTCCTCTCGGACCGCTGGACCGACCTCGAACAGTCCATTGTGGATGGAAAGCCGCCGCGCGACTTCTACGCCTGGCTCGCCGTCAACCCGAACACCCTCAACGAGTTCCAGTCCATGCTCGCCGAACTCGCCGACGCCGTCGCCCCGGCTGTAGTGGCTGCTGTCCCCGGCGCGGCCCGCAGACTGCTCGACATCGGCGGCGGCCACGCCCGCTACGCCACCGCGTGCTGCGCCGCGAACCCCGACCTGCGCGCCGACGTCATCGACCTCCCCGGCTCCTTCGACGGCAGCCAAGCCCCCGACCGTGTCCGGTTCCGCGAAGCGGACTGGACAACCGACGACCTCGGCGTCGACTACGACGTCGTACTGGTCTTCAACGTCCTGCACTGCCTCCGCCCCGACCGCGCCGAAGACCTCCTCCGCCGCGCGGCCCAAGCCCTGCGCCCCGGCGGCACCATCCTCATCCTCGAGGAAACCGCCGATGTACCAACCGAAGCAGGTGCGCTCGGCGCCGCCTGGGTTCCCGCGTCGAGCCTGAATCTCTTCCACACCCAGGGCGGTCAGATCTACGACCGCGCGCACTTCGCCGAATGGCTCAGCGACGCCGGATTCTCCGTCCCCGACGAGACCCCGATCGCCGCCGCACCAACCTTCACCCTGTTCGCCGCCACCAAGCGGCGAACAACGGGCCGAGCCCTGACCGCCACCCAACGCCAGATGCTCGCCTTCGACCGACTGCACCCGGACTCGACCTGGTACAACGTGCCGCTCACCGCGCGCATCTCCGGGGCCCTGGACGTCCCCCGCCTGCGGGCGGCCCTCCGGCGGAGCTGGCAGCGCCACGAATCACTGCGCTGCACCCACGACGGCGACACCGCCATGACCGGCGTCACCCCGCAACTGCGGGAAGTCACCGTCGTGAGCGAGGCCGAACTCGCCCAACTGCGCGAACGCGAACTATGCACGAGATTCGACCTGACCCATGAGGCGCCGCTGCGCGCGACCCTCGCCAAGATCGACGATGACCACGAACTGATCCTCGTCACCCACCACATCGCCACCGACGGCTACTCCCTCACCGTCCTCCGCCAAGACATCCTCGACGGCTACGCCGACCCGACCCGCCCGTCAACGACCGCGCATCGCCCGGTGCAAGCCGGAAACCACGACGCGGACCTCGCCTTCTGGGACCACGCCCTAGCCGACCTCCCCGACGACCTCGCGCTGCCGTTCGCCGCGACCGGCGACCCGTCACTGGCCGCCGACGTCGTGCGGTTCCGACTCCCCGACGACGTGACCGCCACCGTTCGCCAGACCGCGCGCACCCGCCGCTCCAGCCCGTTCATGATCCTGCTCACCGCCTTCGGCGTCCTCCTCGACCGACTCGGCGGCGGCAAGGACGTCGTCATCGGCACCCCGGTCGCCGGTCGCGACACCCCGGGCAGCGAGGCCGTCGTCGACTGCCTGGTCAACATGGTCGCCCTACGCCTGCGCCTGAGCGAGGCCCGCACCTGGTCGGACGCCATGGACACCGTCCGATCAACCGCGCTGGACGCCTTCGATCACGCCAACGCGCCCTTCAGCGAGGTCGTGGACCGCCTGTCCGCACCGAGGTCGACCCAGCACCCGGTGTTCCAGGTCGTGTTCGCCGCCCCGCCCACGATCGCCGGACGGGCCACAGTGGACGGCGTCACCTTCGACTTCGTCGACGGCACCAGCACCGAGTCGCTGTTCGACATCGAGGTGCAGGTGCTCGACGCGGGCGACAGCATGGGCGGCTACCTCAAGTTCCGCACGACCCGGTTCACCCACGCCCAGATGACCGCGGTGCTGGACCAGTTCCAGAACCTCCTGGCCGGACTGGACCCGACCGCGCGCCTGTCCGACGCCACCCTCCTCACACCCGAGCAGCGCCACTGCGCGGTCGTCGAGTGGAACGACACCGCCACCGACTACCCGCGCGACAGCACCCTGGTCGAACTCGTTGAAGCTCGCGCGGACGAGCGCCCGAACGCGACCGCCGCGATATACGGCGACGACGTCCTCACCTACCGGGAACTGGACGAGCGAGCGAACCGACTGGCCGCGCTCCTGCGCGACCGGGGGATCGGACCGGAGGACCGCGTCGGCGTCCGGCTGGGATTCGGCACGGGCTGGGCGGTCTCGGCCCTCGCCGTGCTGAAAGCGGGCGCCGCGTACGTGCCGCTCGACCCGGCATACCCAGCGGCCAGGCTGGACCACATGTGCGCGGACAGCGGAGTCGAGATCGTCATCACCGATGAGGTGCTGCGGGACTCGCTCGCCTTCCCGCCCGACCGCACGGCCTCGCCCGCGACTCCGGACACACTGGCGTACGTCATGTACACCTCCGGCTCCACCGGCCAACCGAAGGGAGTCGGCGTCACCCACCGCAACATCGTGCGGCTCGTGCGCGACACCAACTATGTCTGCTTCGGACCGGATGACGCTGTCGCACAGGTCTCCACCCCGTCGTTCGACGCGGCCACCTTCGAACTGTGGGGCCCGCTCTGCGCGGGCGGACGGATCATCGGCGTCCCCAAGGACGACCTGCTGTCCCCGCCCGAGCTGGCGAAAACGCTGCGGGACAACGATGTCGCGCTCATGTTCCTCACCACCTCACTGGCCAGGCGCCTCGCCGCCACCGCCCCGGACACGCTCACCGGCGTACGACAGCTGCTCGTCGGCGGTGAACGGCTCGACGCGGACACCGTGGCGCGTCTGCGGTCCGTACCCGGCCTGGCCGTGGTGAACGGCTACGGCCCCACCGAGACCACGACATTCGGTGTGGCCTGGGCGGCCGGGGACGTGCCACCTGGCGCGGTCGTGCCGATCGGGCGGCCCATCGCGAACAGCTCCGCCTACGTCCTCGACGCCTGCCTGCAACCGGTCGCGCCCGGCATGGTCGGCGAGATCCACCTCGGCGGCGACGGCGTGGCCCGCGGCTACCTGGGCAAGCCCGACCTCACCGCCACCCGGTTCGTGGCCGATCCCTTCGGCGCCCCCGGATCCCGGCTGTACCGGACCGGGGACCTCGGCCGGTACCGCACCGACGGCCTCATCGAGTGCCTGGGCCGGGTCGACCGCCAGGCGAAGATCCGCGGGTTCCGCGTCGAGCCGGGCGAGGTGGAAGCGGCCCTGCGCGAGACCGGTCGCGTTGTAGACGTGACGGTGCAGGTGCGCGTCGACGAAGAACTGCTAGTCGGCTACGTCGTACCCGTCGACCCGGCCGAATCCATGGCCGACCTACGCGCACACCTCGCCGGGCTACTCCCGGACCACTTGGTCCCCACCGTGCTCGTCGCGCTGGTCACCCTGCCCACCACCCCGAACGGCAAGCTCGACACCGCCGCCCTGCCCGACCCGTTCAGCGGTGCCCCGACAGAAACCACCGCCGAGCCCACGACGGAAACGGAACGGATCGTGCGCGACATCTGGCGCGAAGTCCTGGGCAACCCGGACATCGGCGTGCACGACGACTTCTTCGCCCTCGGCGGCCACTCGGTCAAGGCCGGTCAGGTCATGGCCCGGATCCGCGCCGAGTTCCAGGTCCCCGTCACGCTGCGCCTGGTCTTCGACAACCCGACAGTGGCCGCACTCGCCGCCGCGCTGCCCGTTCCGCGCTGAGAAAACGCCTGCCACACCTGAAAAAAGTTCGGTTAACCGCTCGTGAACCCGCCCGGTTTCCCGAGCGGGTACTGAGCCGTGCGAGTGATCATCTTGCCGCTACGCCTGCCACTCCCGCGCGTTCGGATGGCCCGGAGTCGATCACCCGCGGCGAACGGGCGTACCGCCTGCGCGACCCGGTGAACGGCCTTGCCGCTGTTCCCGACCGGGCGCCAGTATCCCAGTAGTGATCATGTGCAGGGGCACATGCACCGGGTCCGGCGTGGGCGGCGGCGGACCATGCGGGAGTCGACAGGCCGGTCCGTGGTTCCACGCTGCCCCAAGGGATTCGTCTCTCTCATACCGGTTCGCCGCGTCGCTTTTCAGCCGTGAAAGGAAGTGTCTTCGCCATGCCCGAAGAGACCGGGGAATACGCCCCCGCCAACGGAATCCGACTGTGGTACCGCGACGAGGGCAACCCGGACGGTGAACCGCTGGTGCTGATCATGGGGCTGAACTCACAGCTTATCCTGTGGCCGGAGGAGTTCGTCGCCGCCCTGGGCGAGCGCGGCTTCCGGGTCATCAGGTTCGACAACCGCGACTGCGGTCTGTCGGACAAGATCGAGCCCGCCGCGGGCGCCGAGTCCACCCTGGCCGCCCCGGCCTACTACCTCACCGACCTGGCCGCCGACACCGTCGGTCTGCTGGACCACCTGGGCATCGACTCCGCCCACGTCGTCGGCGCGTCCATGGGCGGCATGATCGCGCAGCTCATCGCGATCCACCACGCCGACCGCGTCCGGAGCCTGTGCTCCATCATGAGCACCACCGGCAACCGCCTGGTCGGCGGCCCGAGCGCCGAAGCGGCCCTGGCCCTCCTCGAACCCACGCCCCCGGAGCGCGAGAAGGCGATCGACCACATCGCCAACGTCTACCGCATCATCGGCTCAAGGACCCACGCCGACGCGGAACAGCCCCGCAGGCGCCAACTCGCCGAAGCCTCCTACGACCGCGCGTTCTACCCGGCGGGCGCCCGCCGCCAGTTCACCGCGATCTCGGTCGCCGTCGACCGCACCCCGGGCCTCCGCGAACTCACCATCCCCACCCACGTGATCCACGGTGCGGAGGACAGCCTCATCAACGTCACCGGCGGCCGCGCCACCCACGACGCGGTCCCGAACTCGACCTACCTGGAACTCCCCGACATGGGCCACGACCTCCCGGAACCCCTGTGGCCCCAGGTGATCGACGCCATCGCCACGAACGCGACCGCCGCGTCCTGACGCCCGTCGACCGGGGAGTGCGCCGGAACACCGGCCTGCGCACTCCCCGCTCGCACCCGATCACCCCTCCAACACCCGCCACGGCTTGGGAATCCACACCCAACGACTACCGGTGTGGACGAGCCCGTCATAGGCCATGCCGCTGTCGGCACCGGGCTTGACGTACTTCCACCGGTACAACGTCACCCCGGGCTTGAGGTACTGCGCGATCTTGGCGTATCCACCGGGAAACTGCCCCGCATCCCCAGAATTCGCCTTGAGGTCCTCACTCGTCGCCGACCACAACTTCACCTCGGTCTGCTCCGGCTTGGCCAACGCGCCGACCTCAGGACTCGACGCACTGTAGAAAGCCTGCGCCTTGGCCGCGAAGTCGGCCTCGAACAAACCCCGAAAGTCATCACCGGTAGGCGCGAGCCCCTTGACCAGCACACCCGGATCGGCACTGGTACGCAACTCCTCCACCACCTTCTCCGCCCCTTCCTGCCCCGCCGGGTACGAGGCGGCAGTGGAAGCCTGCACGGGCGCCTTGGGCGGGCTGTCCGAGTTCGACGAACAGGCGCCGACCAACGACAACGCGACAACAGCACAAGCGGCGGCGATCCGCATAGGTGGACTTCCTCCTCGGTGGCGGCCCACACAGGGCGCATCGACAACGCACAGCACCCTAATGGGTGGAGTCGGCCGCCCGAGGGCAATCGAGCGATTCCCAGGCGCCTCTTGCCCCGCACCGCGGTCGTCGATCAGCCCAACCGCAGCGACTCGGCGAACTGCGGCAGCACACCCGCGACCTGAGCCCCGCGCAGGGTGTTCACGTAGTCCTGATACCGCACGACCTTGCCATCGCGCACCCGCACAACGCCGACGGACGACGGCAGGGCGAACGCCTCACCGGTGGCCCGAACCCTGCCCTCGATGGCGAACTGAACTGTCGCCTCGTGCGGGTCCGCGCCCTGGTGCACCTCCACCGTGACCCGCGTGAACTCCAGCAGGCCCCGCACCGGGTTCGCCTGCCCCAAGTGCTCGCTGATCGCGGCGTACCCCTCCCACCGCGACGGCCTACCACCCAGCACAAACGGCGTCTCGTAAACAGCGTCCTCAGCGAAGTGCGAGAGGAAGGCCTGGTCGTCCCCGGTCTCCATGGCCTGGCGCAAGCTCTCGATGACTTCGTGGGTCCCTGCGGCCGCCAGGTTGCTCGCCTCGGTCACAACACGCTCCTCGGTGGTTAGACTGAACTGAATGGAGAACCGGCTCCGTTTACCACCATACGGAGAGCCTTCTCCGCACAGCAACCCTCGGCGGTGACCAGATGAACAACGCACCCGACGATGACACCCACCCGCGCCGCGCCGACGCCCGCCGCAACCGCGCCCGAATCCTGGAAGCCGCGACACACCTCCTGGCCGAACACGGCGTGTCGGTCTCCTTCGACGAGATCGCCCGCCAGGCGGAGGTAGGCGTCGGGACCGTGTACCGACACTTCCCGACCAGGGAACACCTGTTCAACACGGTCGTCACCTGGGGGATGCGCCACCTGACCGACCAGGCACGAGACCTCCTGACCTCCCCGAACCCGGCCGACGCCTTCTTCCACTTCTACTACCTGATGATCGAACAGACCCTGCTCAACAAGGCACTCTGCGAGGCGTTCGAGAACCAGGGCGGCGAGCGGCTCACCCCACTGGCCACCGCCGAGACCGCTTTCGACACCGCCCTGGCAAACCTGCTCGCCCAAGCCCAGACCACCAGCCACATCCGCGACGACCTCGCCACCGACGACGTGCGGCAGCTGGTCGTCGCAGCGGCAACGGCCACCCGCACCACGGAGCCCCGGTCATGGCGGCTGGCCCGGCTCATCGGCCGGTCCCTGCTTCCCGACCCGGCCACCTATCCGGTACCCGAACCCGATGTAACGAAATTCGCTACACAACACAAGTTTCGTTACATACCCGATCCTGAGCCTACCTCCCGTCACGAAACACCCGGCAGACACCACTGCCCGGTATGCGGCACCACGATCCTCGCGAACCGCGTCGGCCGCCCGGCAAAGTACTGCGGTCCCGCCTGCAGACAACGTGCCCACCGAACACGGACCGGAGCAGGCCTCTAGGCGAGCCCATCGTGGTCCCTCTCCCTGGACCCATGGCCGGGTGGTGCCAACAGGCCATGCCGGTATCGACCGATCGAGACCGGCACTGGCCGAGCGGGCAGGGTGGATCGGTGCGATTCTGACGGTATGGCCGATCGGTCGGGGCCACGACGGGAGTTGGCGCGAATCCGGGACGGCGGCGGTGCCGGGGCAGACGCCGCTCGGGTCGCGCTGGGCGACGGCGCGGTGTCCGAGCGGCTGCGAGCCGCCATTCTGGCGCTGGTGTCCGGGCGGGGTGCGGCAAGCAGCACATGCCCGTCCGACGCCGCGCGGGCGGTGGCCGAGGATTGGCGGGACTTGCTCGATGAGGCGCGGGACGTGGCACGGCAACTGGCGCGTTCCGGTGTGGTGCGGGTGACTCAGCGGGAACGGGTGCTTGATCCGGAGGGGGAGTGGCACGGGCCGATCCGGATCCGTATGGTCTGGACGCGCTGAGCTAGCGCGGCAATACCTGGATCTACCGCGCTGCAAGGGAAATCGCCGTACTCGAGTACGTGAGGGCACCGATTCCCCTGATTCAGGGCAACCGCGGCGCTCGGGGATTCCCGGGCCGGGGCGGAGGCGTGAAGATCGAAACAGGCCGGACCGAGGGGGTCCGCCGACCGGGAAGCCTCCGGGCACCGGTTCCTCGTCGAATTGGAGACGATTCCATGCGCAAGTTCGTCACCGCGGGCGTCACCGCCGCGCTGGCCACCGCCGGGTTGTTGGCGGGTACGGGGAGCGCGAGCGCGATCAACCGGGTCACCTGCAACGAGTTCGGCTACACCTGGCTCATCTCGCCCGCCACCACCTGCTGGGCGAACCGCGGCTCGATCGCCGTCACGCTCTACGACGTGAACCAGATCCAGAGCGGCAACAACACCGGCCAGGTGGCGTCGCCCTCGGGCTACGTCAACTTCCCGAGCAAGTTCGCCACCTACTCCTTCTCGTCGCGCCGCGTCGACGCCATCACCATCTACTAGCGGCGGACCCGCGGAGGGGGCTTCGATGCGGATCAGGGGCATTGCCTTGGTGCCGTTGGTGTTGGTGGTCGCCGGGTGCGGCGCGGTCGACGAACCACCGCTCGGCGCGATCGGCACCATCACACGGGAATCGCAGATCTCGCGGCCGATCGATCAGTACCTGCCCAGCGAAGACGACCTCGCCAGGCTGTGGCAGGTCCGTGGCGCGGCCACGGCCACCTGCTACGCCCGGCACGGCGTGCCCGACCGCACCAGCGTGCCGCCGCGACTGCGGGAACGGTTGCGAGAACAGCGAAAGCACGACCTGACCCGCTCGCCCCTCTACGGGTTCTTCGACACCGGGGACGCCCACGACAACGGGTACGGCACATCGCCCGACTCCGGCCACGGCCTGGAGACCCCCGCCCCGTGGGCGCCCCCGGAGGTCGTCAAGGAGTGCGAGGCCGCGGGCAGCGCCGCGGTCGGCAACCTCCACCTGGTCACTGACGAACGCGTCCTCCCCGACGGCGGACCACCACCGGCGACCGCCGACCGCCGTGTCGCCGAAGCGGTGGACGCGTGGGCCGGGTGCATGCGCGCGGCGGGCCACCCGTACGGAAACCCGATCGACCCACTGCTCGACCCGAAGTGGCGGCGCCCGATCTCGACGGGGGACGGGACGCGGCAACCCACCACCGCCGCCGAGATCGACACCGCCACCGCCGACGTGCGGTGCAAGATCGAGGTGAACCTGGTGGGCACCGCCGTGGCCGTCCAGGCCGCCTACGACCAGCGCTACATCGACTCCCACGCCACCCAACTCACCGAGTTCGCCCAACGCGTCCACGGCTACACCCGAGGCCAGGCGAACTGAACCCAGCCCCGGGAGCGGCCACCCGCATGGCCGCTCCCGGGGCTGCGCCGTGCTCGATCAGATCGGTCCCCGACGCGTCGGTCCAGCCGTCCTGGTGGACATTCGCCAGCCCCGCAGCGGTGATCGAGAACGTCGCGGCTGAGCCGCTGCGCGAGTTCGATCACCCTTACGGCCATCGCGTCCGCCTCGACCCACGTGCGCCGTGGGGAGGTGGCCCGCAGCGGTGGTCCGGGTCAGTTCCCGGCCTTCGGCTCCGCCCAATCCCGGACCAGGTCGTCGGCGACGCCGTTGGCCCACGCCCGGATCTCGGTCCAGTCGCGGGCGTCACCCGCCATCCGCTTCGCCATCGCGCGGTCGAGGAAACCGCTGGCCTTGTCCGGGTCGAGCCTTCCGCCGAAGACAGCAGGCGAGTCCGCGCCGATTCGAGCGGCCCGTCGACGTCCTCCGGCCGTCGGCCGCACCTGGTGTGGGCGAGGTCCCAGCCACCCGCTCTCGAACAGCCACACCCGGCGGTCGGCCAGTTCGCGGTGGAACCGGCGGAAGAACCGGCGCGCGGTGGGGCGCCAGCGGCCCGCGTAGATCGCGGTGCCGAGTACGACGGCGTCGTAGCCGTCCAGGGCTCGGGGTTCCAGCACGTCGTGCACCGTGACGTGCAGGCCGCGCCCCACCAGTTCCGCGCCGATCGCCTCGGCGATCTCCTTGGTGGCGCCCATCTTGCTCGCGTGCAGCACCAATACCCGTTTCATGAGACCAATGCTCGCGCGCGAGTGGTCACGCCGGGCAGTGCCGACGTACCCGGCACGTCGCGGACCTACGGCACCGACCGTTCCAAAAGGATGGGGGCGAAAGGCCCGGCATGAACGGGTCCAGCGCCGGTGACCGTTGCGGTGCGCCGGAGACAGGATCGGTGGTGGACGCAACACCCAGGGAGGAAGTCATGGTGGGTGAGCACATCACCGTCGGCGTCGACGGCTCCCCGGCGGGCATGGCCGCGTTGGAGTGGGCCCTGGACGAGGGCATCCGCTGCGGCTACCGGGTGCACGTGGTGACCGTCGCGCGCCGAGGCGAGTCCGAGGACCCGGCACGGGCGAGGGCGGTCGAGACGGCGATCTTCGCGCACCCGGAGGCATCGGTGTGGCGCCGCCTGCTCGTCGGCTCGCCAGGTGCCGAGCTGGTGCGGGTCGCGTCCGACTCGGCGCTGCTGGTGGTCGGGTCCTGCGGGACCGGCGGCGCGCTCGCGACCCTGCTGGGTTCGGTGAGCGCGCATTGCGTGCGCCACGCCCCGTGCCCGGTCGTGGTGGTGCCCGCCACCAAGCCGTCGGTGGAGGCGGTTCGATGAGCGCCGACGAGCGCGGCCGGGCCGTGCGGCTCCTCGCCACCGCCGCGCACGACGCCGACGACCTGCGGCAACTGCTCGACCTGCTCGGACTTGACCCGGCCGAGGGGCTGCCCGACACCCGCCAATCGGCCTGACCCACCCCGGTGCCCACACCGCGCCCGCCGGGTGGCCGCGCCCTGTCCACCCGACTCCTGGCGAGGTGTCCGCCGCGGTGAGGGCGAGGTGACGACCGGCCAGGTCACCTGCATCACCCCGGACGCCGCCGCGAGCTTGGCGCTGGGGTTGATGGCCCACGCCACCTGCCGGTCATCACCGGCGAGCGCCGCGCTGCCCTGGCACGTCCGGGCGAGCGGCGACGACGCCCCGGTGGCCGGGCCGGTGCACCCGCGGCGGGTCCGCCCGCCGATGTGCGGGAGGTCGCGGCGGCGATGGTCGCCGAAGACACCCACAACGACATCGTCACCGCCGGACCTGGTTCGAGCACTCGCCCGCTGAACCGTGCGCCCGGGCTCATCGCTGTTGCGGTGCCATGCCGGGGAGGTAGGCGAACACGTCCGAGAGTGGTCTGCGCGGGGTGGGTGGCAGTGGGTGGGCCGAGGTCGGGGCGTAGCCGATGCGGATGACGAGTTGCGGGTGGCCGGCGCCGTCGAGGAAGCGGTCGCGGATCTCGGCGCGGTAGCGGGGTGTCTCCAGTGGCTGCGACATCGGGCAGGTGGCCAGACCCAGGTCGGTGGCGGTGAGCAGGACGGCGCTGGCTGCCTGGCCGGCGCGCAGTCGTGCCCTGGCGTCGTCGTCGGTTGTGCCGAGGATGAGCAGGACCGAACCGTCGTCCTCGTTGTCGCCGGTGGGCGAGAGTGCCAGGGTGCCCGCGGGGAACGCCCGCATCGGTATGCCGTCGACGTCGGTTGTGCGGACGGGGATCGATCTGGCGGGCACACCCTCCACGGCACTCGACCCGCGGCCTGCCCAGGTGGCCAATTCGGCGGTGTAGCCGGGATCGGCCTCCTGCCCGCGGGCGGCTGCCGTGGCGGCGTGCGCGAACCGGTACCGCTGGACGGTGTCGGCGAGCGGCACGGCCAGCGCCCCGAGCGCGGCTGCCCGTTCGACCAGCAGGTCCAGGTGGGCGGTGGGGACCGGCCATGACGAGTACCGGCGGCGGTCCGTGCGCCGCCTGGTGACCGCCGCGACCAAGGCGATGTCGTCGGTGTCGGGCTCGTGCGGGTGGGTTGTCACGGCGGCGAGGTGTTCGGGTTCGGCGGGGTTGGGCAGCAGGGTGGGTACCGCGCGTAGGCCGAGGGCGGCGAACGCGACTGTGAGGTGGTGTAGTGCGGTGCCGCAGCTGATGAGCAGGTCGCGGCCGTCGGGGTCGGTGTTGGGTGCTCGTCGGGTCCAGTCGGCCATCAGGTGGACCGATCGGTCGCCTGCCAGCCAGTGCCAGGGTTGGGTGTTGTGCACCGACGGCGCGCGGCAGGCGAGGGCGATCGCGTCCCGCACGGTGTCGTGATCGGTCCGCGGCATGACCGGTCCTCCTCTCCTCGGTGGTACGCCTCCACCGTGCCCAATGGCCCTGCCCGGGGACAGAGACCAAAGGACCCCGGTCGCAGGGACCGAAGCCCGGCTCACCCCACGGGCACGATCACCACCAGGCACCCGGCGTCCCGCAGGCAGTCCGCGGCGACTCCCGAGGCGATGTGCGCGGGGGAGTGGTGCGCCCCGATCGCCGGCAGATCCGCGCCCCGAGCGGCCTCGGCCAGCGCCCGGCCGGTGCGGCCCTCGACGCGTTCGACCGACAGCGGCACCCGTCCGTCGTCGCCGAGTCCCGGCAGGTGCGGTGACATGGGAGCGGTCTCCGGTGCGACGACCTCGAGCACGGTCACCGCCGCACCCTTGGCGTGGCAGGTGCCCACCGCGGCGCGGCGGCGGAGCCGCCATAGCCGACCACGAAACGCCGCCCGCTGCCGGACCTATTTCCGGACACGGTTTCCCTCCTCGACATCTACCCTGCTCTGTCCTGAGTGGATTCAATGGCTCGGCGCGCCGACCACCAAGGCGACCCCGTCCGCGAATAGAACGGCACCTGCGGTGAAGAACCCGGCGGCCGGCCAGGGCAGCGCGGGCGCGGTGGCGCAGATCGACACCCGCGCGTCGACCCCGGCCATCACTCCTCCGCTTCCCCGCACTCGGTGTCGGTTCCAGCCCCACCCACCCGACGACCGGCGGGACACCGACGAAAGTCCCTGCCACCCCGTGCCACTCCGCACTGTCCACAGACGAGCAAGGGGACCAACGTCCCGGTCGGTCGGGTCCGCCGTCGGTGCCGGGCGGTCCGCCCGCCGGGCAACCTGGGTTGGTATGGAAAGGAGCCGACATGCCCGCTGACAGCACAGCGACATCGACGGGCGCGGTGGTACGCGCCGCTATCGCGGCCGCGGCGCGCGCGCCGTCGTCGTTCAACGCCCAACCCTGGCACTTCACCGCCCACCCCGCCGGATCCGCCGACCAGCACCGGGTTGACCTCGCGCTCGACCGGTCGCGGGTCCTCGCGGTCACCGACCCGGACGCGCACCAGGCGCGGATCGGCTGCGGTGCCGCCCTCTACACCCTGCGCCTGTCGTTGGCGGTGTCCGGGCACCGCGGTGACGCGGCGTTGCTGCCCGACCCGGCCGACCACGACCTCATCGCCACCGTCCGCCTGGACGGCAAGCACCGCGCCACCCCGCACGAACGCGCGCTCGCCACCGCCGTGTGGCGCAGGCACACCAACCGCAGGCCGTTCCTGGACCGCCCCGTGCCGCCACCCGCGCGCACGGCCCTCGTCCGCGCCGCCGCGGCCGAGGGCGCCCGGCTCCACCTGCTGGAACGCCCCACCGACCTGGGCGCCGTCGCGGACCTCATCCGCCGCGCCGACAACCTGCTGAGCCAGAACCCGGCTCACCTGACCGAAGCCCGCCGCTGGGTCGGCGGCACCGGTCACGGCGACGGCGTACCCGCCACCGCCGCGGGCCGACCCCCGTCGCCGGACACCCTGGTCGTGTTGCGGGACTTAGATTCCCCGGCCACACCGGTGCCCTTCGAGCGCCTGCCGCTGCTGGCCGTCCTGACCACCGTCGGCGACAGCGACGGCGACCAGATCGCGGCGGGCCAAGCGTTGCAGCGGGTTCTGCTGACCGCCTGCGTCGAGGGACTGGCCGTATCCCCGCTGTCCCAACCGATCGAGGTACCCACCACCCGCCGCGCGCTGGGCGAGGTGGTCGGCGCCCCCGCGCACCTCGTGCTGCGCATCGGCTACGGCCACGCGGGCGTCACCACACCCCGCCGGCCGCTGGACGAGATCGCCACCGGCCTGGCAGAGGAGAAGCGAGCGTGAACGCGACCGACGACCTGATCCGCGTCACGTCCGAGCGGACCGGAGGTCCCCGATGACCGCATCACACGACCAGGTCGTCGTCGGCATCGACGGCTCCGACACGTCCCTCACCGCGACCAAGTGGGCAGCGGACGAGGCCCGGCGCCGGGGTACGACCCTGAGCCTCGTGCACGCCTGCGTTCCACCGGCCGTCCGCCACCCCACCACGCTCGCCTCCCAAGCCGACTACATCGACGCGCTCACCGACCACGGTCGTGTCTGGCTGCGCGAGGCCCGCGCGGTGGCCCGCCACGCCGCCCCGGGCCTGCCCGTGCGCCAAGACCTGCGGGTCGGCCAAGCCGCCGCCGTGGTGCTGGAGGCTGCCGAGAGGGCCGCGCTGGTGGTCGTGGGAAGCCGCGGGCTCGGCGGATTCCGCGCGTTGACCGTCGGCTCGGTGTCGACCGCGGTCGCGCACCACGCGTCCTGTCCGGTGGTCGTCATCCGCGAAGGCATCGAACCGAACGCGGATGGACCCGTTGTCGTGGGCGTCGAAGGCTCACCGGCGAGCGACGCCGCGCTCGCCTTCGCCTTCGCCCAGGCGGCGCGCCGCGCGCTGCCGCTGGTGGCCGTGCACACCTGGAGCGACGTCGCCTACCCGGGCCTGTGGACGGCCGTGCCGCTGGGCGTCGACTGGGGCGAGGTCACCGAATCGGAGGCGGCCCTGCTCGACGCGCGGCTGGCCGCGTACCGGGTCGACTACCCCGATGTGCCCGTACGTCCCGTGGTGACCCGCGACCGCCCCGTTCGCGCGCTGCTGACCCATGCCGACAGCGCGAGCCTGCTGGTCGTCGGCAACCGGCGGCGGCACGCGCTCACCGGGCCCGGCACCGGCTCGACCAGCACCGCCCTGCTGCACCTGTGCCCCTGCCCGCTCGCGGTGGTCCGCCCCTGACTCGGGGGCACCGTCGTTCGAGGACTGTGAGGAGTCTGCCGTCGATGATCGGCGACTCGACCTCGTCTCCGACGCCGCCTCACTCAACAACACCATTCGCAAGGATGGGAGAACTGCTTTCCCTTTCGGTAGTTGTTCATGGAAATCACGAATTCGGGGGGATGTCGACATGGCCGGTGGGCGCACGCGCATCGCCGGTGATCGGGGCTTCCCCGTTGCCCGGAGTCGGCGATCTCCGCCGTGCCGCCTGATCCCTCGATCTGGGTGTTCGCAGAGCATTGCCGCCGACATGTGGGCGGTTCTGAAAACTGGGAAGAACCGCCTTGGCGGGGTGTTAATTTCCCCTTTATGGCAGGCGAGCCACTTCTGCGTGCGCTTTTGCCTCACACGTTCGGGGCACCGCCAATCCGCGGGGTAGCGCGGCGGCCTCGGCCGTTCGTACCCTGATGCCACCATGGCCGATCATCACACTTACCAGCCGCGCCGCGGATTCACCCCCGGCACCCGCGCGGCTTTCTTGATGATTGTCGGCATGCTCGCGTTGTACGCGGCGCTGTGCGTCGGCCACCCCCACCCGACCCCGTTCGGCGCGGGACACATGGTGGCGACGGAAGTCCTGTCCGGTCAGCAGGACCCCGGCACCGGTGAGGACGGCTGCGGGAACCTCGTCCACGACCCGGACGCCCTGAACGCCGAATCGACCCACCCCCTCGCCGTCCTCGCGGGCGGCCTGCCCCTCGCGGACACCTCGACCCGCCCCACCGCGAACCGGCGCCGCTCGGCCGACGACCTCGCCCGACCGCCACCGTGGGGGAGAGCCCTGCTGACCAGGGTCTGCGTCGCGCGGACCTGACGGGGACACCGCCCGGCGCCGCCGGGTGCCCTGTCATGTGATGCCGCGACGGTCACTGGAGAACCCATGCGTTTGGCACGCTCGACCACCCTGCCCGAACTGTTCGACGCGGTCGGCGACACCCCTGTCGTCCGCCTCCGCAACCTCACCGCGGCCCACGAGGCCGAGCTCGTCGTGAAGCTGGAGGGCGCGAACCCGGGAGGAAGCCTGAAGGACCGCCCCGCCTCGCACATCATCCGCCACGCCGAGCGCACCGGTGCCCTGCGTCCGGGGGGCACGATCATCGAGTCGTCCTCCGGGAACTTCGGGATCGCGCTGGCCATGTTCGGCGCGTCCCGCGGCTACCGGGTGATCGCCGTGGTGGACCCGAAGCTCACCGCCACCAACCGGGCGCTGCTGCGGGCGTTCGGCGCGGAGATCATCGTCGTGGACGAGCAGGACGACTCGGGTTCCTACCACAAGACCCGCATCTTCCTGGCCAACCAGCTGCACCGGCAGATCGCGGGATCCTTCCGACCCGACCAGTGCTTCAACCCGCTCAACAGCGAGGCGCACCTGCGCAGCACGGCGGCCGAACTGCTCGACCAGGCGGGCCCGGAGCTGGCCGCGGTGGTCTGCACCGTCAGCACCGGCGGCCACCTCGGCGGCATCGCGCGCTCGGTGAAGCAACGCGCACCGCACGTGCGGGTGATCGGCGTCGACGTCGACGGGTCGACGGTGTTCGGCGGACGCCCGCACGCCTACCTGACGCCGGGCGTGGGTCTGAGCTGGACACCGGTGAACCTCGACGACCTCTCCCTGGTGGACGAGGTCTACAAGGTCACCGACGAGGACGCCTACCGCGCCTGCCGCACCCTCGCCCGCACGGAGGGCATCCTCGCCGGGGTCTCGACCGGCGCCGCCCTGACCGTCGCCCTGGCCGCCGCCATGCGCACACCCGCCGGACGCCGCGTCGCCGTCCTCGCCTCCGACCGGGGCGAGCGGTACCTGAACACCGCGTTCGACGACGAGTGGCTGCGCGCCAACACCCTCACCACCGAGTGCACGGCCGCCGGGTTGCGCGCCCGCGCGGGCAGGCTCACCCCGTACTCGACCGACCCGGCCGCGGACTGCGGGAACTACCTACCCCAACTGGCCGAACAACTCGACTCACCGACCGCGCGGCAGCCGCGTGCCAACGCCGAGGTGGGCCGGTGATCACCGTACTGCGCCAGAAGGCGTTCGGCCGCCTGTGGCTCAGCTACACCGCGTCGGCCGTCGCGACCGGCTTGCTGCCCACCGCGCTCATCCTGGCCATTTTGGACAGACACAACGGTTTCACCGCGCTGGGACTGGTCTTGGGCGCCCGGACCCTGGGCTTCCTCATCGGCGCCCTGCCCGCCGGGGTCATCGCCGACCGCTACCCCCGCGCCAAGGCACTGGCCTGCTCCAGCCTGCTCCGCGCGGCGGGCGCCGCCGCGGTCGCGCTCCTGCTCGACCTACCCACGATCGCCCTGTGCGCCGCGGTGTTCCTCGCGGGCGCGGGCGAAGGCGTGTTCCGCAGCGCCTACCAGGCACTCGTCGGAGAACTCGTCGCGGAGGAACACCGCCACGAAGCCAACGCCGCCACGACCCTGAGCCTGCGCGTCTGCCTGGTCGCGGGCCCCACCGCCGCCGTCGCGCTGCACAGCGGCCTCGGCAGGACGACCAGCCTCCTCATCGCCGCCGCGCTCTGGCTCGTCTCCACCGCGCTGGTCGCGCCCCTGGCCCGAGGCGACCGCAAACCCCCCGAAACCAACGAAACCTCCCGCAACGCCCTCGCCGACTTCGGCCACGGCCTCCGCGAGGCACGCAGGCACCGCTGGTTCCTGGCAGGCCTGGCCGCCCTCATCTTCTGGCTGGCACTGGGCGAGGCGGCCAAGTACCTGATGCTCCCCATCATCGCCCGCGACCGCTTCGGCGGCGACTGGCTCATCGGCGCCGCCCTGGGTGCCTACTCCCTCGGCGCCGTCGGCGCGGCGGTGCTGATGAGCCGCTGGCGCCCACGCCGCCCCGGCATCCCCGCCATGATCATGCTGGGCAGCTACGGCCTGGTCCCGCTGTCCCTGGCCTTCGCCCACCACAGCTGGATCATCATCGCCTGCTGCGCCGTCGGCGGGGCGGGCATCGAGATCTTCAACATCCCCTGGTTCACCGCCATCCAACGCGAAGTGCCCCAACACCTCCAAGCCCGGGTCTCCGCCCTCGACTTCCTCGTCTCCTACGGCATGAGCCCACTCGGCCTGGCCCTCCTGCCCGCCATCATCGCCGACGTGGGCGGCACGACCACCCTGACCGTCTGCGGACTGCTGGTCATCGCCGCCGCACTGCTCACCCTGCTGGTACCGGGCATGGCCACCTTCACCGACCCTCACCACCCCAAGGCTCCACATACAACCCCAACACCTCAGGCGGCCGAACAGAAGTAGCCCGGGCTCGGTGGCCGCCACCAGCGGCCGTGTGGCGGCCACCGGCTCGTCGAGGTCTACTTGGCGCACCCCTGGAGGTCCTCCGCCACCCACCGCAAGTAGTCCGGGACGTCCTTGGTCGACGTGCCCTTGGCCAACGACCCCGTCGCCGCGTCATACCGGTAGCCGCCGGCGAAGTCCTTCTGCAGTCCCTCCACCTTCTCCCGGTAGTCGAGCCAGTGCTTCGGGTCCACCATGTGCGTGGGCGCGACGTAGCGGTCGTCCTTGCGGTCGCCGAACTCGCTGGGCGTCTTGAAGACGTGGGGGTACCAGTCGTCCACCAGGTGGTTGAAGTTGCCGACCGGCCCCGAAGGGTGCGTGATGTTGTAGGTCGGCATCCCACGGCCCACCACGAGCCAGTTCGACTTGGCGTACGTGAGCGCCCGGCCGTCGATGCCGCGGAACGGGGTGTCTGGCTGGATGCCGTCCGGCATCAGCACCGCCTCGAACGACCCACCACGACTGTCTTCATCGGACACGAACTTCCGGAACGGCGCCGCACCCGACAAGTACCCCCACCCCAGCGGTTGGTGCTCTTTGGACGCGAAATCCGACATCAGCGTCCACCGCACACCAGCCTCGTCGACGTACGTGTTGTTCCCGAGCAAGGAGTACTTGAAGGACGTCTCGACCGCGCCATCGCCATTCTTGAGCGCGCCCTGGGGGAGCATCGTGTAGAGGTACGTCCGCCCCCGGTCAGGATCGAACTTGTACTCGCAGGTCGCGGGCGTCGGCGGACTCTCGTAGGTGAACGAGTACGTCCCGCCATACGCCCCACACGGCCCGTGCGACGTGCGTGCCGTCGTGGAGAGGCGGTAGGTGCCCGGCTTCTCGTAGGTGTGCGTAGCCATCGGAATAAGCCCAAGCCGACCGGTGATCTCCCAGTCCTGCGTGGTGCCGTCACCGAAGTCGAGGGTGCCAGCGAACCCGCACGCGGACGAGTCCAGACTGCTGGAGTTGAAGCGAACCTCCACCACGGGATCAACGCTCCCACACTCGGCACCACTACCCAGGTACAGAACACACTTCGCCGTATGCAACGGCTTCCGTGCGGGGACACTCGGCGCCGAAGTCGTCGATCGCGTAGGCGCGGACTTCGGCGTCGGAGCCTTCGGTGTCGCCGTGGGCGCCGCGGTGACCAGCGCCTCTGCGACGGCCGTGGCGTAGTCGACAAGGTAGGGCCCCGCCGCGGGCTCGTCGGAGGTCGCCTCGTCCGACTCCGGTGCACCATCACCAACACTGGTGACCAGGGAGAAACCGTCCAACCCCACCACCGCGGCGTCATCGGTGACAAAGCACGCCCGCTCACGAGCACCGACCACCGCCGAACACCGCCGGTCATCCGGCACGTCCACATCGAACGCGCGACCGGTCGCATACGCAGTGAGAGTCACCCCGTCCACCGTCCAAGACTGCCGAGCGGTGATACCGGCACCCGGATCGGACGTACACCCACCATCCACCGGAGCCCCAGCCGCACTCCCGGTCAACCGCGCCACCAGATCACCGGTAACCACATCACACACCGTCGCCACAACCCTCTGCGGCACCACCACCTGCGGATCATCACACGCCGCCACCGACAAAACACCCAACACGACGACGGCGACACGCACCCGCCACCCGCCCACCACCCGCACCATGTCCGGGAAGTCGCCAGGCCGCGCGGCCCGTTACCCTGCTCCACCGCGCTCCGTGTCCGGACAAGCATGCCAGCGGCGGACGACCGCGCCGATCATGGTGTCGGTATGGCGTATCCCAACTCCGCGCGTTGGTGGAATGCCGGGCAGCGCCTCGACCCGCAGGTCGACGCGGTCCACGCGGTCGAGCCGCCGAAGGGCCGCGGCCGAGCTGTCGGCGACGATGACGTGGTAGTCCCCGGTCTCCGCCAGCAGCCTGGCCACGACGCCGCCGATGCGCCAGGGGTCGAACCGGTAGTCGTGCGCGCCTTCGACGGTCAGTACCTGGAGCCCGGGCGGCGGGTACGGCCGCCAGCCGCTGCTCGGGTCGGCGTCGCTGCCTGCGGCGGCCTTGAACAGGAAGACCTGGTCCAACTCAAAGGGTGGTGGGCGGTACTCCGGTCCTCCGTGGCAACGTGTCCAACCGCGCGTACAGCGTGGGCACGGTGCGCTCCGCCGCGCCGTCGCGAGACCTGCGGCCGACTCCGGGCGGCGGGCCGGTTCCTTGCTCCGGGGTCCGGTGTAGAACCGACCAGGCGGGTGTGGCCCCGCGCCTCGCGCGGAACCATCGTGGTGCCTGGGAGGTGCTGTTCGGCGGGGTAGAGATTGCCCCGCACCCGTGGAGTTTGTAGGTGTGGCCCGCTCTTCCGCTGTAGTGGAACTCGCCCGAGGTCTCCGGCGCGGAAGGCGGGGCGTTGCCCGCTGTGCGGCGCGAACTCGTTGGTCAGGACCCCCGTGCCCCACGGGTTCCCCGCCTAGGTAGCCGCGTGCGACAGCTGTGTCGCTGAGAACGAAGATCTCGCCGTCCCACGCCGGTTGTACCGGGCGCAGGCATCGTCGAGGATGTGCGGTTCCACCCCCGCCAGCGGCGCGCCGATGGTGATGGCGGTATTCGCCGCGGCAGCGGGGCTGACGCGGTGCGCGGTCACGTCCGCGGCGACCTCGGTCGAACCGTAGTAGTTCAGCGCCCACCGCCGACGGTGAACAATTCGCCCACGCATCCCACCGCCACGACGAACGGCTGGGCGGGCTCAGCGCCCGTGCGCGCGACCTGATCTTCGCCTGCGCAAGCCGCCTCATCTGCGTTCGGCCGCGGTGGGCAGGTCGGCAGGCCCCGCTCGGGAGGCGGACGGGCAGGCGCGTTCTGAGTCGGATGACGCGCGCGGTAGGTGTCATCCGGCCTCGGGGGTGCGGTCCGTAGCCGCCGCCGGGGTTGCGAGCGGCGGGCACGGAAAGTACTTTCTAGGTGGAAAGTAGTTTCCGCGCCTTCCGGGAGGTCTAGATGAGCGAGGCGGAACGCGCACTGGCTGAGGTGCTTCGGCAACGCCAGGCGATGGCCGATCGAGTGCGTTTGCCCTGGTGGTTCCGGGTGCTGTTCGTGCTGGCCTGGGCCGCGGTGCTGGTCGGGCCCGTGCTGTCCGGCTCGGCCGATCAGCTCGGGGTGCCCCGTTTCCCGTACCTGGTGGTCGGGGTCGTCGTCTGGATCGCGGTGCTGGTCGCCTATCGGCGACAGTCGGGGTTGCGGACGGCAATGCGCGGTCGGACGTATCCGGCGCTGCGGGAACAGGCGCTCGCCACGGTCGCGGTGTTCGGCGGTGGGCCGGTGGTCGTGTGGGGGTTGGCGGCGCTCGGCTTGCCGTACCAGGCGCTCACCTGTGCCGCGCTGGCGGCGGCCCTGGGCGGGGCGCAGGCCTGGCGGGTCAACATCGCGATCCACCGCGACGTCTTGGCGGGGCGGTAACCCATGTCCGAATTGGACCCGGTGATCCACGCGCTGCCGCGGCTCTCGCTGTGCGCGGCGCTGTCGGCGGGGCCGGGGTGGGTCGAGTTCGCGGTCGCCCGCGAGGCCACCGGGCTGAGCGACTCGGCGGTGTCCAAGCACTCGCGGGCGTTGGAGGACAGCGGCTACCTGGAGATCCGCAAAGGCACGGTCGGCAGACGGCCGCGGACCTGGTTGCGTCTGACCCCGCTGGGTGAGCGCCGCTTCCGCGATCATGTCCAAGCCCTCCATCGCATGCTCGACGACCCGGCCCCACTCCCGGCCGGGAACTCCGCTCCGGTGGATCCGCGTGACTAGGCCAGTGCGGGTGGGCTGTGCGCCCACCCGCACCTCCGATCACGTCAAGCCGTGCTCACCGTCATCCCGCTTCGGCGGCGCAGAAGCTGACCACGCCCCCGAGCGAGCCGTACGCGGCGACGATGCACGCCGTGCAGGCGAGGCCCGCGGTGGCGATGCAGACCGCGCCGCAGATCACGGCGATGCCCGCGATGATCCAGCTCGACACGCCCATGCGGCTCATGCAGTCCAGGAACCGGTCGAACCAGGACGACTCCACGCTGTTGAGCGCGCTCTTGCCGGGCGCGGCGCCGACCTCGGTGACCCGGCCGTCGGAGTAGGCGGTCTTGCTCACCTTGAGCGCGCCGTCGGTCCAGCTGAACACGTTGCCGCTGTCGGCCGAGAGCGGCTGGAACTGCGTCTCGGTGTAGTTCTGCCGCGCACCGTTGGCGTTGAACGACACCGACAGCACCGACGGCGCGACCAAACTCGGGTGCGACAGCGGGATCATCACGATCGACGCGCGATCGGACTGGTAGCCCTTGGCCGCGCCGTAGGCGAGGGTCGTGCCCGCGGGCACGTGCAGACCGATGGTCCCCGCGGTCACCTCGGACTCGACGCGACGAGCCAACCCCTGCGCCGCTTCCGCGGTCGAGGTGTCGAACTCCCGGGTCACCCGGGCGTAGCTGTCCTGCACCTTGTTGATCGCCACACCGAGCGGGCTGCTCGCCGGGGCCGATCTGGTGAGGAACACGGACTCGTCCGCGCCGGACGCGGTGGTCACCGTGTCCGCGCTCGCGGTGGTGGAGACCGTCACCGCGGTGACCACCGCCATGGCCACAGACACTATTGAGGTGAACATCTTCGACTTCATTTACTCGCTCCCTTCGGTAGCGTTCGATCAGCCGTTGTCGGCCTTCGCGGCACAGTAGGTGAACTCCCAAGAGAGACCCGCCGCGACGGTCAGCGCGCACGCGACACAGCCCGCGCCTGCGGTAATGATGCAGGCGATCGCACAAACCGCACCAATCGCGTTAATAATCCAACCAGCAACGCCCATGCTGTTCAGGCAGTCCGAAAACCGGCCCCACCAGCTCTGCGCGATGACCTCGCCGGAACCAGTACTGGGGGTGTCGGAGACGGTCCCGTCGTTGTAGGCGTACTTGACGCCGCGCAGCTTCCCGTCGGCCCACACGGTGACCTTTCCGGAATCCGCGGTGAGCGGCGAGAACTGCGATTCCAGGTAGGTCCGCAGCGTGCCGTCGGCCCCGAAGAAGACCAGCACGTTCGACGGCGCGATGATGTCGCTGCCCTCGACCGGGATGCGCACCGAGGTCAGGTTGCCCGCCGCGTAGGCCTGGGCCCGCGTGGTCACGGCGGTCTTGCCCGCACCGAGGTGAAGCTGGACGACGCCACGATTGACCAGGTCAACCGCCTTTTCGACGGGCGCGACGGCCTCCGCGGTCGTCATCCGCTGGATGCCCTTGGCCGTCCCCGGGTCCACCAGCGCGTGGACCTTGGCCCCGGACAGCTGGGTCGCGCCCACGTTGGGACCGGTCACCGCGTGCGCCTCAACCGTGGACGCCGCGATCATGCTCGCCATGGCGATGACAACCGCCATGGCCTTGCGGAAGTTCATCTCGCACTACCTCCAAAATTGTAGACAAGAAGACTTGCAATCAACAACAGAATTCAAACGCCGAATGTTTCAGGGCAGGGTGAAACCCTGGCCGACGCCAATTTTTAGAAACCCCAGCCGTGAAGACTTCCCCAGTTAGCCCCATGGTTCGACAAAGGGAACTCTACAAGACGGCCCGCAGGCCAACATGGGCGAGTGACCTGCGTCACAGTGATATCAACAGTTGTTGGGGCGTCTCCTCAGAAAAATTCACCGCATAATCGCCGGCATATCTGCTGGTCACGCGGAGGTCCTCGAAGGAACATCCTCGGTGGCCGTCGCTGGAATTCACACGATTGCACGCATGGTGTCGATTCAGACGGCCGAGGGAAGCGGCGGACAGCCTCCCGCGACAGCGGTCGCGGGAGTCCGCCCACGTGGACGCGGTCGCCGAACCGGGTGCGGAGGGCGGCCGAGGCCGGTGTGATCGGTGGCGTGGCGAGATGGCCGAGCAGGCTCCCACCAGGTGCGCCGGGGGCCGTCCCCGCCGCAGTCGATCCACCGGTTTTACCGACGCCTGAAAGCTGAACGCGGTGTGACGCCAGGGTTTCGCCCCCTTGACGCCGCGCAGATACCTCTGACGCACCACGGAGTGTGCCCACTGCGGACGCCGTGGAGCCGCAGGCGGGCACCGGCCATAGGGGCGTTCAACTCCGCAGGCGACCTCGTTCCGACCGCTCGGTGGGAAGTTCCTGCCGACCGTCCAGACACCGGCTTCCCCGCCGATGTCGTCCTACGACTCGTCCCGCGCAGCCGATGGCCAACTACGCCTACCAGTTCGACACCGACACCAAACCCACAAGGATCGCTGGTACGGGCAACGTCACGGTGGCTTCCACTCTCGCCGCAGGGGTGCGGACGCCAGCCGTGCGGCCCGTCGACGGCCTCGCACCATCACCTCCGACCGCCTCCGCGTTCACCGTCAACGGCTCGGCGAGCCCTCGTCGATGCCGAGGTGCTGGTTGACTGACGGTCGCGGCGTGCCGCTGACCGCTGCGTACAAGGCCGTCTGCTTCACCTTCACCGCCTGCGGCGGTGGTCACCCCAGCCTCGGCGCCGCGGTCAACTTGTTCAGCCTCGGCCCGGTTCTTGCGGTCGCCGACTCGTGTCGGACAGTACCGCTGCCGATCGCGTCAACCATCGGGACCTGCCAGGTAGCCGTCGACCCGGACACGGGTCGGGCCTGGGCGCCCTGTCCCGCAACATGTCTGGCACGAAGGATACGGCGAACCAGGACCATACCTACAATCTGTCCGCAGCGGGCAGCGCACCGACCGGACCGTGCATGACCCCACCCCCGAGTCGGTCATCGCGTCGCTGTGCTCAGCCGGGGAGTGCGATGACGGGGACCTCCTGGCTCAGTGGCCCACGAGGTAGCCGCCGGAGGCGGGGGCGGAGACGTCGTAGTTGTCGGGCACGAGTTGACCCAGCGAGATGCGGCTGGTCACGTGTGCGGCTCGTGCTTGGTTCGGCGTGAGCGCCTGGAAGTCGAGTCGCGGGCGTCCGTCAGCGCGTTGGGTATATAGCGGCAAAGGGGAAGTACCGGGCGACACCGTCCGATGGAGAGCGCGGACGTGCCCCGCGAAGTCGACTCCGCGGGTAGGGCCCGGTAGAGCGACCCCATCGTCGGCGCACCGACGAAGCCGAGGCCTAGACCGGTCAGCAGCACGCACACGGCGAGTGCGACCAGGCCGCTGCCCGCCTCAACCTGGGCCAGGACCAGCGCCGCCGCGGCGATCGCTGCGCCCCCGGAGGATCCCAGAGCGCGGGTGTCGACCTTGTCGCTGAGCCTGTCAGCGAACCACCCCACGCCCAGTGGCGCCAGCAGCATGTCGAAGTCGCGCACCAGTTGGTAGAACAGGAGAACCAAAAACACGCTCAAGAACTGCACCGCCCCGGTCACCCCACGTTCACCGCAGCGGCGAACGACCTGGAGCGGAAGAGCGCGAGGTCGATCAGCGCGCAGCGCGTGCGCGCTGTAAGCGAGCAGCAACCAGACGCCCAAGGCGAAACGCGACAACGACCGGTGTGGAGCCGACTCCGGCTCCTTCGCTCGTGTGGGAGAGGACGACGGCGAGCGCACCCAGCTTGTCGACCTCATCGGCAGGCTGGCGCCATGACCACCGCGAACCCGCCTGCTCGGCGCCCGCGTGGCCGCATCGACAAGCACCGTGACCTCATCGCTGCCGCCTTCCGGGTCTTCGCCGCGCACGGCTACACGGGTTCGTGCGTGGAGCAGATCGCGGCCGAGGTGGGGACGGCGAAGCCGACTCGGTACGCGCACTTCGGCGACAAGGACGCTGTTCCGCGAGGCCGTCGCGGAGGTCGCGCTGGTGGCCATGGACAAGGGCCTGGCCGTGGTCAGCGACCTGGACCCCGGAGTGGCGGACTTGACCGCTGCACTCACCGACATAGGGCTCAACTGCTACCGCGCCGAGGAACCCTGCGCACTGCGCAGGCGGGTCAACGCCGACCTCGTGCGCACCGTGCTCGGTGGCGGTGCCGAGGTCAACCAATCACTCGGCGACCGCTTCTCCCGACTGATGCTCGCGGCAGGCTTGTCCGCTACGAGGCCGCCGAGCAATTCGTCACCCTGCTCATCGGCTGTTGCGAACGCCATCCGACTCGCGTGTTTCGAGTCACCGGGTTCGGTGGGAGTTTCGGCAATTCCGGTACCTCGTGGTGCCATGTCGGCTACGCTCAAGTCATCACCGACAAGATCGCGGCCGGGTCCACTCGTCGTTGTCGCCTTCGAGGTGAGTGATCCGGCGACGAGGAGGAACGTGGTTCACCAGGGCAAAGAGTTCGGCGTGGATCTGTACGAACTGGAAAAAGTCGCGAAGGTGGATTTTCCGGTCATCGCAGCAGACTACGCCGACGCGATCGGTTCCTGTGAGCGTCTCCGCAGCGACCTGGCTCAGGTCCTGCAACGCCCTGAGCAGTTCGGCGGCGGCACCCTCGGACCGGTCTACCAGGCGTATCTCGAGTTGCACGACACCGTCACGGGTTACCTCAAGGAGACGAAAACCAACCTGGACGACACGGCCGCGGCGCTGGACAGGGCGGCGTCGCGCTACGCGGAGACCGACGAGGTGGCGCGCGATGAGCTGCACCGCCGCGCGCAGAGCGACCCGGAATTGAGCGGCAAGATATGACCTTCGATCAACTCATGGAACACGCCAGAGAGATCAAAGACAAAGCGGTTGAATATTCAATGCAGCAGCTCGCTCAGGAAAAGGGGAGAAGATTCCCGGGGAGCGCCGAGCGTGAGCAGTTCAACCAGCGATACGGGTTCATCGAGCCGATGTTCGAACCGTTCTTCAGGTTGCCCGATCCGGCAGGATACGATCCGCTGATCGCTGATGTGAACGCGGCCATGGCAAGGCTGAACACCGGGTCGGTCAGCAACACCGACCTCAGCGAGGACGTGACGCTGGCGAACCCGCACCTGGACAAGATGACGACCGACGGCGGCTACCTCCTGGGCTGGAACGGGGAGGCCGCGATGGCGTTCAAGGCCAATTTCGTCGACCCGTTCAAGACGATCTCCGGGAACCAGTTCACGGTGCTGTCCACCCTCAAGGGCGTCCTCCAAGCGCACAGGGAGCTGTGGGTCAGGGCGCGCGACGACATCGACAAGATCGCGGAGAACGCCAAGAACGCGCTCGACAACGCCGGCGGCTGTGGCAAGAACCAGTGGAGTTTCGGGTTCTCGGTGGTCTCCGCGGTCGTCTCGATCGGCGGGGTGTTCGTCGCGGCCGCGACCGGGGGTGTCGTGGCGCTGGCGGCGATCGGCGCCGCCGCGTCCGTGGGTGGCGCGAGCGTGGCGGGTCTCACGGCGTCGGGAGACTCGGTCGATACGATCGTCAACTCGATGCGGCAGGCCGTCGACGAGCTCACCAGGTACATCCAGGAGGTCGAGAGCGGGCACATCGCACAGAAGGCACAGGCGCTGGCCGAGGCCGTGCGGGCGAACAAGGACAAGATCGTCGCCGCCCGCCCGAGCTTGGCCGGGATGAGCGACCGCGACCTCACCGGAGGCAGCGGTATGGGCAGGCCGGACTAGGGCGGGAGGAAGACCGTGGCGGATTTGGCCGAGAGGCTGGACGGCATCAGGGTATGCGTCCGGGCACCCGGGGCGGACATCGAAGCCGAGTTGCGCTTGCGGACAGCCATCACGGTGTCGTTCGACGAAGGTGTCTACGAGTTCATCGGCGAACCGACGTTGGAAAGGGCGCTGGCAGGCGCTGCCCGTCTGCTGTGGGTCGGGTGGCAGCGGCAGTACCGCGCGGCGATCGATGGGACAAACCTGACTGTCGACGTCGACGACCTGCACGACTCGCGCTTCTTCTCCGATCGCGCCAAGGTCGAAGCGATCGGCGGGTCGAGTGACGCCCGTATTGCGATAACCGCGATAGGTATGGAGAATTTCTCGGTTCACATCAAACCTGGCACCATACGCGAGATATCCGAAGACCGGTTCACGGCGGGCGTTTCCGAGGCGGCCACTAAGTTGATCCAGGATTTCCAGGCCAAGGTGCACGATCTGAAAACGCGATACTACGGATGATAAAAAGCAAACTGGTGCTGTTGACCGTCGTCACACTGGTGGTCGTCGCGGCCGGAGTGACGGTGGTAGCGTTGTCAACCGGCGCGTCGACGTCATGCGATATCCCTAACTCGGTCCAAGAGCAACCGACGTTGGCGACCACCGCACCGGGCGGCGGTGGAATCGAGGTCGTCGAAAAAGGGATCTCATCCTCAGGCCTGGCGAGCATGGGGGCCATCCTGCGCAACACCAGCAACCACATCGCGTATCGAACCAGGCTGACCCTCAAAGTGGTCGTCTCCGTCAACGGCCTACCGCCAGGCCCCTTCGAGAGCCCCACGACGACCATCGAGATCCCCGTGATCCTACCGGGTCAACAAGTAGGCGTAGGCCGTCCACTGATCCCCGTCACCGCGACGAACAAGGTGATCTCCGCCGACGTCGACCTCCGAACAACCACCTGGCTCCCCAACGGCACCCTCGGCGGATTCACCCCAACCACAGACACCTACGACTCGATCAACCGGGCCAACGCCTCCCCACCCGCCGACGCGGTCCGATACACGGAACGATCAACCAACTGCCGAGCGCTGTCCAGCCGCCGCACCGCCGTAATATTCCGCGCCGCCAACGGCCACATCGTCGGCGGCGACCTCCTCCCCCCTGACGGCAAGGGCAACGCGGCGGGCAGCCCACAACAGCCACCGCCGAGCCCATCCTGCTCACCAGGCGAACGCGGCACCTGGGTCGTCCCACTGCAAGACATTCCACAGAACGCCGACCCAGGCCGCACAGAGCTCTACTCATACTGCGATCTCAATACCCCACCCACAGACATCAATGACGCGTAACCAGGATCCCTGACCAGTCGCGGCCCCCTGCCGTCCACCAGCGGCGCGACGACACCTGGACCTGTCCAGGACCGATGACGCGGGCCAGATCCCTCGTACCCCCCGACACAGGCGATGGAATGCAGGGACGGCGCGCAGCCCTGGCACGGGCTCGGATAGGGCACGGGACGTGAAGCAGCGCCGCTCGCGTGAGGGGTGGCCGATGACAACCACAAGTGCGGGTTGGGCAGGTGACTTGGCCGCGGCAACGTGGGTGCCGTTCCACCGGGCGACTCCACTGTGGCGGAGAGCCCGGGCAGGCGCGGCTTCTCTGACGTGATCTTGAGGTAACGCGCCTATCCGACAAGTCCGCGGATCGTCCTTTCGAGTTCTTTCAGCGGAAATTGATCGAAGGTCTGCATCAGACCTCACGAAGCCGGCAGCCCCGACCGTCGGGGTCGGGGCTGCTGTGGCCGTATCGGCCCGGATGCGTCACCCGATCAGGTCTGCGATGCCTGCCAGGCAGCGAGTAGGCGAGGCTCGACGCTGTACGAGCCGTCGCTGTGCGTGTCGAACACCTGCAGCGCCAGCAGCCGTTCAACGACCGCTCGGGCGGAGCCGTCCATGTCGGTGGCGACCTGGAGGTCGGCCCGGCTGACCTTCTGGTCGTCGACGAGCGCGACGATCGAGGCGTAGGCGCGCTCCAGGTCGGGGTCGTGGGTGAGACCGACACCGTCGAGCAGATCGCTGTGACCGGTCGAGCTGTTGACATACGCCTCGAGCTCGTCCAAGGCAGTGGGCTCCTGCGCGCCGTCGCTGTCGGCGAGGGTGGCCGCGCGCTCGACGAGCGTCGGCCAGCCGCCGGTGAGGTCCCACAGCCGCCGCAGACGCTCGTCGTGGCTGAACATCTGCCGCGTGATCGTCCAGACCCGCAGCGTCTGCTCGTCGTAGCGGCGTAGCGCGATGGCGACGCCGTGCTCGAAGGCGCTGTCCCACAGCTCGGCCTGCTCCGGGCTGGAGATCAGGACCGCCGCGCGGGTGACGCCCGCCCCGGTTGGCACGCGGGTGCGCGCCAGGTCGAGCGCCTCGAGGCGCGCCGACGCCTGCGGTCGGACACTGGTCAGGTCAGCGATGATGACTCGTCGCCGTCCGGCCCGTCCACCGCGCAGCTCCTCCTCGAACGAGCGTCTGCCGCTGATCGGCGGGATGTCGAAGTCGCCTGCCTTGCTGGTGATCTCACGCAGCGCCTCGTCGACCCGGTGCAATCCGGTGGCGCGCGACCCGACGACGACGCGGACGTGCGTGCTGTGGTCGCCGAGCATGTCGTCGAGCTGCGCGGCGGTCAGCGGCGCGCTGCTGCCGTCGGACAACTGCGGCCTGCCCTCCAGTGCTAGGAACGACTCGGGCACCGACTCGGACTCGGCCATGAGCAGTTGCCGCTCGACCTCGGAGCGGTTGCCGATCATGTTCAGCACGTTCGGGCTGCGCAGCCGCCACCCGCGCCCGTCGGTGTTCGGCGCGACGACCCCGAGGCCGTCCATCTCGTTGAGGTAGGCGCGGAAGCTCTCGCTGTCGAGCGACTCGAAGCCCGCGCGCCACCAGCTCAGGCACTCCTCGCGCAAGTCCGCGTCCTGCAGGCGGGCGTCGAAGCCGAACCGGAACGCGTGGTCGGCCAGTACGTTGGCGATGACGTTGTACCTGGGGTCCAGGTTCAAGGTGTCCTGGAACGCCGAGGTGATGTCGGCGCGCAGGTCGCGGTTGCGCTCGACCGCGGCGACGTCGTCGTCGGTGATGACGTACGGCGGCTGGTCGCCTGCCAGGCCGTCGCGCCGCTTGGCGTGCAACGCCTCGACCAGCCGGTGGCCGAACATCTGCAGTAGGAACGGCTGGTAGGAGCAGTAGCCCAGGACTCGGTTGACGAGGTTGTCGTCGGCGAACTCGTAGCCGAGCACGCCCAGCGGAACGGTCAGCAGGTCTGCGGCGAACTGCGGGCGCAGCGGCCCAATGACGGTGGGGCGCTGCGCGAGGTGGCTGAACGGGCCGTTGCGGGCGCTCTTGGCATACCGCTGCACCGAGTGGAGGCCGGCGAACACGACCTTGATGTTGTTGTCGGTGACAACGCCGATATCGCGCAGCCGCTTGGTGTCCAGGAACGCAGGTGCGTCGGCCTCGAAGAACTGGTCGGACTCGTCGAGCAGGATAAGCAGCCGGTTGCGGCTGTCCTTGTTGCGCCAGTCGAGCATCCCGGCGCGGACCTGGTCGTAGACGTTGCCGGTGTTCTTGGCCTTGCGGGTCGGGACGGGCAACACCTCGCGCTTGATCAGCTCGTTGCGCAGCCCGACCCACAGCGCGTCCTTGCTGAACGCGGCACCGGCGGCGACCGAGTCCAGGCTCAGGTAGATCGCGATGCGCTGTCCGATCTCGGCGGAGGACTCGAACTTCTCAGCGGCGTAGCGCAGCAGCGCGGACTTGCCCAGACCGCGGCCGCCGTAGAGCACCTGCGTGCCGTCGGGGTCGATGACCTGCACGCGCTCGAGGTCGCGTCCGTAGAACATCTCCTCGGCGACCGCGCCGCGCTTCATCCGGATGTAGGGGTTGACGGCGGCGAACGGCATCAGGATCGACATGGCCACGCCGAGCTGGCGGTTGCCGCGGGCGGCGAGGTAGGCCAAGGCGGCGTCGTCGAGTATCGCTACGGGACCGCCGGTGCGCTCGACGCGGGCGGCGAACTTCGCCCGCGCCGCGGCACTCATGGTGCCGAAGTGCGCGATGAGCAGTCTGTCGCCGGACTGGTCGTGGTCGGCGTAGGTCATCAGCACGTCCTCGGTGGGCTGGCCCCACACGAGCAGGACGCGCAGTCTTCCGCCGAGCTTGCTCCCGAACGCAGGGATCTGCGCATCCCTGTTGGGCCGGACGTCGGTGATCTCGATGAACCGGCGCTCGTTGCTCCTGGGCATGTCGTCCAGGCGCCGGGTCTTGGAGCATTCGTAGCCCATGAGGCGGATCGCGGGCAGCAGCAGGTCGCGTTCGGTGAAGTTGCGCCTAACCGTCACCGGCGCGGTCGCGGCTTGGCGCCAGGCGCCGAGCGCCTCGGCGATCTGCTCGGCGGCGTCAGGCGACAGGTGGCTGTAGTCGAGCACGTCGCTGCCCGCGCAACTCGTCCGCTCGCGGACGGCGGTGACCAGCTCGGTGGTGATGCCCTGCGGCAGCGCGTCCGGGATGGCGGGGAAGAACGCGCGCAGGTCGCGCCTGCTGTGGTCAGTACGAGGGACGGGCTCGCCGACGTCCTGGAAGTACAGCAGCTCCTCGGCGGTGAGCAGGTCACCCTTCTCGATCGGGTCGCTGATGCGGGCCCGCTCCTCGGCGTCGATGTTCAGCGCGGCGAGCCGGTCGCGCAGGCGCTGCGCGGCTTGTTCACGGTAGGCGGGCAGCAGGCTGCTGATCTTGGCGAGGGTGGTGCGGACCTGGCCGAGGTTGCCGCCGCGGTTCGGGTTGGCGCTGGCCAGCAGTGCGGTGAGCTCGCCGTCCGCTTCCTCGGTGACGACGTTGCTGCGGCGGGCGCGACGCAGGTCGGCGTCGACGGTGTTGCGTTCGGCGGTCAACTCGGCGCTGCTGCGCTCCAGCGCCGTGGTGTAGCGGCCGCGGGCGTCATCGCCGAGGGCGTCGTCGGCCAGGACGCCGCTGTCCTGCATCTCGAGCAGGTACTGCGCGGCGGGGTAGTTCTCGCGCTGCAGCTGCAGCGCGAACGCTTCGGTCCAGTCGCGTGTGACAGCGGTGATGAGCGCGGGAAGCGGGTCGGTGCCGCGCAGCTCGAGGGTGCGGTCGGCGGTGACGACGACGTCGTCGGCCTTGAGCAGCTCGAGGTCCAGCGCGACCGTGACCTGTGGCTCGCCCGCCTCCAGTGGCTCGATGCCGTCGAGCATGGTGAAGGTGCGCCGCAGGCTGGCGTGTGCGGCCTGGGCGGCGGCACCCAGCAGCGGGTCGGCGGCCTTGGTCTGCGCCTGCAGAGCGAGCAGGGCGGCGTCGCGCTGGGCGAGCACCGCGCTGCGCATGTCGGCGACCTCTCCAGTGGTCCACTCGTCGCGGCCGGTGCGGGTCAGGGCGCCGGTCAACTCGATCCAGCCGCGGACGAGCCGCAGCGTCTCAAGGATCAGCGCGTGCAGGTCCTGTCGTCCAGCTCCTTCGATCGGCTTGCCGCTGTGCCCGCGGAAGTAGGCGTCGAGCTCGTCGATGTGCCGCTCGCGGACCGAGGGGTCGGACAGTTGCTGTACCTCGCTCCGCACCTCGACGAGGCGGCCGGAGTCGTTGGCGACGACGATGTCCAGCAGCCGCCCCAGAACGCCGTTGCTGTCGAGCCAGCGCTTGGCGATGTCGCTGCCCCGCTTGAAGCGCATTGTCCGGGACCGCCGGGCTGTGCCTGCCTGGTCGACGATGAACTTGAGGTCCCGCTCGGCGTCACTGACGTCGGCTAGGACGTTGCGGGCTGGGGTGGCGTTCAGGACGCCGCGCAGCGCGCGCCTGCCGATCTCGTCGGCGATGTTCGCCAAGTGCGGGTCGAGTCGGCTGCTGAGCTCGCCGAGCAGCGCGCCCGCCGTGGGCTCGCCGGTTACGAGCGCGACGCGCACGAGGCTGCTGACGGCGATGAGCAGACTGACGTTGTCCTCAGCGACCTGGTTGCTGTCCAGGTCGGCCAACTCTTGGCGCAGCAGGGCGCCGCAGGGGCCGGTGTCGGTGCGGACCGCTTGGGCCAACCCGGCCATCCGGAAGGTGAGGACGCGGGTGTCATCCCACTTGGCTCGGGCAGCCAGGTGGGAGGCCAGACCGTAGCGGCAGGTGGCCACCAGTTCGGTGACGGCCCGCTCGACGTCAGCGGGGGTGGGCACGTGCTGCTCGGCACTGCTCTGACCGGTGTCGCTCTGCTCTGCGCCGCGCTCAGCAGCGGTGTGCGGGCCGGTCGGTGCACTGGCGAGCAGCGAGCCGGGTTGTTTCGGGACTCCGCTGGTCCGCGCGGTGGTCGTGGTCGACCCGGATTCCGCGGGCGCGGCCGGAGTGGCGGTGCTGGGGGACTTGCCCAGGGCCCGGGCAGATGGGTCGGTTGCCGCGACCGTGGCCTGGTCGGACTCCGAGGTTTCGGTCCGCCCGCCGGCGTTGGTCGTGTCGGTGATGACATCAGCGGCGGGAGTCCGCTGCGTCAGCGCAACGGTCGCGGGCGGCGGTGGTGCGGCGACAGCCGTCGGCTCCTGCCCGGTGGGCGGCTGCGGGTCCTGCTCGGTTGACGGATCCGTGCCACTGGAGGGCGCTTCGAACGTCAGCCGGCCCGCAAGCATTCCGAGCACGGCGAGAGCGGGTAGCGAGGCCACTGCTCCGCTGATGCGGGCCTGCAGCTCCAGACAGGTCTCCGGCGCGGCCTGCGGGTCGCGGACCAGGTCGACCAGTGCCGCGATCGCGAGCGCCAACGCTCGCTGAGCGTCAGTCCAGTTGTTCGACGCCAGCAGTTCCGCGGAGAGCTTCCTCAGCTGGGCGACATGCTCGGAGATGCCAGGGGCGTCGCTGGTGATGTCCGCTGCCGCGGCGACGCTCTGGCGCAGCGGCGCGTCGGCGTCCCGCGTGGTGCGCACAGCCAGCATCTGGGCGATCTCATCCAGCGTCGGCCGGTCGTCGGACGCGGCAGGCGGGTCCTCCGCGCCTGCCTCCCGGACGGCGGAACAGGCGTGGCTGTAGGTGCTTTGGGCGGCGCGGACGGCGAAGACGTCGTCGTCGCCGGGGCCACGGCCTGCCCGTAGGTCGGCCAGGATGTGCTCGGCGGAGGCGACGGCCAGTGCGAAGCACTCTCGGGCGGCCTGCAGGGCCTGCTCGGCGGCGGCCGGAGCGTCCGGAGCTGCTGTGGGTGAGGCCTGCGGGTCCGTGGGGCGGAGGGTGCGGGTGGCGGCCGCGGGCGTGCTCTCCGGCAAGGTGTGGGAATTGGGCTGGATTTTGCTGTCCTCCGGCGCTTCGGCTGGCTGGCTGGGCGAATCGACCGGGGCGACGGGCTGGTCGCCGTGGCCCTCAAGGGGAGCGGAGTGGGCGATGACCCGCTCGGCTGCTGTACGGATCTTCGCGGCGGTGGAGGTGTCGATCGCGCCGTGGACGAACCAGGGCTGTTCGACCGCCCAAGCCCACACGCGGGCTGACCTCACGTCTTGGGCGACGGCGGACCACAGCGCCAAGCGCAGTAGGACGGGTGTCCAGCGGCTTTCAAGCTCGTCGCTGTCCTGGTCCGAGCTGCGCTCATCCGGTTCGCCCGCGGTGGCGGTGGATCGCACAGCGAGGGTGCACAGTCTTTTGTAGAGCGTTCCGGAGGTCAGATGGAACGCCGCGTGCCGAGCGGTGGCTTCCTCGGCGCGCCGCAGCCTGCCAACGACGTCGCGGCACAGCCCCTGCGACAGCGACTTGGGGGCCAGATGGATGCCGAGCGGCTCTAGAGCGGGCTGACGGGCGCGGATCGGCAAGGTTGACAGGGCATTGAGGACGTCCCGGGTGGTCAGCGCCTCGATGACGTCGCTGATCGGCCGGTCGATCGTGTTCAGCGCGTCGGCCAGCTGCTCGAGCGCCGTGCGGAGCTCGTCGTCGGTGTCGCGGATGGACGCCCGGACGATGTAGCCGGCGTACGCGTCGTCGCGGCAGTCTGATCGGGCGCGCGCCATGAATCTCCTCGGTGGTTCGCTGTCGGCAGTGGGTGAGCTGGAAAAGAGTTCGCACAGGTGTGCGGCTCGCGGTCAACCAGGGCGTTCTGTCCCCGCCACGGGACCCGGAGTGCGGCCGCGTGTCGCGATCGGCTCGCGTCGGGACTCAGCTCCCGCGTTCGTGTGGGCGTACGAACGTCCAGCCCTCGGGCAGCTCGGCCGGACCGGCCAACCCGTGCCGCGCCCGGTATTCGCGGTAGGCGGCACGGGCGTGCGGGCTTGCGCTGTGCCCCAAGTGCTCGATGCGGCGCAGGAAGCCTGTGACGGCGTGTGTGCCGACGAACCGCGCGTCCAGCCGTGTGAACCTGCGCGGCCGCGTCGGTCCGGCGACGACGGTGGGTGTGTAGCAGAGCAGCGGCACGACCGGCTGTCCGGCGACGGCCGGGAACGCGATTCCCCCGGCGGTACGCGAACCGGTGACCTGGGTGAGTGTTCCGCGTTCCCGCAGCTGCGCGACGACCACGTCAATGGCCCGCTCGGTTTGCTCGGTGCTGCTGCCGTACACCTGCTGGGCCAGATGATCCCGTGCCAGGCGGGCGACGCCGTCGGGTTCGAGCAGGCCGAGGCGCCGAACGGCGCGAAGGACGCGCTGCGCCAGTGTGGCGCTGGCGCCGCTGGTCCGGTCGAGGGCGTCCCGAGTGACGATACGCGGGTCGTAGCAGTGCTCGATGTCGAGCTCGTCGTCGATGGTGACGGGCATGTCCAACAGCGTGCTGGTGATCCGCAGCGTGGCGGTGTTGCGCGGCCAGGTGACGGTGAGCAGGATGCCGGGGAAGAAGTCCATCGGCCAGGACACACCGGACAGCACCGCGGGGGAGCCGTGCAGGTCGGCGGTAGCCATCTGGGTGGCGTCGGTGACATCGAGCTGGTGGCCGTCGTGGTTGAGCAGCAGGCGCATGCAAGTGCCGTCACGCCGGTCGCCGACCAGCATGTGCGCGGCAGGCCGCGGCAGCGCGAGCACTCCGGTGTCGATGTGTTCGGCGCGCAGCGCGACGGTCCAGCTGATCTGCGAGTCGCTGACGGCGAGCTCGTCCTCCGGTTCCGGCTCGGGAGTGGGCGGCTCGACAGCGGCAGGTGGTGCGGGCGGGGCGAGCGTCTCCGCCCAGCCGAAGCCGCGGGGTATGGTCGGGTCGAGCAGCGCATGAGCGCTGCCGGGTGCTTCGGCCCGCCAGATCCCACCTCCTTGCCAGGAGTCGTCCAAGCGCAGGTGCACCCGGTCGAACAGCAGTCCGTCCTCGGCGTCGCCGCGCAGGTAGTCGGCGAAGATGAGGTTGGCGTGCAGGACCGTGTTGGCGTATCCGGCTCCGTGCATCGGGATGGCGCTGCCGTTGACGCAGCGCAGCCTCGACCCGAGGGCTGTGTAGGTCACCTGCCGGGCCGCGCCAAGCCTGCGGCTCTGGTCGGGAAGCGCGCTGCGCGCGGTGGCGCTAGCCAGGGAGGCGATGTCGTCCGCGCCCAGCGCGTCGCCACTGCGTAGCCGGGCGGACAGTCCGGCTCGGGAGACGGCATAGGACTGCCAGATGCGGACGGTGTCGAGTTCGCGGAGCGCGGCGGTCACGGTCGCGAACAGCCCCTCGAGCGCTGCCTGGTGATGTTCGGGTCCTGCGTCCTCGGTGAGCAGCAGCGGCAGAGGCGTGGGTGCGGCGGTGTTGAACAGCAGGTCGCGGCCAGCGCTGAGCAGGTAGTGCCGGTAGAAGCCGGTGTCGTCGAGCTCGGCGAGTTCGACGGTGGCGTAGCGGGAGCCGACGAGCAGGTGGCCGAACTCGTCGAACCGGCCGCGTCTGGTGAGACGGGCGATCTGCGCGGCGGTCGGCGCGAGCCCGAAGACGTCGAGGTCGAGCACGAGCCGCTCGTGCAGGACCGGCTGGCTGTGCAGCTCGGTCTGCGCCGGCCCGGTCGCACCCGCAGGTGCTCCGGACAGCCAGGACGGCACGGCGCCGTCGTCCTCGAGCGAGGGGTGGGCGCCTTCCTTGTAGACGACTTCTGCCCAGATGGGGTCGCCGCCGGACGCCACGTTGATCAGAGCCCCAACGGGCAGCGCGTCGATCGTCTGGCCGAGCGCGACGGTGGGGAAGCTGGCCGGGTCCATTGCGGCGCCGGCGTAGCCGGTGGTCAGGTCGTACCCGAAGTAGCAGGCGTTGAAGGCGACGTTGACGTGGACCGGGGTGTTTCGGATGGCGACGAGCGCGCCGAGGTAACGGCGCATCGCCTGCATCTGGCCCGGCGGGACGTGCTCGGGCCCCAACGCCATCGCCGGTGTCAGCAGCGGACCGTCGGCGTACGGGCGCCACGGGCGGGCTGCGGCGGAGCGCCCCTGTTCGGGGACGGGCGGTGCGAGCTGCCGCTGTGCGACAGCATCCGGGCGGGTGGTGGGGGTCATGGCGCAGTCCCGGCGGGAACCGGTGTGGCGGCGCGAGCGGCCACGGCGGCGGCCCGGTCGGCGTGCCCGCGCTCGCGCCACTTGCCGTATCCGAGCGGCACCACGCGACCGTCGGCTTCGAGCCGGGCGAGGCTGTCCTCGACCTGGTCGAGCTTGACCATGTGCTGGGCGCCGAAGTAGCGGGACACGACTAGGTTGTGGCGCAGGCGGACCCGACGTCGACGTGTCGGGTGGTAATAGGAGTCCTCGCCGCGCAGTGCCCGGCACACGTCGCGCGCGTGGACGCCGCGGTAGTCGGCCCAGACCAGCCGGTACACCTGCTCGTCGAGGCGCTTTCGCCGGACGCCGCTGTCGGTGCGGGCGCCAGCCAGCCGCGGCTTGGGCATGTTGAGCGCGTCACCAACCGCGGGTGGCTTCTGCCCGACGGGAATGGTGGTGTCATTGTCCCAGCAGGCGGAGCATCGGTTCGCGGCGGTGCTGCAACACCCGTCGGGCAGGGTGTCGACGCCGAAGTAGTCGGCGAACTTCTGGTTGGCGCAGGTGTTGCGGTCGGTGAAGAAGTCGCGCAGGAGCCGGATCTCCTCGGCGGCACGCGCTGCCTTGCCTGCCAGCGCGCCAGCGTACCCGGCAGGCAGCGTCCGAGTGTGTACCGCGATGCCGGTGACGAGCTTGCGGCTGGGTGCTGCGGATACATCGAGCTCGCCTCGGTCGTGCAGATCTGCCAGCAGCTGCCACGTGCTGGGCGGGTCGTCGGCCAGGTCGGCGTAGTGCTCGACGGTCGCGCTCAGGTGCCGGTGCAGGCTCGGGACGTGCAACCGGGCCCGGTGCAGGCCGGCGCGGTCGTCGCTGCGGCCCGGCAGCGCCAGGATCGCATCGACGACGGCCTGCTCGGTCGGGTCGGTATCCCGGTCGCCGTTGCCGCGCAGCTCGCCGGGTTTGATAGCGCACAGCGGCGGGAAGTCGCCGAGGTCGTCGACGACGTCCAGCGCTGACAGGGCGGAGAACGCGCGCACGACGCCGGAGGTGTATTGCTCACTGGTGCGCGACTTGGCGGCGTCATCGCGACTGAGCCTGCAGGCGTCGACGTCTTCGGCGATGAGCCGGTCGGCGATGGTGCTGGCGTCCAGGACGCCGCTGTGGATGGCCAAGACAGCCTCTCCCATCCGGGCGAGCAGCGGCGGGGGCAGGTCGCTGGTGGTCATGAAGCGGGCGGTGCGCAGCCCGCGCGGGGTAAGCAGCGCAAGCCCGACGTTCGCCGGCGGCGTCGGGGCTACTCCTGGGGTACTCGCTGCGGTGCCGTCGACTGGCGACCTGTCAGTGGTGGCGGATCCGGCGACGTCGCGCCCGGCACGACCGACCTGCTGGTACAGCTGGGACAGGTCAGTGGGGGTGCTGACGCAGAAGACGGTGCGGATGTCGGGCCGGTTGATGCCGAGCCCGAAGGCGCTGGTCGCAACGATGAGCATCGGTGCGAACCCTTCGTCTCCGCGCCGGGGGGCCTCGCGGAACTCGGTCATGACGGCATGCTTCTCGGCCTCGGTGAGCCGGCCGTGGAAGCGCCGGACTCGCACGTTGCCGTCACCGACGTAGTCGCGCAGGTGGGCGTGCAGCGCGACGACGTCTCGCACGGTAAGGCAGTAGAAGATCGCGTGGTCCGCTATGTGGTCGACAACCTCTTCCGCTAGTCCGGCGTTGACGGCTGGCCCGGCGGGGCTGATGGAGCGGCGGAACAGCGCCAGCTCAGGCCGAATCGGGTTCTCCCGGACGGTAACCAGTCCGGTCGGCCCGGCCGCACTGGCTTCGGCGAGTGCCTCGGCACTCCTGACCGCCGGGATGTCGGCATCGAGGCCGAACACTTGGCTGCGCAGCCCGGTGTGGACGGTGCGGTTGGCGGTCGCGGTCAGCGCGGTGATGGTCAGCCCGTGGTCGGCACGCAGTCGGGCCAGGAACTGCGCGGCGCGGCGCATCGACGGGCGGAAGTCGTCCCACTGCACGACTGTGTGCGCCTCGTCGATGACTATGCGGCTGATCACGCCCGTGCGGACCGCTTCGGCGACGATCTGGCGGAAGCGCCGTTGTCCCAAGCGTTCGGGGCTGGCGTAGATGAGCTTGATGTGGTGGTCGACGCGGCCGAGCAGCTGGTCGGCGATCTCGGTCTTGCCCGCGCGACTGCTGCTCTCCCGCAGCGGAGCCACCAGAGCGCGGACCGCGCCGCCGATGCTGGCGTTGAGCTCGAGCGCCTGGTCGTGCATGAGCGCGACGAGGGGGCTGATGATCAGGGTGACGCCGGGCAGCACGAGCGCGGGCAGCTGGAAGCAGTAGCTCTTGCCGAAGCCGGTCGGTAGCAGTCCGAGGGCGTTGCGGCCCTCGGCAACAGCGGTGATGACAGCCTGCTGGGAGTTCTTGAGTTCGGTGGGGGTGTCGGACAGCTTGAGCAACCCACCGACCTGGGCGCACCGCTTGAGTACCTCGTCAACCAGCGTTCCGCGTGCCCGGTGCCGCGCGACGTCCTCGACGGTCAGCGTGAGTTCACGGATGCGCAGGGTCTGTGGCAGGACGGTGTGCTCGAGCAGCGCCTGCGGCGTGGACAGCTCGCTGGCGCGGGCTGGGTCGAGCAGGCCGTTGCGGGCATAGAAGTCCCAGATACGCGCCCAGGCCTTGGCCATCGACATGACATTGCCGCCGGCACGCTCACCGGTCAGCGGGTCGGTGCGCAGCAGGTCGGCATCGAGGCTGCCCAGGAACGTCTTGCGATAGGCGCGTCGCAGGGCGGTGTGTCCGGCGAGCTTGCGGTCGCTGATGATGACGACGCCGCGGTGCTGCTCGGAGCGGATGAGCCTGCCGACGGCCTGCCGCAGATGGAGCGCGGCCAGCGGCAGGTAGTACGTCTCGGTGGCAACCGCGTCGGGATCTTCGGCGTGGGCGGCGTCGGCACGGGCGAAGACGGCGGCGCGGCGCGCCTCGATCACCGGGGCGGCGAACGGTGCGAACGGCAGCTTGTTGATCCAGACCAGACGCAGCCGGTCGGGGTCGGCGATGTCGACGCCTTGCCAGAGGCCCTTGGTGCCGACCAGGATGCCGCCGCCGTCGGTGTGGCTGTCGAATTGCCGCACGGCGCGGGGGTTGCCGAGGAGGACGGCGCTGTGCACGGGGGTGGTGTCGCCGTCGCGTCGCAGGCTCTCGGACAGGTACTGGCTGATGCCCGCGGCTGTGCTCTTGGCGGTCGTGAGAACCATCGCGCCGCCGCGGTAACCGCCGCGGGCGTTGTAGTCCTCGGGTTCGTCGTCCTCGTCCAGGACCGGCTGGATCAGCTCTCGGGTGTAGCCGGTGAGCTGATGGGCGACCGTGCGCATGGCGCCGTCGCTCTGCTCGGCCCAGGAGGGGAAATCGGCCAAGCAGACGAGCTCGGCCTGGTTCCTCATGTCGAACGGTGTCGGCAGGTGCAGCGTCGGGACTGTGCTGCGCAGCCCGAGCCGAGTCCGGATGAAGGTCCACTGCGCGGCGACGCGCAGCGTGGCGGACACGTAGTAGGTGCGGTTGAAGGTGGCCAGGAACTGCTGCCAGGTGCTGTCGGCGGGCAGTTCTATCGGGCTGGTGCTGATGCGGAAGCGGTAGCGGCGCAGCTCGGCGCGCAGCGCTTCGACCTCCTCGGCGAACACGACCTGGTTGGTGGTGCCGGGCGGCAACGCACCCAACGCCGGAACCGCCCCGTCGCCGGTCCCGGCGTGGTCGATCGGGTCGCCGTCGCCCGTGCCGGTGAGGTCTTCGGCCATGTCGGGGTCGGGTTCGCTGATGGGGTCGAGCGGCAGCGTCTCGTCGGTGTCACCGCTCAGGTCGTCCGCTGCGGCGTCGGGTTCGGTGCCGGTGCTGTCGTCGTTGTCGTCCATGCCGGGTCCGCCGTCCGGGCCGGGGCCGGGGGTGGGCAGGCCGAGGGCGTCGTCGGTGTCCGCGACGATCCTCTGCGCGGTGGCGCTGACCTCTGCAGCACCGACGACGAGGGCATCGAGACGTTCGAGGTCGTAGAAGCCCATGGTGGTGGCGTGCGTGCCGCGGTAGGCCGACAGGGTGCCGACGAGCACGTCGCACATGCCCGATAGGCGCAGAAGCTGGCCCATCAGGTAGCGGACCTGTCCGGTGCCGCAGGCGCCGCTGTAGGGGCTGGCCAGGGTGACGGTGCGCGCACCGACGAGGGTGCCGACGCCGGTGCCGCGCGCGTCGAACACCTGCCCGCTGACCTTGGGGAGCGCCTCGTGGTCGAGCAGCAGGCCGAGGTTGCGCACTCCTTCGGAGACCTGGTCGCGTTCGGCGCCCGGCCGAGCATCGCGGGTCCAGCTGTCGAGCTCGCTGTATAGGTCTTCTACCAGGCGGTAGTCCAGCGTGGCGGTCAGGGCACTGGTGGCGCTGTCTTCAAGCTGGTGGGCCTCGTCCAGGATGAGCAGGGTGTCCGGGCCGAGGTCGGACAACTCGTCGAGGTGGGCGAGCAGCAGTGCGTGGTTGGCCAGGATGAGTCGATGCCCGAGCAGGGCCTCCCGGACTCCATCGGTGTGGGCGGCCAGCGGTGTGGGGGCGACCGCTTCGTACTCGCCGCTGGTGGCCTGGGACAGCGATTCGAGCCAGATGCTGACGGCGTTGTTGCTGTAACCGGTGAAGAACAGCGGTACGTCGACCGGATCGACCGAGTGCGCGGTCCAGGATTGCTCGACGGTGGTGGAGGCGATCAAGCGCAGCGTCAGGTAGGCGAGCAGCTCGCGGAAGATGACGCGCTCAAGGAAGTGGTTGCGACCGGCGCTGCGGCTGCGCCGCGGGACGGTCGGCGCGGCGAGCAGCGCGGTGGCGTCGGTCAGCGCCAGGGTCAGCGCGCGCAGCGACAGCCGGTTGGCCTTGCCCTTGACGACGTCGGAGGCGCGGAGCAGCCCGGGGATGGCCGCTTCGAGGCGCGTGACGTCGGCAGCCATTTGCGCCTGCAGATGCTTGGTGGCGGTGGTGATGATCGCGGTGCGGTCGGGGGCGCCGGCGAGCCAGTCCAGGGCGACGGCGAGCACGGCGAAGCTCTTGCCGGTGCCGGTGGGTGCCTCGACCAGGCCGGAGCTGGCCTGGTCTGCCCAGGTATGCATCTGCTGGGTCATCTGAGTCTGCGGTTGGCGCAGCGCGGCACCAGGACGGACGGCCCGGGCGAGGGCGGTGACGTCGACCTTGCCGTCGGTTCCACGCAGGCTCGTGTTGACCGTGACCGCAGAGCGTCCGACCGCTCCGGTGGGGCTACGTCGCGGGAGGTGCCCGGCCAGGCCGGAGTGCAGGATCCCGGCGACCTCCGCGACGGTGTGGACGCGCTCGTCGCCTAGCAGCTCGTCCGGCGGAGCGCCGACGTGCCCGGCGGCGAGTGAGCGCACCAGGGTCCAGGCGAGGGAGTCGGCGGTCAGGCTGGCGAGCAGGTCCTGACGGTCGGCGGGCAGCGCCACGAACGTCTGTGCGCAGTGTCGCAGGACGCGGGCGAGCAGTTCGCTGTCGTCGACCGCGTCGTGCCAGCCCAGCCCGCGGCGGTCGATGCCCAGGTCGTCGGCCAGGGGTGCGAGCGCGTGCCGGGTGGCGGTCGGGTAGAAGGCGAGGGTGAGGTAGAAGGCGTCGACGTAGGAGCCCCGCAGGTCGGGCATGTCCTCGCGCGCGGCAGTGGCGCTCAGCAGCGGGAAGTCGGCCTGGGTGCCGTTGTAGGTGACGATCAGGTCGGTGCCGTCGGTGTAGGCGTGCAAGTCCTCCAGCGCACGCCTCGGGCTGACGGCCGCCGCGGCGTGCGCTTCGCGGACGCGCTTGGAGCGGATGACCCAGGTGTCGTCGGGAAGTTCGACGTAGGCGCTGAACCGCGGCTGCTCGGCTACCCAGGCGCTGTCGTTGCTGAGCCGGACGGCGCCGATCTGGTAGATCCGCTTGTCGGTGTACGGGTCGCTGGTGGTGGTCTGCACGACGGACTCGAGGTCGACGACGACGGCGCGCACGATGCGCCCGACGACGCCGAATGCACCGGTGGGCGGCTCCTCGGCGGGATCGCCGAGCCCGAACTGGGCCGCGGTGTCTGCTGTCGAGGCAGGAGCAGCCGCACCGCGGGCGGTGTCGTTGACGGCCGGACCGGGGTTGGGTGCGCTGATTCTTCCGAGACTGTCGTGGTGGAGAAGACCGGCGGCCACGGCCTCGTCGAGCAGCCCGGCCAAGCGCTCGCGGCGTTGGCCGGGGAAGCGGCGCATGACGGCCGTGAGCAGCTCATCGACGCTGACCTCAGGGTGGTCGCGCAGGTAGGCCAAGGCGTGGGTGGCCAGCCGCTGGGCGTGCGGGGAGGCCGCACTGTGTGCGGCGCCGGTGACTGTCGCCTCCAACGCCACGTCATCCGCCGCCGCCGCGACCGACGCTTCCTCCAACACGCACCTCTCCCCAGTCACCCGATGGCCTGACTACGGCCCGTGACCTACACACGTGATGATCGTCGATCAACACCAACCGTTACCGGAGCCGATCACCCCAAGCCTCTCGGGCACTCGACGATCCACTGCGGAAACCACGACAGCGAAACCCCATATGGTCTCTCGGCAAATGCATCGGTGCGCACACGGGCCGGTAATCGCCTGTCGAGTCAGGATTGTTTAACAACGCCGCTACGCGGGCTATGCGTTCTTCGGGCGTTGGACGCGGCGGGAAATGCTGCTCGACCCGGACGATGTCAGCGCCGGGCACGTGGTCCGGTTCCGGCGGGCGGCACCGGACAAGGTCGTGCGGTCACGCGAACCGGCCCACCCGGAGATCATTCCGGTGGAGCTGTCCACCGAAGCGCAACTGCGGCGACGCGGCAAAGCCATCGGCGGACTGCGAACCGCACGCAGAACGGAGCGGGCCGGGCGGCCGACCAAACACACCTATCTGTTCCGCGGCCATCTCAGGTGCGGTGTGTGCTCGCGCAAGATGGAGGGGAGCCCGCGCAAGCACGGGATGTACTACCGGTGTCCGGCGCGGACGTTGGCCCCTGGGTCGCCGTGGTTGGCCAGCCACCCGCCCACGGTGTACCTGCGGGAGGACCCACTACGGGACCTCGTGAACGAGTGGCTGGCGGAGCTGCTGCACCCGACGCAGGTCGACACGACTGTGCAACGCCTGCTCGATGCCCAGGGAGGGCCGCAGGCGGACGACCAGGAGGCCGTACGGGCGCGGCTGAGGGACGCGGACGCGCGGCTGCGGAACTACCAGGACGCCATCGGAGCCGGAGTAGACCCGACCGCGCTGGTTGAGGTCATCAACCAGGCACAGGCCGAACGAGAGGCAGCAGCGGCAGAGCTGGGGAGGGCGCTCGACCCAGGGTTGGTCACCGCTGGCGAGATCTACGCCATGATCGACTCGTTGGGTGACGTGCAGGCCGTGGTCGACTACGGCGACGCGGATGCGCTGGCCAAGCTGTACTTGGACATGGGAGTGGAGATCCACTACCACGCAGGGCACGCAAGGGAGGAAGCCGTGGACATCACTGCGAGTCCACGGGTGAATAGTGTTGGTGTCCGAGGGGGGACTTGAACCCCCACGCCCGTTAAGGGCACTAGCACCTCAAGCTAGCGCGTCTGCCATTCCGCCACCCGGACTTGGTGTGGGCAATACCTTAGCCGATGTGTCCGGTCGTCCCAAACCGGGGCTGTCGGGGGGTGGGTGGGGTGGTAGGAAGGCGGGGTGACGGAGCAGCAGCATGTACTGGCCGCGGTGGCGGACACCCGGGTGGCCGAGGACGAGTCGGTGGTGTTGACCAGCGAGTTGATTCGGATCGACACGACCAACACCGGGGACCCGGCCACCGTGGTGGGGGAGCGGGTGGCGGCGGAGTACGTGGCGGAGAAGTTGGCGGAGGTCGGGTATGAGACGACCTACGTGGAATCGGGGGGCAAGGGGCGGGGCAACGTCATCGCCCGCTTGGAGGGGGCCGATTCGTCGCGGGGGGCGTTGTTGGTGCATGGGCACCTGGATGTCGTGCCCGCTGACCCGTCCGAGTGGTCGGTTCACCCGTTCTCGGGGGCGGTGCAGGACGACTACGTGTGGGGGCGCGGCGCTGTCGACATGAAGGACATGCTGGGGATGACCCTGGCCACGGCGCGGCGGTTCAAGCGGGACGGGGTGGTGCCGCCGCGGGATCTGATCTTCGCCTTCCTGGCCGACGAGGAGGCTGGAGGGGACTACGGAGCGCAGTGGCTGGTGGAGAACCGGCCCGAGCTGTTCGAGGGGGCCACCGAGGCGATCAGCGAGGTCGGTGGGTTCTCGATCACCGTCAAGGACGGTGTGCGGGCCTACATGATCGAGACCGCCGAGAAGGGCATCGCCTGGATGAAGCTGCGGGTCCGCGGGCGGGCCGGGCACGGGTCGATGGTGCACGAGGACAACGCGGTCACCAAGCTCACGCAGGCGGTGGCTCGGCTGGGTACGCACAAGTTCCCGCTGGTCATGACCGATTCGGTGCGCGAGTTCCTGGCGGCGATCACCGAGATCACCGGGATGGAGTTCGACGAGGAGGACCTCGACGGGTCCGTCGCCAAGTTGGGGGCCGTCGCTCGGATGGTGGGCGCTACGCTGCGTGACACCGCGAATCCGACGATGCTGTCCGCCGGGTACAAGGCGAACGTGATCCCGTCGGTGGCGGAGGCCGTGGTCGACTGCCGGGTGTTGCCGGGGCGGCAAGCGGCGTTCGAGAAGGAACTTGACGAGATCCTGGGGCCGGACGTCGAGCGCGAGTGGGTGACGAACCTGCCCTCGGTCGAGACGACCTTCGACGGGGCGCTGGTGGACGCGATGACGGCCGCGGTGATCGCTGAGGACCCGGGTGCCAAGACGCTTCCGTACATGCTCTCGGGCGGTACCGATGCCAAGGCGTTCCACACGCTGGGAATCCGCTGTTTCGGGTTCGCGCCGTTGCGGCTGCCCGCCGACCTGGACTTCACGGCGCTGTTCCACGGTGTGGACGAGCGGGTGCCGGTTGACGCGTTGAAGTTCGGGACTCGGGTGCTGGACCGGTTCCTTCGCAGCAGCTGACGTCGGGTGCCTGCCCGCGGACCTGGTGTCCGCGGGCAGACCGCCGGTTGTGTTCAGTCGTTCAGGATGTCGAGTACCGCGTTGAAGGATTGGGTCAGGCAATCCAGGGCTTTGTGGCCTTTTTCGGCGGTTGCCTTGGACGGGTGTCCGATGATTCCTGATTTCGAGTAGCCGGTCATTCCGGTCAGGTGGAAGTGCGGCCGTTCCGGTGCGTCGAAATCGGCCTCGGTGTAACCCGGGCGCACCAGATCCGGGTAGGCGTGCAGCAGGATCGAGGTCTCCCACTCGCCGCCGTGGGGGTCTTCGGGGGTTGTTGACTCCATTCTGGCGGCTTTCCTGGCTTTGTCCACGTCGTGCTCGGTGGGGAACACGGCCAGGGTGGCGCCCGCGGTGTTCGCCTCTTGGGCGATGTTCGCGAGGACGTGGTTGCCGGTGTTGCCGTTCACCAGCACCAACCGGGTGTTCTCGAGGGTTTCGGCCAGTGAGGTCCGGATGTCGTCGATGATCGTGACCAGCGTTGACGCGCTTAGGCTCACTGTGCCGGGGAAGTCCACGTGTTCGTGCGAGCACGACATCGTCAGCGGTGGCAGCCGGAACAAATCGTACTCGGCCGCCAAACGTTCGGCGATCACCTCGGCGACGAGTGTGTCCGTCGCCAGTGGCAGATGCTCGCCATGCTGCGCAAAACTTCCCACGGCGAGAATTGCCACTTTTGTGTCGCGTTCCGCGACTTCGCGGGAAGTCTCTCCAGTAATCACAGCCGCTCCCTGGTCGCCGACAGCAAATTACGGCGACCGTAACAGCGGCTGACCCGCGCGACACCACCGTTGCCACCCCCTCAACTAATGACGGCGTCCCGTACCGTCCGCGGCGGGCGAGGGACGGAATCCCCGTTCGTGTCACCGTGGCCGACGTGACGGGGACACGCGGTCGACCAGGGCCCTTGCGCCGGATGCGCACCGCGCTTCGGCCGCACCACCTGCGGTGGACGGGGGAGCGCGACCTCGCCCACGCGATCTACGGGACGGTCGTCGGCACGGCCGCGATGGCGACCGCGGGCGCCCACCGCACGCTGGGTGGGACCGTCGCCACGGTGCTGGTGACCGTCGCCGTCTACTGGGTGGCCGAGCGCTACGCCGACGCGCTGGCGGCGGCGGTTCGCGGGCCCGACCGGCGGGCCCGGATCGGCCGGGCGCTGCGCCAGGGGTGGCCGACGATCGAGGCCGCCTGCGCGCCGCCCGTCGTGCTGGTCGCGTTCGTGCTCGTCACGGGGGACCTCCGGGCGGGTGTGGTGGTCGCGCTGGCCGTGTCGACGGTGATGCTCAGCGCCCTCGGGCACGCGGCCGCCAAGCACGCGGGCGCGACGCGGCTGGTCGCCGTCGGCTGCGCCACGGGCAGCGCCGTGCTCGGGGTGGTCGTGATCCTGCTCAAGACCTTCCTGCACTGATCACCCCGCGCGGGTGGCGAACGCCCGGTGGCGGCGCGGGCACGATTGCCGCCATGAGCACAGCGTCCGAGCGGGAAACCCGCTGATGGCCGAGGTGGCCGACCGGAAGCGGGCGGTGCTGGTGCCGCTCGCGCTCGCGCAGTTCATCTGCAGCTTCGCGGGCTCCAACATGAACGTGATGATCACCGACATCAGCGTCGACCTGGGCACGACCGTGCAGGGCGTGCAGGTCACCATCACGGTCTTCCTGCTGGTGATGGCCGCGCTGATGATCCCCGGTGGCAAGGTCACCGACCGGCTCGGCCGGAAGCGGTGCTTCGTCGCGGGGCTGGCCGTTTACGCGGTCGGGGCGGTGCTGAGCGCGCTGGCGCCCGGGCTCGGCGTGCTGATCCTCGGCAACTCCATCCTGGAGGGCGTCGGCACGGCACTGCTCATCCCACCCGTCTACATCCTCGCCACCGTCCTGTTCCCGGCCGCGGCCGCGCGGGCCCGGGCCTTCGGCGCGATCATGGCGATGGGCGGGATCGGTGCCGCCGCCGGGCCGCTCATCGGCGGCCTGATCTCGTCCGCGCTGAGCTGGCGGGCGGCGTTCGTGTTCCAGGCGCTGGTGATCGTGGTGATCCTGCTGCTGAGCCGGTCCATCCGGGACCCGCTGCCGCCGGATCCGACGCGCGCGGCGGACACCGGTGGGGCTGTGCTGTCCGCCGCGGGCCTGGTGTTGCTGGTGTCGGGGATTCTGTTGGCGGGTAAGAACATCTGGTTGACGTGTGGGCTGCTCGTGCTGAGCGGTGTGACGTTGGTGGGGTTCTACCGCTGGGTGCGGCACCGGGAGCGGACCGGTCGTGAACCGTTGCTCCCGACGGGTATCTTCCGCCACCGCGCCGCGAACCTGGGGCTCATCACGCAGAACGCGCAGTGGTTGCTGCTGATGGGGACGGCGTTCGTCGTCGCGACGTACTTGCAGGTCGTGCGAGGCTACGACGCGATCCGGACCGGTGTGGTCTTCACCGCGGCCACGGCGGGTCTGCTCACGTCTTCGCTCGCCGCGGAGCGGTTCGCGACCCGGCGGTCTCGGCGAACCCTCATCACGACCGGCTTCGTGGTGACGACCGGCGGGATCGCCGTCCTGCTCGCGCTGGGCGGCGCGTCGGGGTGGGCTTGTGTGCCGGGGCTTCTGCTGATCGGGTTGGGGCTCGGGGTCATGCTGACGCCGTCGGTCGACCTCGTGCAGTCGAGCTTTCCGGAGGACTGGCAGGGGGCGATCTCGGGTGTGTCGCGGAGCGTGTCCAACCTCGGTTCCGCGCTGGGCACGGCCGTTGCGGGGACGATCCTGATCGCCGACCCGGCGGGTCACGGTTACGTGGTCGCGATGGTCGCGCTGGGGGTGGTGGGGCTCGTCGGAGTCACCACGGCCTTGCTTCTTCCCCGTCAGGAGGTGAGTCGGACGTGAGCTCGCCTGGCTTTGCGATTGCCGCAACGGGTGAACCTCGGGGGGAATCTCCTCCTTGAGGAGGCCGCTGCGCTCCCGCACCTCGGTAGCGTGGCTGATCCGGTCCGGTGATCATCGAGGTGGCGCTGGATCCACGACCCGCTCGATCCGACCGGGCTGTGGCGGAAGTACGTCAGCCGGGTCGGACCGATCAGGGGCTGAGGTCCCACGGCGGCCATGTGGTCTATTGGTGGCCGTGAGGCGGTCCGGCGGTCGAACGACCACTACGGCGCGGGCACGGTCGCCATCGCGACGGCGGAGAACTTGCCGATCGGGTCGGGTGGCTGACGCGAACCGCGTTTGGTGAGGCACGCGATCGTGTCGTGGGCGCGGAATCGGGCCCACGACACGAGAACCTGCGCTCAGGTCGGCGTCTTGCGTCGGTAGACGAGTGTGCGGAGTACGACCTCGGCCGGGCCGCGTGTGCCCGCGCGGCGGAGTTGGTCGGCCAGGAGGACGGAGACCAGCCAGGTGCCCAGGGCCACCAAGGCGACCTCGGCGCTGCCCAGCTTCGCGCCCAGGCCGAGGGTGTAGGGGGCGAGCAGGGCGACGAAGACGACCGACTGGAAGAGGTAGCAGCTCAGGGATCGCTCGCCGGACGCCGAGATCGCTCGGACGACCGGGCCGCGGCGGTCGCCGATCCGGTTGGCGGCCAAGCCGATCAGGGCCGCGTAGCCCAGGCCGCCCGCGATGCCGGTCACCGTGTGGAGCGCGGAGATCGTCCAGAGCGTCAGGTCTCCCGTGGGCTCCCAGAAGTGGCCGACCGCGAGGGCCGTGGGGAGGCCGCCGAGGAAGGCGAGGGGGAGGCCGATGAAAGCGCTGCGGCGCAACAGGGTTCGATGGTTGGCCGGGTCGGTGAGCGCGCCGCGGCGGGCGGCCCAGGTGCCGAGGAGGGCGGCGACGGCCACGCCGACCATGCCGACCGGGGTCAGGAGCCACTCGAGGGGCCGCGAGGTGAGGGCCTTGACCGGATCCTCGGTCTCGAAGGAGAAGAAGAACGACCGGGCCCCGGTGGCGGGCATCATGTTCGCCGCCCCCTGGATGAGCGCGGCCAGCACCAGCCAGATCCCCGCCTGGACGAGCAGGGTCCGGTTCGACGCGCGGGACAGGGCGACGAGGCCGAACCCGACGAGCCCGTAGACGCCGAGCACGTCGCCGGGGAACAGCAGGAGCGCGTGCAGGAAACCGAAGACGAGCAGCCACCGGCTCCGGCGGCGCAGGAGGCGCTTCGCCTGCCGCTCGGGCATACCGGCGTCGCGGTGGCGCTGGAAGACCTGCACGACGCCGTAGGCGAACAGGGCGGCGAACATCGGGTAGGCACGGCCGTCGACGAACGCCACGTCGATGACGCTGACGACGCGGTCGACCATGGTGTGCTCGACGATGTGCTGGCGGAGGCCGTAGGGGCGCCCGTAGAGGTAGTAGACCGAGTTGGCCAGCGCGATCAGCGCGAGCATCAAGCCGCGCGCCAGGTCCGGGGCCAATACCCGCTGGCTGCCGGAGACGGGGGCCAGCGGTGGAGCGGAATCATCAACCGACATGACCGAGATCGTTCCGGCTCGCGGGCGCCCGCGGATCCACGGACCGATCGAGATCGCGTGTCCACCGACCAGCGCTCGATGTCGGCTGGACGGTTGACGCGCGGATCGGGGGTTGTGTGAGAACGAGTCCGACAGGGGACCGGAGTCCGGTAGTTCCAGCTATACCCGGGATCGCGTCGTTCGGCCATCGGGCGGGAGTCGTTGCCTGGAGCGCGCTCCTGGAGCGCGGGCGACGTTGCGGGACGCTGTCGCCCGTGCGTATAAGTGTCCTCGTAGGAAAAAGTTCATGGGGGAAACATGGTTGAGGCACGGGTTGGGCTGGTTACCGGTGGCGGCAGCGGCATCGGGGCCGCCACCACCGAACAACTGCTGGCGCGCGGCTACCGGGTCGCCATCACGGGACGCAACGCGGACAAGCTGCGTGGGTTCGCGGAAAGGCTGGGCAGCCCCGAGGAACTCCTCGTGCTGCCCGGCGACGCCGCCGACCACGTGGCGGTCCAGGAAGCCGTCGCGGCGACGGTTTCGGCGTTCGGGCGGCTTGATTGCGTTGTCGCGAACGCCGGGTACGCCACCTTCGACGACCTGGGCGACGGCGATCCGGCCGGGTGGCGGGACATGGTGCTGACCAACGTGCTCGGTCCCGCGATCCTGATCAACGCGGCGCTGCCCGCGCTCCGGGAGGCCAAGGGGCGCATCGTTTTGCTGGGTAGTGTGGCCGGCCACGTGTACACGCCCGGCAACATCTACGGGGCGACGAAGTGGGCCATCACCGGGCTCGCCGAGAACACCCGTCGGATGCTGCTGGACGACAAGATCGGTGTCACGCTGGTCTCGCCGGGGGCGACGCGGACGGACTTCTTCGACGCGATGCCCGGTGGCGCACCGGATCGGGACTACCTGCCCGCCGAGAAGCTGGGGGAAACCGTGGTCTGGGCACTGACCCAGCCGGAGGGCGTCGACGTGAACACGATCATCATCCGGCCGACCGGGATGTTCGTGTAACCGTCCACTGTGGTCGCCGTCGGTCGGAGGGATTCGGCCGACGGCAACGGCTCACTCGGTGGGTCGTTGGCGGGGGAGGGTCGCGAACCACGCCTGCACATCCGCCCGGAGACGGCCGCGAACACCCGGTTGCGGGTCGTGGTAGGCCGCGTAGGCCTCGGCGAACCACTCGCGCGGGTTGGAGAACTGGTAGTTGGACAGGGCGTGTTGGGTGCGCTGGTCGGTCAGGTAGCTGACCCAGGTGTTGTACGGGTCCACCTGGAAGGTCCGCCCGTTGACGTCGAGCACCGACGCCCCGCCGTCCGGCAGCGTCCACGGCTGGGCGAGCGCCAGGCGGACGAAGGCGGTCACGGTCGCGCTGCGCGCGGCGAAGGTCGGCGCGTCCAGGTGCGACTGGTAGCGCTGGAGGAACCGGTCCAGCCGGCTGTTGGCGCCGCCCACGCTGGTCGCGGCGATCGTCGGCCGCAGCATGCTGGTCAACGTCGTCACGGCCCGCTCGTGCCCCGCCGGGTTGACCGTGTTCAGCCCCGCGTGCGCCAGGATCGCCTCCGCCACCCGGTCCAGCGCCTCGGAGTCGTCGTAGACCTGCCAGCCGCCGAACCGCTCCTCGTGGGCCAGGTCGCGCTGCCACGCGGTCAGCACGTCCACCGAGTGCCCCACCTCGTGCATGACCGTCCACTCGACGAGGTTGCCGTGCGCCAGCGCGTTCGACACCCCGCCCATCACCTCCCGGTCGCCGCTGCGCACGCCCAGCGCCCGGTCCCCGGCCCGGCTCACCCCCGGGTACGCCGACATCGCGCCCTGGTCCATCCGCCTGCGCTGCCACGCGTTGCCGCGGTTCATCCGCGCGTACAGCCACTGCGGCGCCCGCACGCCGCCCATGAGCACCGGTCGCACGATCGCCACCGACTGGTCGTCCTCGCGGTACTCGCTCGTGCTGCCCTCCGCGCTCTCGTCCAGCTCGATGGCCACCAGGTGCTCGTTGGGGCCCAGGTCCTCCAGCGGCAGGTTCCGCAGCGCGGCCTCGATGTGGTCGAGCATCGAGTGGGTGAAGTGCGGACCGCGGCCGTCCGGGCCGATGCGGATGCCGAACGCCTGGCTCAGCTGCCGCTCGCGGTCCGCCGCGCGCCGGGGCCGCCGCGGTGTCTCCTGCTGCTCTTCCTCGTCGGTCTCCACGCGCTGCACGGACAGGTCGGCGCTCAGCGCCGCGTTGCCCACCGAGTTCTGCAACGACAGCATCCGCGTGACCTCGGGGTTGTGCCCCGCCCCGCTCGACGACCGCCGCCGCGGTCGCCCGGCGGACTGCTCCTCGGCGTGCTCGTGCGCTCTCATGCCCCTCCCTCGGCCACTCGACCCAGCTTCTCGACGGGAACTCACACCGGACAACGGCGCGGTGGGCAGGATGGGGGCACGTCGCGTGCCCGGTTGAACCGTCCGCCGACTGGCGACGTAAAAGTGTTCACGGTTGGCTGACCGTGATACCCGGAGGTGGCTATGCCCGAGTTCATCAACGGTCTCCCGCTGCACGCCCTGGTCGTGCACGCCGTCGTCGTGCTGATCCCGCTCGCGGTGCTGGGCGCCGTCGTCATCGCGGTCTGGCAGGCGGCCCGTGCCCGCTACGGCTGGCTGGTGGTGGCGTTCGCGGTGGTCGGGACGGTGCTGACCCCCATCGCCACGTCGAGCGGCGACGACCTGTCCCGGCGGCTGCCGGAGAATCCGCTGATCGAGCGGCACGAGGAGCTGGGCGACCTGCTGATCTGGTTCGTCCTCGGCCTGCTGGTCGCGGTGACGGCCCTGATGGTGGTGACGACCAGGCGCCCGGAGACCTGGACCAAGCCCGTCGTCATCGTGCTGGCGGTGCTGACCGTCGGCACGGGCGTCGCCGCGGGCGTGCACACCTTCCGCGTCGGCGAGGCGGGCGCGACCGCGGTCTGGCAGGGCACCGACCAGCAGCCCGTGCGCGGCCGCTGAGGGGGGTTCAGATGATGACGCCGGGCCCGCTCTTGCGGGCCTTGCGGCGCAGCCACACCTTGCGGGTCCCGTCGGCGTAGAGCCGCACGTTGGACAGCTCCCAGCCGCTGAACTCGGCGTGGATCGCCAGCTGCGTGGCCGCTGTCAGCCGCGACACCCCCGGGGGCAGCCGCAGCGGCCGGTACTCCCAATCCCCGTCGACCACCGCTTCGCTCATGGCAGCACCACCTGCACACCTCCTCCAACGCCGGACGCGACCACCACGCGCCCGTCCACGGGATCGACCGCCACCGAGTTCGGCTGAGCGACCGTCGGGAACCGGTACCGCTCGACGGGCTCGCCGCCGCCAACCGCGTACCCGACCACCTCGTTGGTCTCGGTGAGCGTCACCCACGCCAGGTCGCGCTTCGGGTCGTACGCGATGGCGTACGGCGCGCCCGGCACGGGGTAGCGCTGCCGCAGCAGCAGCGGGTCCAGCGAGAACGCCAGCAGCGCGCCGCCGCGCGTGTCGGTGACCAGGACGCGGCCGTACCGGTCGACGACGCCGTTCGTCGCGCCCGCGCCCGCGCGCAGGCCCTGGCCGACCGTGCCGCCGCCGACGTCGAGCTGGAAGACCGCGTTGCGCAGCCGGTCGAGCACGGCCGCGCCGGACCCGGCGGTGAACACCTGGTCCGCGCTGAGCAGGCCGCCGGAGATGACCCGGCGCACCTGGCCGCCGTCGAGCACGGCGACACCGCGCTGCTCGCGCAGCGCCACGAGCGTGCCGCCCTGGTAGGCCGCCGCCGACGCGGGCGTCCCCGAGACGGTCGACTCCTCCAGCGCGCCCCCGGGCAACGACACCCGGACCACGCCGCTCGGGACGGCGGCCAGCAGCGGGCCACCGTCACCGGCGGGGGTCAGCGTCTCGGCGGGTCCGGGCAGGGTGAGCGACCGCGGGGCCTGGTCGAGCTTGTCGAGGTCGTACAACCGCAGGTCGGCGCCACTGGCCACGGTCAGGACGCGGCCCGAGGTCGCCACCGCGGTGACCGGGTCGGCCAGCGGCAGCACGGTGCCCGCGGGGGGCTTGGCGGCGGCGGGGGAGTGGGCCGCGGTCGCGGCGACCGGGTTGTCGGTCAGCATCAGCTCGTCCTGCGGCTGGTCGCTCGACGAGCAGCCTGCCGTGAGGGCGCCGATCAGGGCGGCGGTGAGCGGGACGGCGACGAGCGGGCGGGGCAAGCAGACCTCCGGTGGGGGACGGACCTCCCCTCCAGCATCCTCCACCGCGGGCCCGCGAGCCACGTCCGGGTGGGTCGTGTCTCCTCCCGGTTTCCGCCCACCGGCGTTCACCCCGGGTCAGGCGGCCAGGGCGGCCTCGGCGCGCGCGGTGACCAGGGCCAGCAGCCGACCGGCGGTCTCGCGGTCGGCGGCGGGGAGGTCGCCGTAGAGGCGCTCGGCGATGCGATCGATGCCACCGCTGATCCGCTGGTGCCGGGCCCGGCCGGTCTCGGTGAGCGAGACGCCCGCGGTGATGAGTTCGGCGCGGGTGAGGCTGTCGACGACCTCCGCGCCGCGGCCCTCCTTGAACCGGGCGTCGAGCCGGGTGACCAATTCGGACTCGGGGACGTCGGTCTCGGCCAGGTAGAAGAGGGTCACCCACTCGGGGAACGTGGTGGCGTTCTCGTCGAGCAGGCGGTCGAGCAGGGCGCGGGTGGCCTTGGCGGCGTCGCCGATCGCGAGGCCGTTGAACGGGTGGGTCATGGTTCCTCCGGTGTGTCGAGCAGTGTGCGCAGGGCGCGGACCAGCGCGAGGGTGCGCGGGTCGTCGGTCCCGCCGAGGGGCGCGGTGAGTTCGCCCTGCAGGCGCAGGACCCGGTCGACCGCCTGTTCGGCGATGTCGCGACCGCGTTCGGTGAGCGACAGGAGCACCGCGCGGGAGTCCCTCGGGTTGTCGACCCGTTCGACCAGGCCCGCGCGTTCGAGGGCGCGGGCCAGCTTGGAGATGTAGAGGGGCTCCAGGCCGGTGAAGTCGGCCAGCTCGCGCTGGCTGGGCCGGGTGCCTGACCGCTGCATGGACAGCAGCGGGGCGACGACCGCGTATTGGGCGTGGGTGAGGCCGAGGGGCGTGATGGCCCGGTCGATCCTCGTGCGCCAACGGGTGGACAGTCGCCAAACCAGGCCTGAGACGGGTGTCCCCGGTGTGCTCATGGTGGACACAGTACATGGCTACTATATCCATGAATGGTGTTTGTGAGCTGACGAACTGCACTGGTCTGATCCGTGTCAAGTGTGCTTTATTACGCCTGACGGGTGAAGTCGAAACCTGTCTGTAACACCCGCGGTGGCTGGACCGACGGACCGGGCACAGCGCAGGGGAGGCGTCCATGTCGATCGATCCCACGCACCGGCCCATCCTGGGTGACCCCGAGCCCTCCGACCCGCCCGCCGCCGTCCGCGCGGCGAGCGCCCTGCTGCTGGTCCACGTCGCGGTCACCGGAGCGCACCTGGCCTTCGCGACCGACTACGGGCTGCCGATCGTGCTGTTCCCGATGGCGGTGACGACGTGGTTCGCGTTCGGGATACGGGCGGGCCGTGACTGGGCCCGCGCGGGGGCGCTGCTCGTCTCGTGCTTCACGCTGCTGCTGATGCTGGCGGTCGCGCAGAGCTCGCTGAGCTTCTCGGCGCTGGCGCTGTCGGTGCTGCTGTTGGTGGCGGCCGGGCAGTTGATGTACCGGGAGGACGTGCGGGAGTACTTCGTGTCCGGTTTGGAGCCCGACACGGACGACGTCCCCACCCGCCGCCGCTGACTCCGGACCTGTCACCCACCCGGCTCCCACCCCTTCTTCGCTGATCTCGCCCCTGTCTTGGCTGATTCCTGACGGTTCGTATCCTGATCTAGCTATCGACTATCGAGATAGCGGTTGGGCAGCGGCTGTGCAGATCGAGTGTGGTCTCGTGCCCATATTAACAATGGTCTAAGTATCGGCTATTCACTATCAAGATAATTGGTGATCGGTGAGGATTGGGGGCGGGTGAAGTTCGGGGGATAGTCGGTGCGGTAGGAGCTGAGGTACCGGTTCTGCCGAGACGAGGGCTGGTCGAGTGGGAGAGCGCGCGGCCAGACCGAACCTGGACTGGGGTGGACGACGCGGTGCTGGTCGAGCAAGGAGAGGGTGGAGTTGTCGAAGGGAAGTTCGCCGGGGGCGGGTGGGCCGGGGAGGGCGAGAGGGGCCAAACAGGGCGGGTCAGGGGAGGTGGCGCTCCGGGTAGCCGAGGGCCAGGTCGCTGACGTCGTCGAGGGCGGCGCGGATGGCGGTGGGGAGGGTCAGTTCCTCCGCGGCCAGGGAGCCGCGCAGCTGGGCCGTGTCGCGGGCGCCGACAATGGGGGCCACGACGCCCGGGCGGTCGCGGACCCACGCCAGGGCGACGGCCAACGGGGACGTGCCCAGGCCGTCCGCCGCGGTGACCACCGCCTGGACGATGCGGGCCGCGCGGTCCGTGCGGTGCCGCTCCACGTACGGCGCGTAGACGGCCGAGGCGCCGCGGGAGTCGGCTGGGGTGTTGGTGCGGTACTTGCCGGTCAGCACGCCTCTGCCGAGCGGGGCCCAGGGGAGCAGGCCGATCCCGTGGTGGGCGCAGGCGGGCACGACCTCACGCTCGATGCCGCGTTCCAGGAGGGAGTACTCGACCTGGGTGCTGACCAGTTGGGCGGCCCCGGCGACGTGGGCTTGGCGGGTCGCGGCGGTGGCGGTCTGCCAGCCGGAGTAGTTGGAGATGCCCGCGTAGCGGGCTTTGCCGCTGCGGACGGCCGCGTCGACGGCGGCCAGGGTCTCGTCGAGCGGCACCGTGTCGTCCCAGGCGTGCAGTTGCCAGAGGTCGATGTGGTCGGTGTCGAGTCGGCGGAGCGAGCCTTCCAGCGCGGTGAGCAGGGCGCCGCGGGAGGCGCCGCCGCCGAAGGGGCCGTCGTGGCGCCGGGCGACGGCCTTGGTGGCCAGGACGACGTGGTCGCGGGGCACGATGTCGTCGAGCAACGAGCCGAGCAGGGTTTCCGCCTCGCCGTCGGCGTAGATGTCGGCGGTGTCGACCAACGTGCCGCCCGCCTCGGTGAACGCCGTGAGCAAGCTCGCCGCGGTGTCCGCGTCGGTGGTGTCCCCCCAGGTCAGGGTGCCGAGGCCGGTTCGGGAAACCCGCAGCCCGCTGCGCCCGAGGTGTCGTTGCTCCACGATCACAGACCCTATGCGCCCGGTGGCCGCGCGCCACTCGCGGCCCACTGGTGGACCGGTCCTACTCGCGGGTAACCTCAGGCCATGCGACTCGGACTGAACATGGGCTACTGGGGTGCGGGCAACGACGCGGCGAACCTCGAACTGGCCAAGGAGGCCGATCGGCTGGGCTACTCGGTGGCGTGGGTGGCCGAGGCGTACGGGTCGGACGGTCCGACGATCCTGTCCTGGGTGGCCGCGCAGACCGAGCGCATCGACGTGGGCAGCGCGATCATGCAGATCCCGGCCCGCACGCCGACCGTGACGGCGATGACCGCGGCGACGCTGGACTCGCTCTCCGGCGGCCGGTTCCGGCTCGGGCTCGGGGTGTCGGGGCCGCAGGTGTCCGAGGGCTGGTACGGGGTCAAGTTCGACAAGCCGCTGGGGCGCACGCGCGAGTACGTGGAGATCGTGCGATCGGCGCTGCGCCGGGAGCGGGTCAGCCACCAGGGCAAGCACTTCGTCCTGCCGCTGCCCGACGGCCCGGGCAAGCCGCTGAAGCTGACCGTCCACCCGGTGCGGGAGGAGATCCCGGTCTACCTGGCGTCGATCGGCCCGAAGAACCTGGAGCTGACCGGCGAGATCGCGGACGGCTGGCTCGCGATCTTCTACTCGCCGGAGCACGGTCGCGAGTCGCTGGAGCTGATCGCCAAGGGCCGGTCGAAGGCGGGCAAGACCCTCGACGGGTTCGACGTCGTGCCGACGGTGTCGCTGGTGGTGGACGACGACTGGCGCGCGGCGGCGGACCTGGTGCGGCCGTACGCGGCGCTGTACGTCGGCGGGATGGGCAGCCGGGAGCAGAACTTCTACAACAACCTCGCTTGCCGGATGGGTTACGAGGCGGAGGCCGCCGAGTGCCAGGACCTCTACCTGGCGCGGGACTACGCGGGCGCCGCCGCGAAGGTCCCTTTGGGATTCCTTGACTCGACGTCGTTGCTCGGCCCGAAGGCGCGGATCGCGGAGAAGATGCAGGCCCTGGCGGAATCGGGGGTCACCACACTGACCGTTTCGCCGATCCTGCAAGATCTGGAGCGCAGCAAGGCGGCCCTGCGGGTCGCCGCGGACGCACTGGATCTCGCGGGAGTCGGTAGTTGACCTGGTTTCAAGCAATCGTCCTCGGCATCGTCCAAGGACTGACCGAGTTCCTGCCGATCTCGTCATCGGCGCACATCCGGATCGTGTCGGAGCTGTGGTTCGGCGGTGACGCGGGCGCGTCGTTCACCGCCGTGATCCAGCTCGGCACCGAGACCGCGGTGATCATCTACTTCGCCAAGGACATCGGCAGGCTGTTGAAGGCCTGGTTCGTCGGCCTGTTCCGGGCGTCGGCGCGGTCGGACCCGAACTACCGGCTGGCCTGGTACGTGATCATCGGCTCGGCGCCGATCGCGGTGCTCGGCTACGTGTTCAAGGACGCGATCCGCTCGGGCCTGCGGAACCTGTGGATCACCGCGATCGTGCTGATGGTGTTCGCCGTGGTCCTCGCCGTGGCCGACGAGCTCGGCAAGCAGGCGCGGGACTCGCTGACGATGAAGGACAGCGTGTTCATGGGTCTGGCGCAGGCGATGGCGCTGGTGCCCGGGGTGTCGCGGTCCGGCGGGACGCTGACGGCCGGGTTGTTCCTCGGCCTGAACCGGGAGGCGGCGACCCGGTACTCGTTCCTGCTCGCGATCCCGGCGGTGTTCGGCGCGGGCCTGTTCAGCATCCCGGACGTGCTGGACCGCAGCGGGCCGGGGCCGCAGGCGGACGTGGCGCAGACGATCGTCGCGACGGCGGTGTCGTTCGCGGTCGGGTACGCGTGCGTGGCGTGGCTGCTGCGGTACGTGTCCAAGCACAACTTCATGCTGTTCGTCTGGTACCGGATCGTGCTGGGCGCGGTGCTGTGCGGGCTGCTGGCGACCGGGGTCGTGTCGCCGACGTGATCGTCCCCCCGCCTGACCGGTGGGGGAGCGCCTCCGCTTAGGCTGTTCGGCCGTGGCCACCGTCGTCCTCCTCCGCCATGCCCGATCCACCGCGAACGGCTCCGGCGTGCTCGCCGGCCGCAGCGAAGGCGTCCGCCTCGACCCGTCCGGGGAGAAGCAGGCCGCCGCGCTGGTCGACCGGTTGGCGGGTGTGACCCTGCACGGGTTGGTGCGGTCCCCGTTGTTGCGTTGCGCGCAGACCCTGGCGCCGCTGTCGTCGGCGCGGGGGCTGGAACCCGTCGTCGAGGACGCGTTGGCCGAGGTCGACTACGGGGCGTGGACCGGCAAGGAGATCAAGGAGCTGGTCGAGGAGCCGCTGTGGAAGGTGGTGCAGCAGCACCCTTCGGCGGCGGTGTTCCCGGGCGGTGAGGGGTTGGCCGAGGTGCAGGCGCGCGCGGTCCGCGCGGTGCGGGAGCACGACGCGCGGATCACGGCCGAGCACGGTGAGCGGGCGGTGTGGTTGCTGTGCAGCCACGGTGACGTGATCAAGTCGGTGCTGTCGGACGCGTTGGGGCAGCACCTGGACACCTTCCAGCGGATCGTGGTGGACCCGGCGTCGGTGAGCGTCGTGCGGTACACGCCGACCCGGCCGTTCGTGCTGCGGATGAACGACTCGGGGTCGGAGTTCGCGGGGATCGTGCCGCCGGAGCCGAAGCCGGATGAGGATCCGGCGAAGGCCGGGGACGCCACGGTGGGCGGTTCGACCGGGCGTTGAGCTTGGATCGCCGAGACTGTTGGAGCTATCCAAGCTTCTGTTAGCTTGGGTGCATGACCGTTCTTGTCACCGGTGCGACCGGTCGGGTGGGTAGTCGGTTCGTTCCCCGTCTCGTGGGGTGGGGGCTTCGGGTACGGGTTCTCGTGCGCGACGCGGCTCGGGTCCGGGGTCTGGTCGACCTGGGTACCGAGGTGGTCGAGGGCGACATCACCGACGCCGGTGCCCGGGTGCGGGCCGTCGAGGGCGTCGAAGCCGTGGTGAACGTGGCGGCGGCGTTCCGCGGTGTGTCCGACGAGCACGCCGTCGACGTCAACCGGCACGCGGCGGTCGGGCTCGCGGAGGCGGCGTTGGACGCCGGGGTGCGGCGGTTCGTGCACACGAGCACCGGGTTGGTGTACCCGGGCGGCCTGGGGCGGCCCGCCGCGGAGACCGATGAGCCTGCCTCGGGCGGCACGCACGTCTACCCGGTGAGCAAGGCCGCCGCGGACCGCGCGTTGGTGGAGCTGCACCGGACGCGGGGGCTGCCGCTGCGGATCGCGCGGCTGGCGTTCGTGTACGGCGAAGGGGACCCGCACCTGGCGGAGTCGCACCGGTTCATCGCGGACTGGTCGTCGGCCAAGCGGCTGCACATGGTGCACCACGCCGACGTCGGCCAGGCGCTGCTGCGGATGGCGACCGCCGACGGGTTGGACGGCGCGGTGGTGAACGTCGCCGACGACGCGCCCACCACGGCGTGGGAGTTGGCGCGGCTGACCGGTCGGTCGGCGCCGGTGCGGAACGAGCCCGTGGCCGACGCGTGGGAGAGCGTCCTCGACACGACCAGGTTCCGCACCGTTCTCGGCCTGCGACCGCTGTTCCCGACCGTCCACACCGCCGTCGACGCGGGCGCGCTGTGACGCTCTAGGCTGGAGCGCATGCGGGCGCCCGACTCCAGTCGACTCAGTGCGGAGATCTGGCGGGTGCTCTACGACTTCGTGCTGGTCCAGCACGAGCGGCACCTGGCGGCGGCGGCCGAGGCCGGGGTCAGCCCGGGGGACCTGAAGACCCTGGTGCGCCTGGTCCCGGGTGAGCCCCAGCCGATGCGCGCGCTGGCCGACCAGCTGCACTGCGACGCGTCGACGGTGACCTGGATCGTGGACCGGCTGGAGAAGCGGGGGCTGGTGGAGCGGCGGCCGGTGCCGACCGACCGGCGGGTGAAGGCCGTGGTGCTGAGCGAGGCGGGGGAGCGGGTGCGCACGGAGCTGCTGACCCGGATCAACCAGCCGCCCGCGGCGTTGGCGGCGCTGTCGGAGCGGGACCTGGTGGCGCTGCGCGAGGTGGCCTGGAAGCTGCGGTGACCGGGTCGCGGCGGTCCTGGACCGCCGTGACCCGCGGGTTCAGGCCTTGTCGGGAATCACGCCGCCGGTCTGCGCGGAGGCGACGCAGCGGTTGGGGAACTCGCCCCGGTAGTCGATGAACGTGTCCTCCCACGGTCCCCGGATCGTGACGGAGACGGGGTTGATGTCCATGGTGCAGACGATGTCGGACGGGGCGATCGCGCTGATGTCGCCGTCCGCGTCGGCCAGGGCCTGGCAGGCGGCTTTCGGGTCGGGGTGGGTGCTGCCGTCGGTCGGGTCGCAGTTGAGCTTGACCTCGCTGAGGCCGGAGGCGCCCCGGATGCCGATGGACAGCTGGGCGACCTCGGGACCCGCCACCGCCGGCACGACCCCGGCGGCGAGAAAACCGAGCGCGGCCACACCGGCCAGGACTGTACGCATGTCGGACCACTCCTCTGGTCTGTTCGGGTTACCCCGCTGGCCTACCCGACCCTTCCGGCCCCACGCCCACTTGGCGACCAAGTGCACCCATCCGGGTGGGTCTTCCCCTGGTGATGTGGGATGCGCTGACGTCGTGCGGACAATGCGAAACCGCCCCCGACAAGGCAATGGGGACGGCTAGGGTCCGGCCGTCGTTCGGGGATAGCAGGGAGAGCACTTGCTCAAGTGTTGTCGGCGTTATTCGCCGCGGGCTTGACGCTGGCCGGTTGTAGTACCGCGATTTCGGGGACGCCGGTCGCTGTGCGTGGCGGTACGAGCGGTGCCGCCGATCCAGTAGGAGGAAATCCTGATGACTACAGGCGCACGCCGATCGACGCCCCATTCCCGGCGGCGGGCGAGTTCTTTACAACGAGGATAAGGACAAGGACAAGGTCGAGCGCGTGGACGACTCCACCTGCGGGCTGACGAAGGGCAATTACGCAGTGCGGGTGATGCTCAGTTCCGGTCCGGGTGCGGGGCTCGGCGAGGTCCCTCCGCTGAAGGGAGCCCGTGTCTCCGACCTGAGGATCGGAGTCTTCCCGGCCCGGAAGGAGGTGCTGGGTTCCAGTTGCGCCATTGCCGTGGAACTCGTTCCAGGGCGTGTCTTGCGTGTGCAGTACTGGCGTAAGGACTTTGTCGTCGGGAGCGAGTGCATGTGGGCTCGGGACACCGTCAAGGAGGCGTTGACGAGGTTGATCTACCCGTAGTCAGTCCTTGCGGGTGGAGATGACGTGGGTGGCGACCGCGGCGGCGGCGAGGAGGGCGGGGCCGGTGGTGGCCAGTGCGGTGGTCGAGCCGAGGACGGTGTCGCCGTGGCCGGTGTTGGCGAGGTGTTTGAACAGGGTGTTCGGCGGCATCCCCGACACCAGCAGCGCGGCGGCCACGCAGGCCGACGCGGTGAGGAAGGCGTAGCCCTGGCGCCGGAACACCAGCCTTGAGCACAGCAGGCCGATGGCAAGGCCGGTCGTGCCGCACATCAGGTGGGCGAGGGCGCCGACGAGGACGTCCGCGCCGGTGATGGAGTGGGGTGCCATCAGCAGGGGGAGCGCGAGGCCGCCGAGCGCCATGGCGGCGAGGACCAGGCAGTCGGTGACCAAGGTCGCGATGAGGACTCGTACGGCGCTCCCGGCCGTGACGATCGCGATGGCGCGGTGCGCGGGTTCCTCGACGCTGATCACCGCGATGCTCAGCCACGCCGCGCAGGCGAGGAGGGCTCCGGAGTTGACGGCGTAGACCCCGGGGAGCGGGCCCTGGTTGCTGCCGGACGCCGTGGCCACGCACACAACGAACACCATGACCGGGGCCAGGTACCGCTGCGAGTGGATCACGGTGGCCAGGGTGTAGCGGATCAGCGCGGTCATCATCTGCGGCGCTCCGGGGTGAGGCTGTCGACCGACCACCCGTGGCGCAGGGCGGTGGTCAGCAGGGCGTCGGAGTGTTCGCGGTCGACCCGGATGATGTGCTGACCATCGTGGGTCGCGGTGCTGAGCACGCCGGTGAGGCCGGACCAACCCGGGTCGTGGGTACCGGTGGTGAGGACGACCTCGACGACCTCCCGGTCGGTGGTGACCGGGTCGGAGATGCGGCCGTCGGCGATGCGGTGGATGTGGGTGGCGTTGGCGCGGGTGACGGACTCGCGGTGGTCGGTGAACACGACGGCACCGCCCTTGGCCGCCGTCTCCGCGATGATGCCCGCGAGGACCCCGTGGGCGTCGGCGTCGAGGCCGGACCACGGCTCGTCCAGGACGAGCAGGTCGGGCTGGCGCAGGATGGCCTGGGCGAGCGCGACCTTCTGCGTGTTGCCCTTGGACAGCGTGCGCAGCGGCGCGTCGTTCCCGCCTTGCAGGGTGAGGCGGTCGAGGAGGGTGCCGGCGCGCTGGTCGGCCTCGGCCGCGCTCAGGCCGCGGATCCGGCCGAGGTGGTGCAGGTACGTGCTGGCCGACAGGCGTTCGTTGGGCGGGAACCGTTCGGGCACGTACCCGACGGTGGCGGGACGGCCCTCGACGCGCCCGGTGGTGGGCCGGGAGACGCCGACCATGAGCCGCAGGAGCGTGGACTTGCCGGAGCCGTTGCCGCCGACCACCGCGACGACGGTGCCGGGGGCGATCTCGAGGTCGATGTCGCGCAGGATCCAGCGCCCGCTGCCGTAGCGCTTGCTCACCGCTTCCAGGCGTAGCACGTCACCCCCTTAAGGGTCAGGTGCCGCCGTCGGCCAGGAGTTGGATCTGGGCGAGGCGGGTCGTGTCGCGGAAGATGACACCGTAGTGGCGGTATCGCGCGGGTAAAGCGACCTTGAACGGGCGGGTTTGTTTTCGCCAGGGGAACGACTGGTCGGTCCGGGTGTCGAGATCGTGCCAGGTGTGGCCGTCGTGGGAGCCGCGGAGGGTCCACGCGGTGGGGTCGGGGCCGGTGGACGCCGAGGTGAGGGTGTAGATCAGCACGCGCGTGGGGTCGGTGGTGGTGACGGTGACGGGGGAGTCCACTGTGGATTCGGTGTGCGCGTCGTCGTCGAACAGGGCGCCGGGTAGGCCGGTGGTGATGTCGCGCAGTGGTGGGCCGTCGCCGAGTGGTTCGGGGGTGGCGGTGGCGCCCCAGGTGGACGGTTCGGGGCCCATGGTGAACTCCAGGTGGGCACCGGAGGTGAGGGTGTCGTGGCTGATCCACGGTGTGTCGTGGGGAGCGCCGTCGACGGTGAGGGACTGGACGTAGACGTTGCGGTGGTTGTTGCCGTGCGCGGTGATCCGCAGGTCGCGGCCGTTGTCGAGGTGCACCACCGCGCGGGGGAACAGCGGTGAGCCGATGGCGTAGACACCGCTGCCGACGCGCAGCGGGTAGAAGCCGAGCGCGCTGAACAGGTACCAGGCCGACATCTCGCCGTTGTCCTCGTCGCCGCAGTAGCCCTGGCCGATGTCGCTGCCCTGGTAGAGCCGGGCGAGGACGTCCCGGACGAGTTCCTGGGTGCGCCACGGGCGGCCGAGTTGGCCGGGCAGGTACGCGATGTGGTGCGCGGGTTGGTTGCTGTGCCCGTACTGGCCCATGCGCACGTCGCGCGCCTCGGTCATCTCGTGGATGGGGCGGCCGTAGGAGCCGGGGTACTCGGCGGTCTCAGGGGTGCCGAAGTAGGTGTCGAGCTTGTCGGCGAGCACCTCGGGCCCGCCGTGCAGGGCGGCGAGGCCCGCCGGGTCGTGGGGGACGGCGAACGCGGCGGTCCAGCCGTTGGTCTCGGTGTAGTCGTAGCCCCACACGCGGGGGTCGTAGGCGTGCGGGTCGCGGCGGAAGCGGTCGCCGTCGCGGCCTTGGAAGAAGCCGACGGCTGGGTCGAAGTGGTGGGCGTAGTGGCGGGCGCGGTCGGTGAAGTAGGCGTGGTTGTCCTCGTCGCCGAGCGCGGCGGCCATCCCGGCGATGCCGAAGTCGTTGACGCAGCCCTCCAGCGCCCAGGACAGGCCGTCGGGGGTGGACATGGGGGTGTGGTGCAGGAAGATCGAGCGGTCCAGGCCCTTGCGGCCGACGCCGTTGTGCGGCGGGACGACGGTGGCGTCCCGTAGTGCGGCGTTGTAGGCGTCTTGTACGTCGAAGCCGGTGACGCCTTTGGCGTGCGCGTCGGCGAAGGCGACGTTCGAGCTGGTGCCGGTCATGAGGTCGGCGTAGCCGGGGGAGGACCAGCGCGGCACCCAGCCGCCGTCGCGGTAGTGCTGGAGGAACCCGTCGACGAGTTCGCCGCAGCGGCGCGGGGCGAACAGGGCGTAGGCGGGCCAGCAGGTGCGGTAGGTGTCCCAGAAGCCGTTGTTGACGTAGAGGGATCCGTCGAGGACGGCGGGCGGGTCGCTGGTGGGGCTGGCGTGGCGACGGCCGGTGTCGGTGTCCTCGTGGGCCGAGTTCGGGTAGAGGAACAGCCGGTAGAGGCAGGAGTAGAGGGTGGTGAGCTGGTCGTCGGTGGCGCCTTCGACGTCGATCTTGTCGGTGATCGCGGACCAGGCGTCGCGGGCGCGATCGCGGACGGCGTCGAAGGTGTCGGCTTCGGCGAGGTTGCGGCGCGCCTGTTCCGGGCCGATCAGTGACGTCGCGACGCGGAGGGTGACGGTCCGGGTGCCGGGGGCGTAGCGCAGCAGCATGGTGCGAGCGCGGGCCAAGCCGCGCCAGCGGTGGTCGGCGCGCGCGATCGGGTGGTCCGACTCGGCGTGCACCCACATGCGACCCGCGCCGACCGACAGGCCGCTGCGCACGTCGGTGTGACCGGTGATGGTGTCGCCGTCGACGCGGACCTCGCCGCCGAGGCCGACGTTGTCGAGCACGAGGTTGGCCGGGCCGGGCGGGAAGTGGAAGCGCAGGACGGCGGCGTGGTCGGCGGGGGCGATCTCGGCGCGCACGCCGTTGTCGAAGGTGACGTCGTAGTGGTACGGGTGCGCGTGTTCGTCGGCACGGTCGAAGGTGAGGGCTCGTGTCCGGCGGCCGACGGCGGTGCCGGTGGTCGGCATGAAGTGGAACGTGTGCCGGTCGCCCATCCACGGGCTGGGCAGGTGGCTCAGGCCGATGGCCTGCAGCGCGGGGCGGTTCGCGTCGGTGTTGCCGCGGTGGTACTCGTACGACCAGTTGGTGACCGCGGCGTTGGTGACCGGGACCCAGAAGTTGAACCCGTGCGGCACGGCCGTCGCGGGGATGGTGTTGCCCCGGGAGAAGGACCCGGTGGAGTGGGTGCCGCGGGTGGTGACGATCCGGTCGACGGGGGCGGCGGTCCGGGTGGGCGCGGGGCCGATGGTGAGGTCGTCGACCCAGCCCGCGAACGCGGCGGGGGCGTGGGGGCAGTCGACGGCGAGCAGGACGCGGGCGATGACCCGACCCAGCGCGACCGGGCCGAGCCGGACCACGCGGTGGTTCCACTGGTCGGGGAACAACGCGCGCGACGCGCCTTGCTCGCGGGCGGTGAACCCGAAGCCGAGCTGGTCGACCGCGCCGAGCTCCGAGAGGCGGGTGCCGTCGTCGAAGGCGAGGTCGACGGCGACGTAGGTGGACGGGTAGCGGCGGTCGAGGAGTTCGGGGAACACGACGTAGGCCAGTTCGGTGTCGGCCTCGACCGGTTGGTCGGACCAGAACAGGCGGTTGATCGCGCGGTTCGGCGCGGTGACCTCGCCCTCGTAGCGCAGTGACCGCAGGCCCGTGAAACCGACGTCGGCCTTGGCCGCGGGCGCGGAGACCGGGCCGGACCCGAGGCGGGTGCGGAGCGTGACGCCGACCGGGTCGGTGCCGATGTCGGGGGTGTCGACCCAGGTGGGCACCGGGTCGCCCGCCTCGAACGAGGTGCGGAAACCGCTCATGTGATCGAAGTTACCCCGCGTGGCCGCTGATCGCGCACAGTCTTGGTGTCGAGGTCGGCGGCCGGTTCCGGGGACCGTCGTCCGGGCGTCGTGGTCGCGGTGGGTGATCGGGTTCATGGGGTGGGATTGATCGCCCGCCGGACCGGTGGGGGCGCGTTAGGGTCGAGTGGTCGAAAGGGCGGAGGGGGAGCCGGATGGCGCCGGGAGTCGGCGAACTGTTCATCGCCGAGGCGGATCGTGAGGCTTGGCGGCGTCCCCTGGTCCGGTGGGCGGTCGCGGGCGTTGTGGTGGGGGTGGCCGCGCTGGTGCCGCTGGTCACCGGGTGGGTGCACCGCGGTGTCGCCGCCGCGGTACTCGGCTTGGCCTTGGTGGTGGTGCTGGGGAAGGCGGGCGGGTACGTCGGTCGGCGGAAGCGGCGCGTCAACCCGTTGATGATCGACCTGGACGGGGTGCGGTTGCCGACCGGGCAAGGGCCGGTGTCGCTGCCGTGGGACGCCGTGCGGGCGGTGGTGGTCGACGGGCCGACGCTGCGGTTCCGGGTGCGGCCCAGCGTCACGCCGGGCACGCCGGGGGTGGCGGGCATGCACCGCCGCGACGCCTGGCCGGTCGCCTCCGGGCCCGGGCTGCCGCTGGACACCCGCCTCTACCGGCGCGGGCTTGAGGAGATCCTCGACGCCGTGCGCACGTTCTCCGGTGACTCGGTGCGCATAACCCGACCGTAGGCGTTCACTCACTTGGCGTGCGCCCAGGACGCCGCCATCGCACTACGCTCCGGAGTCGGGGCGCACTCCGGTGCCCCGATCGTGAACGCCGGGAGTGTGGACGCGGTGGTGTCCGGTCACCTTCTCCGGGGCGGTTCCCGCTCCCCGCTGCTCGACCTGGTCCGCCTCACCCGCGTGCTGCGCGGCGCGGGGGAGTGCGAGGAGCCGGTCGAGGTCATCGCCACCCCCGCCGACACCCCGTACCTGTGCGGTGTCGCCGGGGCCGCGGGCCTGCGGATCTGCCCGCTGTCGCCGATGCGTGCCCACCCGCTCGGCCAGGGCCGTCCGCCCGCGGAGTTGGCGAGTGCGCTGCGCGCGGTCACCGCCCGGGTCGTCCTGGTCAGCCTCACCCTCGGGGGCGGTCCCGTCGACGGGCTGCGCGCGGCGCTCGACGACGCCGCCGACCTGCTCGTGGTCGCCGCGAGCGGGCCGCCGAGCCCGCTGACCGCACACCCGGACGTGCTGCCGGTGCGGTCGTGCACCCCGTCCGGTCGACCGAGCTGGTTCGTCGACCTGGACGAGGACGACGACCCGCGCGGCCTGCTCGCCCCCGGCGAGGACGTACCCGGCCCACGGGGACCCGCCACCGGCAACGGTGTCGCCGCCGCCGTCGTCGCGGCCACCGCCGCACTGCTGTGGTCGCGGTTCCCCACCGCCGACGCCCGCACCGTCCGCGCGGCCCTGCGCATCGGCACGACCCCCACCCGTCGCATCGGCCCCCCGGTCCTGGACGCCGAGCGGTCCCTGGAATTCCTTCGCCAGTACGCGCCCTGATCGCCCTGGGGGACGCCGCACCGTGGCGACCCGGCTGCGTCGGTGATGTTCAGCCGAGCGCGGGCAGCGGCTGCTGATTGAGACGCGCGGCACCGTGTGGTCGGTCCACTACGACTGCTAGTGGGTCGAATAGACGCCGGACCTCTTGGCGCTCCCCGCCTTGAACTGCCTAGATGAGCCCTTCGCGCAGGGCGAAGGCGACCGCGTGGGCTCGGTTGCGCAGTTGGAAGCGGCTGGTGACGTCGTGCAGGATGCCCTTCACCGTGCGCTGGGAGTAGCAGAGTTGTTCGGCGATCTCGCGGGTCTCCAGGCCGTCGGCGATCATGCGCAGCACCTGGGCCTCGCGGGCCGACACCCCGGCCAGGTCCCAGCCGCGCGGGCTGAGCACCTGCCGCTGGAGGCGGGCGACCCGGTCGAGCAGGCCGGCCAGCAGGTCCGGCGGCAGCGCGCCGTCGCCCGCGGCGGTGGCCCTCACCAACCGGACCAGGGTGTCCGGGGTGGCCTCCGCGCGGCGGACCACCGCGGCCACGCCGATGCCGACGATCTCCAGCAGGTGCGCGTTGTCGATCTCCCCGGCGACCAGCACCACCCGGTGCCTGCCGCGCGCGTGCAGCCTGCGGAACAGGGTCTCGGTGCGCGGGTCCCAGGTCTCCGCGACGACGAGGTCCACCGTGCGGTCGCCGTCGGGGCGGTCCCCGTCGGCGACCAGCCGCACCTCCCGCCGCGGTCGCAGGGCGGCGTCGAGCCCCGCGCGCGTGATGACGTCGATCGCGTGCAACACGACCTGGACCGGTTCCATGTTCCCCCCTTGACCTCCGGCGACGACGTGTCCCTAGTGGTCCCTATCGCCGCGCACCGGCCGGGCGTGAGGCCCAAGTCCGCACGGGACACCGGTTGCGGTGGACCGACCGACCACCGGTGGTCCGGTGGTCGGTCGAAAGCATGATCGGCTCCTCCCCCCGACGACGGACGACCCCGCCGCGCCCCGTGCCTAGCGTGGCCGGGACGGAAGAAGGGGGAGACATGGGGGAGAAGCGGCTCACCGCACTGGACGTGCTGCGCGGTGTGGCGATCCTGGGGACCTTCGGCACCAACGTGTGGATCTTCAGCAGTCCGGCGGGGATCAGCGGGATCTTCGGCGCCGCCGGGCCGGTGGAGACCGCGCTGCGGGTGCTGAGCAACGGCAAGTTCCTGGCGCTGCTGTCGATCCTGTTCGGGGTCGGTCTGGCCATCCAGCACGCCTCGGCGCTGCGCCGCGGCGCCCGCTGGCCCGGCCGGTACCTGTGGCGGGCGACGCTGCTGCTGGTCGAGGGGGCGCTGCACTACCTGCTGGTGTTCGAATTCGACGTGCTCATGTTCTACGCGGTGATCTCCGTGCAGGTCGCCTACCTGGTCGGCCGGAGCGACCGCGTCCAGCGGTGGTGGATGGCCGCCGCCGCGACCTTGCACCTTGTGGTGGTCGGCGGGATCACCGCGCTGCTGTTGGCAGACGGCGGATCGCTGTCCGGCGGCACGCCCCCGGATACGTCCGACTGGACCGCGCAGGTCGCGACCCGGGTGGAGAAGTTCCTGGTGTACCGCGCCGAGGCGGTGTTCGTGCTGCCGCTCGGGGTGGTGCTGTTCCTCGCCGGTTCGCGGCTGTACCGGGCCGGTGCGTTGGCGGACACGCCGCGCGGCGCGGTCCTGCGGCGGCGCTTGGCGGCGTGGGGGCTCGGCGCCGGACTGCCGCTGAGCGCGCTGACCGCGTGGGCCGGACCGCAGTGGGCGCTGGTGGAGCGCTACGCGTGCGCGCCGGTGGTCGCGTTCGGGTTGCTCGGCGCCGTCACCGCGCTGGTGCGCCGGATGCGCGCCGCCGCGGGCCCGTTGCGGCGCGGTGTCACCGCGGTCGGGCGCTGCGCGTTGTCGTGTTACATCGCGCAGAACGTCCTCGGGTCGGTGCTGTGCTACGACTGGGGCCTCGGCCGCACCGGTGGACCTTTGTGGACAGTCGCCTGCTGGCTGCTGGTCTCCGCGGCGGTCGTGGCGGGCGCGAGCTGGTGGATGACCCGCCACGACCGCGGTCCGGTGGAGACGTTGTGGGACATGGCCTACCGGGCGCCCGGGTTCAGCCGCGCAGCGTCTGGCTCGGCAGCGCCGCGAACGCCTCGCGGTAGTACGCGGTGAACCGGCCCGCGTTGAAGAAACCCCACCGCGCGGCTACGGCCGACACCGTCTCGCGTCCCGGATCCGCGTCGCGCAGGTCCCGGTGCGCGCATTCCAGCCGCACGCGCCGCAAGTAGGCCATCGGGGTGGTGCCGCGGTGGCGGCGGAACGCCAACTGCACGGCCCGGATCGTCACCCGCGCCGCCGCGGCGATGTCGGCGACGGTGATGTCGTCGGCGGCGTGGTCCTCGATGAAGGCGATGGCCCGGTGCAGCGTCGCCGGACCGGCGTCGTTGCGGTCGCCGGGGGACGGGTCGAGCAGCGCGGTGTTCGGGAAGGTGGCCAACGCGGTCGCGGCGAGCAGCCGCCCCGCGTTGGCCACCACCAGCGGGTGGAGCGGGTACTCGGGGTGTGGGAGCACGAGGTCGGCGATGTAGCTCACCGCGTCCTTCCAGCGGCGTTGCGCGACCGCGGACACCGGCTGGAACCCGGTGAACCGCAACCGGTTCCCGGCGGACTCCGCCACCTGGGTGAACAACTCGGGGTGGAACATCACCGACCGCAGCGCCGCGTCCTCGGTGCGGGCGGCGAACGGCATCTCCGGCTGGGTCTGCACCAGCACGTCCCCCGCCCCGACGCGGTCCTCCGTCCCGGCCATGGTCCGCTCGACCCGGCCCGCGCGGCACTCGATGATCAGCAACCCGAACGTGTCGGCGTCGAACCCGAGGCGCATCGGCAGCTCCAGGTCGTCCACGGCGAACAGGCCCGCGTCGGTGCGGTCGTGCCGCAGGGCGCGGGCGCCGAGCAGTCCGCTCATCCGCAGCCCCTGGTCGTAGGCCGCGACGAGGTGCTGGTGCGCCTGGTCGGCCTCGGTGGTGACGAACTCGGTCCGCCGCGGCGGCGCGGCCGTTCCGGTCAAGGACATGTCCTGCTCCACGGGTCGGTGGTGGCCGGGAGTGTCTGTGTCTGGTACCCCGCAGGGGGCCGCTTACTCCGTACACCGTTCTGGCTCGTCCATCAACCCCGCCGCCACGCCCACGACCGGCGGCGGTTTCCGGCCCGGCGCGGAGTTGCAGGCTAGGGTCCGCCCGTGCGGGAGCCCACGGTCGTCGCGAACCCGGCCAGGACGACGGCCGTCCTCGCGGTGCTGTTCGTGGTGGGCGGATCGGCCCTGGTGGGCGGCGTGTACCTGGCGGTGCAGGCGTTGTTGGACGGGTTCCTGGACGCGCTGGGGTCGTCGTTCCTGCCGATGGTCGATTTCGTCGCGAAGCTGCCGGAGCTGTGGGGGACCATCGCCGCGTTCGTCGTGGGCGCGGCGGGTGGTGGGTCGGTGGCGCGGAGGGGTCGGCACGAAAGCCTGACGCTGACTGTTGCCGATGATGAGGTGGGGGTGTTGTCGAGGAGGGTGGCGAGGGTTTTTCCGCGCGGGGAGGTGAAGGCCGCGTTTCTGGATGAGGGGGACCTGGTGCTGCTGGGGTCGAGGACCGAGGAGCTGTACCGGGAGCCGTGTGATCAGCGGGCGGGCGCGGTCGGCCGGGCGTTCGCGGAGCACGGGTACGAGTGGTTGCCGGAGGACCCGCACAAGGCGGAGTTCCGGATCTGGGTGCCCGGGACCCCCGGGATGCCGGCGGGAGCCGACGAACTCTTCCGCGCCAGGGAGTTCGCACTGTCCAAGAAGGACAAGATGCGACCCAAGACCCACGCGCTCAAGGAACAGCTGGCGGATCTCGACATCGTGGTCCTCGACCGTGGGACAACGAAGTACTGGCGGTTCGCTGAGCACTGGTTCCGGCTGGAGTAGTCGCCCGACCTGAATGACTTCCAGAACCCCCGCCCGCCCCAAGTGCAGCCCCCGCCCTCCTCTTTTTTGGGGGGCCTGCTCCAGTCTATCGGCGCAGGGGCGGCGTGAATCGGGGTGTGAACTCTTGCGAGGCCTATTCACGCCCCACAATGATCACCCCGAAGTGCAAGACAGACGCCAAGGAGGTGTGAGGCGGAGAGGCGGGGCGCGGTGAGGAAAGGTAACGGCTGTGGGCGGGGAGCGTGGACAAGGGAACGATGCCGCTGGAGGGACTGGTGATGGTGGTCGGATCGGGCGGTTTTCTGCTCTGTCCCTGCGGCCCGCCGAGCGGATGTCCGTAGTTGGGACCGTTGAGGCGCCGAAGGACTAGGGCGTGAGTGAGCGGGGCGGCAGGGCGAGGGAGGTCTTCAGTCAGGAAGAGATGCCCTCTTGCTCGGGGTGCGGGAGTAGTGATTCAGCCTCAAGAGTGTTGCGGGGACTGGTTCCCCGAGTTCCTGATCCACTCGGCGCGGAGGAGTTCGTATTCGACCTCACCCTCCTCCGTGCCCGGGATCGGGTTGTCCCAGTCGAGGTGAAAAGTCCGGACGTAGCGCAAACCAGCCTTCTCCATGACGCGGCGAGACCGATGGTTGACCGACATCGTCTCCGCCCACACCCGGTGGCTGCCCAGCTCGCGGAACGCCATGTCCACCAACGCCAGCGAGCCCTCCGTGGCCAGTCCCGAGCCCCACGCCGACGTACGCAGGCGGTAGCCCAGCTCCACCTCCCGCGCGTCGCCCGGCGTTCGGGGGTCCAGGGCGAACCAGCCGACGAAGACGGAGTCCGCGGTGGCCGCCCACTTGCCCACCGGGCCGCGTTCGTATTCGGCGAGGATCGCCGGTAGGACTGTGGATTCCACGACCTCGCGCGGGGTGGGGACGCCGCCGGTGAGGTAGCGCATGACCTGTGGGTCGGCGTCGAGGGACACGAGGTTGTCCACATCGGCCCGCGTGAAGCGGCGCAGGGTCAGTCGGTCGGTGGTGAGCAGGGCGCGCAACGGGATCGGGACCTTTCCGGTTGGTGTGTGACCGGTCGCCATCGTGGTGGTGTTGTTGTGCTGGGGCCAAACGGTTATCGGCTCTCGGACTGTCCTTTTTCTGTCCGTTCGCAGGTCGAAACGGGTGTCGATCTCCACGCGATGGGCTGGGTGCGCCGGTGGTCGGGGCTCCCGGGCAGGCGCGCGGCGGGAGGTCGGACGCGATGACGGACACCACGGCCGAGGAGACGGTCGCCCACGGCGGCGCGGTTGGTGGGCGGCGCAGACGCGGGCGGTTCGACGTCGAGATCGAGCAGTTGCTCAAGACCAGGACCGGTGCCGCCGCCGACACCGTGGCGGAGTTGTGCTCGGTGCTGGAACAGATCCACCGGGTCAGCTGCGGTGAGGTGCGGATCGCGGTGTCCGGCGCGGTGTCGTCGCTGAAGTCGACGACCGTGGAGCTGCTGCTCGGTCGCCCCGGCTTGCTGGCGATCGATGAGGGCGCGATCACCCCGGCCCCCACCGAGGTGCGGTTGGCGCAGGTCGACGACCCGGTGCCGCCCCGCCAGTGGATCTGCACGATGACTGAGAGCACGGCCCGCAGGCGCGCGGTCGCGCTGCTCGGGTTGCCGCCCGAGACGGACCTGTCGTTGGCGGAGTTGGCCGGGACGGGTGGGGACAACGACGCGTTGGTGGCGCAGTTGGTCGCGGCTACGAGTGCGTTCGACTACGGCGCCACGTACTCCGCCGAGGAGTTCGCCCGCCGGGGCGGTGTGCTGCGCATCGACGGGTTCGGCACGGCGCTGGTCGAGCGGGTGGTCGTCGAGTTGGCGGTGCCGCGAGCCGAGTGGGACCTGTCGTGGGCGGGCAGGCGCGCGGTGACGGTGGTGGACCTGCCCGGCACGGGCAAGGGCCGCGCGTTGGAGAACCTGATCAACGAGCAGCGCTCGGCGGTGGCGCACATCGCGCTCAACGTCGTGGGGTTGGCCGCGGGCAACGACTTCGAGGCCCCGCCCGCGCACGCGATGTCGGCGTGCGTGCTGGTGGCGACCCGGTTGGACAGCCTCGGTTCGCCCGGCGACCCGGCGGTGCTGCACAACCTGGAGTCGGCGGTGGCGACGACCGTGCGGGACTGGCAGGTCAGCGGCAGGCAGGCCGAGGTGGCGGCGGTGTGCGGGCCGTGGGCGTGCGCGTCGGCGGAGCAGTGGGCCCGGTTCAGCCCGAACGCGGAGGCGTGGGTGTCGGCCGAACGCGCCCGCGACCAGTGGACCCGTGCCCCGTGGACGCCGACCGGGCCGACGCGGGGCGCGTTGCGGGAGGCGGTGTCCGAGGCGCTGTTCGACGGCGGGACGCGGCGGTTGCGCGAGCTGGTGGAGCGCTTGGCGGCGCGGTCGGGCGGCCGGGTCGACGAGGCCGAGTTGACCCGGTTGATGGACCGCGCGGCGCGGCTGGTGGGTGTGTTGCGCGACAACCGGTCCGCGACGCGGACGGAGGACTGGGCGGTCCACGCGCGGCTGGTGCGGTTGCGCGGCGACCAGACGCCGATCGACCGGATGCGGCGGTTGGCGCGGCGCGCGGCGGAGGACGCGGTCTACGGGATGGGCGAGTGGGACCGGTTGCGGCCGCTGTTCCTGACCGGCCGCTGGTCGGGTTCGGTGCCGCGGACCAGGTCGGCGTTCGAGAAGGTCGGCCTGGCCGAGGTGGCGGCGGCGGCGATCGACGTGTCGCACGAGGCGCTGGAGGACCTGCTCGACGAGTGGGGCGCGGACTACGGGCTGTCGTTGTCGCCGCCCGCGTTCGACGAGGACCGCGCGCGGGCCGAGGCGGCGCGGTTCGGCGAGTTGGGGGCGCGGTTGCTGTCGATGATGACCGACGGCCGCTTCGGCGGGGACAGCGGTGACGCGTTGACGCTGCGGTGGGTGGCGCGGACCCGGCTGGAGTTGGCGACGCTGCTGGAGGGGTTGCTGGTGCACCGGATGGCGCCGTCGATCACCGCGGCGTGGGCGGAGGCGGACGTGGCGCTGGCCGAACTGGTGGCGAAGGCGACCCCCGCGTCGTCGGGGGTCGGGACGTTGCGGATGGTGGAGCGCAAGCTCGACGAGTTGCGGCGTGAGCGGTCGCGGGGCGGTCGCTAGTGGTCGCCGGGTCGAACGGTCGCCCCGCGGGCGACGGTGTGCTGGTGCGTCCCGGCGCGGACGGCGCGCCGCGGTTGGTGTTGGCGTCGTTGGTGGTCGACGGGGACATCGACGCGGTGGAGGTCCTCGACGGTGTCGAGGTGGTGTCGTCGACCGACTTGTCGCCGCCGGTGCCCGGGCTGGCCGGGTCGAGTTCGGCGGGCGCGGTCGTGGAGGTGGCGTTGCGGCCGTGGTCGTGGGAACCCGCGGACCCGACGGTGGCGGTGTTCTACCGGCGGCGGCAGCGGGGGACCCCGGTGGCGGGGCCGGTGGTGCGGTCGGCGTTCCGGTTGTCGGCGCGGCACGTGCGGGACGCGGGGCCGGTGCGGGGTGGTGGGTCGGCGGGTGTCGAGCGGGAGGCGGAGATGACGGGCCCGGGGCGCGAGCCCGCGACCACGCAGGCCGGGGCGTCGGTGACGTTCGATTTCGGGACGAGTGCCGCCGTGGGCGGTATCTACGACTTCCGGCAGATGCGGCACATGGAGGTGCGTGCGCTGCCGGAGCGCGGTGTGGCGCGGGCGTGGGCGCTGCTGCGGGTGGCCGTGCCGCCGGAGGGGGATCCGGCGGTGGCGATCGAGGCGGAGACGCTGGGCGACCCGGTGCTGCGGGTGGAGGCGTGGCGGGAGGTGTTCGCGAGCCCGCCGTTGCGGCAGTACCACCTGTCGCCGTCGCGGACGCGCAGCAGCGACCTGGTGGTCGACGGTGACCAGGTGGACTTCGCCGACGAGCGGCCGGGTCGGCAGTGGCGGCTGCGGGGTGCCAAGCGGTACCTGATCGGCTTGGACGAGCGGGTGCCGCGGACGGCGTTGCGCGCCGGTGAGCTGTTCGCGCGGGTGTACCGCAGGTTCGCCGAGTTGACGACGGCGGACCTGGCGTTGTCGGCGCCGATCAGCCGCGTGCACATCACTTGTGCCTGCTGGCGGTGGCCGACGGGGTGGGCGACGGCGAGACCGCGGCCGAGGCGGCCCGGTGGGCGACGCTGTCGGTGCGCCGGTGGTTCCAGCACCGCCTGGCCCGCGACGAGCCGTCGGGCCCGGTCCGGTTCGTGGGGGAGCTGCTGGGGGAGGTGGACCGGGACGTGGCGAAACGGGCGTCGGGCGCGGCGGGGTTCCGGGTGTCGCTGGCGGTGGCGCTGGTGCCGACGGGGGTGCGTCCGGGCGGCGAGGTCGCGGCGGTCGTGGGCCGGATCGGGGCGACGACGGGGTGGGTCGTGCGACCGTCGGGGCCGGAACCGGTGTTCCCGGCGAGGTCCACCGACCCGATGCCGCAGGGCGGGGCACAGCAGGTGCGGCCGGTCGCGGTGCGCGATGGTGAGGTGTTGGCGGTGACGTCGTGCGGGTTGGCGGGACGCGCGCAGCCGGAGCAGGCGCTGCCGTACCTGTCCTCGGCGTGGGCGGTGCCGCCGTCACCGCTGCGGTTCCTGGAGACGGTGGCGGTCCGGCGGGAGGACCGGGTGGCGGATCGAGCGGCGGCGGTGGCGTGGGTGGGGCATTTCGAGCCACGCTGAGCGTGCTGGCTAGCGGGGTGCCGGACGCTGTTGCGTGGGTGGGGCATGTCAAGCACTGCGGGGTGGAACGGTCGGCGACGCGCCGAGGGGTGTTGCGCGGGCCTGGAAGTGGGCTGTCGACCGTGGTCGTCGCAATGGCGGTTTCGGAGTCGGTGGTTGTGCTGCGGACCGAACGGTGTGTGGCACGGTCGGGCTCCGCTGACCGGGGTTGGTCGCGGTGTGTCGGAGTAGTCGGCTGTGGAGGGCTGCCGACGGCCTCCCCGCTGGGTCAGCGGTGGCGTCTTCCCGCCTTGCGGCAGGCGTCGCGGCGGTGTTGGAGGAAGGCGAGCAGGGGGCGGTCGTACTTGGGCCAGGGGGCGGCGTCGGCGTGGATGTCGAGGGCGCGGAACTGGTCCAGGGCCTCGGGGTGGCGGCCGCGCTCGCGGAGGGCGGCGATGGCCCAGCCGCGTTCGGCGCGGGTGGTGTGGCTCTCGGTGGCGGTCGCCAACCGGGGCAGGAGGACGTCGAGCGCGTCGGTGATCGCCCGGGTGTGCCAGGCGTCGGGGACGTGGTCCAGTTCGAACGCGGCCATCAGGGGGAGTACGGCCAAGGGCGGGGCGACCGTGGCGGCGCGTTCGGCGAAGGCGGTCATCAGGTCGTCGGAGCCGTGCCACCTGGCGCTCCAGTACCGCAGCGCCGACTGGTGTCCCAGGACGTTGGCCGGGTCGCGGTCGACGAGCTGCTGCCAGGCCTCCTCGAACTCGTCGTGGTCCCAGGAGCGGCCCACGGCGATCGTCAGCAGCGTCGCCCACGGCGTGGGGTCCTCGGGGGCGGCCATCGCCGCGGCGTAGGCGGCCGGTTCGGCGTCGCCGAGCAGGCGCCGGAAGGCGGTGGCCTGTTCCGGTGCGATGTCCGACCCCCAGCCTGCGCCGCGGACCTGCCAGGCCAGCGAGACCAGGGCGCGGGCGTGCACGACGGCGTGCCCGGGGTCGTCGGGGCGGGCGGCGCGCCACGCCTCGAGCCAGGTGTCGTCGTTGGCGGCGGCCTCGCCCAGCGCGGTCGTGACGCGGCCCCGGGTGTCCCAGTCGCTCCAGGTCGCGGCCAGGCGGGTGGCGGCGGGCTCCCAGTTGCCCTCGCGCAGCGCGGTGACGGCGGCGGTGAGCTCGGGGTCCTCGTCGGGGCCGCGGGTGACGACCCGGTCGTCGGCGGGCAGTCCCCACTTCGTCGGGTCGGTGCGCGGGTCGGTGGCGGCCAGCAGGTCGGGCTCCGGCAGTTCGCGCACGGGCACGCCGGCGCGGCGCGACGCCTTGCGCAGCCGCAGCGTCAAGGCGATGTTCTTCGGCGTCAACAGCACGGCCGGGCCTCGGGGTCTCGGGTCTCGGGGTCAGGGGAGTTTCTTGGTGGGCCGGAACCCGGTGGTGATGCCCGCGGCGGTCAGGTTCTCCCGCAGGCTGCCGGTGCCGCCGTCCGCGGCGACCGCGGCCTGCACGATGCCGTGCATGTGCGCCAGGTCGAGCCTGCCGGTGGTCATGTGCTCGCGGCCCGACCAGTCGACGCCCCACCTGGCCTGACCGGAGTCGGCGAAGGCGAGCAGCACGAGCCCGTACAGCTCGCGGCCGACGACCTCGCGGGCGTACTCGCGGCGCGCCCTCGGACCCGCGTCCGGGCCGCCGTCGGCGGGGGCCAGGGCGTCGAGCCGGTCGGCGTCGATGGCGTCGAGGACGGTGCCCAGCGACGGCGGCCGGTCCATGACGCGGCCCGCGACCTTGAGCAGCCGCAGCGCGTCGCGGCGGTACCGGTCGCGCAGCCCGATGTGGCGCAGCGTCGGCCAGTCGACGCGTTTCTTGGCGTCCGCCGCGGGGTCCATGACCAGCAGCAGCGCCCGGTCGAGGGTGGCGGGGCCCGACAGCAGCAACTCCACGGCGGGCGCGTCGTGGCTGTCCGGCGCGGGGGCGTCGATGGCCCGGATCGCGGCGATGCGCAGTGCCCGGGACAGGGAGATGTCGTCGGGGTCCGTGTCGGTGTCGGCGCCGACCCGCTGGCGGATCTCCTCCAGCACCCCGTACAGCTCCGGCGCGGCGCGCATGGCGGCGAACCCGTCGAACACCGAGTCCGGCAGGTACCCGGCCCGCCACGCCACCGTGACGTGCCGGGACAGGAACAGGTCCCACATCCCGGCGACGACGTGCACCTCCAGCAGCGCGCTCTCCGCCGCGGCCGACCCGGCGATGCGCGCCGAGATCGCGTCCGCGACCAGCTGCTGGCGCCTGCCCACCGGCGCGGTCAGCCGGTCGTAGGCGCGGCTGTAGACCCCGAAGAGGCGTTTGACCAGCCGCTGGGTGGCCCGCTCCGCCGCCATGTGCTCGTGGGCGCGGGACAGCGCGGCCCGCCCGGAGATGGCCAACCCGGACAGCTTCCCGCCGCGCGCCCGGTAGTAGCCCAGGGTCTGGGCGACGACCGCCGCCAACTGCTTCTCGGTGAGCCCGGCCAGCAGCGGCGCGCCCAGGTACAGGACGCGGCGGCGCACGGACAGCCCCAGCAGCCGGGTGAGCTCGGTGGACCCGGCGTTGGCCTCGGGGATGAGCCGGATCTCGTCCGGCGGCGGCGTGCCGACCTCGTCGGCGACCCGCGCCACGAACGCCCACAGCCGGGGCTGCATGCGCGCGGTCACCGGCAGGCCGACCAGGTGCTCGGTCGGGTGCCGGGCGACCTCGGCCAGCGCCGCGGCCATGGCCCACGCGGCGGGCAGGAACACCAGGCCCGCGCCGACGGCGGCCATCAGGTGGCCGTCCACCAGGAACCACCCGACCAGACCCACCATGGCCACGATGGCCGCGACCGCCACCAACGGGAACACGACCAGCATCGGCAACGCGACCGCGGTGGCGCAGGTCGCGGTGAACGAGCGCACCGGAACGGACATCAACCTCTCCCCAGAGCCGCCTACCGCACGGCAGGGGGAGTGTGCCGTACGCCAACGGCGTTTGGCAAAGGAAAACCGCTGGTAGCGGCCCAACTCACCGCCACCGTCACGGCCCGGTCACCGGCCGGTCGAGCGGCGGTCGCGGCCCGCCCGCCGCTCACGTCCCGGACCGGTGGCGGAACCTGCGGCGGAGGAACGCGCCGAGAGCCACCAGGGCCAGACCCACCGCCGGGAGCGGTCCCGGCGCGGCACCGGTGTCGGGCAGGGCGGCCGGGGCGGGCGCGGGCAGGGTGGGCGGCGTGGCGGCGGGCGCGACGGTCACCGGGAGCCGCGCCTCGACCGGCGTGGCGGACATGACCGACACCTCCGCCGCGTCCGAGGTGGACCCGGTGACCGGGTCGGTGCCCCGGCACGAGTAGATGCCGTAGGGCAGCTGGGCCAGGGCGAACGCGCCGCCCGCGTCGGCGCGGGCGGACATCAGCACGTCGTCGGCGGTGCCGAGGACGTCGTCGAGGCCCGCCCACCGGCAGGTGACCTCGGCGGCGTCGATCGGGACCTGGGTGCCGCGCTCGAACACCGTGCCGCCGACCGCGCCCTTCCCGATACCCGCGAACCCGGCCACGACCGGCGCCGACGCCGACGCGTTCACCTGGACCGACCAGTCGGCCAACCCGTCGCTGTCGGAGGTGTAGGAGAACCCGGGGACCGCGACCGACGCCGACACCACGTACCCGCCCGGGGTCAGGTTGTCGAACTGGTACGTGCCGTCCGCGCCCGTCGTCGTGGTCGACACCACCGGCGCCACCGCCGCGGCCGCCGCGAGCGCGCTGCGCGGCGCCATCCGCGAACCGAACCCGTCACCCGGGAGCCGCGTGGCGGCGCGGACGGGTGCCGAGGTCAACGTCACCCTCACCCCCGGCAGCGGCCACTCCGTCGACTGGAACACCCCGTCGAGGTTGCGGTCGAACCAGACCGTGCCGGTCACCGACGACGTCGGTGTCGGTGTCGGCGCCGCCGTGGTGGTGGGCGGCGAGGTGAGGGTGACCGACGGGGCCGTGGTCGTGGGGGTCGGGTTGGTCGTCGCCGTCGGAGTCGGCGGTTGAGTGGTCGTTGTTGTCGTTGTCGACGTGGGCTCGGTGGTGGACTCCGACGTGGTCGGCGTCGTCGTGGACGTCTCCGTGGTCGGTCCGGTCGTCGTGGTGGTCGTCTCGGTTGTCGTCGTGGTCGGTTCAGTGGTTGTGGTGGTCGGTTCGGTTGTCGTAGTGGTGGGTTCGGTCGTGGTGGTCGTCGACTCGGTCGTGGTCGGTTCCGTTGTTGTAGTCGTGGGTTCGGTCGTGGTGGTGGTCGGTTCGGTTGTTGTCGTTGTGGTTTCCGTCGTTGTCGTCGGTTCGGTGGTCGTCGTCGACTCGGTGGTCGTGGTGCTGGTCGGTTCCGCGGTGGTCTCGGAGGTCGTCGTGGTGGTGTCGGTGGTAGTGGTCACCGATGTCGTCGTGTCGGTCGTCGTTGTGGTCGTAGTCGTGGTTTCGGTCGTGGTGTCCGATGTGGTCGTCTCGGTGGTCGTGTCCGCTGTCGTGGTTTCGGTTGTCGTGCTGTCGGTTGTGGTGGTGGGTGGGGTGGTGGGCAGCGGGGTCGAGGTGGTGCGCGCGGCGGTCAGTGGCTGCGCGGTGCCGGGTGAAGTCGCGGTCGCGGTGCCGGAACTGCCCCACGAACCCGAGTCCAGGTCGGGTTGGGTGATCGTGTGCGTGCCCGTGCAGGTCGCCTGCTGCCCCGGGACGGCCGTGGTCCGGTCGCAGGTCATCGTGGGCAGTGACCCCGTCACCCCCAACTGGGACAGGGTGGTGTTCCCGGTGTTGTCGAGCACGTAGGTCACCGTGATCACGTCGCCCACGGCGGGCGCCGTCGGGCTCCCGGTGGTGATCGCGGCGGTCGCGGTCACCTGGACCACCGGGACCCGCGCCAGCAGCGCCGTGTCCTGCGCCGATCCCGTCGCCGGGCCCGCCGTGCTGGACGCCGTCGCGTCCAGCCGCGACCCGACCTGCCCGGCGTCGACGTCGGACTGGGTGAGCGTGCGCGTGGTGGTGCACTGCGTGCTCGCCCCCACGGCCAGGGTCGTGGCCTGGCAGGCGTCGCCCCCGGTGAGGCCGGTGAGGGCGATGTTGCCGGTGTTGGTGACCGTCCACGTCCACGTGACCACGTCGCCCGCGCGCGGTTCCGATCCGGTGTCCGGTGTGGTCACCGTGACCGCCAGCGCGGGCGCGGGCACCGGCGCCGACACCGTGATGTCCACAGTGGACTCTACGGTCAGTCCGGATACCGGGTCGGTGAGCCGGTAGGTGAACCCGTCGGTGCCGGTGTAGCCGGAGTTCGGTGTGTAGGTGAAGTCGATGCCGTCGAAGTCCAGGTCGCCGTGCTCGGGCGCGGAACGGGGGGTGAGGTCGCAGCCCGCGCAGGTGCTGGTGGCAGGTGGCCGGAACGTCGCGGGGTTGTCCACGGCGACCGCGAGGGCGTACGGCACGGGGGTGACCAGGATCCGCACCTGCGCGGTGACCGACTGGCTGCCGTTGCCCGCCGTGTAGTCGAACGTGGCCAGGCCCGCGAAGTTCGCGGGCGGGACCCAGTCCACGTAGACGCCGTGCGCGCTGGAGGTGCCGTAGGTGGCGGCCGTGGCCGAGGTGACCGCGCAGCCGCCGCACGCGTCGTTGGCCAGCACGGTCAGGTTCGTCACCGACGCGCCCGCCGCGACCGTCAGGTAGTCGGGTCGGGCGTCGCTGACCACGACGGTCAGCGTGGCCGTGGCGGTCTGCGACGTGGCCGGGTCGGTCGCGGTGTAGACGGCCGTGGCGGTGCCGGACCACCCGACGCCGGGCTCGACCCTGATCCGCCCGCTGGTCACCGTGAACACCGCGTTGCCGGTGGTCGCGCCGACGCTCAGGGAGCACGCGGCGCAGTCGTCGTCGGCGAGCACGTCCACGACGATCGGGGCGCCGACCCCGGTGGTCGCGTCGTCGTCGCGGGCCACCGGGGACACCGTGACGGTGAGCGTCGTCGTGGCGTAGGCGCCGGTGGTCGGGTCGGTGGCGGTGTAGCGGACGGTGTCGACGCCGCTGAACCCCGGGTCGGGCCGGTAGGAGACCCGGTCGAGCACGTCGACCACGGCGGCGCCGTGCGCCGGGTCGGCCTCGATGGACACCGCGCACCCGGAGCAGGAGTCGTTGGCCAGCACCGCCACCGCGATCGGGGTGCGGCCCGGGGTGGTCGCCGTGTCGGCGGTCAGCGAGGGCGCGGCCAGCACCTCGACGGTCACCGTGCCGGTGGCGGTGTTGCCCGAGCCGTCGGTGGCTTCGTAGGTGAACGTCGCCGTGCCCGTCGCGGCCGGGGTGTAGGTGACCACGCCGCCCTGCCGGTTGACGCTGCCCGCCGTCGGCGTGCCCAGCGCGGTGATCGCGCAGTTCGCGCAGAGGTCGTTGACCAGCGGCAACACCGACACCGCCGTGCCCGCGACGGTCGTGGCCTGGTCCGGCTGGGCCTGCGGCGACACGGTGACGGTCACCTGGGCCGTGGTCGACGCGCCGCCCTGGGTGAGGGTGTACGGGAACGTGACGCGCCCGGAGAACCCCGCCGCCGGGGTGTACCGGATGCCCTGGCCGTTGATCGCCGCCGTCCCGGAGCCGGGTGTGCCGACGGAGGCGAGCGCGCAGCCGGTGCACGGGTCGTTGGTGCGCACCGCGATGTCCACCGGCGCGCCCGGCGTGGTGGAGGCCGTGTCGTCGACGGCGCCGCGCACGGTGATCCGCACGGTCGCGTCGGCGCTGGCCGACCCGGACACCGAGCTGGTGATGCGGTAGGTGAAGGAGAAGACACCGATCGAGGTGCCGGGGGTGTAGGTGAACGACCCGTCGGCGGCCAGGGTCGCCGTGCCCGAGGTCGGATCGGTGAGCTTGGTGCGGGTGCACGTGCTCGGGCAGGCGTCGTTGGTGGCGACGGTGCCGGACGCGTTCGAGCCGAGCAGGGTGGTCGCGTCGTCGTCCACGGCGGCCGGGCCGACGGTGGCGTTGACCGTGCCGGTGACCCGCAGGCCGCTCACCGGGTCGTACACGGTGTAGGTGAACGTGTCGGTGCCCGCGTACCCGGCGGCCGGGGTGAACGTGGCCGCCCCCGTCGACGCGTCGATCGACGCCGATCCGTGGGCGGGCGCCGAGGCCAGCGAGTACGCGCACCCCGTGCACGACCCGCCCGTGGGCAGGGCGACGGTGGCGGGCAGGCCGTAGGTGGTGCGCAGCGGGTTCGCCGGGGGTCCGACGAGCACGGTGACCGGGGTGGTGGAGCTGCCGCTGCTGCCGGTGATGCCGTAGGTGAACCCGTCCAGTCCCCACAGCCCGGTCGTGGGGGTGTAGGTGACGATGACCGTGCCGCCGCTGGAATAGGTGACCGTGCCTCGCGCCGCGCCCGTCCCGGCCTGTGGTTTGCAGCCGCCGGTGCAGCCGGGGTCGTTGGCCTTGACCGGGACGACGACCGCCGTGTTGGACGGGGTGGTGGCGAAGTCCGGGGCGAGGTCGGCGACGTAGATGGTGACCTGCGCGGTGGTGGTGTGGCTGGCGCTGTCGGTGGCCCGGTAGGTGAAGGTGACCGCTCCGGTGGCGTTGGAGGCCGGGACGTAGGTGAACGTGCCGTTGGTGGCCATGGTGACCGTGCCGCTGGGGGAGCCGTTGAGCGTGGGCCCGCTGACCAGGGTCGTGCTGACGGTGCAGCTGGTGCAGGCGTCGTTGGTCAGCACCGTCGACGCCGAGAGCGTGGCGTTCTTGCCGGTGCTGTAGGTGTCCTGCACGGCCGCGGGCAGCACCGACACGCGCACGGTCGCCGATCCGCTGGTGGTGCCGTCAGAGGCGGTGTAGGTGAAGTTGTACTTGCCGGACACGCCGGACGCGGGGGTGTAGGTGATCGTGCCGTTGGGGTTCAGGACCGCGGAGCCGCTGCCCGGGGTGCCGACGGCGGTGATCGTCAGCGGCAGGCCGGACGGCGCGGAGTCGTTGGCCAGCGCGTCGACGGTGGCCGGTGTCCCCGCGGCCGTGATCACGATGTCGTCGACCAGGTTGAGCGCGGCCGAGCTGGCCACCGTGACCGTCGCGGTGGCGGGCGCGGAGTCCGACACGTCCGCCGTGGTGTCCACAACGGACTCCCCGGCCCGGGCCGTGGCCGAGTTGGTCCGCGGCCCGGCCGTCGGGCCGTGCGCCAGCGAGTACGCCAGCCGCAGCGAACCCGCCGCAGGCACGGTCAGCGGGCCCGGCACCGTCAGCGTCCGACCCGAGATCTCCGGGTCGGCCGCCGCGCGGCCGTCGAGGGTGAGGCTGCCCGCCTGGAAGGTGGCGTCCTCGGGGATGGTGTCGGTGAGGTAGTCGACCGTGCGGGCGGTGTCGCCGGAGTTGGTCAGCCGCAGCGCGTAGGTCGCCGTCCCGCCACCGGCCGCCAGGATCCCGGTGCCGGGGGAGGTGAGCGCCTTCGCCAGCGTCAGCGGCGAGGTCGACGACACCACCGGCAGCGAGCCGCCCGCGATCCCGCCCGGGTCGGTGTGCTTCACCTGCGTGCCGCTGGCGATGTACTGGATCGGCTTGATCACCGCGGGGGACGCGGCCGGGCCGATCGCGCGGAAGGTGTAGCGGGCGGTGTAGGGCCGGTCCGGACCGCTGGCCCCCGAGAGGTACAGGCCGTCCACGTAGGTGACCTGCGGCGCGACGCCGTCGGGGGACACGCGCAGTTCGGTGCGCTCCAACCGCCACGCCGACGCCGGGAAGCCGCCCACCGCGTTCGGCGTGTACGACAGCACGCCCGGGTCGTTGCCGGGGCCCGCGCCGAGCGTGCCGGTGTGGCCGGTGACCGTCACGGTGACCACGTCGCCCAGCTTGGCCGTGCCCGCGGTCGAGGCGGTGACGCCGTCGACCTTGTTGGCCAGCGCCTTGATCGTGTCGACCACGTCCGCGTAGGTGAAGGTCCGCGCGCACAGCGCCGTCCCGGCACCGGGTGGTCCGTCGTGGACCGTCACCGTGTGGGTCTGCGGGGTCGTCGTCACACCGGTGGCGGTGAGCAGGAAGAACCGGGTCGCGGCGGTGCCGCCCGCGAAGTCCGGCAGGGAGACCGACGCGGGTTGCGCGGCGGCCAATCCCAGCACGCCGCCGGTGAACCCGCTCAACCCCAGCCACAGGCCCGTGCGCGCCGACGAGCCCGAGACCACCCGGTAGCCCGCGTAGCCGGAGAACAGCTGCGCCGAGCCGGAGTCGATGTGGAAGTGCGTGTCCTGCACCGCGACCACCGACGGTGTGCCGGAATCGCCGCACCGCGGCAGCGCGGCGGGCGCCGCGGCGGCGGGCAGGACGGCGCTCGTGGCCACGTGCAGCACCGCGAGCGCGGCGACCAGCAGCACGGCGAACGCCCGGCGCGTGGCGGACCCCGACATCGGCTCTCCTCCTGGGGTTTTCGCGAAACCAGACCCAGGGTGACCCGGCGGACCGACATTCACCGCCGCGCGGACGGCCCCCGCCATCGAGTTCACCCGACGTAGCGGCCGCGCTCACCCGCGCGAGGGATGCCACTACCCGCCGTGATCGGGAAGGAATGGTTGAACCAATCACGTGTGCGCGCGGCCGTCGCGGGAACTCCCCGGGCATGGACGCGCCCGAGCCCGCCGTGTTCTCGACGACCGTGCCCGCTCGCGCAGAGCAGTTGGCGCCACTACGGCGCACCCTGCGCGGCTGGCTAACCTCCCGGCGGGTACCGCGCCCGGTGCGCCACGACGTGGTCCTGGCCGCGCACGAGGCGGTCAGCGACGCCATCGACCAGGGCGGCGCCGACCGCGGCACCACCGTCACGCTGCACCTCGACCACGAGGTCCTCGTGCTCACCGCCGTCGACCACTTCACCTGGACCGCCACCGCCCACCCGACCCAGGCCGACCGCGGGCTGCGGGTCATCAGCCGCGTCGCCGAGCGCGTCGACCTCTCCGTCGACGACGACCGGGGTTCGCTGACCGCGTACTTCGCCGTGCGCGGTGACCGGCGCTGACCGGGGCCGACCGGCGGGAGCGGCCCGGCGGCCGTCCGGCGGACGAGAGGCGCCGCTGGTCGGTCTCACCTTCGCGGCGGAGCGCGGGTCCGGGCGCGAGTTGAGTACGGTGGCCCCGGACCCCTCCGCCGCGGGGCGGAACACCTGAGTCGAGGGACGGGCGATGAGCGAGGCGCGGCTGGAGGACGGTCCCGTCACCGGGAACGCTGGACGGGCCCCGGCGGTCGTCGGGGAACCGCAGCTGCGCCAGCTGCTGGCCGGTCTCACCGCGGTCCGCGACGGCGATTTCGGCACCCGCCTGCCCGACGACGCCGACGGCCTGCTCGGTGAGATCGCCACCGTGTTCAACGGCATGGTCGACCAGCTGTCCCTGTTCACCTCCGAGGTCACCCGCGTGGCGCGCGAGGTCGGCACCGAGGGACGACTCGGCGGGCAGGCCGACGTCAAGGGCGTGTCCGGCACCTGGCGCGACCTCACCGACTCCGTCAACGCCATGGCGGGCAACCTCACCACCCAGGTCCGCGACATCGCCCAGGTCGCCACTGCCGTGGCCAAGGGCGATCTGTCGCAGAAGATCGACGTCGACGCGCGCGGGGAGATCCTGGAGCTGAAGGAGACCGTCAACACGATGGTCGACCAGCTCCAGGCCTTCTCCTACGAGGTCACCCGGGTGGCCCGGGAGGTGGGCACCGAGGGGCGCCTGGGCGGTCAGGCCGACGTCAAGGGCGTGTCGGGGACGTGGAAGGACCTGACCGAGTCGGTGAACTTCATGGCCGACAACCTCACCGTCCAGGTCCGCAACATCGCCCAGGTCACCACGGCCGTGGCCCGCGGCGACCTGTCGCAGAAGATCACCGTGGACGCGCGAGGCGAGATCCTCGAGCTGAAAAGCACGATCAACACCATGGTCGATCAGCTCTCCGCCTTCGCCGACGAGGTCACCCGCGTGGCCCGCGAGGTCGGCAGCGAGGGGCGCCTGGGCGGGCAGGCGGAGGTGCCCGGGGTCGGCGGCACCTGGCGCGACCTCACCGACTCCGTCAACTTCATGGCGGGCAACCTGACCAACCAGGTCCGCAACATCGCCCAGGTCACCACGGCGGTGGCCGGGGGCGACCTGTCGCAGAAGATCACCGTGGACGCGCGAGGCGAGATCCTCGAGCTGAAGAACACGATCAACACCATGGTCGATCAGCTCTCCGCCTTCGCCGACGAGGTCACCCGCGTGGCCCGCGAGGTCGGCACCGAGGGCATCCTCGGTGGTCAGGCCGATGTGAAGGGCGTGTCCGGTACCTGGCGCGACCTCACCGACTCGGTGAACTTCATGGCGGGCAACCTCACCGCGCAGGTCCGCTCCATCGCCCAGGTCGCCACCGCGGTCGCGCGCGGCGACCTGACCCAGAACATCACCGTCGACGCCCGCGGCGAGATCTTCGAGCTGAAGAGCACCATCAACACGATGGTCGACCAGCTCTCGGCGTTCGCCGACGAGGTCACCCGGGTGGCGCGCGAGGTCGGCACCGAGGGGCGGCTCGGCGGTCAGGCCGACGTCAAGGGCGTGTCGGGGACGTGGAAGGACCTCACGGAGTCCGTCAACGTCATGGCCGACAACCTCACCGCGCAGGTCCGTTCCATCGCCCAGGTCACCACCGCGGTCGCGCGCGGCGACCTGTCGCAGAAGATCCGCGTCGACGCGCGCGGGGAGATCCTGGAGCTGAAGGAGACCATCAACACGATGGTCGACCAGCTCTCGGCGTTCGCCGACGAGGTCACCCGGGTGGCCCGCGAGGTCGGCACCGAGGGCAAGCTGGGTGGTCAGGCCACGGTGCGGGGCGTGTCCGGCACGTGGAAGGGCCTGACCGACAACGTCAACGTCATGGCCTCCAACCTCACCGGCCAGGTCAGCTCGATCGCCACGGTCGCCACCGCGGTCGCCCGCGGCGACCTGTCGCAGAAGATCATCGTCGACGCCAAGGGCGAGGTCGGCGCGCTCGCCGGGGTCATCAACGTCATGGTCGACACGCTCTCCGCGTTCGCCGACGAGGTCACCCGGGTGGCCCGCGAGGTCGGCACCGAGGGCATGCTCGGCGGCCAGGCCCGCGTGCCCAACGTCGCCGGGACCTGGAAGGACCTGACCGACAACGTCAACTCCATGGCGAACAACCTGACCAGCCAGGTCCGCAACATCGCCCAGGTCACCACCGCCGTCGCGCAGGGCGACCTGACCCGCAAGATCGACGTCGACGCCAGCGGCGAGATCCTGGAGCTCAAGACCACGATCAACACGATGGTCGACCGGCTCTCGTCCTTCGCCTCCGAGGTCACCCGCGTCGCCCGCGAGGTCGGCACCGAGGGGCGCCTCGGCGGCCAGGCCGAGGTCGAGGGCGTGTCCGGCACGTGGAAGCGGCTGACCGAGAACGTCAACGAGCTCGCCGGGAACCTCACCCGCCAGGTCCGGGCCATCGCCGAGGTCACCAGCGCGGTCGCCGAGGGCGACCTCACCCGGTCCATCAGCGTCGACGCCTCCGGCGAGGTCGCCGAGCTCAAGGACAACATCAACTCCATGGTGGAGTCGCTGCGCGAGACCACCCAGGCCAACCAGGAGCAGGACTGGCTCAAGTCCAACCTGGCCCGCATCTCCTCGCTCATGCAGGGCCACCGCGACCTGCACGTCGTCGCCGAGCTGGTGATGGACGAGCTGGTGCCGCTCGTCGGCGCCCAGTACGGCGGCTTCTACCTGGCCGAGGACGGCACCGGCCTGCGGCTCGTCGGCTCCTACGGCCACCCCGACACCCCCGGCGACCAGCGCTTCGCCAGCGGCCAGTCGCTCGTCGGGCAGGCCGCCCGCAGCAGGCGCACCATCGCCGTCGACGCCCTGCCGCCCGGCTACGTCCGGATCACCTCCGGCCTCGGCGGCGTCGACCCCTCCGCGCTGGTGGTGCTGCCGATCCTGGTCGAGGACCAGGTGCTCGGCGTCATCGAGCTCGCCTCGGTGCACCGGTTCACCCAGGTGCACCGCGCGTTCCTGGAACTGCTGATGGAAACCATCGGTGTCAACGTCAACACCATTGTCGCCAACGCCCGCACCGACGAGCTGCTCGAGGAGTCCCAGCGGCTCACCGGCGAGCTGCAGGCCCGCTCCGAGGAGCTGCAGATCCGGCAGGACGAGCTCCAGTCGTCCAACGCCGAGCTGGAGGAGAAGGCCGCGCTGCTGGCCGCGCAGAACCGCGACATCGAGACCAAGAACCTCGAGATCGAGCAGGCCCGCCAGGAACTCGAGACCCGCGCCCAGCAGCTCGCGCTCGCCTCGAAGTACAAGTCGGAGTTCCTGGCCAACATGAGCCACGAGCTGCGCACCCCGCTCAACAGCCTGCTCATCCTCGCCCAGCTGCTGGCCCAGAACCCCACCCGCAACCTCACCCCCAAGCAGGTCGAGTACGCCGGGATCATCCACTCCGCCGGGTCCGACCTGCTGCAGCTGATCAACGACATCCTCGACCTGTCCAAGGTCGAGGCGGGCAAGATGGACGTCACCCCCGAGCGCGTCCGGGTGCGGCAGCTGCTCGACTACGTCGAGGCCACCTTCCGGCCGCTGACCACGCAGAAGAGCCTCGGGTTCGGCATCACCACCGCCGCCGACGTGCCGTCGCACCTGCTCACCGACGACTCCCGGCTGCGGCAGGTGCTGCGCAACCTGCTGTCCAACGCCGTCAAGTTCACCGAGTCCGGCGAGGTCGAGCTCGTCGTCGACCTCGCCCGCGCCGACGAACTGCCCCCGCAGGCCGCCGAGTACGGGCCCATCGTGGCGTTCCGGGTCCGCGACACCGGCATCGGCATCGCCGAGGAGCAGCTCGGCTCCATCTTCGGCGCCTTCCAGCAGGCCGACGGCACCACCAGCCGCAAGTACGGCGGCACCGGGCTGGGTCTGTCGATCAGCCGCGAGATCGCGCACCTGCTCGGCGGCGCCATCACCGCCGAGTCCGCCCCCGGCCGCGGCAGCACCTTCACCCTCTACCTGCCGGTCACCCGACCCGACTTCGAGGCCCGCCCCACCGACGCCCCCGGCGACCACCCGCGGCACGAACCACCCGCCCCGGCCGAGGCCGCCCTGCCGCGCAGGCTGCTCGTCGTCGAGCAGCGCGCCCGGGGGCTGCTGTCGCTGGTCGCCGAGAGCGCCGTCATCGACGCCACCGGCACCGGCCCGGAGGACGGCCGCAGGCCCATCGAGGTCGTCACCGCCGTCGGCACCCGCGAGGCCGCCGCCGCGCTCGCCGGTGGTGCCTTCCACTGCGTCGCGCTCGAACTCGACCTGCCCGACGACGCCGCGATCCGGCTGCTGCGCGACATGGACGGCGACGCCGGACTGCGCGCCGTGCCCGTCCTCGCCTACAACAACCGCCGCCTCGACCCCGACCACGAGGCCGTCCTGCGCGGCCGCGGCGAGACCCACCGCGTCGAACTGCTGTCCAGTTTGGACGAACTGCGCGAGCGGATCGCCCTGCACCTGACCGCGGACGTGCCACCGCAGGTGCGCACCGGTGCGGCGGGCGCGCCCGCCGCGGAGATCGACGACCGGCTCGACGGCAAGGTCCTCGTGGTCGACGACGACGCCCGCAACGTCTTCGCCCTCACCAGCATCCTGGAGCTGCACGGGCTGCGCGTGCTGCACGCGGAGAACGGCAGGCGCGGCATCGAGATGCTCGTCGACCACGCCGACGTCGACCTGATCCTGATGGACGTCATGATGCCCGAGATGGACGGTTACGTCGCCACCGCCGCCATCCGGGCCATGCCCGCGCACGCCACCCTCCCGATCATCGCCGTCACCGCCAAGGCGATGCCCGGCGACCGCGAGAAGAGCCTGGCGTCCGGCGCCAACGACTACGTCACCAAACCGCTCGACGCCGACGACCTCATGGCCCGGGTCCGCCGGTGGCTCAACGGGTGACCCGGGGAGACAGCGGGATGGACACCACCGAAGGGGTCCGGGCCGACACCACCGGCAGGCTCGCCGCCACCGTCGACCGGCTGCGGGCCCGGGTGCGGGAGGCGCACGCCGCCGCCGACGGGCGCGCGTTGATCGAACTCGCCCGGGGCGTCCTGGTGGAACGGCTGCGCTGCGGGCCCTCGGCCGCCGCGGCGCAACTGGCGGCGTTGGCCCAGCAGGCCGGGCGGCCGCAGCTGGAACTCGCGGCCGACATCGTCGACCAGGCCTCCCGGGACACGCTCTCCGAGGCCGGGCGCCGGTTCCTCGACCACGTCATGGCCGAACCGCCGGACTCGCCGGAGAGCACACCGGTCACCGTTCGGCTGCGCACCGCGGAAAGCGGCGTGCTCTCCGCTACCGACACCCAGTCGGTGGCCCGGTCGCTGATGGAGCACGCGCTGGCGCCGCTGGGCGCGGTCGGTGTCGCGGTGTGGCTGGCTGGCCCGGACTCGTCGCTGACCCTGGCCGGGTGCGCGGGGTTCGCCGCCGACGAGGACCGGCGGTGGCGGTACGTGCCGCCCGGGGTGGCCGTCCCCGCGCGGCAGGCGCTGACCCAGCGGGGTCCGGTGTGGATCGAGTCGTTGGCGGAGGCCGGGATCCCGAGCATCGGGCAGCGCGGGGCGCCGGACGGCAGCCGGGCGGCGGTGCCCGCGGGGACCGGCGGGCGGATCCTCGGCGTGCTGGAGATCTGCTGGCCCGGTCGGGCCGAAGCGCCGAACCAGCAGCTGTGGCGGCAGATCGAGGCGTTGGCCGAGCTGTGCGCGCACACCCTCGACACCCCGAACTCGGGGCTGGTGCTGGAACCGGACGACTCGGTGGGGGAGTTGGTCGACCTCGCCGACAGCCTGCGCGACCCGACCCTGGTGCTGCGGCCGCACCTCGACGCGACGGGCGCGCTGGTCGACTTCCGCATCGAGCACGCCAACCCCCGGTTCCACGACCTGGGCGGGCGGCTGCGCGGCGAGGTCGTCGGCGGGTTCCTGCTGGAGGCGTACCCGCTGGTCGCCGAGCGCGGCGGGCTGTTCGAGCGGGTCGAGCGGGTCTGGGCGACCGGTGAGCCGTTCCGCGCCGAGCGGCTCGACCTGACCGCGCTGGTCGGGCAGGTGCCGCTGACCGCGGCGGCCGGGGTCGGGATCAGCAGGCACGGCGGCGCGGTGCTGCTGGTGTGGCACATCGAGGACGAGGCGGCGAAGCTGGCGAACCTGCTGCGCCACGCGCAGCGGCTGGGGCGGATCGGCGGGTTCGAGGAGAACCTGACCACCGGGGAGATCGCGTGGAACAGCGAGCTGTTCGCGCTCTACGGGCTGTCGGCCACGGCCGACCCGGTGCCGATCGAACAGCTCGCCCGGCACGCCCACCCCGACGACGCCGTGGCCATCGGCCGGTTCCTGCGCACCCTGCTGCACCACCGCCGCCCCGCGTCCACGGCGTTCCGGCTGCTGCGCTCCGACGGGGTCGCCCGGCACATCCGGGTGATCGCCGAACCGGTGCCCGAGGCGGCGTCCGTGGTGCGCGGGGCGTACCAGGACATCTCGGCGCAGCACTGGACCGAGGTCGCGTTGACGGCCACGCGGGAGCAACTGGAGCACAGCGAGCAGCAGTCGGCGGAACGCAACCGGCTGACGTTGCTGCTGCAGCACGCGATCATGCCGCCTGCCCAGAACACGCTGCGCGCCCCCCAACTCGACGTCGCCGTGCGCTACCGACCGGCGGAAAAGGAACACCTCGTCGGCGGCGACTGGTACGACGCGGTGGTCCTGCCGTCGGGGCAGATCCTGTTGTGCGTCGGCGACATCGCCGGACACGGCATCGAGTCCGCCACCAGCATGGTCGTCCTGCGCAACGCCCTGCGCGGCCTCACGGCGACGGGGGCGGGCCCGGCGCAGCTGCTGACCTGGCTCAACCTCGTCACCCGGCACCTCACCGACCGCGTCACCGCCACCGCCGTGTGTGCCCTGTACGACCCCCGCGACCGCACCCTGCGGTGGGCGCGAGCCGGACACCTACCACCGGTGCTCATCACCGAAGCGGGGGCACGCACCCTGCCGCTGATCCGCGGCCCCCTACTCGGCGGGCTGGCGGACCCGGATTACGAGGAAGGCGCCCTGACGGTCGCGGAGGGAGACGTCTTCCTCCTCTTCACCGACGGTCTCATCGAACGCAAGGACCGCACCGTGGAGGAATCCCTGGAACGCCTGCTGGCCACCGCGTCCCGCGAAGCCACCACCCTGGACCAACGCCTGGACCGCCTGCTGACCCACAGCAACTCCGACACCGACGACGACACCTGCATCGTCGGCTTCCAACTCCGCCGCCCCGACTGACTCGGCCGACCTCGATCAACCGGTCTCACACGGCCGCTGATCGCCTCGCCCGAGGCGAGGCTGCCCACGACAGCGGCCCAGCACCACAACCAGGGCAAGAGGTCGCTTGTCGTCACCGACGCGTGCTTCACGCCCTTGCCGCGCTGTAGCGCGAAAGCCCGCGGTCAGGTCCACTCGAAGCCCTCAGCCGGGGTGAGGTACGGGCCGGGCGCCGCAGTCGGCAATTCGCACCGTGGTCGGTGGCTCGGAACCGAACTGCCGCGTGAGCCGGAACCCACGGCGCCGGACAACCCCTCGATGGTGCCACCACCGACCTGGCCTGCCGCGACTCGCTCCCGCACACGCCTCGCGCCGCTGTTGCGCGGCCCTGGCGACCCGCGACGCGCAAGCGCCCCGACTGGCGCTTTTCAAGATCCCCCCAGGCCCCGAACACACGACCCCTCCCACCTGCGGGCAGGCCCCTGAGTGATCCTATCGTCGCAGTTCAGAGCGCTGGAAGGCGGCGAATCGGCGCTGTGGACGAACAGCGGGCATGTGGACAACCTGGGGCGCGAGCGAGTGACAACCTCAGCCCCCGATGCGGGTGACACCGGCCCAAGCCCGCAGGTCGGCGCCTGGCGATCCACTCGGGAGCGGAGACGCGCTAGGCTGGTGGTGATGTCTACCGGGACGGCGTCTGGCCACACACGGATTGGTGACCCGGTGCTCCACTGAGCGCCGCGCGGGCACCGCCTCCTTTCGGGTTGATCGCAAGCTCATCGACCTCGACAAGGAGACCGCAATGCCCACGAAGACCCTCCTCATCCCCACCCCCGACGGCGAGGCCGACGCGTTCGCCGCGTTCCCCGACGGTGGCCCGCACCCAGCGGTGTTGCTCTACCCCGATGCCTTCGGCCTACGGGCCGAGCTGGAGGACAAGGCGCGCGAACTGGCCGGGCACGGCTACTACGTCCTCGTCCCCAACCTCTTCTACCGCCACGGCCCGGCGCCGGTCGTCGAGCTGCCCGAACGCATCGACCAGGACTCGCGGCCCGCCCTCATCGCCAGGCTCATGCCGCTCATCGAGGCGCACACCACCGAACGCGCCCTCCGGGACGCGGACGCGTACCTGCGTTTCCTCGCCGAGCAGGCCGAGGTCAAGCCGGGACCCGCCGCCGCGATCGGGTACTGCATGGGGGCCGCCCTCGCGCTGCGCACCGCCGCCGCGCACCCGGATCGGGTGGCCTCGGCCGCCGGGTTCCACCCCGCCGGGCTGGTCACCGACAAACCCGACAGCCCGCACCTCCTCGTCCCGACCATCGCCGCCCGGGTCCACCTCGGGCTCGCGGTCAACGACATGACGCCCGAGGCCATCGGTGTGCTCACCGGGGCCTTCGACGACGCCGGGGTCCAGCACACCACCGAGGTCTACCCCGACACCGTGCACGGCTTCACCATGTCCGACACCGCCGCGTTCAACCCCGACGCGCTGCGCAGGCACTGGGATCGACTGCTGCCGCTCCTGCGTGGTGCGCTCGTGGCGGAATCTGCTGGCGCGTAAGCGAAGCAGCACGGCGGCCCGGTCGGACGCGCGGCGATTTGTCCGATCGAGCACCAACGACCCATTCCCAGTTTTGTTGCCCGACAAGGTGTTGGTAAGTCTCGCAACGTCCACCGTGGTCTAACCGCTTACCCATCAAGGGAAACAATGGTCTAGACCAACGATCTTGGCTGGCTTACGCTGGTCGGAACGTCGTGGGTGGAAACGGGTGGTGGGTCATGGGGCTGCGGGAGCTGTCGACGAGGGCCGCGGGTGGGGGCGGGGTCGCCGGGGTGCTGGACAACGCCGAGCGGGTGCTGGGTCGCGTCGCCATCCCCGCCCTGCGGTTCTCCCTCGGGTTGGTCTACGTCTGGTTCGGGCTGCTCAAGGTGATCGGGCAGTCGCCGGTCGCCGACCTGGTCGAGGCCAGTGTTCCGTGGGTGCGCGGTCCGTGGCTCGTGGCGGGCCTGGGCTGGGTCGAGATCGTGCTCGGCGTCGCGCTGGTGCTCGGGCGACCGCGGCGGCTGGCCCCGGCCGCCGCGGCCGTCCACCTCATCGGGACGTTCCTGGTGTTCTTCGAGGCGCCCGGCATGGCGTTGCGGGACGGGAACGTCCTGCTGCTGAGCGCGACCGGCGAGTTCGTGCTCAAGAACCTCGTACTGGTCTCCGCCGCGTTCGTCCTCATCGGACTCGGTGGCCGTCGACCGGCACCGGAGAATCCTTTGTAGACAGCGCACCGAACCGCTCGCGGTAGGCCGACGGGGTCAATCCGGTGTGGCGGCGCAACTGGGCCCGCAGGTTCGCCTCGGAGCCCAACCCGCTCGCCGCCGCGACCCGGTCGAGCCCGCGCTCGCCGCGCTCGATCAGCCTGCACGCCACCGTGACGCGCTCGGCGGTCAGCCAGGCCAGCGGGGTCGTGCCGAGCTCGGCGCGGAACCGCCGGTGCAGCGTCGCCGGGCTGGTCGCCGCGCGCCGGGCCAGGTCGGCCACCGTCAGCGGGCGGTCGAGGTGGTCGCGGGCCCAGGCCAGCAACGGGGCCAGCGAGGTGTCGACCACCGCGGGCAGCGGCCGCTCGACGAACTGCCGCTGCGTGCCCTCCCGCCTGCCCGCGAACACCAGCCGCCTGCTGACCGCGTTGGCGATCTCCGCGCCGTGGTCGCGCTGGATCAGGTACAGGCCCAGGTCCAGCGCCGCCGCACTACCCGCCGCCGAGAGCACCGGGCCGCGGTCGCCCGTGCCGCTGTCGTCGACGAACAGCACGTCCGGCTCCAGCCGCACCCGCGGGTACCGGCGCGCGAACTCGGCCGCCCACCGCCAGTGCGTGGTCGCCCGCCGCCCGTCCAGCACCCCCGCCTCGGCCAGGGTGAACGCGCCCGCGCAGAAGCTGACCAGCCGGGCGCCGCGCTCGGCCGCGCGCCGCACCGCCGCCAGGATCGCGGGCGACGGCGGCCGGGTCGCGTCGGGTCCGTTCTGCACGATCACGGTGTCCGCGGTGTCGGCCGCGGCGAGCCGGTGCGGGGACGACAGGGTGAACACGCCCAGGTGCATCCGGACACTCGGCGTGTCGGTGCACACGACGAAGTCGTACCAGGGCACCCCCAGTTCGGGGCGCCGCAACCCGAACAGCTCCACCGCCACCCCGGCGTCGAAGGGGTTGGCGCCGTCGTCGACGAGCAGGGCGACCCGGTGCGAGGATTCTTGCGACATGTGCGATTCCTAGCACTCGTGGCGGGGGCGGCGCACCGGGAGCATGGGAAGCATGACCCAACCGATCGACCTCTCCGCCGCGCTCGCGAGCTTCGAGCGGATCTGGAGCCCGCGCGTCGTGGCCACCGTCAACGACTACGACGTGCGCGTGGCCAAGACCAAGGGCGAGCACGTCTGGCACGTGCACAACGACACCGACGAGTTCTTCCTGGTGCTCGACGGGCAGTTGCGGATCGCGCTGCGGGAGGAGGCGGGGGAGCGGGAGGTCGTGCTGGACCGGGGGTCGCTGTTCGTCGTCCCGCGCGGGGTGTTCCACAAGCCGTCGTCGCCGGCGGGGGCATCGGTGCTGGTGGTCGAGCCGTCCGGGACGTTGTCGGTGGGTGATGAGCACGACGAGGTGCCCGACCACGTCGATGTCACCGTCGGTCACCCGCTCGCAGGCGATGCCAGGTGAACGAGAGGTTTGCGAAGCTCACCACAGCGCACCTCACCGATGCGTGCGTGCGGCTCTGCATCGAGGTCCGTTGCGTGTCGCTGCGCACCGTTGTCCCAGGTGGTCGGGTCGCTGGCCGGGTGTTGCCCGCGCGGCACGCCGGGAGCGTCGACGTGTTCCTGGAGGCCATCGACGCGGCCGAACCGGGGGACGTGCTGGTCGTGGACAACGGCGGACGGCTCGACCACGCCTGCGTCGGGGACCTGGTCGTGCTGGAGGCATGGGAGGCCGGGCTCGGCGGGGTGCTGGTGTGGGGGCTGCACCGCGACACCGCCGACATCGCCGCGATCGACCTGCCGGTGTTCAGCCTCGGTGCGATCCCGACCGGCCCGTTGCGCCCGGAGACCCGGTCCCCGGACGCGTTGCTGTCGGCGACCGTCGGCCCCTGGACGGTCACCGCGCGTGACGCCGTGTTCGGGGACGAGGACGGCGTCGTGTTCGTCCCCGCCGACCGGGTCGACGACGTCCTCGGCCGCGCCGAGCGCATCCGCGACACCGAACGCGCCCAGGCCGACCGCATCCGCGCCCGGACGCCGCTGCGCGCCCAGGTCCGGTTCGCCGACTACCTGACCCGCCGCGCCGCCGACCCGGCGGTCACCTTCCGCGAGCACCTGCGGTCCGTCGGCGGGGCGATCGAGGAATGACGCCGGTGTCGGGCATGATCGTCATCAACCGAACTACGACGTTGGGGGCACCCGTTGACTGACATCGCCGAGGACCTGATCGCCACCGCCCGCGTCGCGGGCACCCTGCTGCGCGACCCGGCCGTGGCCGCCGCCTGGGACCGGCCCAGCGCGCTGCCCGAGTTCGGCGTCTCGGGCCTGTGCGGGCACGTGGCCAACCAGGTCCTGCTGGTGCCCGCCCTGCTCGCCGCCGACCGCCCGGTCGCCGAGACCATCCCGCTGCTGGACCACTACTCGCGGTCGCTGTGGGTCGACGCGCCGGTCGACTCGGAGATCAACACCGGCATCCGCGACGGCAGCGAGCGGATCGCCGCGGACGGTCCCGCCGAACTGTTCGCCCGCTACGACGCGACCGTCGACGAACTGGCGCGCACCCTGCCCGGGACCGACCTCACCCGGCCCGTGCAGGCCCCGTTCTGGCCGACCTGGTCCCTGACCCTGGGCGATTTCCTGATCACCCGGATCATGGAGCTGGTCGTGCACGGCGACGACCTCGCCGTCAGCGTCGACGTCCCGACCCCGGACTTCCCCGACGGCGGCCTCCGGCTGACCCTCGACCTGCTGACCGGCCTGTCGGTCCGCCGCCACGGCGCCCCCGCCGTCCTGCGGGCCTTCAGCCGCGCCGAACGCGCACCCCGGCAGATCAACGCGTTCTGAGCTAGGGGCGGGGTTCGCGGGTGATGTCGACGACCATGCCCTCGGGGATGGTGACGCCGGTGTCATCCCAGGCGTAGGTCAGGCTCGAGCGCACGTCCACGACCCCGTCCACGCGGCGGGTCAACTCGGTGATGACGTCGACCCAGCCGCGCCGCTCCACCTGACCCTCGAAGGTGACCACGCCACCCGCGACCCGGATGACCACCGTGTCGCAGGCGATGCCGAGGGCGCCGCGGAAGACGTCCTGGGCGATCTCCTCGGCGATGTCGTCATCGGCGCGGCGGAACACCGACAACAGGTCCGTCCGGCTCACCACGCCGACCAACCCGCCGTCCTCGTCCACCACCGGCAGGCGCTTGACCCGGTGGTCGGCCATCAGCCGGGCCGCGTGGGGAACGGTCGCGTCGGCGCGCACGGTCACCGCCGGGCTGGTCATCAACTCGCCTGCGGTCGTGCCGCGAGCCCGCACGCGCTCGGCGTGGCGGCGCAGCAGGGCGGGCACGGCGTGCGGCCGTTCCCGCACGCTCTCCTTGGCCAGCAGGTCGGCCTCGGACACCACGCCGAGCACGTGCCCGTGGTGGTCCACGACCGGCAGGCCGCTCACCGCCCGGTCGGCCATGAGTCGGACCAGGTCGGCGAACCCGGTGTCGGGCGGGACCACGGCGACGTCCCGGGTCATCACGTTCTCGATCGTCCTGTGCCGCATGGCGTCCTCCGGTCGGTTCCGTTCGCGGTGATCCGAACGTAGGCCGACGCGCAGGCGCGGCGCTGCCGCCGTAGAGCCTGGTTCCGGTACCCCGAAGGTCCCGTCCCGGTCAGGACTTCGGGTCGTCCGCGTGCCGCCACCGAGTGTCCATAGTGGTCGGACTGGTCGCGGAAGGCGAGGGTGATTGCCGTCGGCGCCGACATGGCCTGCACGAACCGCGTTGTTCGCGATAGGCGTCAGGGCGACCCCGAGTGCGGTCGGCCGGTGTCGTGCTCGGGTGCGGGGGCCACGCTCGCGGGTGGGGTTCGGCGGACGGTGCGCATGTGGAGGTCTTTGGGACGCAGAACTATCGCTGCCGCCGGTCGGACGCGGCTGCCTTCCGGTAACTCCAGGTCCCAGCGGGCGGTGATCGTGGCCAGGGCGAGCGCCGCCTCGATGAGGGCGAACCGGTCGCCGATGCAGCGGCGGGCACCCGCGGCGAACGGGATGAACGCCGTGCGCGGCGGTGGGGTGCGGTCGGGGGACCAGCGATGCGGGTCGAAGCGTTCGGGGTCGGGGTAGAGGTCTGGGCGGTGGTGGATGACGAAGGGGCTGTAGGCGACTGTCGTGCCCGCCTTCAGGTGGTGGCCGCCCAGGGTCGTGTCGGCGGTGAGTTCCCGGGTCAGCAGCCAGGCCGGGGCGCGTAACCGCAGGGTTTCCTGGATCACCTGGCCGGTGTACCCGAGGTTCGGGATGTCGTCCTGGGTGGCGGGGCGTCCGGACAGGACGGAGTCGACCTCGGCCCGCAACCGCCGGGCGACGGTCGGGTGCGTGGCGATCAGGGCGTGTGCCCACGACAGCACGCTCGCGGTGGTCTCGGTGCCCGCGAGCAGGAACGCGAGCACCTGGTCGGCGATCTCGGCGTCGGACAGGGCGTCGCCGGTGTCGGGGTCGCGGGCGGCCAGCAGCGCGGACAGGAAGTCGCCGCGGTCGGTGCCGGTGGCGCGGCGTTCGGCCAGCAGGTCCTCGACCGTGCGCCGCAGGCGGGTCACCGCGCGGTCGAAGCGGCGGTTCGCGGGCAGCGGCAGCCGGGTGAGCGCGGTGGGCATGGCCATGCGGCGCAGGACACCGGCGACGATCGCCTCCACGTCGTCGTACGCCGCGCGCACCGCGTGCTCCGGCAGCGAGTCGGAGAACAGGGTGGCGGTGAGGACGTTGAGCGTCAGCCGCGACATCTGCTCGTTGACGTCGATCGACTCCCCGTCGCGCCACGCGTCGACGACCCCGTCGATCTGCGTGGCCATCATGGCGGCGTACCCGCGCAACCGGACCGGGCTGAACGAGGGCTGCGCCAGCCGCCGCTGCCTGCGGTGCAGGTGGTGCGGGCAGTTGCTGAGGCTGTCGCCGACCACGTCGCGGGCGCGCTCGATGAACACGCCGCCCTTGTCGTACAAGCGGTCCTCGCGGAACACCTCGTCGGCCAGGTCCGGGTCGCACACCAGCACCGCGGCCGCGGGGCCGAGCTTGATCCGGACCAGACGGTCGGGCCGCGCGGCGAGCCGGGCGAGGAACGCCAGCGGTTCGCGGGCCAGCCGCGGCGCGTGGCCGAGCAGCGGGACCGCGCCTGGGGCAAGGGGAACGGGGGATGTGTCCATGCGCACCACCGGGACAAAAGGGGAAGCGGAGAGGACAACCGATGTTACCTGTCGGACGTTCCCCGGCGGAAGTGTCCCAGCCGTACTTGACCTCCAGCTAAGTCGATATCCGAGACTTCACCGGGAGATCAGCCGGTCGTTACCGGCGTTCCCGGTTAACAGATGCGTCCACAGAGTAGAGACCTGGGGGAGCCCATGCGGGCGATGGCGGTGCGGACCTTCGGCGGTCCGGAGGCCTTGGAAGCGGTGGACCTGCCCATACCCGAGCCCGGTCCGGGGCAGGTGCGGGTCCGGGTGCGCGCGGCGGGCGTGCAGCCTTTCGACACGCGGGTTCGCGCCGGGTGGGCGCCGCCGTCGATCCGGTTGGTGCCGCCGGTGGTGGTCGGCAACGAGTTCGCGGGCGTGGTCGACGCGCACGGCCCCGGTGCCTCCGCCTTCCAGCCGGGTGCGGAGGTACTGGGATTCACCACTCTCGGTTGCTACGCCGAGTACGTCGTGGTCCCCGAGACGCAGATGGTGGCAAAACCGCCCGCGATGCCCTGGGAGGTCGCGGGCGGCTTCCCGGCCAACGCCCAGGGCGCCTACCAGTGCCTGTCCGGCGCGGGCATCCACGAGGGCGACACCGTCTTCGTCAACGCGGCGGCGGGCGCGTTGGGCACCTTCACGGTCCAGTTGGCCAGGGCGTGGGGTGCGTCGACCGTCATCGGCAGCGCGAGCCCGGCCAACCAGGACCACCTCCGCGCGCTCGGTGCCGTCCCGGTCGCCTACGGCCCGGGCATGGTCGACCGGGTCCGGGCGATCAGCGACCGGGTGGACGCGGCGGTCGACCTGCACGGCGTCGACGGGTTGCGGGCCGCGGTCGCGCTGGTCGCCGACCGCCGCCGCATCCGGACCATGGTCGACGACGACGCCGCCACCGAACTCGGCGTCCCGCTCGTCGAGCCGGGCCGTTCGGCCGCGCGCCTGACCGAGCTGTGCGCGCTGTGGGAGCAAGGGCGCATAAAGGTCCACATCAGACACTCGTACCCGCTGGACCGCGCCGCCGACGCGCACCGCGGCAGCGAGACCGGGCACGGGCGCGGCAAGATCGTGCTCACCGTCGACTGAGGAACCCGCGGACATGACTCAGCGAACGCAAGCGGTCGACGAGCCGAAGGTCCGGATGGACGCGGCGCTGCTGCGGGTCGGGCTCGCGGTGGTGCTCGGCGTGCTCGTCTCGGTCGCCGACTCCACCCTGACCGTCGTCGCGATCGGGAGCATCGGCGCGGAGCTGCGCGCCGACACCGGCACCCTCCAGTGGGGCACCGGCGGCTACCTGCTCGCGAACTGCGCCGCCGTGCCCGCGTCGGGCTGGTTGCAGGCCCGGATCGGCGCGCGCACCGCCTGGCTGGCCGGCCTCGGCGGTTTCCTGGTCGCGTCGGTGCTGTGCGGGCTGGCCTGGTCGCCGGGCAGCCTCATCGCCTTCCGCGTGCTCCAGGGCCTGGCGGGCGGGGTGATCGGCATGGTGGCGGTGGTCGTGCTGACCCGCGCCGCCGGGCCGCGGCGGGCGGGCCGGGCGTTCGGCGTGCTCGCCACCCCGTCCTCGCTCGCACCGGTGTTCGCGCCGGTCGTGGCGGGCGCGGTGGTGGACACGTCCGGTTGGCGGTGGCTGTTCTACGGGCAGGTCCCGCTGCTGCTCAGCGCGACCGCCGCCGGTGCCCTGCTCGCGCCGCAGGGTGTCGGCATCGGCATCGCGGGATTCGTCGTCGGCTCGCTGGCCGACCGGTTCGGCGCCCGCCCGGTGATGCTGGGCGGCCTGGCGCTCACGCTGCTGGGCACGCTGCCGTTCACCGCGGCGGCGCGGGACCCGGACGACACGGTGCTGGTGATCGCGTTGGTGCTGCGCGGAATCGGCCTCACCTCGGTCACCATCCCGTTGTCCGCGGCGATCTACCGGAGCCTGCCCGACCCCGCGCAGGTCCCGCGCATCGCCACCATCAGCGCGGTCACCATGCGGCTCGGCGGCGCGCTCGGCGGAGCCGGGGCGGCGGTTGCCCTGACCCTGTCCGGGGACTCCGCGGCGGGCTTCGCCACGGCGTTCTGGTGCATGGTCGCCCTGCTGGTCGTGCCGGTCGTGCTCGCGGTGCTGCTGCCGAAGGACTAACGGTTCCGCTCCGCGGTCTTGCGCACCTTGGACCGCAGGGCGCGGCGGGCGACGGGGCCGAGGTCGTCCATGACCTCCAGCAGCACCGCCATCCGGTCCAGCGCGTCGAGCGCGGCCTCGGCGCCCGCCGCGTCCACCCCCTCGAACAGCTCCAACCCGACGAACCCCGCGCACACGGCCCGCGCCAGACCGGCCGTGTCCAGCACCTCGGCCACGGGCGAGTCGGCCAGCAGCCGCTCCAGCGCCCGCTCGACCGGGGTGATCCACAGCAGCAGCGCCGCCGCGGTCGACTCGGCCAGCTCCGCGTCGGCCTGGGCGCCCGCGAGCAGCTGCGCCAGGATGGTGACGTTGCCCGCGTCGCGCTCGGCGGTGTGCAGGTCGCGGCCCAGGGCCAGCAGCTCGCGCAGGTCGGTGACGCTGTCGAGGCGCTCGGCGAACAGCGCGACCCGCGACCGGGTCGCCACCATGCACGTCTCCCGCAGCAGCTGGTGCACGCTGCCGAAGTGGTAGAAGATCAACGACTGGTTCACCCCGGCCGCCGCCGCGATGGCGCGGGCCGAGGCGCCCGTGATGCCGTGGTCGCGGATGGTCGCCACCGCGCCATCGATCAGGCGTTGCCTGGTGTCCGACATGCCACCACCGTAGTGCCACGCGCGCACAGGTACGGGTAGGACAGCGCCAAGCCCAGGGCGGTGAACCCGATCCCGGCGTAGACCGGGGCCAGGTGCCAGAAGTCGGTGTAGTGGATGCCGCTGTGCACCAGCACCGCGGGCAGGAACCCGGTCGCCGCGGCGACGGCGAGCGACCACCACACCCAGACCGCGCCCGGCCGCCACCCCCAGGCCGACAGCAGCGTGATCGCCACGGCCGCGGACAGCAACGCGCCGCCGAACCCGGCCCGGTCGTGGGCGACGAACGCCACCAGCCGGTCGGACAGGGTGCCCGCGTCGACGCCGAGGTAGGTGAGGTCGCTGGCGACGAACACATCGGACAGCCCGACCAGCGACACCACCGCGCCGCCGATGAACAACCCGATGCCGGTCACCACCAGCAGCAACTGCCCGACCAGCGCCCACCGCCGCTCCCGTTCCCGCGCGGTCGGCGGAGTTGTCCACTGTGGAGGGTCGGTGCGGGGCAGCGTGGCGGCCAGGAACATCGGGAACAGCACGACCGCGACCGCGGTGTGCAGCGGCTCGACGAAACCGAGACCGATGAAGTAGACCAGCGTGCTGAACCCGATCCAGCCGGAGACCGCGTACGCATCGCGCGCCCACGGGTGGCCGCGGCGCAGGCCGCCGAGGGCGAGGGCGGTGTAGAGGACGCCGATCGTGACCATGGTGCCCGCCATGGTGATCCGGTCGTGCTGGAGGAAGCCGACGAGGTGGTGGTTGACCGCGTGCAGCCCGGCGAGGTCGGTGCCGAGCAGGTCGCGGTCGTACCAGAGCAGCACCGGGCCCAGCGTGATCGCGGCGGCGCCGAGGCCCGCGACGACCATGCCCAGCCCGACCAGCGCGCCCCACCACCACGGCGGCCACCGCAGCGGGTTGCGGCCGATGGTGGTCGACGGGGGAGAGGTCGGGGTGGCGGCTTCGATGACCCTGCCGTACCAGCCGGGTCCGGCGTGCAGCAGGACTTCCGGGCGGGCCAGGACGATCGCGTCCGACCCCGTCAGCGCGGTCGCGGCGTCGGTGGTGTCCGGGTCGGCGGTGTGGGTGACCGGCCAACTCGCCTTGACGCCGTCGACGTGGTCGACCAGGGCGGCGGCGACCTCGGGGTCGTCCGTCCGCACGATGACGGGCACCCGCCGGCCGCGCGCCGCCGCCCGCACGGTCTCCACGTCGCCTGGGCCGACCGGTGCGATCTCGAGCAGCCCGGCGCCGACCAGTGGCAACGCGCGCACCGCGGGCACGGCGACGCTCGGCGGCACGACCGCGCCCAACCGGACCCGGATGGGGATTCCCGCGATGGACCCGGCCAGGTGCGCGGGCGGGTGCCGGTGGCCGAGTGCCCGGGCGACCACCCCGCGGCCGCCGGGCAACCGCCCGACGGCCGCGAGGGCGCGCAGCGCCACCAGCCGCGATCGCCGTACCCCCAGCACGGCGTCCGCGATCGGGCGCAACGGGTGATAGGTCCAGTCAGGCATCAGGGACCTGTGACGTCTCGGTCCACGTCCGCGATGGGGTCCACCGCAGGAGGCGTGCCATCGAGGCCATCGTCACGAACTCGGGCAGGGCCCTGGTGACGGCGTCCCGGGTGCGGGCGCCGAACGGACCCGACCAGTGCGACACCGTGGAGAGCCGGGCCGAGCGGCGGGCCACCAGCTGCGCGCGTCGGCGCCTGCGGTGGTCGTAGCGGGTCAGCGCGGACGGGACCGGGTCGTGGTCGAGGCAGTCGGCGAGTACGACCGCGTCCTCCAACGCCTGGCAGGCGCCCTGGCCCAGAGCGGGGGACATGGCGTGCGCGGCGTCGCCGAGCAGTGCCATCCGGCCCTGGGTGAACGAGCGCAGCGGCGGTAAGTCGTAGATGTCGTGCTGCACCACGCGCGTCGGCGGCGCCGCGTCGAGCAACCGGGGGATCGGGTCGGGCCAGCGCGCGAACCGATCGAGCGGCCTGCCCACAACCGCCCCCTGCGGCTCGTCGAAGGACGCCGCGGCGAAGCAGTACACCCGGTTGCCGGGCAGCGCGGTGTAGCCGAACCGAGCACCGCGCCCCCACACCACAGCCGCCGACTCGAGCGGCTCGTCCAGCGGGTCGGTGACCACCCGCCACGCGGTGTGACCGGTGTAGCGCGGCTCGGGAGCGTTCGGCAGGCACAGCCCACGCACCGTGCTGCGCACACCGTCGGCGCCGATCACCACGTCCGCCTCGACCGAGTCCTCGACGCCCCGGTGCTCCGCCACGTAGTCGACGACGACCCGCCGGTCACCGTTGTGCACGTCGACGACCCGACACCCCGGCATGACCACCCCGTCAGGCAGCGCGTCCGCCAGAACCCGCACCAGATCCCGCCGATGCGACACCACCAACGGATGCCCGTGGCGACGGACCAACTCGGCGTTGTCCACCCGCGACAACCACCGACCGTCCCGATCGCGAACCCCGCCCCCGGACTCGACAACCCCCACGTCCCGCACCAGCTCGTCAAGCCCGATCACCCGCAACGCCCGCATGGCGTTGGGCCAGAGCGAGATCCCGGCCCCGACCTCGTCGACCCCGGGCGCGCGCTCCAACACCCGAACCCGCCACCGACGAGCCCGCAGCGCCACCGCCACGGCCAACCCGCCGATGCCACCACCGACCACCACAGCGGTCCGCTCCACGCCCCACCCCCAGGTATTGAGCGTTCGCTCAAACGCTCGAGCAGGAGACTAGAGCACGATTGAGCGATCGCTCAAGAGGGCTCCCGTGCTGCGACGTCGGGTGCACAGTCGGGGGCAACCGGGTCGGGGTACATTGCCCGCCTCGACCACGTGGTGTAATCGGTCGGAGTCGCCTCGTGTTGTCCGGGCCGGTGTTGTGTCGCCGTCCGCCCCGACGACTCCAGCGACCGATCAGGCGGTCGGCGCTTCGCGAGCCCGGGCGCAGGCAGGTGGCGCGATCCCGGCGCCTCGCCGCGTTTCGTGCGTTGACACGTCGGGGGCGGTCAGGCTCTGGGTGCGACTGTTCACAAAGGACCTGTATTCAGTCGGACGACCGTGTATCGACCCAGACCAGGGATCCCGGTGTCTACTTCGGCATGAGCGCGTCGGGCTTGACGGCCTTGTCGACGCCGATGAAGGCGTCCGGGACCGGGTACTGGCCGAGGACGAAGTTCAGGATGGCCGCGTGCATGGCCTCCACCGGCTGGATGGTGGCCGCGGTCATGATGCCGCCCGCGTCGGTCACGTTCGCCGTGGCGAAGGTGTAGGTCTGCGCGGCGGCGTTCTCCAGGTCGAGGGCGAGCTTGGCCACGTCCGGCACCGACTTCGCCGCGCCGAGTGCCTTGACCTGGTCGGCGGTGATGGACAGCGGCGCGTCGGTGATGGTGGGTTTGCCCGCCTTGCTGAGGACCCCGTTCCACGCCCCCGCGTGGTCCTTGTGCTGCTTCATCGCCGTCTGCACGAAGACACCGATCGCGGGCGGCACGGTGCCGAGGGTGCCCTTGCCCGCCGCGTCGAGCGCGCCGGTGTAGGCGGTCACGGCCAGGTTCTCCAGCGCCGCGGCCAAGGCTACGACCTTGAGGTCACCCTCGTAGGTCGCCGCGGCCGTCGTGGCCGGGGGCGCGGCGGTGGTGGTCTTGTTCGACGAACCGGTGTCGTTGCTGGAGCAGGCGGCCAGCCCGAGAGCGCTGACACCACCGACGCCCATCAGGAAACCGCGGCGGCCCGCTGCGCGACCGCGGGTGAGGTGGGCGAGGTTGGCGGAGAACTCGTCGAGCAGCTTGCGCACACCGGGGAAAGTGGACTCGTGCAACTCGTCGAGGTCCCGGGTCATCGCGGCCAGCTCGCGCTCGCTGATCTGCATCTCGGGGCGCTTGTCGGTGCTCACTTGACCGCTCCTTCCTCGACGGGCGAAGCCTTGTCGGTGGGGTAGTACGCGTCGGGGAAGCCCACGCTGCCCGCGGCGTCGGGGAGCTTGGCGGCGTCCGGCGGGAGTGCGATCAACTGCGGCGCGCCGCCGTCGACCAGCGCCTTGACCGCGAGCAGGATCGCCTTGTGCTGCGCCTCCACGCCGGCGACGCCGGCGAAGAGCTGGCGCAGCTCGGGGGTGGAGACCTGGCTGACGTTCTTGGCGTAGGTCTGCGCGGCGACGTCCTCCAGGCTGATCGCCAACGCGACCACGTCACCCGCGCCCTTGATCGTCGGAACCGCCTTCTGCACGACCGCGGCGTACTTGGCGTTCGGGTCGTTCTGCGCCTTGCCGCCGAGCTTGGCCACCGCGCCGTTGAACGCCTCGGCGTGCTCGGTGTGCTGCGCCATCGTCTTCTCGGCGAACGCCTTGACCACGGCGTTGGCGTCCGCGCCACCGATGAACGGCAACGTCAACGCGGTCTTGTACGTCGAGACCGCCAGGTTCTCCAGACTCGCCGCGGTCTGCAGCGCCTGCACGTCCACAGTGGTGGCCGCGGCGGGCCCGGCGGCGAGCAGCGTGCCCGCACCGGCCAACCCGGCGACCAGACCGGTCTTGCCCCAACCGGGCCACATCCCGCCGGGATCGCGTGAGCCGGTTCGTCCCGAGTGGGTCTCCAGCACGGCCTCGACATAGTCATCGAGGTCCCGCTCGGCCGTGCGCATCGCGTCGGACTGCAGGTCATCGGACTCGACCATCAGCTCGCGCAACCCGCGTTCATCGATCGGGCTCACCGCACACCTCCATCGCACAGCGGACCGCGCCACGACCGTGACGACTCCTCACTGCCACAGCCATTCGACAAGACGCGTCCACAAGTGCGCCAACCCGACACACGTCAACCACTCGAACGAGTCGACATCGTCGACCACGAGCATCAGTGGTTGCGAACACGCCAGGTGGCCGTAGCCCCAGCGGGCGGCGATCCGGGTGACGGTGTCCTGGCCGGGTGTGGCGGCCCGCAGGTTGGGGCGGGCGCAGCCGAGTCGGACGCGGCGCAGGTAGGCCACCGGCGTGGTGTCGAGGTGGCAACGGAATGTCAACCGCACCGCCCGGACGTCATGAGCACTACCCGGAACGCCTGGGCGGTGCAGTTGACGCGGCGGTCATCAGTTCACGAGGACCGGCGCACCACAGGTCCACATCGAGGCCGACCGCGCATGAAGTCGTTGGCGTGTGACGCCGCCCGTTTGGTTGACTGGGGTGGTGACCGAGATCGCTACCTCCCTTCCCGAGCTGGTCGAGCGCTGGCAGCGCGGTTGGGGCGCTTCCCGTGGGTTCGACCCCGCGATCCCGTTACCTGGTGGGCTGTCGGTCGAGATCAGGCTGCCGCACCGGCAGACCGAACTGATCTCGCTGACCCCCGACGACCTCGATTCGGTGCGCTCGCTGGTGGACCGCGCGGTGGGCGCCGATGTGCCGGTGTGGCTGACGGTGATGACCTCCCGGCCTGACGAGGTCGATCAGATCATGCGCACGGCCGGGCTCACCACGCTGCCCGATGAGTCCCTGATGTCCGCGGACCTGGCGGTCCACCCGTACCCGGGGCCGCCGGAGGGGTACGCGGTGGAGGTCACGGTCGAGCGGGACGTCGCCACGGCCGTGGCGGTGCACGCCTCCGGCGAGATCGCCGCGCGCGGATATCTGGCGGTGGTCGGAACCGACGGGATCGTCGACATGGTCAGCACGGAGCCCGCGCACCAACGCCGCGGCCTGGGCAGCACGATCATGGGCGCGCTCGCCGAGGCGGGCCGTGGGCTCGGCGCCACCACCGGCTTGCTGCTGGCCAGCCCACAGGGGCGCGGGCTCTACAAGTCGCTCGGTTGGCGGGTGTGCTCGCCCGCAGTGGTCGGCAAACCCGTGTCCGGCGCACCCATCAGCTAACCGGTTCCGCAGGCGGAGTTGGTCGAACTACTACCGGTCACACCACCGACCGATTGTGAACGGTTCCACGCTCTGAGACCGCCGGTCGAGCAGATCCGGGGGTGGGTACGAGGGCCCACCCCCGGATCTCGCTAGCCGTTGATGGTGCAGGTGGTGGTTGCTGTGGCGGTGGTGTTGCTTTCCGAGGTGGCGGTGAAGGTCACTGTCGTTTGGCCGGAGCCGCTGTTTCGCTTCGCGTGCACTGGAACCCGCACGGTCTCGCCGAACTGTGCTGTGGTCAGTGCGTTGGGTACGGCGACAGTCCACTCGGAGTTGTCGGTTTTGGCTGTGACGCGGTAGACGTCGCCGTTGAGGTAGGCGCTGACGTCTTCTGGGTGTTGTCCGGCGGGCTTGGCGCCGGTGCCGGTGTTGGACAACGGGAACGCGCAGGTCGCGACGCCGTCCGGGGCAGGGTTTGCGGATGTGGATTGCACCTGGACGCCGCGCTTCTGCGGGCCCGCGCCGCTGAGTGAGCGGATGGCGACGGTGTAGGACAGGATGCCCTTGTCGTCGCGTTTGATGTCGAGGATGTAGAAGTGCAGGCGGTTGGCCTGGTCGACGTATTCGTACTGGCTGCCGGAGTTGGTGCCCGCGTGGAAGAGCGCGTCGGAGAGTTGGCGGTAGTCGCCGAGGGTGATGGGGACCTTGGTGCCGTTCGGCAGGACGTAGTCGGTCATGCCGATGTCCTGCGGGTTGGCGTCGACCACCCAGGTGAACGGGGCTTCGTCGGTGTTCTTCGTCTTGGCGAGCAGGACGCCGGAGTCCGGGGTGAACGAGTCCGAGCCCATCCGGTCGACGACCTCGACGGTGTAGTTCTGGTAGCCGCCGCCGTCGCAGTACGGGTTGGTGCGGATGTCGCACCTGGTGGACAGGTCGCCCCGGTCGAGCACGATGTTGATGCCGGAGAGCCCGGTCTTGCCCGCCTGCGCCTCGCGCGCGGTGACCTGGGCGATCACCACGCCGGACTTGGCCAGGGCGTCCCGGGACAGGCGCAGGACGTTGGCCTCGTCGAGGAACCCGAGCTTCAGCTTGTTGCGCAACGTGTGCTGGGATCCCATCGACGCGCCCGCGGTGGCCGGGACGACCCAGCGGGAGTGCGGGCCACCCGGGCCGTTGAACGCGCCGCGGGAGAGCATGTCCCAAATACCCGAGTAGTCCCGGCGTTGCGGGGTTCCGAACGGGTTGCCGTAGTTGTCGCCGATGCCGAGGATGTGGGTCAGTTCGTGCGCGAACACGCCCTGCCCCGAACTCTCCGCCTGCGTGGACGAGCCGCTGACCGCGTTGGGCCACAGCGTCGAGGCCGACGCCCACGACGTCCAGTCCACGTAGCGGGTGCGCGCCCAGTTGGGCAGTGCCGGGTCGGGTGAGCCGAACGCCTTGGGCACGTCCGCCTTGGTCGCGAACTTGATCGGGCCGAACTCCTGCCAGGTGCTGGTCTCGTCCTGGCCCGCGGACAGGTAGTAGACGAAGTCGAACCCGGCAGGCACCTGCGACCCGGCCGCGGCGACCCAGGCCGCGCGGCCGTCGGCGCGCAGATCGCGGGTGCACCGGTCGCCGGAGGGGCAGGCCGTGCCCGACTGGAACTCCATGCCGTACTCGTGGTCCTTGCCGGGCACGGTGTACGGCCCGAACGCCTTGAGGTCGACGCCGAAGCGCCCACCGGAGTTCTCCATCCAGTACTCGTGCACCGTGTGGCCGCGGTTGAGCGCGCCCGGCTTGTTGAGGAAGTCCTGGTAGAACTGCCCGACCTGGGCGCGGGGGATGTCGTGCGCCTCGGTGCCGGGGTTGCCGAACACCGTCGAATGCGCCGGTTGCGTCACGACGAACGGCTGGTTCCGGTAGTCCAGCAGGACCAGCGCCCCCTTGAACGTGCGCTTCGACCCCTTGACCGCCGGGTCGGCCCAGTTCGTACCGGGGATCTCGCGGTAGTCCCGCTCCCACGTCATGTGGTCCGGGTTGACCCAGTTCTGCGGGTCGATCGGCCCGGGTAACCCGTCGAGCGCCGTGACCCGCGCACCGTCCCGGGCCTGCTGCCACGGCTGCTGCTGGGGCCAGTGGTCGTACTGCCACTGGTGTTCGAGCGGGGCGGGGGGAGCGGCGATCGCGTTGCCACTCATGGAGAATAGCGTGGCGGTGGATAACAGCGCGCCGATCAGGAGTAACGGGCGCCTGCGAACCTGGGCGAGGTACATGCCGCCTCCGAAGTGTCGATCCACCCATGCTAGCGATCCGGACTGGTCAGGAAACCTTTGCCAGTTAACGGAAATCTCCGGAGGTATACGTTTCACCCCGCCTGATCTGTTATGCCCCCGACCCGGACGGACGGGCGCAATGGGCGCGTCGGTTGAGCGGCCAAGGTGTGTGATCGGCCAGCTGAGAATTTCGTTCCGTACTCTCAACTCCGGCGTCCTATAACGGTGTTACCACTCCATCGACGACCCTGGGGAGAGATTCACGATGACCACTCGATCACGCCTGTGCGCGCTCGCCGTCGGGCTCGCCACCGCCCTGCCGCTGCTGGGCGGTACCACGGCGGCCGCTGCCGATCCGGCCACGGCCGTCGGCGTCAGCGGTTCCGGGCGCGGGCTGCTGCCCGGAGACCGGTTCCCGATGTGGGCCGGTGACCCGATCACCCTCGACCTGGACGCCCACGCGACGCCGCGGCCCGGAAACCCGTGGCGCGCCAACGGCCGGTGGCAGGCGGTGCACACCCGGCCGGACGGCACCCTCCACGCGGCGTTCGGCGGCACCATCGACAGGCTGACGGCGGCAGGCTCGCTCGCCGTGCTCAACGGCGTCGTCACCTGGAAGGACAACCCGGACAACCCTGACCTGCCGATGATCGGCGCCCCGGTCGCGCTGAGCGTCGCGGACCGCCCCGACGGGGACCGCGTCGGCTTCGTCTGGGGCTTCGCGGGCGAGCCGGTCGCCCCGGGGCAGGCGCACGTACCGTTCTTCGCGCTCGAGCAGAGCACGCTCACCGTCCGCACACCGGTGCCGGGCCCGCGCGGCGGCGTTCCCGGCAGTCGGGCCGGTCTGCCCGAACGCCACGTCACGGGCACCCTCGACCAGGGTGACCGCAAGATCACGGTGAACGCGCACGCACCCGCTGGAGCACCGCCGTCGGCGGCGACCGGCACGATCACCATCAGCGACAGCGCGGCAACCACGGTCGACGCGACGGTCACCGAACTCGACGCGAGCGGCCCGACGGCGATCGTCACCGCGACGGTGACGGCAGGCGGCGATCCGTCGTTGATCGGCCGCCGGATCTCGGTGTCCGGCTACGACGGTGGGTCGCTCGACTGGGCGGGTGTGGTGCTTCCGGGGCAGGAAGTCCTGCCCTATCAGGGGATTCTGCCGTGGCGTCCAGCGATCCGGAGTGACCTGACCGTGCTCGATTGAGCACGACCTCGTCCGGGCCTGGGCGCATGACGCCCGGGCCCGGACGCCCGCCGCCGACCGCTGCTTCTGAGGGTGCGTAGTCGGGAGCAAACCGGGCTGTCCTGACTAGGAATGCGACCGGGCGTTTCGGGCTGCGTTCACCCGGGGAGATCGGTCAGGGCTCGCGGTCTTGTGGCGTGGAGGGCGAGGGAGTCGAGGAGTTCGGTGAGGGATTCCGTGACCCGGGTCTGGCCCTCCTCCTCGATCCGCAAGCGGCCGGTCGAGTCGAAGGACAGGTGCTGTTCCAGGAGGAAGTGGCCGCGGAGGACCTGTTTGGGTGACATGGACTGCACGACGGGGCGTAGGCCGTAGTCGATGGCCAGGAGGTGTGCGATCGAGCGGCCGACCGCGAGGGGCGCCACGGTTTTGCCCGCGAAACCGTCCTGGGGGAGGAGGTCCAGGAAGATCTTGAGGAGGCCGGAGAAGGAGGCTTTGTAGATCGGGGTGACGAGCACCACCCCGTCGGCCGCGGCCACCTTCTCGGTGGCTCGGGTGATCGCCTGGTCACCGCGGTCGGCGGAGAGGAGGGGGGCGGCGGGGAGTTCGCGCAGGCGTAGGTGGACGGCGTCCGGGAGGGTGTCCGCCACCAGGTCCGCGAGTGACGCGGTGCGGGAGACCGGTGATGGGCTGCCGGACAGCACGATGATCCTGGACATGGGGTTCACTCCGGTTCAGTGGGATTGGGCCGGGCAGTAGACACCGGTCCTCGGTTGCCGGTAGTCGCCGTGGGAGATGACCGTGTCGTGCCTGCTGATCGTCACGTCGCCCGTGGTCAGGGCCCAGGTGAGCAACTCGGGGTTGAGTCGGGCCATGACGCGGATCAGCGGGGTGTCGGTCATGGACCCGCTCAGGACCGAGTGGAGGGCGCGCGCTGCGGGCTCGGTGAGACAGGTCAGGTGGCCCATGAACGTCAGACCGGTGGTGTAGCCGACGACCACGCCGTCGGGGCCGGTGACCACGTGCGGGTCGACGCCGCCGAAGCCGCCTCGGGCGGCGAGGGCGATCTCGGAGTCCCTGGCGTACCCGTTGACCGTGCGGTGGATCTCGGCGCAGGCGGCGAGGTCGGCGGGCCGCATGGGGCGCACCGTGAAGTCGCCGACCGCGTCGGGGTCGGTGACCCGGCCGCGCAGGACGACCAAGTCGTCGCGGGCCACACAGCCCATCGAGGTGTAGAGCCGGTAGACGGCCAGGTTCGCGGTGGTCTGCACCACGTGCGCGCCGGTGCGACCGGTGTCGGCGATGGCGTCGAAGGTGGCGGCCATGAGGTGCTTGCCCACCCCGCGGCCCTGGGCGTGCGGGGCGACGCTGAGCGGGCCCCAGGTGGCGACCTCGTCGCCGGGGAGGACGAAGTTCGAGCCGAGCACCGCGCCCGCGCCGTCCACGGCGACGAGCGAGCGGCAGCGGGGGGCGGTGAGCCGTTCCCGGATCACCGCCTTGGCCTGGTCGATCCCGTCCCACTCCGGCGGCAGGCCGAGCGCGGCGTTGGCCTCGTTGAACGAGTTCAGGCAGATCCGGGCGAGCGGGTCGAGGTCACCGGGGACGGCCGGTCTGATGTGGACATCGCCGCGGACCCGCTCGACCGCGGCCCGGGGGACCGGGGCGGGGAAGTAGCCGACCCGGGTGAACCAGTCCACGTAGCGGGCGAAGAGTTCCTCGGTCATCGGGGGGCACACCGGGCCGCCGTCGGCCAGCGCCGCCTCGGTGTCGGTGAGGTCGACGGTGACGTAGGCGTTGTCCGCGGTGTGGATGGTGGCGTCGAACGCGGCGAGCATGGGGTTCATCGCGTTGTCCCGGTCGGCGGCGACGCGCTCGACCCAGGAGTCCCAGTCCAACTCGGTCAGGTGGTGGCCTAGTCGGCGCAGGCAGTCCACCATGTCGTCGAACCCCAGGTGCTGCCGGTTGCCGTGGTGGTAGGTGCCGGGCGGCTGGTGGGCGAGCGCCACCACCGCGGCGCTGACGTGGTCGACCGGCACGAGGTGGAATCGGCCCTTGCACCCCGAGGGCACCGCGCCTGCCTGCAGCAGACCCTTGATCGCCAGCCAGACGAAGTCGTGGCGCTGGCAGGCCCCGGTGGCGGTGTCGCCGGAGATCTCGTCGACCCGGTGGACCGACACCGGCAGCCCCCGGTCCCTGGCCAGTCCGACGAGCTGCTCGGCGACCCACTTGCTCTGCCGGTAGCCCGACCACAGCTCCTCCGGCGGGCCAGTCTGGTCCGATGTGGACAGTGGTCGCCCGGTGTCGCGGACGGCGGAGAACACGCCGGTGGTCGAGACGTGGTGCACCGGGACGGTGCGGTGCCGGGCGGCGAGCCGCAGGACCTCCCTCGTGCCGCTGACGTTGGCCGCCCGGAGCGCCGAGTACGGGTAGAGACCGTTGACGTGCGCCGCGGCGTGGTAGACGACATCGACCCGGCGGGCCAGCGCGTCGAACTCCTCGGGGGACAGCCCGAGAAGCGGCTCCGCGAGGTCCCCGGGGACCACGACCAGGCGCGCCGGGTCGACCTCGGCCCCCAAGCCGTACCAGTCCAGGTTCTCCTGGACGCGCCGCAGCCCGGCGGCGGCGTCCTCGGCCCGCACGAGGCAGTGCACGGTGGCCCGGGTCGTGCGCACCAGCTCGCGCAGCAAGTACGCGCCGAGGAACCCGGTCACCCCGGTGAGCAGGATGTCGCGCGGTTCGACGGACGCGGTGACCACCTCCGCGGCGGGCACGATGTCGTCGTCCAGCCAGACCTCGCCCGCGAAGTCGACGCGGTCGGCGGACTCGGCGTCGAGCCGGGTGAGCAGGTCGTCGGCGAGCACCGCGAAGGTGGGGTGCTCGAACACCAGCGTGGCCCGCAGGTCGAGACCGGTGCGCGCGACGAGTTCGTTGCGCAGTTCCACCGCGGCGAGCGAGTCGAACCCCAGGCCGTCGATCGGCGCGTCCGGGTCGATCGCCGCGGCGTCCCGGTGCCCGAGCACCCCGGCCGCCGCCGCGGTGATCATCTCGACCAGGGCGATGAGCCGCTCCTCGTCCGTGGCGAGCGCGCGCAGGTCCCGCTCGGGCTCGGGTGGGGCCTGCTCGACGACGGGTCGCGGGGAGGGGGCGCGGTCGATCCAGAACCGGCGGTGCTCGAAGGCGTAGGTGGGCAGCTCGACGGTCCGGGCACCGGATCCGGCGAAGAACCGGTACCAGTCAACGGGAACTCCCCGGTTGTGCAGCCTGCCCAGACCGGTGACCAGCGTCTCCGGTTCCGGTTGCCCCGCGCGCAGCAGCGCCAGCGCGAGGTGGTCGGCGCCGGTCATGGTCTCGTGGACCGCGGCGGTGAGCGCGGCGTCGGGGCCGAGTTCGACGACGGTGTCGACACCCGCCGCGCGCAGCGCCGCCACGGCCGGTCCGAACCGGACGGTCGAGCGGATCTGGCGGACCCAGTAGTCGGGATCGGTCCACGGCGCGTCGGCGGTGCCGGTGACCGTGGACACCATCGGCACAGCCGGTGACCGGTAGGCGATGGTCTTCGCGGTCTCCGCGAACTCGGCGAGGACCTCGTCCACCAGCGGCGAGTGGAACGCGGTGCTCACCGCCAGCCGGGTCGCCTTCACCCCGGCGGCCCGCGCGCGGTCGGCCACCGCCGAGACCGCGGGCTCGGCCCCGGAGATCACCACGGCCGTCGGCCCGTTGACCGCCGCGATGTCCACATCGGACTCGTAACCGACGAGCAGTTCGACGGCGTCGGCCGCGGACAGGCGCAGGGCGACCATCGCCCCGGGGCGGGTCGGCCTGGCCAGCAGCCGTCCCCGCGCGGTCACCAGGGTCGCGGCGTCCGCGAGGGTGAACACCCCGGCGACGTGGGCGGCGGCCAGTTCGCCGATGGAGTGGCCGACCAGGTGGTCCGGGTGCACCCCCCAGTGCGCGAGCAGCCGGAACAGGGCCACCTCGACGGCGAACAACGCGGGCTGGGCGTGGTCGGTGCGGGTGACCAGGTCCGGGTCCACCGCGCCGGACAGGATCTCGGGCAGCGGGGCGGCGAAGTGCGCGGCGACCTCGTCGAACGCCTCGGCGAACACCGGGTGCGCCCGGTAGAGCCCACCGCCCATGCCCGGTCGCTGCGCGCCTTGCCCGGTGAACGCGAAGGCCACCCGGCGGCCCGCGGCGGCCAGGTCGCCGCCACCGCGCTCGGCGAGGTCGGTGAGGCCGCGCCGCAGGTCGTCGCGGTCGGCGGCGACGACGACCGCCCGGTACGGCAGGGCGGCCCTGGTCGTGACCAGCGAGTGGGCGATGTCCAGCGGCGGGGCGTCGACCTCGATCAGCCCGCGCGCCTGGCCCCGCAGCGCGTCCCGGCTCCTGGCCGAGACGAGCACCGGGACCACCGGCGGGTCGGCGGGCTCCCGCGGTGGGGTCGGCGGCCGGTGCGGGGGCTCCTCCACGATCACGTGGGCGTTGGTGCCGCTGATCGCGAACGCGGAGATCCCCGCGCGGCGGGGCCGGTCGGCGGCGGGCCACGGGCGGGCCTCGGTCAGCAGGGCCAGCCCGCCCGACGACCAGTCCGCGTACCGGGTGGGTTCGCTGACGTGCAGGGTGCGGGGCATGAGGCCGTGCCGCAGGGCGAGCACGCACTTGATCACCCCGGCGACCCCGGCGGCGGCCTGGGTGTGCCCGAGGTTGGACTTGACCGCGCCGAGCCAGGCCGGGGTCTCCCGGTCGGCGCCGTAGGTGGCCAGCAGCGCCCCCGCCTCGATCGGGTCCCCGAGGGTGGTGCCGGTGCCGTGCGCCTCGACCAGGTCGATGTCCGCCGTGGTGAGACCGGCGTCGGCGACGGCCCGGCGGATCACCTGCTGCTGTGCGAGGCCGTTCGGCGCGGTGAGGCCGTTGGACGCGCCGTCGGAGTTGACCGCGCTGCCCCGGAGCAGGGCCAGCACCGGGCGGCCCTGCCTGCGGGCGTCCCCGAGCCGCTGGAGCAGGAGCACCCCGATGCCCTCGCCGAACGCGGTGCCGTCCGCGTCGGCGGAGAAGCTCTTGCACCGGGAATCGGCCGCGAGACCGCGCTGCCGGGCGAAGGTGACCACCGCGTCCGGGGTGGACTGGACGGTGACCCCACCGGCGACGGCCAGGGTCGACTCGCCGGAGCGCAGGGACCGGCAGGCCAGGTGGATCGCGACCAGGGACGCCGAGCAGGCGGTGTCGACCGTGATCGCCGGTCCGTGCAGGCCGTGCACGTAGGCGACCCGACCGGACAGCACGCTCGCCGAGGTGGCGAACCCGAGGTGCGCCTCGTACTCCGGCAGGCCGTGCCCGAGCCGCTGGTAGTCGCCCCCGTTGACGCCCAGGAACACCCCGGTCGCGGTGCCCGCGAGGCTGCCGGGATCGATCCCGGCGCGCTCGAACACCTCCCAGGACAGTTCGAGGGCGAGGCGCTGCTGCGGGTCCATCGCGGTGGCCTCCTTCGGGCTGATCCCGAAGAAGGCGTTGTCGAAGCCCGCGGCGTCGTCGAGGAACCCGCCCTCGCGGGTGTAGGTGGTGCCGGGGTGGTCGGGGTCGGGGTGGTGCAGGTTCGCCAGGTCCCACCCCCGGTCGGTGGGGAACGGGCCGATCGCGTCGCCGCCGTCGACCAGCAGCCGCCACAGGTCCTCGGGGGAGCCGACCCCGCCCGGGTAGCGGCAGGCCATGCCGACGATCGCGATGGGCTCGGTGTCGCGGTCCCGGAGCCGTCCGCCCCTGCCCCCGGACCCGGACCCGGACCCGGACCCGGCGGCGGGGGCACCGGTGGCCCGCTCGACGATCCGCCGCGCGAGCGAGGCGGGTGTCGGGTTGTCGAACACGGCCGTCGCGGGCAGCGGCACACCGGTGGCGGCGAACACCCGTGACGCCAGGGCGACCGCGGCCATCGACCCCAGGCCGAGCTCGACGAACGGGCGGTCCTGGTCGACCCCGGTGGCCCCGGTGGCCGCGCGGACCTCGGCGAGGACCACGTCGAGCACGGCGTCGAGGTCGTCGCCGGACACGGTTCCGGCGGTGGGCCCCGGCGCGGGCGTCCCGGCGTCGTCGGGGCGGTCCGCGAGGAGGGTGGCGGGCAGGTCGCCGAGGCGGTGGCGGGTGATCTTGCCGGACGGGGTGCGCGGGATGGCGTCGACGCGGTACACCGCGACGGGGACCTTGTGGTAGGCCAGTCGTTCGCGGCAGGTGGCCAGCAGCGCCGCGGCGTCGACCCCGGACTCCTCCGGCACCACGTAGGCCACGGGGACCTCCCCGAGCACCGGGTCCGGTCGGCCCGCGACGGCGGCGTCGGCCACCCCGGGGAACTCTCGCAGCACCTGCTCGACCTCGACGGGGTGGATGTTCTCCCCGCCGCGGATGATGAGCTCCCGGAGCCGCCCGGTGATCGTGACGAAGCCGTTGGCGTCCCGGCGGGCGAGGTCCCCGGTGCGGTACCAGCCGTCGCGCAGCACCTCCGCGGTGGCCTCGGGCTGGTTGTGGTAGCCCAGCATGAGGTTGGGACCGCTGACCCAGACCTCCCCCTCGACCCCGGCGGCCACGTCGTGGCCGGTGTCCGGGTCGACCAGCCGGACGCCGACGCCGGGGACCGCCAGACCCGCCGACCCGGGAACCCGCCTGCCGGTCGGCCAGTTGGTGGTGATGGCCGCGGCCTCCGTGCAGCCGTACTGGTCGACCAGCGGCACGCCGAACGCGGCCTCGAACCGGCCACCCAGGTCCGCGCCGCTGGCCGAGCCCGCGACGAACCCGAGGCGCAGCTCGGGGAAGGCGGTGCGGTCGGCGCCGGCCAGCAGGTGGTGGTAGGTGGTCGGCACGCCCGCGAGCACGGTGGCCCGGTGGTCCCGCAGCGCGGTGAGCACGTCGTCGACGCCGAAGCCGGGCAGCAGCCGCGCCGTGGCGCCGACCGCGACGACGCCGAACACCGCGAGGTTCTGCCCGAGCCCGTGGAACAGCGGCAGCGGCCACACCACGACGTCGCGGTCGGACAGCCCGAGGATCGGCGCGTGGCAGGCCGCGGCCATCCACAGCGAACTCCGCAGCGAGTAGCGCACCCCCTTGGGGTTCCCGGTCGTCCCGGAGGTGTAGAGCAGCAGTGCCGCTCGGTCCATAGTGGACTCTTCGTCGAACGGCCCCGCGCCCGCCCCGGACGGGTGCCACGCGTCGACGTCGACCACCCGCGCCGCGGTGGCCACCCGGTCGAGCCGGGCACGGTGCGCGTGGTCGGTGATGACCGTGGTGGCGCCGCTGTCGGCGAGCACGTGCGCGAGATCCGACTCGCCCGAGTTCGGGTTGAGCGGGACGCTGACCCCGCCCGCGAGGACGGTGGCCAGGGTCGCCTCGACCGCGGCCACCCGGTTGCCGAGCAGGACCGCGATCGGTTCCCCCGGCTCCGGGCCCAGGTCGGCCGCGAGGCACCGGGTCCGGTGGTCGAGTTCCCGGTAGGTCAGCTCCCCGGCGGCGTCGCCGAAGGCGACCCGGTCCCCGCGTTCGGCGGCGTGACCGGCCAGCAGGTCCGACAGCGGGCGGATCAGGTCAGCGCGCATGGTGTGCTCCCCGAGGTGGTCAGCGGACGGCGTGGATGGTCCTGGTGGGACAGACGAAGTCGACCGCCCCGTCCGCGCCCGCGATCACGGCGAGCCGCTCGCGGGCCTGCGCGGTGGCCTCGGCGAGCCGGTCCGCGGGCACCAGGTCCCAGAGCATCCGGGTGGTGATGTTCCAGGTCCAGGTGATGTACGCGTCGACGGAGTCGAAGTGCGACACCGCGTCGACGGTGCCGACCTCGACCTCGCTGAAGCCCGCCGCGCGCACCGCGGCGGCCGTGCTCTCGGCGTCGGCGAGCGGGCCGCCGACCCCGAGCACGGGCGTCCACGGGTTGTCCACGCCCGCGGGCAGGTAGCCGCCGAGCACGTCGGCGATGATCTCCGCGGACTCCCAGCCCGCGGCGAGCCCGCCGTCCTGGGTGGGGAACGTGGTGGCCGCGAACCGACCGCCCGGCCGCAGCACCGCGGCGATCCGGCGCAGCGCGTCCGCCGGGTCGGGCAGCAGGAACAGCACCATCCCCGCGGTGACCGCGTCGACCGGCTCGTCGAGCGCGAGGCGCTGGATGTCGCCCTGGCGGACCTCGACCCAGTCCCGGAAGGGGCTCGCCGCGGCGTCCTCGGCGCAGCGGGCGGCCATCTCCGCGGACAGGTCGATGCCGAGTACGTGGCCGGTGGGACCGACCGCGTCCGCCGCCGGGAACAGGCACGCGCCGCGGCCGCAGCCGATGTCGAGCACCCGCTCGCCCCGACCCAGGTCGAGCAGGTCGACGACCTTGCGGCCGATCGGGTTGAACATGGCCGCGTTGTAGTTCCCGGCCGACTTGTCGTACGCGTCACCGACTCGCGTCGTCGTGTCGCTCACTGGTCACTCCTTGTCGGGTCATCCGCCCGCACCGCGCGGTCGGTCGAAGGGGTCGGGGTCGTGGACGGCGCCCGCCGGAGCACGAACCCGGTCCGCAGCTCGGCGCAGTGCGCCGCCCCGTCCACCCGCCACCACAGCTGGTCCGGGGTCGGCAGCATCTCCGAGGCCACCACCTCGACCGCGGGCAGGCGGGCCAGGTCGAGCACCGAGAGCGGGTCGTGGAAGTCGAGGTGCAGCGGCTTGGGCTCGGCGGGGTGGCGGACGTACACGTAGCGCGGCAGACCGAGGTCGCGGCGCAGGAGCTGGAGCGCGCGCCAGCGGTCGAACCGGTCCGCGCCGGGCGCGGGCAGCGTGAACCGCCACCGGGCGCGCTGGAGGACGACGCCGTCGACGGTGACCCGCGGGGTGTGGGTGCCCAGGTCGACCGGCACCGGCACCACGGCGGGCCGCGACAGCGCCCGGTGCAGCGTGGAGGACAGGTCGCCGGGGTACAGGAGCCTGCGCGTCCCGTCGACCTCCACCGCGTCCCCGGCCGCCGGGACCGCCACCTCGGCGATCGCGACCACCTCGGCCCGGGGCTTCGCGGACAGGCCGCTGAGCTCGATCGACGCCCCCGGCAGCTCCGGGGTCACGTGGGCGCTGCGCCGCCGCGAGACGATCGTGGCGCACTCGGCGTCGGGGATGGCCGCGCCGACCCGCTCGGTGAACCCGGCCCACAGGCCGTCCGGGTCCCCGTGCAGCGGCCGTTCCAGGCCGCCGAAGATCGAGCTGCAGTCGTCGTGCAGTTCGGCGAGCACCCACGTCGCGGTCGCGGGGTCGGCGCCCACCAGCATGAAGTCCGGGCTGGGCAGGCAGGCGTCCCAGTCCCGCACGGCCGGGTCGGCCCAGAACGGGGCGAGCGCGCGGGCCAGCGCGGCCCCGGTCAGCTCGGGCCCCTCGGCGGCCACGAGTTCGCGGAGCCGGTCCGCGAGCCGGTCCCGCCTCGGCGTCCGCTCCGGCAACTCGCGCGCCGCGAGCGCCGCCAGGGACGCGGGGGCGCCGTCGAGCTCGGCCCGGAGCACGTCGCGGGCGTCCGCCCTGGTGAGCAGCGCCGCGAGGTACACCAGCGGGAAGACCGCCGCGGTGACGTCGCGGAGCCGCCGCACCACCGGTTCCCCGAGGTGGACCCGCTCGCTGTACGGGCTGGACCGGTCCTCGTGGAACAACCCCCGGTCGGCGTAGTGCCGTCCGGCGTGGCGTTCGCTGCCGCCCACCAGTTCGGTGGCGAGCTCGCGGGCGGCGTCCAGGTGCGCGACGCGCTCCGGCCAGCCCGCCGCGGCGTACTTGTCGCGGTGGGCGGCCAAGTCGGCGGCCGGACCGTCGGGGCGGGCCTCGGCGAGTCGGGTGAGCGCGTGCAGTTCGGTGGCGGGCAGGCGCCACGGTGCCACCGTGAGCGCGGGGCCCAGGGCGCGCGCGTGCGGGGCCCGCGCGCCGACCGGTGTGCCGTCGCTGTCGCACCACAGCGCCATGGCCTCCGCCCGCACCCGGAAGCGGCGCCCGTCCCTAACGTGCTCCAAGCCCTGCCCCGAGTCCAGCGCCCGGAACATCGGGTTGCGCCAGGCCAATTGGTCTTCCGGAGCGGTCGCCGCGGCGTCCCGGTCCGCCAGCGCCTCCACCAGCCAGGCACTGGCCTCCACGACGACCCGCTCCGGGCCGGGCGGGTCGATCGCGACCGGTTCCGGTTGCCCGGGACGCAGGTCGGCGAACAGCACCGGACCGAAGAACGACACGGTCTCGCACTTGGTGCACAGGCGTCGCAAGTAGCGGTGCACCGTGTCGAGGTCGCGCCGGGCGGGCCGCTCCTGCCGGGCCAGCGCGGAGTGGAACCCGGGGTTGGACACGAACACCGCGTGCCGCAGGCGGTCATCGGACGCCATCGCGGCGACGTACTCGTACGCGGCCGACAGCGCCGAGTCGAACTCGGCCGGTCCGGCACCGGCCAGGTCCGCGACCGCGGTGTTCCACGCGAGCGTCCACTCACGGCAGTCGAGCGCGGTGAGCAGCTCGGCGCGGGTGTCGTCGATCTCGGCGCTCTCCTGGACGAGTCTTCGGCACGCGCGCAACGCCCGCAGGCTGCGCTGCCTCGGCTCGACACCGCGCACGGCGTCGGCCAGCCGCGGCCACATCCCGTCAAGGAACTCCGCGCGCAGCGCCGCCACCGCGTCGTGGGCCGCGAGCACCCGATCGATCAGCGCGCGGTCCACTGTGGCCAGTGGCTCGATGAGGGAGATCGGGAATCCGGTGGTGCGCAACAGGGTCCACGGCTGGACCGATACCAGCAGGTCGCCGGGTCCCGCGGGTACCGTCCAGGTGAGCGCGTCATCGGTCATCGAACACCTCGCCGGGAAACGGATGTGCTGTGGTCATGGGGGAGAACCCGCTGGACGTACTTGAACACCGCATGGGTTGTCCGGTAGGAAAAAGTCACCTCGAGAGTAAGGAAGTCAGTCGCATGAGCGTTTCCTCGCGCGTCTCCGACGCCGTCGACCGGGCCACCGACGAGGTGGTCCGGCTGTCCCGTGCCATCCACGCCGAGCCGGAAACCGCCTACCAGGAACACCGCGCGGCGGCCAGGGTCAGCGGACTCCTGGCCGCGCAGGGGTTCGTGGTCGAGTCCGGGGTCGGTGGTCTGGACACCGCCTTCACCGCGCGCTTCGGCGACGGCCCGCTCACCGTCGGTCTCTGCGCGGAGTACGACGCGCTGCCCGGGATCGGCCACGCCTGCGGGCACAACATCATCGCCGCCGCGTCGGTCGGCGCCGCGCTGGCGCTGCGCGAGGTCGCCGCGGCACTCGGGATCACCGTGCTGGTCATCGGGACCCCGGCGGAGGAACAGGGCGGCGGCAAGATCCAACTGCTGCGGGCGGGCGTGTTCGACGAGGTGTCGATGGCCATGCTCGTGCACCCGGCCCCGGACGACGTCAGCGCGCCGCGCCCGCTCGCCCTGCTGGACCTCGCGGTCCGGTTCACCGGGCGGGAGTCGCACTCCGCGCTGGCCCCGCACCTCGGGATCAACGCGGCGGACGCGCTCACCGTCGCCGAGGTGGCGATCGGCCTGGGCAGGCAGCACTTCGAGCCGGGCCAGCTCGCGCACGGCATCGTCACCAACGGGGGCACGGTGCCCAACGTCGTCCCGGCCGACACCGGCGCGCAGTACAACCTCCGGGCGCCGGACATGGAGTCGCTCGGCAGGCTCAGGGACCGGGTGCTGGCCTGTTTCGAGGGCGCCGCGGTGGCCACCGGCACCACCCACGAGGTCGTCGCGGAGCCCGCCTACGCGGAGTTGGCGCACGACCCGTTCCTGGTTTCGGCTTACCGCGCGGTGGCCGCGGACCTGGGCAGGCACCTGGCCCCGGTGGAGGTGGAGCGCACCATGCCGACCGGGAGCACGGACATGGGCAACGTGAGCCGCGTGGTCCCGAGCCTGCACCCCAGCATCGCCATCGACGCGGGTGGGGCGGTCAACCACCAGCCCGAGTTCGCCGCGGCCTGCGTGGGCCCGTCGGCCGACCGCGCGGTGGTGCACGGTGCCCTGGCGCTGGCCAGGACCGCGGTGGCCGCGGCGACCGACGACGAGACCCGGCAGCGGTTGATCGATCACGGCAGCTCCAGGGTGACCGGACCGTCCACTGTGGAGATCTGAACGGCGAGCGGCCCCTCGCCGGGACCCGACCCGGCGGGGGAGTGCCGCACCGGCAACGCGTCCAGCGTCGGCCACCGGTCGGTCAGGTGGTCGTGCGCGGACGCGGCACCCAGGAGCAGACCGGTGATCGCGGTGGGGCACACCCGGTGCCCGGCCGCCGCCAGGTCGGCGGGCACCCGCGCGGCCCTCGCCTCGGCGTTGCCGTAGCGCAGGAAGAACGGCAGCACGCCGCTCTCCCAGGACAGCGCGAAGGCGGCCTCGGCCCAGGGCACGACCTGGCCGTCGGCGCGAACCGACTCCCCGGCGTAGAGGTCGGGGTCCGCGCCGGTCAGCGACCGCACCCCGGCGGCGACCGCCTCGATGTCCTCGACCAGCACGGCCCAGTTCAGCAATGCGGGCCCCTGCGCGGTGCGCTCCAGGAAGAGCTTGCCGAAGTCCTTGTCCGCCAACGCCTTCTCGTCGTGGACCACCAGCACCTCCAGGTACTGCACCTCGGGGGTGTCGAAGGGCACCACCCAGCTCGCGGTCCCGTCGGGGTTGGGGCTGCCGTCGGTGAGGCCGAACCCGTAGCGGTCCCACAGCAGCTCGCGCACCGGTTCGACGGTGCGGGCGCCGAGGAGCACGTGGTCGATCCGCGGTTTCACGCGCCCACCGCCTCGGTGGGGCACAGCGAGTACGGCAACGCGTCCCAGTCGTCGTCGAGCAGCCCGGCGGCGAGACCGCTCGCCGTGGCCCGCGCCGAGAGCAGGCCGTGCCCGGCGTGCCCGGCCGCGACGTAGACCCGCTCGCGTCCCGGTACCCGCCCCACCACCGGTTTGCCGCTCGCGCTGACCGGGCGCAGCCCGGCCCGCAGCTCCACCGGTCGTGCCCGACCGAGGTCGGGCATCGCCGCGGTGGCGAACATGAGCAACCGGGCGATGCCCTCGGCGGTGACCCGCTCGTCGTAGCCGACGTTCTCCTCCGTGGCACCGACGATGACCCGACCGTCGACGCCGGGGGCGAGGTAGAACGCCGACGACAGGATGTGGGACGGTTCGGCGTCGGCGTCGAGCACGACCATCTGCCCGCGCTGCGGCCCGATCCCGGTTCCCTCGGCCAGTCCGGCGACGCTGGACCACGCGCCCGCGGCCACCACCACCCGCTCGGCGCGGACGACCCCGGTCCTGGTGTGCGCCAACGCCTCCCCGGGCCGCTCGTCGATGTAGCGCACGAGGCTGTCCTGCGCCCAGCGCACGCCCTCGGCGAGGCAGCGGCGCCGCACCGCGAGCAGGTAGCGGCGGCCGTCGACCATCAGCCCCCGCTCGTCCATGAGGTACCGGCGCCCGGCGGGCAGCGTCAGGCCGGTCTCCGCGACGTCCGCGGCGGACAGCCACCGCCCGAGGTCGGGATCGGCGAGCCGGTCGCCGAACTGCTCGACGTGCTCCGCGCGCAGGGCCCGCAGGATCGGCCGGGTCACGCTGAACGCGCCGTACTCCGGCTCCAGCCGCAGCACGTCCGCGTCGAGCCGGGTCTTCGCCGCGGTCAGCCACGCGTGGAAGTCCGGGTCGGACAGGTAGCGCAGGGACGGCACCGCGACCCCCGCGGCCTGGTTGGTGGCGTGCCCCGGCTGCTCCCCGGCGTCGAGCACGACGACCGAGGCACCGCGCGCGGCCAGTTCCTCGGCCACGCACGCGCCGACGATCCCCCCGCCGACGACGGCGAAGTCAGTCCTCGGTGATTCGGCCATGCCCCTGCTCCTCCATTGTCCGCGCGCGGTTGAGCACCAGCGCCTTCGTGGTGACGACACTGTCGGTGTAGACGGTCTCCTGTGGACCGGTGAAACCGGTGAGGTGCCGCAGTAGGTGGATCGGCTTGCCCGCGAGGGTGAGCGCGCTCCAGCGCCCGTCCGCCTTCGCCAGGCAGCGCAGCCGAACCGTGCCGTCGGCGTGGTAGCGCGAGAGCCCCTCCACGCACCACACGAGGTCCACGGCGTCGTCGGGTCGTTCGGTGTCCGCGCCGCGCGCCGAGAGCGTCAGGACCGGGTCCGGTACCTCCCGACCGGCGTCGTGGTCCCACTGCACGGGGCCGACCCAGGTCGGCGCCGTGAGCACGCCCGCGTCGACGAGGGTGGTGCCCTCGGCGACGACCGTGAGCGGGGGCAGCACCCGGCGCCCGGCCAGCCGCGCGGCGTTGTGCTTGCCCCGCGTCGAGGTCAGGGAGAACACCAGGCCCGCGACGAGCACGACGGCGACCGACGGCCACAGCACCAGCGGCCGGTCCCGCAGCCGGTCGAGCGACCCGACGCGGTCGATCCGGTCGATCCGGTCCGGCAGGTCCGCGAGCCCGGCGAGGGGCAGCCGTGCCGTGTCGCCCCCGGTGGCGGTGCCGAGCAGGACCGGCCCGCCCGCGGTCTCCACCCGGGCGAGCAGGCGGGTGCCCGACCGGCGCGGGGTCCCGTCCGGGCCGTGGTCGCGCACGAGGTCGGCGATGACGCTCTGCAGCCGCGCCCCGGTGGCTTCCGCGTGCGCGCCGACCCCGCGCAGCAGCCCGACGGTCGCTTCGACGGCCTCGCGCCGCCCCGGCGGGTCGGTCAGCCGCCGCGAGCCGATCACCGTGCCGTCCACGACGGTCAACCCGATCGACTCGGCCGACACCGCGACGCGCGGCAGGCGCGGGGCGGGGGTCAGCAGCCCGGAGACGTTGGTGCGCACCAGGTCCACCCCCGAGATGTCCTCTTTGGACGTGCGAGGCACCGGAAGGTCCAGTGTGGACTCAGCCACGGGCCACCTCCCGCAGCGCCACCGTGCCCGACGGCAACCGGACGCCCGCGTTGGCGAAGGTCACCGGGACCGGGAACTGGCCGAGCTTGCCGCAGCCGCCGGTGACCCTGCCGTACTCCCCGCTCTCGTGGGTGTGCGGCTGGAGTCCGCGCAGCGCGCGCGAGGCGTCACCGAGCACTTCGAACGGGCCGCACCTGCGCGCCGTCCCGTTCCGCAGGTGCGCCACCGCGAAGGACACCCGGAAGGCGAACTCCCCGGTGGCGATGTTCATCATGAGCAGCTTGAGCCCGTGCGCGGCGATCCAGTCGCCGTCCGGCGCGGTGAGGTCCGCGCCGGGGTCGACCCTGGCGTGCGTGTGGGTCATCCGCGGAATCGCCACCGCGCGGTAGCTCTGCCGCCGCGCGTGCCCGGACGGGCGCAGGTCCAGCCGCGCCGCGAGCGCCCGGTCGGTCATCGGTTCGCCGACGCGCCCCGCGTCGATGAGCCGGACCTCGCGGCACGGGGTGCCCTCGTCGTCGACCTCGCTGCGGTAGCCCGCCGCGGCGGTGGTCGCGCCGTCGGCGACGGTGAGCCACCACGGCGCGACGACGCGACCGGCCGGGCCGCCGAGGTGGCTGGTGCCCGACGCGACCACGTCCGCCTCCATCGGGTGGCCGACGACCTCGTGGAAGAACGAGCCCGCCAGCCCCGGCGGCAGCACCAGGTCCGCGCCCGCGGGCAGTTCCCCCGCCCGCGGCAGGGCCAGCCGCGACCGGACCTGGTCGGCGAGCGGGTCGACGTCCGCGGTCACGCGCAGGGTGACCGCGGCGTGGCTGGTGCCGTCGGACTCGTACACCCGGACCTCGGTGGAGGCGATCCGGCGCTCGGCGCGGCCCGGGTCGTCGGGGTCGCCCGCGACCACGTGCTGGTGGCGGACACCGACGGTGATCTCCGCGCCGGTCCGCCGCGCGGCCTCGGCGAGGTCGGCGGCCTCCTCAGCGCCGACCTCGCGCAGCGGACGGTCGTACACCTCGGCGAAACCCGGTGCCGGGGCGTCGTCGACGCGGTGTTCGGTGACCCCGTCCCGCTCGGTCTCCACGCACGCCCCCCTGGTGCGGACGGCGTCGGTGTCGACCTCCTCGTCGGGGCGCCAGCGGTGGCGGACCCAGAGCGTGTGCTCGGCGAACGCCCGGCTCACGGCGTACCCCCCGACTCGGTCCCGATCACCTGGACGCGGAGTTCGCTGGTGTACCGGTGCCCCTGCTCGTCGCGCAGCCAGAGGTGGTCCGGACCGGGGGCCATGGGCTCCACGGTGAGCGTGTCCGCGCCCCTGGCGACGTGGCCCACCAGGTCGGCGGCCAGCGGCGAGGCCAGGTCGAGCAGGTAGGGCTTGCGCTCGTGCGCGCCGCGGCAGAAGACGAACCGGCACCCGAGTTCCCTGGCGACCCGGCGCAGGTGCAGGAACCGCACGTGGGGTTCCGGCGCGGTGAACCCCCGGGTCGGCACCCGGCGGCGGGCCCGCTGGAGCACCACGTCGCCGACGACCACCTCGGCGTCGGTGGCGAACGCCGGGTGCAGCACCTGGGGGTGCGCGAGCGCGGCCATGGGCGGGTACTTGACGAAATCGCTCAACGAGACGTACGCCCGGACCCCGGCGCCGTCGGGGGTGCTCAGCCGCACGCCGTCCTCGGCGACCGACACCCGCAGGTCCCACGGGCGCATCGGGCCGCCGTCCGGCAGGTCGGCCCAGGTCAGCGGGCGCATGGCCACTTCGGGTCCGGGGAAGCGGTAGTAGCCCTTGTTGCGCCTGCCGAAGTCGAGGCCGACCACCGCGCCGCGCTGCTCGGCGACCCACGCCGCCGCGTCGGCCCCGAAGGCGGTCCGGTCCGGGTGCATGGTGGCGAGCCAGCTGTCGACGAGCAGGTGGTGGTGGACCCGGGACAGCACGAGACCCGCGGTGTCGAACCCGTCGACCGACGCCGCGGCGGGGCACAGGTCGACCACGGCGTAGCGGTCGCCCGGCGCGCGGGCCGCCCCGGCGACCATGTCGTCCACTTCGGACGGGAGGTGCACCGGGGCGTGGCCCGCCTGCTGGGTGCTGGTCGCGTCGGCGAGCGCCGCGGCGGCGCGGGCGGCGTAGTCGAGCAGGTTCGACTCGCCGTCGGGGTGGTCGCGGCGGACCGCGGCGACGGCCGAGCGCTGGGTCGCGGCGCCGTGCCCGACGCACGCCTCCAACGCGGTGTGCAGCCGCTTCTCCCACCCGGCGACGAGGTCGGCGTCGACGGTGAGCGCGAACGGGGAGGAGCACTCCTCGAAGAACACGGCCCGGTCGGCGTAGGCCGCGCCCGCGCCCCGGCGGGCGGGTTTGCCGGTCAGCTCGGTGAACCGCTGCTCGGCGGTCGCCACGAGGGTGATCCGCCCCGCCAGGTCGGCCTCGGCGAGGTCGGTGAGCACCTGCTCGAAGCCCGCCACCCGCTCGACCCAGCTGTCGCGGGCCGCCGACGCGGGCAGCGCGGCGAGTTGGTCGAGCATCGTCGTCAGCGGCGCGTCGTCGTACTCCGCGGGCCCGAACGCCACGCACACCCGCTGCTCGGCGACGAGGACCGCGAGTCCCTTTGCCACCTCGGCGGCGCGCAGCCCCGCAGCGGCGCGGATCGCGCGGAAGGTGGCACCGCCCGGCGGGACGACCGCGAGCAGCTCACTGTGCTCGCCCGGTCGCCCGGTCGGGTGGAACCGGAGGTCGGGCAGGATCTTCGGGTCGCGGGCGATCGCGGTGGCGATGGCCTTGGCCGCCCAGTGCGCGCAGAACACCCGTCGGGTGCGGGGCCGGTCGACCACCAGGTCCCGGCGCTCGCCCACGCTGCCGTACGCCATCGGCCCGAAGAAGCTGACCGTCTCGTTCTTGGCGCACAACCGCTGCACGTAGGTGTACATCTGCCTGCGCACCCGACGCCACTTCGAGGTCAGCGGGCCGTCGTGGGCGCGCAGCGGGCACAGCATGTTGTGGTAGGCGTCCGGGTTCGACAGCAGGACCGCCTCGCCGACCTCCGGCCGGTCCAGCACCCGGCCGAGCCCGCGCCCGGCCTCGGCGTCCGCGTCGGCGTAGCGCTCGGCGAACCGGGCGAACGCCTCGGCCCAGGCCCGGACCGCCGGGGTCGCGGGCAGCTGCTCCGCCTTGCCCCGGTGCACCGCGGCCGAGCCGCGCTGCGCCTCGGACAGCCGCTGCTCGTGGTCGACGACCTCGTCGGCGAGGCGGATCAGGTCCTCGTCCGCGCCGAGGTCCACCAGCCAGTCGAAGGGGAACCCGGCGTGCCGCAGGACGAACTCACGACCGAGGCGCCACTGGCGCGGGCTCCCGTCCGGGGGCCGGGCCGCGTCGGGGGTGGGCGATGGGGCCCTGGTCGGGCCGGGTCGGGTCATGACTCACCTCGCGGTGCCGCGGGCAGCGGTGTGCCCGGTGACGGGCGGGCGGGGGTCAGCACCCCGGCCCGCTCGAGCTGATCGGTCAAGGTGGTCCGCCGCGCCTCGGGCAGCGGGTCCAGCGCCCCGCGCTCCCCCTCGGCGAGCCTGCGGACCAGCGGTGCGAGCCTCGGGTGCAGCCCGAACGCGCGCCCGGTCCGCAGGTTGACCAGGGTCGAGTCGACGACGACGGCGGCGGGCTCCCACGGGGGCCGGGTCCCGGCCCGCAGGCAGCAGGCGCCGAACCGGCCCGGGTAGAGCGGCACGCGCGCACCGAACCGCTCGACGAGCGCGGCGAGGTCGATGCCGTCGCCCGCGGGCCCGCCGACCACGTGGGTCCACCGCGGTAGGTCGTGCGCGGGGGAGCGGTCGATCTCCACGGGGTGGCCGAGCCGGTGCGACGGGGCCCCGGCGGGCAGCCGGAACGGGCCGATCCCGGCGAGCCTGCCCTCGTCGGCGAGCCGCGCCGCGGTGGCGGTGACCTCGTCGACGCCGATCCCGGGGACACCGACGAGCAGTTCGACCGCGGGCGCGGGGAACGGTGCCGCCGCGGCGGTGCCGTCGGCGCCGACGAGGAGGTCACCGTCGCAGCGGGTCGCCGCGACGGTGAGCCCGACGCAGTCCGACCACGCCGCCCCGGGCACCGCCCCGAGATCCGCCGGGGTGAGCCAGCCCGCCCAGCGGTCCCCGGGGACGACCTCGTCGGCGTGCCGCGCCCAGCGCACCGGTTCCGGCGACCAGGCCGCGCCCAGCCGCCACCGGGGGGACCAGTCCGCGAACCGGACCCCGGCGAGCGCGGCCACCCGCCCGAGGGCGGCGCGGTGCGCGCGGGCGAACCGACCGCACAGCACCACGTTCGACGCGCCGACCACGGCGACGACCGCCACCGCGGCGGGCAACTGCTGGTCGGTCTCGACCACGAGGTGGACCGGGCCGTCGAGCCCGGCGGCCACCGCGGTCTCCTGGTCGAACAGCCGGGTGCGCGCCGCGGCGGCGACGACGTGGGCGCTGGACTCGGTGCTGCCCTCGACCAGTTCCACGTCGTCGCCCGCGAGGCGCAGGGCGGGGTCGGTGCGGGAGACCACCCGCAGCACCAGACCGAGCGCGCGCAACGTGGCCTCGTCGGGACGACCCGCGCGGTCGAGCACGGCGGCCGCGGCGCGGACGAACACCGCGTCCGCTTCCGGCACCCGCCGGGCGAGCGCGTCCAGCGCCTCGGGGGCGAGCACCCGGCGCAGGAACAGCTCGTTGAGGTCGACGAGGCGGTCGTCGTCGGCGACGACCGGGGTGATCGTCGGATCGATCAGCGGGGGGACGACGACCAGCCTCATCCGGCCACCTCCGCGCGGGGCCGCCCCGACCTGAGGTAGACGCACCGGAACTCGGACGGGAACCGCAGGTCCCCGTCGCGCAGCCAGGCGTCCTCCGGCGCGGGCAGCACCTCGGAGAAGACGAGCTCCGCCGCCGTTGCGGCCAGTCGTTCGAGCCCCTTGAGCAGGTCGGGACTGGCCAGGTCGACGTAGACCGGCTTGCGCTCGTTCGGCGACTTGGCGAAGACCCGGCCGGGGAACCCGTGTTCCGCGGCGAGGAAGCGCATGTCCCGCAACCGGTCCAGCTCGCCTGCTTGGCCGAGCACGGCCAGGACGGCCTCGCTGGCCACGGTCCACCGCCGCCGGGAGAGCACCACGTTGCCCCAGGTGATCCGGGGCAGGTGCGGCGCGTCGGGCAGGCGCGGCCTGCGGATGCGGGGGAGGGCGAGCGCGGTGTGCACGCCGCTGTCGAGTTCCCCGTTGTGCAGCGCCAATTCCCGGCCGGGCAGCTCCGGCGAGCGCAGCACCGCCCGCTCGCCGTCGCTGTGCACCACGAGTTGGTCCAAGCCGATCGCGGTGCGCCCCGCACTCGCCCCGCCGCCGAGTTCGAGCACGATCCCGGGGAACTCCAGCGGCGGCAGACCGGTGGTGCGCCGGGAGACCACGTTGAGCACCGTCCGCCCGTCGAGGGTCTCGACGATGGCCTTGTCCCGCTCGCGCAGGACCCGGTCCCGGTCGGGGTGGAACTGCAACGCCCACGGGGTGAGCAGCGCGGCGTCGTGGATGTCGCCGAGCACGACCGGGGTCACCCCCGGCCGGTAGTCGGCCGGGTCCGGGGTGGCCACGAGCACGTCGATCGAGCACAGCACCGGCTCGGTGCCCCGGGTGGGCGGCACCAGGCCCGCGAGGTCGAGCACCGGCGCGTCGGGGTCGATGTCGACGGCCTCGGCCAACCAGGTGCCGGGCACGATGTCGAGGTCCGCCCCCGACCGCAGCACCGAGGTCAACGGGAAGCGGCCGGGGCCGAGTCGCCGGGCGAGTGCCCGGTTGGTCAGCCGGGTGGTCAGCTCCGCCTCGTGGGCGAGCAGGTCGAGCACCGGGGCGACGGCGGTGGTGAGGTCGGCGGCCAGCTCGCCCCGCAGGCTCATCTCGACGGTGCCGACCGCGGCCTCGTGCACGATGACGCGGTCGTTGTAGAACCGGCTCGTCGACGCCGGGCCCGCCGTCGGCGGGACGACCGCCTGGATCTCGTCCTGGATGCCGCGCTTGCGGTCGGGGTCGGCGTCGGGGTAGTCGGCGAGCAGCGCGAGGACCCGGTCCACCAGGTCCAGCACCGGTCCGTCCACCCGCGACCGGAGCCAGCGCAGCGGGTCGACCTCGGTGGCGGGCGCGGCGAGGTCGTGCGTCAGCCTGCCCGCGGCGACCGCGGCCCGGAACTCGGCGACCACCCGGTCGAGGTCGAGCCCCAACCGCCGCGCCAGTTCGGCCACGGTGGCCTCCCCGTCGACCGCGTCGATCAGCGCCGAGCGCGGGTCGCTGACCCGGACCGGGCGCAGCGCGGTCTTGCGGCGCGGCACCAGCCCGCCGACGCGCTCGTCGTCGGCGAGGACTGCGGCCGCGATCGCGTCGTGCACCCTGGCCGCGACGTGGGCCTGCCGGGCCGGGATGGCCCGGTGCCCCGACCAGGTCCACGTGGACGGACCGGGGACCTCCGGGGACACCGTGGCGTAGTTGATGGGACCGAAGAAGCTCATCGTCTCGCTCTTCGTCGCCAGCCGTTGCGCGTAGGAGGCGATTTGCCTGCGCAGCCGAGAGCCCTTCGCGCCCCGGCCGAGGTCGCGGTACACCGACGGCGACGAGCACACCACCGCGTCCCCGAACCTGGGGTCGAGCCGGATCCGGTCGATCTCGGCGTCGACCCGGTCCCGGTCGGCCTGGTTCGCGAGTTCCGCGCGTTCGGTCAGCGCCGCGAGATGCTCGGTCAGCCGGTTCCACTCCTGCCGCCACGCCTCGTCGATCGCCTCGGACGGCGGCAGGGGGCGCAGGTTGCGCACCTTGCTCTTGAGCCCCCTCGACAGGTTTCCGACCGGGCGCAGGGTCGCGCCGTGGGCGTGGGCCGACCGCGTGACCTCCAGGATCTCCCCGAGCACCTCGGCGCACGCGTGGTGCGCGAGCCCTTCGACGAGCTGCCAGGGGAATCCCGCGCTGCGCAGGACCAGCACCGGGAGCAGGCGCCACGGCACCTCGGCCACCGACTTCGGACCGCCGGGGGTCCATGCCTGTTCGGTCATCGTGTCCTTCTCATCGCGAGCCGGAACTCCGAGGTGGTCGGCTCGCCGTCGCGGCGCAGCCACAGGCGGTCCGGGGCCGGGCGCATCTCCGCGACCGACACCGTCCCCGCCGTCGACGCCGCCACCAGCGCGACCACGGCGTCCACCGCCAGCGGGTTGTCCAGGTCGACCCCGACCGGCTTCGGTTCGTCGGCGACGTGCACGAAGCAGAACCGGGGCACGCCATGGCGGACCCGCAGCCGCTGCACCGCCCGGACCGTGGCGTCGGTGTCCCGGACCCGGTCCATGGCCAGGTCGGCCCGGTCGAACCACCACCTGGCCCGCTGCACCAGCACGTCGCCCACCACGATCCGGGGGGCGAGGTCGCCGAAGCGCACCATCGGCAGCGACGGCGCGGGGGCGGCGAACGCCCGCAGGTGCACGTGGTCGTCCTCGCCCGCGTAGAGCACCAGGTCCCCGGTGCCCGCGCGCAGGCGCACCCGGTCGCCGTCGGCGACCACCTCCACCTCGGTCAGCGCGACGGCGCGGTCCCGCTGGTCGGTGGCGTGCGCGGTGATCTCCACGAACCGGCCGGGGAACCAGTCGGCCACCAGCCCCTTGTGCCGCCTGCGCCGGATGACGGTGGCCAGCCGGTCGGCCCCGCCCCACGGCCGCAGGTCGTCGGTGAACCCGGCCAGCAGCGTCTGCTGGTCGGGGTGGAAGAGCCCCTGGGAGCCCCAGGCGTACACGTACGGGTGCAGCTCGCCGAGCACGAGGGTGTCGACGCCGTCCGGCCCCCGTTCGAGCATGAGGTCCGGGCTGGCGAACGCGGGGGCCGCCCCGGGCGGTCCGCCGAGCGCGGCCAGCGCGGCGGGGTCGAGCACCGCCTCGTCCCCGTCGAGCGCGGCGCGGACCAGGTCGGTGTAGCGGGCCGCGAGTTCCCTGGCCGGTTCGGTGAGTGCCGCTGGCTCGCCGTGGGCGACGGCCTCGCCGACCCTGGCGATCAACTCGTCGTAGGGCATGCGGTCGACCCCGGCCGCGCGCAGGACACCGAGGCAGAACCCGTTGGCGGCGTCCCGGTTGCGCGTGCCGAAGGCCGTGGCCAGGTCGAGCACCGGGGCCAGCCCCCGCTGCCAGTGGTCGGCGACGTCGCCGCCGACCAGCACCGGCGACTGGTCCCCGGCGGCGTCGAGGGACACCACGGTGCGGTCCGCGTACATGCGCCCGCCCGCGCGCCGCGCGTCGACCTCGGTGATCTCGGTGAACCGCTGTTCCACCGCGTCGAGCGCCTTGGCCCGCTGGCGGTGGTCGGTGGCGGCGGCGAAGTCGTCGGCCAGGTCCCGCAACTCCCCGAGCACCCGGGGCCACCGGGTGTCGGGCAGCCACCGGGTGGCCCAGTCGACGAGCCAGTCCAACGGGGCCGGGGTGGTCGACGGCGGCTCCGGCCACAGCCGCACCGCGCCCACCTGGCGCAGCCGCCGCAGCGCCCCGACCACCTCCGGCACCGGCCGGTCGAGGAGGCTGGCGAGGTCGAGGACCCGGCGTTCGCCGTCGATGGCCGCGACGAGGTCGCCCTGCCACCCGGGCAGGCGCACGGCCCGGCCGTCCGGCAACCGGATCGACCCGGCCGCGCGCCCGCAGGCGGGGATCCAGCCCACCGGCAGCCGGTCGACCACCGACGGGTCGGCGCCGATGGCGGCGGCCAACTCGCACACCGCCCAGAAAGCGACCGTCGCCGACAGCGCGACCACACCGGACCCGGTCGCCGGTCCCAGCTCGATGCCCGACGCGGCCGGGTCGACCCGGCCGTGCACGAGCGGCCCGAAGAAGCTGGTGGTCTCGTTCTTCGCGCCCAACCGCTGCGCGTAGAGGTAGACCCGCCGGTAGAACGCCCGGTCCTTGGCCCGGTCACCCGGGGCGCCCGAGGTCGCGGCGAACCGGAGCACCTCGTCGTGGAACGACGGGGAGAGCTGGAGCACCGCGTCCAGCACCCGGTCGTCGGCGAGCACCGCGCGCACCCTGGCCGACCGCCCGTGCCGCTCGGCCGCGAGCACCTCGCCCAGCCGCTCCTCGGCGGCGAGGCGGTCGGCCAGGGTCCGGCGGTAGCGGGCGATCGGCTCGGCCAGCTCGGCGACGGTGAGCCCGCCGAGGTCGGCGCCCCGGCCCGCTTTCGCCCGGAGCTTGGACAACGCGCGGAGCTGGTCGCGGTCCCTGGTGCGCCCGACCAGCTCCGCGGTGCCTGCCAGCAGGTCCGCGCGCGCCCGGTCCGCCGCCAGCAGCGGCTCCCGGTAGCGGGACAACGCCTCCGCCGTCGCCGGGTCGGCGAGCGCGGCGACCATCGACACCCCGAAACCCGCGCGGCGCAACAGGACTCCGGGGTAGAGCAGCCAGCCTGGGTGGTCGCTCATGGGCTCAGTCCTGGAAGTTGATCTGGTCGAACGGCCGGTTGAGCTTGGTGCGCGGGACGGGCAGCAGGTCGAGCACGGCACTGCCCGCGGCGACCGCCCCGGCGAGCGCCGCGGCCCGGTCCGGGTGGGTGGTGCTCAGCGCCGCGGTCTCCGCGACCCCGGTCTCCCGCCCGGTGACCGCGCCGGTGCCCGCCAGGGCGAGCGCGATCCGGTACGGGTCGCCGACCCGCCGCGCGGCGGCCTCGGCCAGCTCGAAGTGCTCGCCCGCGACCGCGGTCGCGCCCTGGCGGGCGTGCCAGGTGCCCAGCTCCAGGCGGACCTCGCACTCGTGGAAGTCGTCGGTGAGGGCGGCGGCACCGGCCAGCGTGTTGTCGAGGTCGGCGAGCGCGCCCGCGGTGTCACCGAGCCGCAGCCGCAGCCCGCCCGCCCGGTACGAGTGGTGCTTGCCGAACCCGGCGTTGGCCGATCCGGTGGCCTGCTTGAACTTCTCCCACGTCGCCAGCGCGGAGTCGGTCTTGTCGGCCTTCTCCTGGAGCACGGAGATGTTGGAGTAGAGGTTGATCCGCAGGTGCGCCGAGCTCGCGTCGGTGAGACCGTCGAGACAGGCCAGTGCCTGCTTCTCGTGCTCGAAGGCGGCGACCAGCCTGCGTTCGGCGAACAGCGTCAGGCCGCGCAGGTTGTGCAGCCAGCCGCGTTCCCGGCGGACGCTGTCCGGCTCGCCGTCGGTGGCCCGCACCGCGGCGAACCCCTGGTCCAGCTCGGCGACGGCCTCGGCGAGGCGGAGCTTGCGCTTGGACAGGGTCAGCGCGGTGTACAGGTGGGACTGGGCGAGCAGCTCGGGCGAGAGCCCGGGGGCGTCGGCCCGCATGGCGCGGAAGTAGCCGAGCGCGGCGTCCTGGTCGCCGCGGAACCCGGCCTGGATGCCGAGCACCTTGAGCAGGAACGCGCGCAGGTCGTCGACCCCGCGCAGCACGACGGTCTCGAACTCGATGGCCTCGGCGAGGCCGTCCGCGGTCCGGGACCGGGCCAGCACCTCCGGGACGGCGGCGTCCGGCAGCCCGCGCAGCAGCCCGACCGCGGCCTTGGCGACGATCGCCATCCCCTCCCAATTGGCGGAGAAGAACGCGCACCTGGCGTAGGCCAGCGCCGCGGCGAGCCGGTCGACCCTGGCGGTGTCGGGGTCGGTCGCCACGAAGTACAGCTCGCCCTCGCGGGACGCGGGCGGGAACGCGGTGTCCGGCAGGCCCGCGAGGTCGAACTCGAGGTCGTCGACCCCGACCGGGACACCCGCCCGGCGCAGGCAGCGGGCCCGCTCGTGCCGGTAGTCGGCGTGCGGCCCGGCCGGGATCCGGATCTTGCGCGGGTCGACCAGACCGAGTCGGGCACCCGGGGTGACACCGGCCCGCTCCACGGCGAGCATGACCCCGCGCAAGGAGGAGAGGTCGGTCCCGCCCGCGCCGCGGAGCAGGACGGGACGGTCGAGCTCGACCGACGCCGCGCACAGCGCCGTCGCCGCGACCGACAGGACGCGGTAGACCTGCTCGCTCTCCCGGTGCAGCCGCCGTTCGGACGCGGCCAGCGCGATGTCGTCCAGCACCGGGGCGTCCGGGCACTCGCCGGGGAACAGCTGGGCCCACTCGGCCCCGTGGCGGGCCGGGAGGTCACCGAAGGTCGCTCCCTCGGCGCGCAGCGCCGACAGCGCGTAGCGCAGGCCGGTGTAGGAGGCGGCCGGGCCGTAGTCGAGGTCGAGTTCGACGGCACCCGACCCGAGGGACACCCCCCGGTCGGGCTGGAGGGAGACGGTCATCGGCGGGGGCCGATCCACGCGAGAGCAAGTGGGGCGATCTTGTTCTCGACCTCGTCGAGGTCGAAGTCGACATCGTCGAGGTCGTCCAAGTCCTCCAGTTCGGCCGCCTCGGCCGCCTCGCTGCCCGCGGGCTCGGCCGCCTGCTCCGGGGCGGTGGCCAGCACACCGAGGTCGGGGCCGGGCGCACCCCCGTCCGGCTGGTCGGCGCTGTGCTCCGGGGCCCCGGGTGAGGTCTGTTGCTCGGACATGACGGCTCCCGTCCGTGTCGGCGAAATACAAGAAGTCCACAAAGGCGCGCAGGCAATGGGGTGCAGTTGGAGAAATACAACTAATCGATGATGGGCATCCAGAAGCTCCCCTGGGTGCAGCATATGGAGCCACCTCTCGGGCCGTCAAGCAAACTGCCGCTCGGCAACCGCGAATGCCTGGGTGAGGAACTGCTCCCGAACGGCGTTATCTTTGGCCGATGTGATCGGCTGCCCGAAAGGGAACCAACATTGCCCGCATCGACCGATGATTCTCTGGTATTACGGCCATTTCATCCGGACACTCGCGCCTATTTCCGCCCAAAGTCGATCATCGGCTCAGCGGATTCCGGCGGACAGACCAAGCCGCGATCGGCCGAACCGAGTAGCGCGCCACTTGAGGCGAATCAAGCACAATCGGAACGAGCGAGCCAGGGTCGAACGTCCCGAAACGGCCCGTTGTGTGCTGGGAACCGGGTCGTGCGGCGCGCGAATCGGTCAATTGCCAGCGGTGTCAACGGCCGTGCGAAGCGGCCCTGTACGCAGGTCGACGAATTAAGCGATCGACGAATTAAGCTGCCTTGATTAAAAGGCTGGGATGTACCGAGTCGGCGGATCGTCAGAAGATTTCCATGCGCAGCCGATGGTAGACAAAAAGAAACAACGCCCTGTTTTGCCCCGTATAGCCGGTCTCATGTGGTGCGGTTGTCGAGCAGGCGGGCGCGAGCGCGATGTGGCGGTGCGGTGAAGTCGAAATGATTATCGCGGCGCCGCCCCCGGCGTACGCGCAGGTGGAAACAACGCCGGTGTGGATCGCGACGCCCGCTCGATCAATCCGCTCGACCAATCAGCGGCGGAATGGGATGCGTTCTTGGTCCGGGCGATCGGACCCGGAGCGGTCGGCGAGCCCCTGTTCCGCCCGGATCGCCGCGGCGGCGACCACGGCCGCCGACCAGTCCAGCAGCTCCCGCTCACCGAGCCGGTCGAGCACCGCGTGCTGGATCCGCTTCCACAACCCCGCCTTGGTCCACGCGGCGAACCGGCGGTGCGCGGTCGGCACGCTGACCCCGAACCGCGTCGGCAACTCCCGCCACCCGCACCCGCTGGTCAGCACGTACACGACGGCCGTGAACACCACCCGGTCGTTCAACCCCGCCGTCCCCCCACCCTGGGGGCGCGCGGCGAACCCCGGGACCAACGGCTCGACCAACTCCCACAACGCGTCCGGCACCAACCGCGCCGACAAGGCATCGACCACGACACCGATCACCCCCAACCAGGATCAGCCACACGAGACGGGGGCCGGGCGGCCACACCCCGCCACGGCCCCACGCCACTTACACGGCCCCAGAGTGCGGGCGGTTGTCACCAACCTCCCGGACTTGCCGCCGCCTCGGCCCGTTCTGCCGCCCTGTTGGGCAGCCAGAGCGCGGTGAGCACGGAGGTCACGAGCATCACCCCGGCCCCGACCAGCGCGGCCACCGAGATGCCCGAGAGGAACGCCGCCCGCGCCGCGGCCATGAGCGGTTCGCCCGCGGCGCCCATCTCCGCCGCGGTGAGCGCGGCCAGCGGCAGCGACTGGGCGGCGGTCTCGGCCACCGCGGGGGCCACCACCGTGGTCGCGGCCAGCTCGTTCCCGAACACCGCGGCCATGATGCTGCCCAGCAGCGCGACACCGAGTCCGGCGCCGAGCTCGAACGAGGTCTCCTGGATGGCCGCGGCCCCGCCCGCGCGGGCGGGCGGGGCGCTGGTCATGATCGCCTGGGACCCGGAGGTGACCGCGACGCTGGCGCCGAACCCGACCCCGATGAAGCCGACCACGATCGCCCCGTCGACCACCCAGCCCGGCACGTCGGCGCCGATCAGCGAGAGCACGGCCAACGACACCGCGATCACCCCGAAGCAGCCGCTCAGGGTCAGGCGGGTGCCCCAGTTCCGCACCATCTTCTCGGTCAGCGGCGCGGCGACGAGGCTGGCCACGGCCATCGGCAGCAGCCACAGACCGGTCTGCAGCGTGGTGAACCCGCGCAGGATCTGGAAGTACTGCGCCAGGAAGAACAGCAGCCCGAAGAACCCGAAGAACGACAGCAGCACGGCCAGGGTCGCCGCGGTGAACCTGGGCGCGCGGAACAGCGAGAGGTCGAGCAGCGGGTGCGCCAGCTTGCCCTGCCGCCGGACGAAGACCCAGGCGAGGACCAGCCCGAGCGCCAGCGCGGGCACCGCGGTCGGCGCGCCGATCCCGTGCCCGGCGAGTTCCTTGATGCCGAAGACGACGCCGAGCACCGCGCCCATCGAGAGCACCACGCTGATCGGGTCGAAGCGCCCCGGCGACGGGTCCCGGGACTCCGGGACGTACCGCGCCGAGAGGAGCAGCGCGACGACGACCACCGGGAGCCCGACCAGGAACACCGAGCCCCACCAGAACACCCGCAGCATCGCGCCCGCGACGATCGGCCCGATCACCGAGCCGACCGCGGCCGTGGCCGACCACAGCCCGATCGCGACGCCGCGCTCCCGCGGGTCGGTGAACACCGTGCGGATGATCGACAGCGTGGCGGGCATGATCATCGCCCCGCCGACGGCCCGCAGCACCCGGGCCGCGATGAGCACCGCGACCGAGCCCGCGAACGCGGCGACCAGCGACGCGACGCCGAACAGGGCCAGACCGAGCAGGAAGAACCGCTTGCGCCCGAAGCGGTCGGCACCGGTGCCCGCGGTCACCAGCAACCCGGCGACGACGAGCGAGTAGCTGTCGACGATCCACAGCAACCCGGTCGCGCCGGGGCGCAGCGACTCGGCGATCGCGGGCAGCGCCACGTTGAGGATCGTGTTGTCCATCGCCGCGAGCAGCAGACCGCTGCACATCAACGCCAGCACCAGCCAGCGGCGGTCGGTCGCCGGTCGGGTCGCGGTCCCGCTGACCGGGTCGGCCGCGGGGGGTGGAACAGGTGCTTCGGTCATGAACCAAACCTCGCCGAGAGTCGGGATGCCGTTACGGTACGAACGACTGTATCGAAATACGGTTGGACCGTACCGTACGGCGGGTTGGCTCGGGAGGGTGCGCCGTCCTAGACTCGTTCGGATGAGCTCGGGCACGACAGCACCAGGTCCGGCGGCGGGCAGTGCCTACCCGCTGCGCAGGCGCGCGGGTGGCAAGCGGCGCGACGAGGTGCTCGACCACGTGATCGCCGTGATCGCCGACCGGGGGTACGACCGGACCAGGTTCACCGACGTGGCCAAGGTGTCCAAGGTCGCGGTGAGCACCCTGCAGTTCCACTTCGGTTCGCACGAGGACATGCTCATCGAGGCGCTGCACCGGTCCACCGAGCGCGAGGTCAGCGCGATGGAGGCCGTGGTCGGCCCGGACGACCCGCCCTGGCGGACCCTGACCGCCCTGGTCGACCGCGCCCTGGACCCGGAAGCCCGGGTCACCGGCCGCATGCTGCTCGAGTTCTGGCACGCCTGCGCCAGGGACCCGGAGCTGCGCGACGTCGGCGCGGTCCTGTGCGACCGCTACCGCCAGCCGTTCGTGGCCGCCATCCGCGCAGGCATCGATCGCGGCGACTTCACCACCGACAGCGACCCCGTAGACCTCGTCACGGTCCTCAACGGCATCCTCGAAGGCCTCATCATCCCCCGCGTCCTGGACCACGACTACTACGACCCGCCGAAGGTCCGCGCGATCGTCCTGCGCGCGCTGGCAGCCCTGCTCGGGGTACCGCCCACCACCTGACACCCCGCCTGCCCCGGGGTGGTGATGCTGAATGTCCACTGTCGACGCACTGTCGCGCGCCCGCTGTGGGGCGACGATCAAGGGACCACAGTGGACACTCTGGCGGCTGGCGTTGGAGTCCGCCAGATGGCCTTGCTCGACCGGGCTTCCCGGCAGTTCACGCTCGCTGCTGAGCGCGAACGGTTCCACGGTCCGGGCTCGTCGACGCCGTGGTGCGGGGCCAGGTCCAGGCGCATCGCACGATGTAGCCGAGCAGGAGCACCTCCAGGGTGACGCCGAGGCCGTAGAAGTACGTCCAGGACTCGCCTACCAGGTTGAACGCGGCGTAGGGGACCTGTACCGAGGCGACGATGAGGTTCGTGACGCGGTTGGCCCGGGTGGGGAGGGTCATCGACAGCACGATCATGAAGATCGGGATCGCCATGAGCGCGACGAAGGTGGTCAACAACGTCTGGCTGACGGCGAACTCCCAGACGACGCCGACCTGGATGTCGGCGATGACGCCGGGTTTGAAGAAGGCGATGATGTCCACGTAGGCGTACAGGAACATGAAGCTCGTCCACGCCGCGGCGAGTTTGGCCCGCACCGGGATCCGCGGGTCTTCCAGGGTGGTCGTGGTGGGGTGGCGTGTGCTCATCGCGGGCTCCGTTGTCGTGGTGCGGATCGGTGGGTCAACGATCGCCGAGCCCGGCGGCGGGCACATCGGCGTCGAGGTCGGACCCTCCTCATCCGTGGGGAGGAAGCGGCGTCTCGTTCTTTCGGTCGGTCCCCGACGCGCCGGTGGTCTCTAGGCTGTGTGGGTGACCGCCAACGCCCTGAGTTCGCTGTGGACCGAGCCCCGCGCCGTGGACGCTCCCGGGCGGGTGTCGCGCGACTGGCTGCTGGTCGGGGTGTCGATCGTGGCGGCGCTGCTCGAAGGGGTCCTCCGCGACGACATCGCCTGGCGGCCGGTGGCGACGGCCGTGGCGGTCGGACTCGCGCCGGTGCTGCTGTGGCGGCGTACCCACCCGTTGGCCTGCGTCGTGGTGGCCTTCGGCACGGCGATGGCGTTGGGACTGGCGAGCCTGCTGGGCGGGGCGCCCACCGTGGGCCTCGACACGATGACCTACATCCTGGTGCTCGTCTACGCGCTGGTCCGCTGGGGCTCGGGGCGCGAGATCGTGATCGGGCTGGCGGTGGTGGCGGTGGCCGCGGTCATCGGTTCCGCCGCCGACCACATCGGGCCGCCCGACGCCATCGGCGGAATCGCCGTCCTGGCGTCGGCGGCGGCGGGTGGGGCGGCGTTGCGCTACCGCGCCGAGAGTTGGCGCCGGGCGTTGGCGCAGAGCCGCGGCCAGGAGCGGGTCGGCCTCGCGCGCGAACTGCACGACATCGTCGCCCACCACGTCTCGGCGATCGCCGTGCAGGCGCAGGCGGGCCGGGCGATGGCCGGGCAGCGACCCGCGGCGGCGCTCGACGCGTTGGCGGCCATCGAGGGGGAAGCGTCGCGGACGCTCGCGGAGATGCGGGCGATGGTCCGGGTGTTGCGGGACGGCGCGCCCGCGCAGTACGGCACCCGGGCAGGCGTCGCCGACCTGGTGTCCCTCGCCCGCCGCGCCCCGATCCCGGTCATCGACGTGGAGTTGCCCGCTGACCTGGACGAACTTCCACCCCAGGTCGACGCGGCGGTCTACCGGCTGGGGCAAGAGGCGCTGACCAACGCCCTGCGCCACGCCCGCGACGCCTCGCGTGTGGAGATCCGGGTGGTGGAGGACGCGGGAAGGCTGCGACTACGCGTGACCGACGACGGACGGATCGACCCGGCACGGTCGGTGGACCACGGCTTCGGGCTGCTGGGCATGACCGAGCGCGTGCAGCTGCTCGGCGGCACGCTGCGCGCCGGGCCCGCGCCCGACGGCGGGTGGGCGGTCGACGCCGAACTGCCGACGGGGGTCCGCCGATGACGGTGCGCGTGCTGGTGGCCGACGACCAGGACCTGGTGCGCACCGGCCTGTCGATGATCCTCGACGCGCAGCCCGACATCGAGGTCGTCGGCCAAGCCGCCGACGGCCACGCCGCCGTCGACTTGGCGCACCGGCTCCGCCCCGACGTGTGCCTGGTCGACATCCAGATGCCCGGGCTCGACGGCATCGAGGTCACCAGGCTCCTCGCGGGCCGGGGCGTCCCGGACCCGATCGCGGTGGTGGTGATCACGACGTTCGACCTCGACGAGTACGTCCACGGCGCGCTCCGGGCAGGCGCCCGGGGCTTCCTGCTCAAGGACGCCGGGCAGGCGCTGCTCGTCCAGGCCGTGCACGCCGCCGCCGTCGGCGACGCCCTGATCGCCCCCAACGTCACCCGGCGGCTGCTGGCCACCCTCGCGGGCAGGGACCCGTCGAGCCGACGGATCCAACCGACCGAGCCGCTCACCGACCGCGAGGAGGAGGTCCTGACGCTGGTCGCCCGCGGCCGCACGAACGCCGAGATCGCCGCCGAGCTGTACATCGGCTTGACGACCGCCAAGACCCACGTCGCCAGCCTGCTGAGCAAACTCGGCGCCCGGAACAGGGTCGAGATCGCGATGTGGGCGTACGACACCGGCCGGGCGGGGGACTGAGCGGAGGGTTCCCGCCCGGGTGGCGGCGGTCCGCGCTCGGTGGACCAGTCGACGCACCTGACGTCGGTTGGCCGGTGGCGCCGCTCAAGCGCCGATGCCCTGTGGCACCAGTGCTTTCGCTGCGGCTATCGCGCGTTTCGTTGAAGCAGTGCGGTTCCGGTCCCGGTGAGCAGGACCGGGGCGTGGGTGTCGTGGTGGTCGCCGGACTCGATGACCGCCACACCACGGCGGAGCAGAGCGCGGACGACCTCCGTCTGCCTGCACGTGAGTTCCACGCCCGCTCGGCGGAACCCGAGTCGGTTGTGGAACACGACAGACTCGTCCGCTATGTCGACCAGGGCCGCCAGCAGCGCACCCTCGGTGGACTCCTGGTAGCACGCGGTGCTCATCGTCATACCCAGATCCTCGAACGGCCGCGCGCACCCCGCTCGGTCAGCACCCACTCGGCTCCCGCTTCGCACCCGACCCGCACCCAATTCGCTGTCCGTACTGCGATTCCGCCGATTCCGCTCCTGGTCGGCGGTGAACGCGAACGGTTCTCGCGCGGCGGGGAGCCCGGCGCCGAGTCGGCCGCCGACGTGGCGACGGTGCTCGCCGCGCGCCTGTCCCGGTTACCATGATCGGATGGCGGACCAGCCCGATGTCGTCAACCTGGCCTTCGGTGCCCGGTCGGTCATCCAGATCGGCCACGTCGGCACACGTCCGAGGTTGGTGTGGTCGGAGGACGTCGCCGATGTCGTCGAACGTTCCGATGTCGGTGGCCGGTTGCTCGGCGCGGTGGCGGAGTCGGGCGTTGTCGTGTTGTCCGGCCCCGGCGGAGTCGGCAAGACCACCTTGGCCCGCTGGGCTTGTGCGCGTCTCGCCGAGGAGTTCCCCGACGGCGTCCACTGGTTCCGGCTGAGTTCCACCACCACGCGCGCCGACTTGGTCGAACTCCTCCGTGACCTGGTGACCCTGCTGGTCGGCAACACCCACCTCACCACCCTCGACGGCGCCATGGCCGCGTTTGCCACCGCCCTCGGCGACCGGCGGATGCTCCTGGTCATCGACGGCGTTTGGCGTCGATCGGACCTTGAACCGTTTCTCTCCGGCGGCCGCAACTGCGTTCGGCTGGTGACCACCCGGTTGACCGGAGTCATTCGCGGGGTCGAACTGCCCGTTGGGCCGATGACCGTTCCCGAAGCGGTGAACCTGTTGTGCCGTGACTTCCCGGACACCGGCGAACCCCGCGCCCTGGTCGACCGAGTCGGCCGCTGGCCACTCGCGTTGTCCATGCTCAACGGCGCCCTCCTCAGCGCCGCGCGCCGCCGAGCGCCGTTGGACCGCGTAGTCCACGACCTCGACTCCGCTTTGGCCCGCGACGGTGTCGCCTTCCTCGACGCCTTGGGAGACCGGGGGACCGGCATCGCCGCCACGTTGCGCCTGAGCCTGGATGAGTTGGTCGCCACGTCCCCGCACGGCGTGGATTCCCTCCACCGCTACCTCAGCCTCGCCGCGTTCCCCGCCCGCGTTCCCGTTCCACCGGAGCTACTGGAACTCCTGTGGGGCCTGGACCCTGTCACCGCAGCGTCCGAATGCGACAGGTTCAACCGCCACTCCCTCCTCGCCGACACCCATCTCCACGACGTTGTCCATGACTACCTGCGTCGCGCCCACTCCGCCGAGGTCCGCACGGCCAGCCGACGCCTCCTCGACGCCACCCGTCCGGCCGACGGCTGGCACAACGCCTCGACCGTCCTACGCGGACAACTGGTTCACCATCTGCTCGCCGCAGGGTTGACCGCGGAACTCGCCGACCTGTGCACCGACCTGCGCTACCTCGCTCGTCGCATCGCCGAGGACGGCCCCCACGCAGCCGAGGCGGATGTCGCCGCCTGTCCCGACCGCGACGAGGACCTGCTGGCGTTCTTGCGTTCCCACGGCCATCTCCTGGACTCCGACCCCGCCCTCACCCTGTACGCGCACCTCTTCGACCGGGCCGTGCTGTACCACGTGGACGAAGCGTTGCCCGTGTGGTCGCTGCGACCACACGAATCCCCGCTCGTCCGCAGGGATCCGGTGGCGCGGACCCTCGCGGGGCACCGAGGGCAGGTCTCCTCGGTCGAGTGGCGGGACGTGATCAGCGCGGTCGGCGGGGACGACGGAAAGTTCCGCACCTGGGATCCCCACACCGGTCGCCCGCTCTCGGTAACGCCGGTATCCGAGAACTGGGTTCTGCGGGCCGCGCTCAGCCCGGACAACCGGCTGCTCGCTCAGGTCGTCCACATCGAGAACAGCCTTGACTGCCTACGGGTGGAGGTGGTCGACCTCGGGGACGGTTCGGTGACCCACGTGGCCACTCTCCGCTGGATCGATCCCGGCATCATGGCGGGCACGGACGTGCGGTGGCGGCCCGACTCGGATGTCCTGGCGGTCGCGGGCGGCGGCGAACTCCGGCTGTGGCGACCGGGACGTGGGGTGGCCCGGGTCGTGGACGGCATGTTCCGCTCGGCGAGTTGGGGACCACGCGGCCAACTCGCGGGCATCACCTATTACAAAGAGCTTGCCATATGGCGGGATCCCACCACTGAGATCGAGCCGCACTACATCAATCTGCCGCATGCCGACGAGGATGGGCCCGCCGTGGTGGCATGGAGTCCGGATGGTGGAAGGCTCGCCTGTGCGTCGACCTACAAGGTGGTGGTCATCGACCTCCAGGACAGGAAGCTCAACCATGCCTGGGGAACGGCCGTCTGGTACGCGGGTCCGGTCGCTGCCATCGCCTGGCGGCCGGACAGCAAGGTGTTCGGTGTGGCCATCAATACCTCCGCTTGTGGGGGAGCGGTGCTGATCTGGGACGCGACGACGCTCGACTGCGTCGCGGTCAACGGTGCCCGCGGTGCCGCGGTCCTCGACCTCGCCTGGTCGCCGGATGGCACGGCCCTGGCGTTCGCGGCGTCGGACTCGGCGGTCCGCGTAGAAGCGGAACCCCTGCGAAGCGCACACTACGTGCCGTTCTTTGACTTCTTCGGGCTGGATAAGGAAATCAATGACGGTATGGCCGCAGCCGCCCCGGAACTGGTGAGTCACCACCAAGATAGATTCGTCATCGCCACGACCCCGGACGGTCACACCGTCGAGGTTGACGAGAGCGGCCGGTACCACTACGTCATGAACAGCACCCAGGCCTGTAGTGACTTCGGTATCGCGCGCAACGCCGCCGTTCGCGTCTTCGGCGAATCCGACATCGTCCTGCGGTTGCGCGCCGGTGACACCGTCCTGCGCGAGGTCACCGTGCGCAAACCACGTCGTCTCGCCCTGAACCCCAACCGAACCGTACTGGTCACCACTACGGAGGACGGCCGCATCGCCGCTTACGACACCCGTTCCCTGACACCGCTGTGTTCGTTGCGGATCGATGACGAGGTGCTCGCTTGCTGGTTCGACGCCGACCTGGTCGTGCGCGGCTTCGCGGACAAGTACCGGTTCCGGGTGCCGGAAGAGCAGTGATCGCGGCCTGGTCGAGGCGCGGCTCGGTCTTGGCGACGCAGGCGGAACGCGGCGGCGGACAGGGACACGGCCAGGTGGGACCACCGAACGCCGCCGGGTCGAAATCGGCCCGGCGGCGCGGGATCCACGTGGTTAGCGGAGTGCCGCGAGGCGGTCGGCGATGTGGGTCGCGGCGCCTTCCAGGAGGGTGTCGGCGATGGCCTCCACCGTGCGGGCCTGCCACGGGTCCAGGGACGTGCCCTCGACCACCTGGTTGAACGCGCCCATCGCGGGTCCGCAGTGCACCAGGAAGTCCACTCGGGAACGGGTGTCGCCCGCCAGGGCCGACCGGAGGCCGCGGTCGAAGTAGCCCCGGAAGAGCTTCGCCAGGTCGGCCTTCCCGTCCCCGGTGGGGGTCGGGGCGTCCACCCCGCCCAGGTACTTGGTGAGCACCTGGGCGCGGGTGTCGCTGTCCAATTCGGACAGGGCGCCGTGCCTGCGCCACAGTTCGTGCAGGCGGGATGCCCTGGCCGGGAAGAACAGTCCGCGCTTGAGGTAGCGGGCGCGGGCGCCCAGTTCGAACAGGGGGCCCCACGGGGCTGTCTCGATGTCGTACTCGTGGGCTTGGTGCAGGAGGTCCTTCACGGCGGGGCTGGTGGCCGCCTCCACCGAGCACTGGTTGACCGAGCCGGTGAGGATGAAGTCCGCGCCGAGCAGGAACGCCGCCGCTGCCGCCGCCGGGCTGCCGATGCCGCCCGCGCAGCCGATGTGGACGTGGTGGCCGGACGGGGTGGTCGAGCGGTCCCGCAGCCCGCGGACCGCGGGCAGGAGGGTGAGCAGGTCCGCGTTGGCGGTGACCCAGCCACCGTCGGCCTCCACGCAGAGGTCGTCGGCCACGGGCCTGGTCGCGGCGGCCGCGGCTTCCGCCTCGGTGACCGCGCCGTCGGCGACCAGGCGGCGGACCAGGTGCTCGGGCGGGGGCGCCAGGAACTCGGCCGCGATGTCGGTGCGGGCCACCTTGGCCAGGATCCGGCCGCCCTTGAGGCGGAACTTGACCAGGGCCGGGGTGAGCACCGGGAAACCCGAGGCCTCGACCAGGTCCACGCCGTGCCGGAGCAGGACGTCGACCAGGCCGAGTTCCTCCTCCGGGGCGCCGTGGCGGTAGAGGACGTTCGCGCCGAACGCGCCGGAGAGGCCGAGGTCGCCGACCAGGCCGCGCACCTCGTGCTCGACCTCCGCCGGTGCCAGTCCGCCGGTGCCGAGGAAACCGAGCAGGCCCGCCTTGGCCAGGGAACCCAGCATCTCCCGGCCGGAGACCCCGCCGTAGAGGGAACCCGCCAGGTAGGCCCGGCGCAGGCCGTACCGCTCGCGGAAGGTGCGGGCGCCGAGCGAGTCCGCGTCCGGCGCGGCAGGCACGGCAGGTACCGCGGCAGCGGGAGCGGTGGCGGCGGGAACAGCGGTGGCGGGGAGGGCAGGGGCGGCCAGCGGGTCGGCGGCCGCCCTGATCTTGGCGACCAGCTTGGTCAGCACCTGCCCCGGTCCTAACTCGACGAACTCGAACTCGCCCAGGCCCATCAGCGAGCGGACCGTCTCGGTCCAGCGCACCGGGGCGGCGATCTGGGCGGTCAGGGTCTTGGCCACCTCGCCGGGCCGGTACGGCTTGGCGTCGATGTTGGCCAGGACCGGGATCACCGGGTCCGCCAGCGGGAAGCCCGCCAGGAACGGGGCGAACTCCTCGGCGGTGCCGCGCATGTGGCGGGAGTGGAAGGGGGCGCTCACGTGCAGGCGGACCGCGCGGGCGCCCGCGGCCTCGAACGCCGCGCAGGCGCGGCCGATCTCCTCGTCCGGGCCGGAGAGGACGAACTGGTCGGGCGCGTTGTGGTTGGCCAGGTCCAGGCCGGTGAGGCCCGCTTCGGCCAGCACGCGGGTGATCGTGGGCTCGTCGGTGCCGACGACGGCCGCCATCGAGCCGCCGCCCGCCGCCGCCATCAGCGCGCCGCGCCGGTGGACGAGGCGCAGACCGGTTTCGAAGTCGAACACGCCCGCGGCGAACAGGGCCACGTACTCGCCGAGGCTGTGGCCGACCAGGTAGTCCGGCGGCGTGGGGTCCGCGGCTCGGCGGTCCAGCCAGGTCAGCGCGCTCACCACGTACAGGGCGGGCTGGGTGAACTCGGTCCTGGCCAGCTCGCGGCGCGGGTCGTCGACGCACAGCTCGCGGATCGAGTAGCCGAGCACGCGGTCGGCGGTGGCGGTGTGCTCGGGGTAGCGCTCGAACAACTCCGCGCCCATGCCCCGCCGCTGCGAGCCCTGACCTGGGAATCCGTAGACCTTCACGACGTGCGCCTTCCTCGCGGGGGCTGGGGGGACGGGGGCCGGGTCGGCCGCGGCGTCGCGCGCGCGGTCCACCACCCCGGGGTCGTGCCCGAACGGGCTGAACAGGGGCATCGACCAGGAACGGGAACCCGACCGCGGGGTGTTGCGGGCGAAGTTGTGCAGGGTGCCCCCCGGGCCGAGGTCCAGGTACAGGAACTCGCCCCGGTCGGCCAGCGCGGCCATCGCCGCGCCGAACTCGATGGGGGCGCGGACCACGCGGGCGAAGTGGTCGGCGGTCGGCCGGTCCACCACCGAGCCGTCCACACAGGACACCCAGGGCACCTGGGCCGGGGCGAAGCGCACGGCCCGCAGCGCGTCGCGGTTCTCCCGCAGCACACCGTCCATCAGCCGCGAGTGGTAGCCGTGCTCCACCGGCACCCGTTGGTGCAGCACGTCCGCGGCGCGCAGTTGCGCCTCCGCGCGGCCGATCGCCTCGGTGGTGCCCGCGACGACGAAGTGCCCGGGGTAGTTGCGGGCGGCCACCTCGCAGTCGGCCAGGGCGGGGGCCAGGTCGTGCGCCTCGGGTCCGGCCAGCACCGCCAGCATCCCGCCCGGCGGTGCCGAGCGCAGGCAGCGGGCCTGGTCGACCAGCAGCCGCAGGCAGTCCGCGGCGCTCAGGCAGCCCGCCACGACCGCGGCCGCGTACTCGCCGAGGCTGCTGCCCAGCAGGTACGCGGGGCGCACCCCGGCCGCCCGCAGCATCTCCGCCGCCGCCAGCTCGACCATCACGATGGCCGGGTGGGTCAGCCGCGTGTCGGTGAACAGCTCGTCCCGCCGCTTGCCCGGGTCGAACACCGCGGCCAGCACCGACTCGCCGAGTTCGGCCCGCACCGTGGCGTCGTGCCGGTCCAGCGCCGCCCGGAACACCGCGTTCGAGTCGTAGAGGTCCCGGCCCATCCGGTAGTACTGCGACCCCTGCCCGGAGAACATGAAGACGACGGGCAGCCGCTCCCGCTGCGCCGGGGTCACCGGTACGCGTCCCAGAACATGCCGCCTGCCGGGACCTCCACCGGGGCCGGGGCGGGGGTGACCGGCTCGTCCCAGAAGAGGCCCTGCGATTCGGGGGCAGCCGAGCCGCGGATGACCACCCGGCGGTCGAACCGCGGTTCGGGCAGCGGCGCGCGGCCGGTGTGGCCCGCCGGGGCCGGGGCGAGCAGGACGTGGGCGTTGGTGCCGCCGTCGGCGAAGCAGTTCAGCGCGGCGACCCCGGCCTCGCGCGGCCACGCCGCTGCCCGCCGCGGGAAGTACAGCGGCGAGGCGTCCAGGTCGTAGTGCGCGAGCGGCTGCTGCCCGGAGCGGAACGGCACCTGCTCGCCGTGGCTGAGCATCAACACCACCTTGATGAACGCGGCGATGCCCTCGGCGGCGAGCGGGTGGCCGATGTTCGGCTTCACCGAGCCCAGCGCCACCGGCTGCGCGGACCCGGTCCGGTAGACCGATTCCACCGCCTTGAGCTCCAGCAGGTCGGTGATCACCGAGCCGGAACCGTTGGCCTCCACCCAGCCGACGTCGGCCGCGGCGTGCCCGCTGCGCGCCAGCGCCCGCAGCATGACGTCCTTCTGCGCCTGGAGGTTCGGCGTGGCCGGGCCCGCGGTGCGGCCGTCGTTGTTGATCGCGATGCCGGACAGCACCGCCAGCACCCGGTCGCCGTCGGCGCGGGCCCGCTCCAGCGGCTTGAGCACCACCACGCCGACGCCCTCGCCGAGCACCAGACCCGCCGCGCGGCTGTCGAACACGTGGAACTCCGCACCCGGGTTGAGCAGGCCGCGCTTGCCGAACACCCGGTGGGCGCGGTCGTCGGCGAGCAGGCTCACCCCGCCGACCACCGCCGCCTCCAGGTCACCCGCGCGCAGCGCCTGGACGGCCATGTCCATCGCCACCAGCGCCGAGGAGCACGCGGTGTCGACCACCACGCTCGGGCCGCGGAAGTCGAAGAACTGGGACACGTTGGCGGACAGGTAGTTCTGCCCGGTCACCACGACCGGGTTGCGGGAGCGGTCGAGCCGGTCCGCGTCGGCGGTGTGGGTGTTGCGGCCACCGACGTAGACGCCGACCTCGCGGCCCTTGAGGTCCTCGGGCCGGTACCCGGCGTCGTGCACCGCCCGGCTGACCTCCTCCAGCAGCAGCAGCGCCTGCGGGTCCATCGCCACCACGTCGGACTCGTCGAGCAGGAAGGCCTCCGGGTCGAACCGGAGCACCTCGTCGAGCAGCCCGGCGTGGAAGTCCACCGGCCTGCCGAACCGCGCGGCCGGGACCGGTCGCAGCGCGGTGTCCCCGCCGCGCAGGAGCCGCCAGTAGTCGGCCGCGGACGGTGCCTGCGGGAACCGGCAGGACAGACCGACGACCGCGATCTCGGTGCTCCGCCGGACCTCGGAGACCACCGCCGGGGTCACCGGGGCGGTGACCGGGCTGGGCGCGGCGGTCGGGCTGGGCGCAGCGGTGTCGGTGCCGAACTCGGCCCCCAACCGCTCCGGGAACTCCGCGGCGAGGTAGCTCGCGAACCCGTCCGTGGTCGGGTGCTCCAGCAGCGCCGACGGGTCGACCGACACGTCGAGCCGCTTGGCCACCGTCTGCACCAGCTGCGACACCATGATCGAGTCCAGCCCGTAGTCGTGCACCGGCACGTCCCCGGCCAGCTTGGCCCGGTCGAACCGCAGTTCGGTGGCCAGTTGGTCCAGCAGCCACGAGGACACCGCGGCCACCGCGGCACCCGTCGCCACCGGTGCCTGGACCCGCGCGGCCGGTGCGGCCGGTGCGGGTGCGGTCGGGGTGTGCGGGTGGCGGTGGGTCAGCCGCTCCGGGTGCCAGTCGGCACCGGGCCGGACCACCGCGGGCAGCACCACCCGGGCACCGGAGGCCAGCGCCCGCTCCAGCAGCGCCAGGCCCTGCCGGTCGGACAGCGCGGCCAGCCCCGAGGCCAGGTAGGCGGCACTGCGCGCCTCGCCCATGCCGGTGTCGCGCCAGCTCGGCCACTGCACGCTGACGATCGGCAGCCCGTGCGGGCGCGCCTCCGCCACGGCGTCGAGGTAGCCGTTGGCCATCGCGTAGTCGCTCTGCCCCACGGCCAGCTGCGGGATGGCCGCGGCGACCGAGGAGTACACGACGAACAGGCTCAGCGGCTCGTCGCGGAAGCAGTCGACGAGGGCGTCCACGCCGAACACCTTGGGGCCGAGCACCCGGCCGATCGCGTCGGCGGGCTTGCGGACGAACGCGGGGTTCTCGAAGTCGGTCGTGCCCGCGCTGTGCACCACACCGCCGACCGGGCCCAGCCGCCGCTTGACCTCGGCCAGCGCCTTGGCCACCTGCTCGCGCTCCTCCAGCGCGACGGCCAGCACCTCCACCTGCACGCCTTGGTCGGCCAGCTGCGCCAACGGCCGCAGCTTGCGGCCCAGCGCGGTGTCCTCGGCGATGTGCGCCGCCCACCGCTCGCGCGGGGGCAGCTCCTCGCGGCCGGCCAGCACCAGCTTGCGGACGCCGTGCTCGGCGACGAAGTGCCGGGCGGTCAGCAGCCCGATGCCGCGCGTGCCGCCGGTCACCCAGAGCACGTGGTCGGCCGGGAACCGCACCGGGTTACCGGCGCTCGCGGTCAGTTCGCGCAGTTCGGCGGTGTGCCTGGCACCGTCCCGATAGGACACTTCGGCGGGGTCGCCGTCGGCGCGCAGCTCCTCGACCACGATCAGGCACAGCTCGTCGTCGCCCGCGCCGCCCACGGCCACGTGCCGCGACCGGAGCTGCCGGTACTCGCTCTGCAACATCCGGTACAGGCCCGTGCGGGCGGCTCCGCCGAGCGAGCCGTCGCGGGAGACCAGCAGTGCGGTCGCCTCCCGGCGGCCCAGGTCGACCAGTCGTTGCAGCCAGGCGACCCAGGTCGGCAGCAGGGCGTGGGACCGCTCGCCGCAGCCCGCGAGGTCGACCACCGCGTCGTAGGCGTCCCACCGGGTGTCCGCGGCGGCCAGGTCGGCCTCAAGCCTGCCCGGGTCGAGCACCTCGGCGCCGGGCAGCGCGGCGGCCACCCTCGCGGCGAGCGCCTCGGTGCCGGGCGCGGCGAGCACGGCGGTGCGGGTCGGGGCGGCGCCGCGGCCGGTGATCGGCGCGGGCACCCAGTGCCGGGTCAGCAGCGCCCCGGCGTCCTCGGCCACCGGTGCGGCGCCCAGCGCGGCCAGCTCGGCGTCCGCGGCGGGCAGCCAGACCCGGTCGCCGCCGAACGGGTAGCCGGGCAGCGCGGTGCGGGCGGGCCGGGTCGGGTGCAGCGCCGACCAGTCCACCCGCTGCCCGGCCAGCCAGGCCGCGGCGAACGCGTCCGGGTCGGCGGCGGGGGCCTCGCCCGGCGCGGGCCTGCGCGGGTCCACCACGCCGGTCCGGGTCCGCGCGCCGGTGGTCCCGGCGGCGAACCGGTCCAGCTCCGCGACCAGCTCGGGCAGCGCGTCGAACCGGACCGCCAGCCGGTGCGCCATCGCCTCGCGGCCGGATTGCAGCGTCCACGCCACCTCGGCCGGGGCCGGGTCGGCGCCGCGCAGGTGGTCGGCCAGCCTGCGGGCCTGGGCCACCAGCCGGTCGGCGTCGCGGGCGGACAGCACCGCCACCTGCGGCCCGGCCGGGGCCGGGGCGGCAGGCCCGGCGGTGAACTCCTGGAGGATCACGTGGGCGTTGGTGCCACCCGCGCCGAACGAGCTGACGCCCGCCGTGCGCGGTCGCGCGGCACCGCCCGCGCCCACCCGCGACGGCCACGGGGCCAGCTCCCGCTGCACCTCGAACGGGGTGGCGTCGAAATCGATGTTCGGGTTCAGCCGGTCGGCGTGCAGGGACGGGGCCAGCTCGCCGTGGCGCAGTTGCAGCAGCACCTTGGTCACCGCCGCGATGCCCGCCGCGGACTCGGCGTGCCCGATGTTCGACTTCACCGAGCCGATCGGCAGCCGCTCGGGGTTGTCCCCGCCGAACGCGCGCAGCATGCCGTTGACCTCCACCGGGTCGCCCAGCGCGGTGCCGGTGCCGTGCGCCTCCAGGTAGTCCAGGTCGGTCGGGCGCAGCCCGGCCCGGTCCAGCGCGGTGCGCACCAGGTCGCCCTGGGCCTCGGGGTTGGGCACGCTGTAGCCCGCCCCGGCGCCGCCGTGGTTGACCGCGGTCGCCTTGACCACCGCCAGCACCCGGTCGCCGTCGGCCAGCGCCCGGTCCAGCCGCTTGAGCAGCACCGCGCCGGAGCCCTCGGCGGGCACGTAGCCGGTGCCGCCCTCGCCGAAGCTGCGGCAGCGGCCGTCGGCGGCCAGGAAGCCGCGCTGCGCCAGCTGCAGGAACTTCACCGGGTGGCTGGAGATGTTGACCCCGCCCGCGACGGCCACCTCGCAGTCGCCGTTGCCGATCGCCAGGCACGCCTGGTGGATGGTGACCAGCGCCGAGGAGCACATCGTGTCCAGCGCGACGCTGGGGCCGGTGAAGTTGTAGAAGTAGGACACCCGGTTGGCCACCGAGGCGTAGGAGGAGGAGGTGGCGAAACCCTTGCCCGCCAACGCGTCCTGCACCCCGTAGAGCTGGTAGTGGCCGTACATCATCCCGACGAACACGCCGGTCCGGCTGCCGCGCAACCGCTCGCGGGTGTAGCCGGCGTCCTCCAGCAGGTGCCACACCGTCTCCAGGAACACCCGCTCCTGCGGGTCGGTGTGCTCGGCCTCGATCTGCGACATCCGGAAGAACAGCGGGTCGAACCGGTCCGCGCCGCGCACGAAACCGCCCCACTTGCCGTAGGTCTTGCCGGTGGCGGTCCGGTCCGGGTCGTGGAACACGGCGTGGTCCCAGCGCTCGCCGGGGATCTCCTCGACGCTGTCCACGCCCGCGCGCAGGTTGCGCCAGAACTCGTCCACGTCGTCGGCGCCGGGGTAGCGGCCCGCCACGCCGATGATCGCGATGTCGGCCCGTTCGGCCACCGGTTCGACCTGGGCGCTCACCTCGACCACCGGTGTGGCCGCGGGGAGCGCGACCTGGGCGGGTTCGGTCGCGGTGGGTTCCGCGCCGGGCGCGGTGGCGAAGGCGGCCGGGTGCGCGGCGGCCAAGTGGTCGGCCAGGGCGCGCACGCTGACGTACTCGAACAGCAGCGTCTTCGACAGCGGCCCCAGGTGCTCCTCCAGCCGCCGCGCCACGCTCATGGTGATCAGCGAGTCGACGCCGTAGTGCTCGAACGGCTCGGTCACGACGATCTCCGGCGCGGGCAGTTTCAGCTCCTCGGCGAGGATCCGCAGCACCAGTTCCTCCGCGGCGGGCGGGTTGTCCGCGGGCGCCGGGGCAGCGAGCGGCCGGTCGGCGGGACCGCCGGTCAGCGCGGCGAGCACCTTCTCCGGCTCGCCCGGGGTCAGCAGCAGCGCCGGGGCGGTGGTGCCCAGCGCCCGGTCGAGCGCGGCCAGGCCCTGGGCCGTGCGCACCGGCCGCATCCCCAGCACCCGGCCCATGTACTCGATCGCGGGCTCGTCGACGCGCATCGCCCCGTCCGCCCACACCGGCCAGGCGGCGGCCAGCGTGCGGCCCCGGCGGGCACCGAGGGCGCGCAGGCGCTCCCGGCGGTCGGCGAAGTGGTCGAGGAAGGCGTTGGCGAACGCGTAGTCGGTCTGGCCCGCGTTGCCGAAGGCCGCGGCGGCCGAGGAGAACGCCACGAAGTAGTCCAGCGGCTCGTCCCTGGTCGCCTCGTCGAGCAGCGCGGCGCCGCGCACCTTGGCGGCCAGCACGGCGTCGGCGGCGGCCCGGTCCTTGCCCGCGAGCAGCCCGTCGCGCAGCACCCCGGCCGCGTGCACGACTCCGCGCACCGGCCCGAACACCAGCCGGGCCTCGTCGAGCAGCGCCCGCACCCCGGCCGGGTCGGACACGTCGGCGAGCACGACCCGAGCGCCGATCGCCGCCGCCCGCTCCCGCGCCCGGGTACCCGGTTCGGTGCGCGCGGCCAGCACCAGTCCGCCCGAGGTGGCCCCGGCGGCCCGGCGCGCGCCCGCCACGTGCTCGGCGATCAGCAGACCCAGCGCACCGGTGCCACCGGTGATCACGTGCGCGCCCGCCCCGGTGAACACCGGCTCGCCCACCTCCGGCAGCACCACCCGGCGCCACGACCGGCGGGACCGGCCCGCCCCGTCCACGCGGACCTCGACATCGTCGGAGATCCGCAGGTCGGCGAGCACGGCGGTGGTGAAGTCGACCTCGGCGGCCACCGCCAGCACCCCGGCGTCGATGGCGGGGTGCTCCTGGCGCACCGACCGCAGGAAGGCGGCCATCGCCGGGTGCGCCGGGGAAGTGGCGGGCTCGCGGTGGGCGAAGCGGTAGTGCAGGGCACCCCCGCGCTCCCGCTGCCACGCCCGGAAGAAGTCCGCCGCGGCGTGGAAGGCGCCCGCCACGGCCTCGGTGGCGTCGGGGGACTCGCCTGCCAGGTGCAGGACGTGCGCCGTGGCGCCGGTCAGCCCGCGCACCGCCGCCGTGGCGTCGAACCGGTCGTCGACCGCGATCCGCCGCGCGTCGACACCCTCCGCGGCCAGCGCCGCCACCGCCGCGTGGCCGTGCGCGCCCGCGTCCAGCACCAGCACCGGACCGGTCAGCTCGCGGTCGGCGGTTCCGGCGGGCTCCCAGGTCGGCTCGAACGCGGACACCACGTCGGCGCCCCGCCGCGGCACCGCCCGCAGGGTGAACCCCTCGACCGCTACCAGCACCTCCCCGTCGGCGTCGAGCAGCCGCACGTCGAAGCGCAGCACCCCGGTCGGGGTGGCGCCCGCGGCGGGCAGCGCGTGGGCGTACACCTCGGCGGGCAGCGCGCCGAACACCCGCACCGACCCGAGGGAGAACGGCAGGTACGGCACCGGGGACGCCGGGTCGCCCGCGCCGGGCGCCAGCCTGCCCGCGGCCTGGAGCGCGGCGTCGAGCAGGGACGGGTGCAGCACGTACGCGCCCGCGTCGGCGCGGCGCGCCTCGGGCAGCCGGAGCGCGGCGAGCACCTCGCCCTCGCCCAGCGCCAGCTCGTGGATCGCCCGGAAGCTGGGGCCGTAGTCGAACCCGAGCCGGTCGAACGCGGCGTAGCACTCCCGCGCGCCGGACACCTCCGGGCACCGGGCCCGCACGGCGGCGAGGTCGACCCGAGCGGGCCGATCGGCGGGATCGGTGCCGAAGGTGCCGCTCGCGTGCACGGCCTCGCCCGCCACCTCGAACGACGACCCGCGCACCGTGACCCGCAACGGCGGCCCACCCGCCCGGACCGGGGCGGCCCAGGTCAGGTCGTGCACCCGGCGGACCGGGGCGCCGGTGGCCAGCTCACCGGCCAGCCGCGCCATCTCCAGGTACGCCACCCCGGCCAGCACCGGCGCACCGCCCACGACGTGCTCGCCGAGGAAGAACTCCGCACCGGTCAACGCCTTGGTGAAGGTGTGGGTGTCCCCGGTGGTCTCCAGCGAGTCCAGCAGGGTCGGGTGCAGCGGTCGTGGGCGCACGGGATCGACCCAGTGCCGGGTCCGGGCGAACGGGTAGGTCGGCAGGTGCACCCGGCGGCGCCGGGCCCCCGCGTGCAGCACCCGCCAGTCGACCTCGGCGCCGGACAGCCACGCCGTCACCGCGGCGGCAGGGTCTGCCGTCGCGGTGACGGACCCGGCGTCCCGATCGTGGTCGACCCGCGCGGTGCGCACCGCGGACGGGCGACCCGCCAGGTGCTCCACCAGCTCGGCGCGCAGGTCGGCGGCGTGGGCGCTGACCACGGCGAGCCGGTGCGCCATCGGCTCCCGGCCCACCTGCAACGTGAACGCCAGGTCGGCGGCCGACACCCGGTGCTCGCCGAGGTGGTCGGCCAGCCGGGCGGCGGCGGCCCGCAGCGCGTCGGCGTCGCGGGCGGAGAGCACGAACGCCTGCTCGGCCCCGGTGCCCCGCCCCTGCTCGGACGACATGTCCGGTCCCTCCATCAGGTATTCCTCCAGCACCACGTGCGCGTTCGCCCCGCCGAAGCCGAACGAGCTGACCCCACCGCGGCGCGGCAGCTCCGCCCCGGCGGCGTCGGTGCGCCGGGGCCACGCCCGCGCGGTCGCGGCCACCTCGAACGGCCCGCCCGCCAGGTCCAGGTACGGGTTCCGCTCGCGGAAGTGCAGGCTGGCCGGGATGGTGCCCTCGCGCAGCGCCAGCACCACCTTGAACAGCCCGGCCACCCCCGCGGCGGCCTCCAGGTGGCCGATGTTGGTCTTCACCGAGCCGAGCACCGGACCGGCGGCGGGCGCCGGGGCGTCGCCGCGCAGCCTGCGGAACGCGCCGCTGAGGCCCTCGGTCTCGATCGGGTCGCCGAGCGCGGTGCCGGTGCCGTGCGCCTCGATGTAGCCCACGGTGTCCAGCGGCACGTCCGCCGCCCGGTAGGCCTCGACCAGCAGGTCGGCCTGGGCGTCCGGGTTGGGCGCGGTCAGCGAGGTGGTCCGGCCGCCGTGGTTGACCGCCACCGCGCGGATCACCGCGTGCGGGGCGTCGCCGTCGAGCACCGCCGCGTCGGCGGGCTTGAGCACGACCACCCCGGCGCCCTCGCCGCGCACGTACCCGTCGGCGCGGCTGTCGAAGGCCTTGCAGCGCCCGTCCGGGCTGAGCATCTCGCCCTGGCTGAGCGCCTCGAACACCGAGGGCGACAGCATCAGGCTGACCCCGCCCGCGATGGCCAGGTCGCAGGTGCCGTCGCGCAGCGCCGCGCACGCCTGGTGCACCGCGGTCAGCGCGCCGGAGCAGGCGGTGTCCACCGCGATCGACGGGCCGCGCAGGTCCAGCAGGTAGGACACCCGGTTCGGGATGATCGACAGCGCCGCGCCGGTGAGCGTGTGCCCCTCGTTGCCGCGGCCTGCCGCGCGCTGCACGTCCAGGTAGTCGGAGTTGGTCGCGGACAGGAACACCCCGACCCGCTTGCCCGCCAGGTCCGAAGGCCGGTGGCCCGCGTCCTCGACGGCCGCCCAGACGACCTCGAGCACCAGCCGCTGCTGCGGGTCCATCAGCTCGGCCTCGCGCGGGCTGATGCCGAAGAACGCCGCGTCGAAGCGGTCCACGTCCGGTGCGAAACCGCCCCAGCGCGACCGGGAGCGGGGCTGCTCGCGCCAGTCCCAGCGCTCCGCCGGGATCTCACCGACCAGGTCGTCGCCCGCGAGGAGGTGGTCCCAGAACTCGCGCAGGTCCGTGGACCCGGGCAGCCGACCGGCCATGCCGATGATCGCCACCCGGTCCCCGCGGCCCCGCTGCTCGCCCCGGACCCGCTCCGGCGCGGCAGCGGCGGCTGCGTCCATTGTGGATTCGGCGCCGAAGTGCGGGGCCAGGTCGGCGGCGTGGTTCTCCCACAGGTGCTCGGCGATCGAGAGCAGGGTGCCGCGCCGGTAGAACAGCGTGGGGTAGACCTCGATGCCGTAGGCCCCGCGCAATTCGGCGGCGAGTGCGGTGAAACCGACCGAGTTCATGCCCACCTCGCCCAGTGGCGTGCGGGCGCCGACCTCGGTGGCGGGCACCTCGGCCAGCCGGGACACGACCTGGGCCAGCGCCGCCACCAGCGCGCCGACCCGCCCGTCGCGGATCGCCGTCCGGGTGGGTCCCGCGACCGGATCGCCCGCGCCGAACCGCGCGCGCAGGTCCGGTAGCGGCAGCGCGGCCAGCGTCGAGCGGTCCACCTTGCCGTTGAGCGTGTGCGGGAAACCGGTCACCCGGACCAGGGTGTCGGGGACCATGTGCTCGGGCAGCCAGGTCGCCAGGTGCTCCTTCGCCGGGTCCGCGGCGCCTTCGGCCAGGGTGTAGCAGGCGAGCAGCGTGTGGTTGGCCGGGCCGTGCGAGCGGGCGACGACCACGGCGTCCTCGACCCCGGCCACCCGGCGCAGCGCGACCTCGACCTCCTCCAGTTCCACCCGGAACCCGCGCACCTTGACCTGCGAGTCGAGCCTGCCCAGGTATTCGATGCGGCCGTCGTCGAGCCCGCGCACCAGGTCGCCGGTGCGGTACATGCGCCCACCGGCGAACGGATCGGCCAGGAACCGCGCCGCGGTCAGCTCCGGGCGGCCGAGGTAGCCGTCGGCCACGCCGTGCCCGCCGATGTGCAGCTCACCGGGGACGCCGGTCGGCACCGGCCTGCCCGCCCGGTCGAGCACGTACAGCCGGGTGTTCGCGATCGGCTCGCCGATGGTGACCCGGTCACCCGCGCGCAGGTGGCACGCCGTCGACCAGATCGTCGTCTCGGTGGGGCCGTACAGGTTCCACACCGCGCGGTTGCCCGCGACGAGCGCCCGCGCGGTCTCCGGCGGCAGCGCCTCGCCGCCGCACAGCACGGTCAGGTGGGCACCGCCGGTCCAGCCCGCGGCCAGCAGCATGCGCCACGTGGCGGGGGTGGCCTGCACGACGGTGGCGCCGCGGCCCTCGACGGCCTCGCGCAGCCGCACACCGTCCCTGGCCGCCTCGCTGCCCAGCACGTCCACCGTGCCACCGGTGATCAGCGGCAGGTACAGCTCCAGGCCGGAGATGTCGAAGCAGACCGTGGTCAGCGCCAGCAGGGTGTCCCCGGGGCCGAAACCGGGCCGGTCCGCCATCGAGGTCAGGAAGTTGACCAGCGCCCGGTGCGGCACGGCCACGCCCTTGGGGCGGCCCGTGGAGCCCGAGGTGTAGATGACGTACGCGGTGTCCGCAGGCCCGGCCGGGCCGGGGGAGACGGCGGCGGGCGGGTTCTCGCCGGTGTCGACGACCACGCGCGCGACGCCGAGGTCGCCGGGGACGGTGGAATGGGTCAGCACCAGGTGCAGACCGGCGTCCTCGGCCATGTAGGCCAGCCGCTGCGCCGGGTAGGCCGGGTCGAGCGGCACGTACGTGCCACCCGCGGCCTGCACGGCCAACAGCGCCACCGGCAGGTCCTGGTCGCGGGGGAGCAGCACGCCGACCGTGCGGCCCCGGCCGACACCGGCCGCGGTGAGCCGGGCGGCCAGTGCGGTGACCCGGTCGGCCAGCTCGGCGTAGGTCAGCTCGGTGTCGCCGTGGCGCACGGCCACCGCGCCCGGCCGGGTCCGGGCCTGGCGCATGACCAGCTCCCAGACCTGGGTGTCCGCCGGGTAGTCCACCGCGGCGGGCGCGGACAGCCGCGCGCGCTCGGTGGCGGTCAGCAGGTCCAGCTCGCCGACGGTGCTGTCCGGGGTGGCCACGGCGGCGGCGAGCAGGGCGGTGAAGTGCGCTCCCATGCGCTCTGCCGTGGCCTGGTCGAACAGGTCCGGGTCGTACTTGAACGTCCACCGGCAGCCCTCAGCCTGCTCGACGACCTCGAGGGTCAGGTCGAACTCGCCCTCTTGGTGCACGCCCTCCACCGGGCCGAGCACCACGCCGTCGCCGGTGCCGGTGCGCCCGCCGCGGGTCCAGTTCTGGAAGTAGAACGCGACGGTGAACGGCACCGCCGGGGCGCTCGGATCGAGGCGCTTGAGCTCGTCGGCGAGCGTCAGCAGCGGGTAGGCGCTGTGCTCCAGCGCCCCGAGCACCGTGCGGTGCACCCGCTTGAGCAGGGCACGGAACGCCTCGTCGCCGCGCACCTGCTCGGCGAGCACGACCATGTTCATGAAGTAGCCGAGCACGTCGTCGTACCCGGTGGCCGGGCGACCGGTGGTCGGCGTGCCCACGGCCAGCTCGGTCTGCTCGGTGTAGCGGTGCAGCAGCGCGAAGTACGCGGTCAGCAGCACCCCGAACAGCGAGGTCTGCTCGGCGGTGGCCAGCGCCCTGGCCCGATCGGCGACCCCGGCCGGGATGTGCCCGTCCACGCTGGCTCCCCGGAACGCGCGCACCGGCGGGCGCGGGCGGTCCAGCGGCAGCGCGGTCGCGGTTTGCCTGCCGCTCAGCCGCCGCACCCAGTACTCGCGCAGCCGCAGGCCCTCCGCGCTGTCGAGCAGGTCCCGCTGCCAGGCCGCGAAGTCGCCGTAGGTGCGAGCAGGTCGTGCCGCGGGCAACGCCTCGCCCGCGCGCACCGCGCGGTAGCCGCGGTCCAGTTCGCCCAGCAGCAGTGCGATCGACACACCGTCGAAGACGATGTGGTGGAAGTTCAGCAGCAGCGCGTGGCGCCCGTCGCCCAGGGTGTACAGGGTCGCGCGCAGCAGCGGCCCGGCCGCGAGGTCGAACGGGCGGCGCACCTCCACGCGCATCCGGTCGCGCAGGTCGTCATCGCCGATCGAGGTCAGGAACACCTGCTGGAACGGCAGTTCCGGCTCGGCGGCGACCCGCACCAGCGGGCCGCCGTCCCCGTCGTCCACGGTGGCGCGCAGCTCGGCGTGCCGGTCGAGCAGGTCCTGCAGGACCACCCGCAGCGCGAGCACGTCCAGGTCCCGGTCCACCCACAGCGCCAGCGGCAGGTTGTACGCGTGGTTGCCGGGCGCGATCTGCTCGATCACCCACAGCGCCCGCTGGCCCTGCGACAGCGCGTGCGTCGACTCCACCAGCTCCCGGCGCGGCCGCAGCACCCGCGCGGCGACAGCGCCTGCGGCGGACGTGCCCACGGCGGACGTGCCCGCGATCGGCGCGGCCCCGGCGGGAGTGCCCGGCAGGTCCGCCGGAGTGTCCGGTTGGTCCGCCGGGGCAGCCGGCGCGCCGGCGCCCGCGAGCCAGGTCGCGAGCAGGTGCTCGGTCAGCTCGCCCAGGGTGGGCCGCTCGAAGAAGTCGCCGAGCGGGATCGTCACCCCGAAGGCCCCGTCCACCTCGGACACGATCTTCATGCCGCTGAGCGAGTCGAACCCGTAGTCGGCCAGCGGCCGGTCGGGGTCGATCCGCTCGTCCAGCTTGAGCACCCGCTCCACCAGCTCGCGCAGCCGGTCGGCGACCCCGTCCCCGGCGGGCGCGGCGGACCGCTCGGCCCGCGCGGGGGCGGTCGGGCCGGTCGGGGCGGCGTGGCGCACCACGCCGTCGCTCTCGGCGGCCAGCACGGTTTGGGCCAGCGCCTCGTCCACGCCGCCCGGGGTGCGCACGGGGGAGTAGCCCTCCTCCAGCAGCACCCGGGTCCAACTGGCCACCGAGGCCAGCGGCGAGTCCGGCAGCCGCAGCTCGCCGTCGTCGAAGGCCCACCAGCCCTCCAGCACGCCGCCGCCGATGGTCAGCAGCGGGCGCACCGCGGTCAGCTCGTTGAGCACCAGCCAGCCGCCGGGCCGCAGCAGCGCCTTGGCCTTGCGCAGGGTGGCCCGCAGGTCGCTGGTGGCGTGCACGACGTTGGTGGCCAGCACCACGTCCGCGGTGCCCGGCTCGAAGCCCTGCTCGGCGAGGCCGCGTTCTAGGTTGAGCACCTGGTAGTCGGTGAACGGGTAGTCGGCGGCGAACCGCTCGCGCCCGAACTCCAGGAAGCGCGGTGAGATGTCGGTGAAGGTGTAGCCGACGCGGTGCGCGTGCTCGGCGAGCACCGGCAGCACGCACTCGGTCGTGGCCCCGGTACCCGCGCCCAGCTCCACCAGCCGCACCAGCCGGTCCGCGGGGAGCTGCGGCAGCCGCACGTCCAGGAAGCGCCGCACGGTCGCGCGGACGCGCTGGTTGAACAGGTCGGTGAGCGGGTTGCCCTTGTAGAAGTTCGCCACCAGGGCCATCGACGACCCGGGGAACATGATCTCGGTGGCGCCCACCTCGCCGCGCAGGATCCGCGGGTAGGCGGCCAGGAAGAGGCGGTTGAGCGTGGTGGTCGGCTCGATGTCGGGGTAGGCGGTGGCGAGGCGGTCGAACTCGGCCTCCCACGCCGCGCCCAGTGCCGCGTGGTCCACCCCGTCGACGGCGGCCGTAGTGGTCACCCGGTCCCCCTCGCGGGTCAGGAAACCACCGCCCACCAGGATGTTCAGCAGCGCGCTGTGCAGCGGGGCGAACCGGTCCACGATGCCCAGCGCGCGGCGCAGCCGCTCGACGTCGTGCCGCTCGCCCGCGCGGGTGAACGCCCCGAGCCGCTGGTAGGCGCCGAGCAGCACCGGCACGGCGACCGCTTCCAGCTCCTCGTACCCGGCGAGCACCCTGGCCGCGCCCGGGTCGACGTCGTCGGCGGTGTCCCCGGCCGCGATGGCGGCGGCCAGCGCCGCCGGGTGCCCGCCGCCGAGCAGCTCGCCGTCCAGCGCGGGGTCGTGGCCCATGGCGTCGAGGGCGTGCCGGTCGGCGCGGATCGGCATGGCCTGCGCCAGCCCGCTGCCCAGGACCCGCTCCACGGCCGCGATGCCCTCGGCCGCGCTGAACGGGCTGATCCCCAGGCCCGCGAAGATGTCGGAGAGCCCGGCCACCGCGCCGGAGCCGACCTGGCCCCAGTACCCCTGGTTCACCACGGTGACCGGGTAGCCCGCGCGCTCCCGCAGGAACAGGGCGTAGGCGTCCTCCGTGGCGGAGGCGCAGATGTAGGCGCCGTTGGCCGCGAAGCTGCCGAAGGACCCGGCGGAGGAGAAGAAGGACAGGAAGTCCAGCGGCTCGTCGGCCAGGACCGCGGCCAGCGCGGTGGCACCCTCGACCTTGACCCGCGTGGCCCCGGTGAAGGTGGCCTCGTCGAGGGCGGCGAGGGTGTGGTTGTCGAACACCATCGCCGCGTGGATGACGCCGTGCAGACCGCCGAACCGGCGGTGCGCCTCGGCCACGGCGGCGGCCAGGTCGTCGTGGGCGCAGGCGTCGCCGCGCACGTGGGCGACGTCGCCGCCGAGCGCGCGGATCCGCTCGGCAGTGGCCTCGTGCTCGGCGCTCAGCTCGCCGCGGCTGAACCACACGACCCGGGCGTGGTACGCGCGGGCCAGGTGCGTGCTCAGCTCTTGGGCGATGCCGCCGGTGCCGCCGACCACCAGGTAGACGCCGCGGTCGCGGAACACCGGGGCGGTCTCGGGCAGCTCGACCCGGCCCAGGCCGCGGCGGTGGCGGACGCCGCCGCGCACGGCGGTGCAGTGGCCGTCGAGTGGCTCGGCCAGCACGGCCCCGGCGGCGGCGCGGCGCCCGGCGTCGGTGGCCAGCTCGGCGGAGTCGAGGTCGACGCAGGCCACCCGCAGTCCCGGGCGCTCCTTCGGCGCGACTTGGAGCAGGCCGTGCATCCCCGCGGCGAACGGGTTGGCCACCCCCGTCCCGGCGACGTCGACGACATCGCTGGTGACGACGACGACGCGGCTGACCGGCGTGCGCAGCAGGTGGAACAGCGACAGCGACGAGTCGCGCACGTGCTCGGCGACCTCGCGGTCCCCGACACCCGTCTCGACCCGGGCGCCCAGGCCGCCCAGGTGCACGACGAGGTCCGCGCCCGAGGCGCGGGCCGGCCAGTCCGGCCGGTCCAGGCCCACCAGCTCCGCCTGACCGAGCCGGTCGGCGAGGGCCTGGCCGAACGCGGTCGAGGCCGCGGTCACCAGGACGACGGCGCGTCCGCTGTGGACAGCGGGGGTGGCCGGGCGGGCGGGCACCCACAGCGGCCGGTACACCTCGGGGATCTCGACCCGTGCCGCGTCGGCGGTCTTCGCCGGGGCGGTGGTCGGCAGGGCCGGGATCCAGTAGCGCTTGCGGGCGAACGGGTAGGTCGGCAGCTCCACCCGCTCGGCGCCCGCGGCCCCCACGCCCGCCCAGTCCACGTCGACTCCGGTGACCCACAGGGCGCCGATCGAGGCGAGGTCGTGCCGCTCGACGGCGGTGTCGAGCGCGGCGGCCTCCTCGGCGGCGGTGCGCTGGCGGCGGCGGGCCGCGCGGGCGGTGCGCACCCGGTCGCCCGCCGTCCCCTCGGCGTACGCGGCGAACAGGTCGGCGGCCTCGGCCACCGTCTCGGCGGTGAACGCCAGGCGGAACTCGTGGGCGGTGCGACCGGTCTGGAGCGTGTGCGCCACGTCCGCCAGGCGCGGGGCACCCGGGGTCGGATCGGCGGGCAGCGTCGCGGCGACGGCCTCGGCGATGGCGGCGAGCGTGTGCGCGGCGGCCGCGGCGGCGGGCGGTGGGGCGCCCAGCGCGTCGGCCAGAAGTCCGGTCAGGCGGACCCGCTCGGCCACCCCGAACCCGTACTCGGCCAGGTCGGTACCCAGGTCCAACGCGTCGACGGGCACTCCGGCGGTCTCCGCCGCCACCCGCAGGCACAGCCGCTGGGCCTCGGCGAGCGATCCGCCGCCCCCCGGCGCCGGTGCGCCGCGCCGCAGGTGCGCGGCCAGGTCGCGGGCGTACTCGCGCAGCCGGTCCTCGGCCTTCGCCGACAGCACCAGCAGTTGCGCACCGGCGGGTACCGCCCCGGGCTCGCGAGCGGGCACGTGGTCCTCGACGACCACGCAGGCGTTCGCGCCGCCGCCACCGAAGGAGCTGACGATCGCGCGCAGCGGCTGCCCGTCGACCGGGACCCACGGTTCGGCGGCCTGCTGCACCCGGAACCGGGTGGTGTCGAAGTCGATCTCCGGGTTGAGCCGGTCGGAGTGCAGGGAGGCGACCAGGCTGCGGTGGCGCAGTTGCAGCAGCACCTTGGTCAGGCCCGCGATGCCCGCCGCCGATTCCAGGTGACCGATGTTGGACTTGACCGAGCCGACCGACACCACCGGTCGCTCCGCCCGCTCGGCCGGGGTGACCCGCCCGCCGAACGCCTCGACCAGACCGGAGATCTCGATCGGGTCGCCCAGCGGTGTCCCGGTGCCGTGCGCCTCGACGCAACCGATGGTGTCGGCCTCGACCCCGGCCTTGCGCAGCGCCGCGCGGATCACCGCGGCCTGCGCGGCGGAGCTGGGCACGGTGTAGCCGCCGGTCTTGCCCCCGGAGTTGATCGCCGACCCGCGGATCACCCCGAGGATCCGGTCCCGGTCGGCCACGGCCGCGGCCAGCGGCTTGAGCAACACCGCGCCGACACCCTCGCCGTCGACGAACCCGTCCGCGCCCGCGCCGAAGCTGCGCAGCTCGTCCCCGCGCGAGATCATCCCGCGCCGGGCCAGCAGGCCCAGGTGCTTGGGGTGCAGGATCAGGTTGACCCCACCGGCGATCGCAGCGGCGCACTCGCCCGCGGCCAGGCTCTGGCAGGCCAGGTGGATCGCGGTCAGCGAGGCCGAGCAGGCGGTGTCGACCGCCAGGCTCGGCCCGGTGAAGTCGAACGTGTAGGACACCCGGTTGGCGATCGACCAGGCGTCGGAGTGCGCGTCGGTGGCCACGCCCAGCGCGGTGGCCTCGCCGCCCATCCACTCGTAGTCGCTGTTCATCACCCCGACGAACACCCCGACCGGCCCGGCCGCCGCCAGCCGCGCCGCCGGGTACCCCGCGTCCTGCAGGGTGGCCGCCGCGGTGTGCAGGAACAGCCGCTCTTGCGGGTCCATCGCCTCGGCGTCGGCCGGGGAGATGCCGAAGTACAGCGGGTCGAACTTGTCGACGTCGTCGAGGAAGCCCGCCCACTTGCTGTAGGCGCCCGCCGGGTCGAAGTGCGCGTCGGCGTCCCACCGGTCGGCGGGCACCTCCCGCACGCAGTGCCTGCCCGCGAGCAGGTTGTCCCACAGCTGCCGGACCGACCCGGCCAGCGGGTAGCGGCCCGCGACGCCGACGATCGCCACGCCCCCGGTCGCGGGGGCCGGGGTGGTGGCGCTGCCTGCCAGCAGGCTCAGCAGAAGCTTGCGCTTGTCGTCCACGGTTGTCGCTGTCTCCTCGAGCGGATCCGTCGGGCAGTGCGGTGGGCGGTGCTGGTCGCCGCGGTCGGGGTCAGCCGCGCAGCGCGGCGGCGCGCTGCGCGCGGAGGGAGGTGCGGCCCGCCGCGGCGGCGGTGGCGGCCGGGGCGGCGGCCAGGCCCAGCAGCTCGGCGAGGTTGTCCACGAACGCGCGGATGGTGGGGAACTCCACGAACGCGGTGGCGGGGACCTCGACGTCCAGCTGCTCGCTGAGCTTGGCCACCACCTCGATCAGCACCAGCGAGTCCAGGCCCAGGTCGAACAGGTTGGTGTCCAGTCCGGCCAGGTGCCTGCCGCCGAGCACCCCGCCGATCTCGTCGACCAGGTGGTCGGTGACCAGCAGCAGACTCGCCGTGGGGTCGGCCGGGTCGAACCGGTCGACCAGCCGCTCGCGCACCCGGGGCGCCGCGGACTCCTGGGCGCCCGGGTCGATCCAGTGCCGCCGCCGGTCGAACTGGTGGGTCGGCAGCGGGACCCGGCGCGGCACGCCCGCGTCGATCGCCTCGGTGTCGTCGCCGCGCAGGGCGGCGAAGTCCAGGTCCGCGCCGCGCACCCACTCGGCCGCGGCCAGCCCCAGCAGGTGCCCCAGGTCGGCGGCGGTCCCGTCGGCCGGGGCCAGGTGCAGCGCGTGCCCGCCGATGCCCGCGAGCGCGCCGTCCACGGCGGTCAGCTCGCCGGTGCCGGTCCAGGCCGCGGCGGTGGCGGCCTCGTCGTCGGTCAGCCAGCGGCCGGTCCCGGCCGAGAACACCGGCAGCACCGGCGCGGCGAACCCCGCCGGTGTGGTGCCCGCGGCCAGGGCGAGCGCGTCGGCGGGGGCCAGCGCGCCGGTCAGCGCGGCGGCCACGGCCAGCCCGGGGCCGCTCGCGGCGTACCCGGTGGGCTCGACCCCCCACGCCAGCAGGGTGCGCACCAGGGCGTACTCGTGCGCGAACGCCGCGCGCGGGCCGCCGGAGGACAGCAGCAGCTCGGCCGCCCCGCCGGACCCGGCCAGCTCGTCGACCGCCGACCGGTACTGCGGCACCGACTTGTACAGCTCCGCGGTGCTGGCGGGCGCGGTGCCGGTCAGCACCGGCACCGGGGCGCTCGGCTCGTGCTCGACCGACCCGCGCACCAGCCGCTCCTCGTCGCCCAGCGCCAAGGCCATGGCCGCGTCCCGCACGCCCTCGGCGACCAGCGCCACCCGGTGCCGCCTGCCGAGGCGGCCCAGTCCCAGGGACTGCGCGACCGCGCCCAGGTCGAGGTCGCGGTGCTGCCTGAGGTGGCGGGCCAGCGCGGTGGTCGCCCGGTGCAGGCCGTCCTCGGTGCGCCCGGAGAGCACCAGCAGTTCGCGGTCACGGGCCTGCGGGGCGGTGCTCCGCGTCGGGGGCTCCTGCAGGACCACGTGCGCGTTGGTGCCGCCGATGCCGAACGAGCTGACACCGGCCAGCCGCGGGCCGTCGGACGCCCACTCGCGGGTCTCGGTGTTGACCGCGAAGGGGCTCGCGGCGAAGTCGATGTCCGGGTTCGGTTCGGTGAAGTGCAGGCTGGGCACCAGGGTCCGGTGCTCCAGCAGGAGCGCGGTCTTGATCAACCCGGCCATGCCCGCCGCGGTGTCCAGGTGGCCGATGTTGGTCTTGACCGAACCCAGCGCGCAGTAGCCGGTGCGGTCGGTGCTCCGGCGGAACGCCTCGGTCAGCGCGGCCACCTCGATCGGGTCGCCGAGCGGAGTCCCGGTGCCGTGCGCCTCGACGTAGCCGATCCGGTCGGCGCTGACCCCGGCGACCTCGTGCGCGTCGGCGATCACCTGGGCCTGCCCGCCGACGCTGGGCGCGGTGTAGCCGGTCTTGCCCGCCCCGTCGTTGTTCACCGCGGTGCCCTTGACCACCGCGTGGATCCAGTCCCCGTCGGCCAGCGCGTCGGCGAGCCGCTTGAGGACCACCGCGCCCGCGCCGCTGCCGATGACCGTGCCCCTGGCCCGCGCGTCGAAGGCCCGGCAGTGCCCGTCCGGGGAGAAGATCATCCCGTCCTGGTACTGGTACCCCTGCCGCGCGTGGCCCAGGTGCACCGCGCCGACCAGCGCGGTGTCGCACTCGCCGCCGAGCAGGCCGAGGCACGCGGTGTGCAGCGCCACCAACGAGGTCGAGCAGGCGGTGTTGATGTTCAGGCTCGGCCCGCGCAGGTTGAGCTTGTAGGACAGCCGGGTGGCCAGGAAGTCCTTGTCGTTGGCCAGCATCAGCCGGTACTGGTCCACCGACGACGCGCCCGCGTAGCGGGCGGCCAGGTTGTGCAGCAGGTAGGTGTTCATGCCCGCGCCCGCGTACACCCCGATGTTGCCCTCGGTGCGCTCCGGGTCCACACCCGCGCGCTCCAGCGCGGTCAGCGCGCACTCCAGGAAGACGCGGTGCTGCGGGTCGAGGATCTCCGCCTCCTCCGGGGTGAACCCGAACAGCTCGGCGTCGAACAGCTCGACGTCGGCGATGGTCTGCCCGGCCTTGACGTAGCGCGGGTCGGCGAGCCGCGCGGCGGGCACGCCCGCGGCCAGCAGTTCCTCGTCGGTGAACCGGGTGAGCGTCTCGCGGCCCTCGCGCAGCACCTCCCAGAACCGGTCGGTGGAGTCGGCGCCGGGGAACCGGCAGGCCATGCCGATGATCGCGATGTCGGAATCGGAGGTGGTCACGAGGAGTCCTTTCGCGGTGCTCAGCTGAGGCGGATGCCGAGGTCGGCTGCGGTCTGGCGCATGTCGAGGAAGCTCTTGGCCACGAACCGGGCGGCGTCCTCCGTGGCGTCCATCCGCTGGAACAGCTCCACCAGGGTCTTCTCATGCGCGTCCGGGTCGCCCTCCCCGGCGGCGATGGCCAGCACCACCTCGCCCATCCGCGCCTCCACGTCGGCCAGGTCGAGCGAGCGCGGGAACTTGATGGAGAAGGTGTTGCGGTCGTAGTCGGCGTTGCGCTTGACCGACCGCACGTGCGATGCGGCGTTGAGCTTGTAGAACATGCAGTCCCAGTTCTTGAAGGAGTACAGGTTCAGCAGCGGGAACAGCGTGCAGTGCGTCTCCAGCGGGGAGGACTGGTAGAGGCCCTTGGCGCGCAGCTCCTCGACGATCCGGTCCGGGTCGTACTCGTGGCGCATCGCGATGAACGGGAACACGATCTTGGGCAGGTTCTCGTCGTCGTCGAACAGCAGCTCTTCGAGCTGCCCGCCGAACAGCGTGTCGGTCAACCGCTCGCCGAAGGTCCGGTAGAAGTCGCGCACGACCTCGCGGACGTTGGACTGCATCGTCAGGATCTGCTGCGGGTCGGCGCACAGCGCGATGTAGGGGATCTTCTCCCGGTAGGCCATCAGGATCGCGCGCAGCACGAAGAAGGTGCGGCAGGACACGCACGGCAGCTTCTCGTCGAGGTACTTGCCCGGCTTCACCGGCGCGGGCCGGTTGAACACCTCGCGCATCATCAGCTTGATGTTGTCGTCGTCGGCGTCGAGGACGAACGTGGCCGGGATCTTCGCCTTGGCCAGCTCGATGTTGCGCGCCGCGTGCTCGCTCTCGAACGGCACGTCGAAGGTGAAGGCGAGCACCCGCTTGCCGTACTCGTTGGCGAACTTGTCCAGCATGTAGGTGCTGTCCTTGCCGCCGGAGTACATGAACAGGCAGTCGTAGTCGGTGCCGGTGGCGGGCGGCGCCTGCTGGAACTCGACGAACACGTCGCTGGTGTAGCGGTAGTTCACCAGCAGGTCCGAGGCGAAGTCCAGGTTGCAGAGGTTGCACACCTGCTGCTCGTCGAGCACCACTCCGGGGTGACCTGCCTTCAACGAGCAGACCTGGCAACTGGACACGGGATCTCCTGGCTGTGGTGGGCGTCGGTGTTCGGGGGGCCGGGTTCCGGGTCCGGTCATGCGCGGCCCTGCCGCCTGCCGCGCCGCTGGGCCAGCGCGGCGGTGTCACGGGTCCGCGGCTTGCGGGCGGGGTGCGCTTCGCCCGCGCGCGCCGCGGTGGCGGCGGCCGGGGCGGGTTCGGTGCCCGCGAGGTGCCGGGCCATCGCCCGGACGCTGGGGTGGCCGAACATGTCCAGTCGGGTGATCGGCCTGCCCAGCCGCTCGCGCAGCACCGCCGCGGCCGAGGTCAGCTTGAGCGAGTCGCCGCCCAGGTCGAAGAAGGTGTCCTCGGTGCCCACCTGCGCCAGGCCGAGCACCTCGCACCACACCTCGGCTATCCGCCGCTCCAGGTCGGTGCGCGCGACCACCCCGCCCGCACCGCCCGCGATCCGTGCCGGGCCGGGGGCGGGCAGCGCCTTGCGGTCGACCTTGCCGTTGGGGGTCAGCGGCAGCGCGGACAGCGCCACCACCGCCGCCGGGACCATGTACCGGGGCAGCCGGTCGCGCAGGGCCGCACGCAGTTCCGCCGGTGCGGCCGCTTCCGCCGCCGCGGCGACGTAGCCGATGAGCTGCCGATCCCCCGGGCGGTCCTCGCGGACCACGGCCACCGCCGCGCGGACACCGGGCAGCGCGAGCAGCGCGGCCTCGACCTCGCCGAGCTCGATCCGGTAGCCGTTGAGCTTGATCTGCCCGTCGATGCGCTCCAGGTACTCCAGCCGCCCATCGGGCAGGTGGCGCACCAGGTCCCCGGTGCGGTAGGCGCGGCCGGTGCCCGACGGCGCGGCCACGAAGCGCGCCGCGGTCAGCTCCGGCCTGCCCAGGTAGCCCTCGGCCACCCCGTCGCCGGAGATGTGCAGTTCACCGGGGATGCCCGGGGGCACGGGCTCGCCGCGCTCGTCGAGCACGTGGCAGCGGGTGTTGCCGATCGGACGGCCAATGGTCACCGGCGCGCCCGGCCGCACACGGTCCACCGTGGACCAGATGGTCGTCTCGGTCGGCCCGTAGACGTTGTGCAGCTCGCCGACTCGACCGACGAGGGCCTGGGCCAGCGCGGCGGGCAGCGGCTCGCCGCCGCACAGCGCCCGCAGGCCCGGATCACCCGCCCACCCGGCGGTGAGCAGCATCTGCCAGGTGGTCGGCGTGGCCTGCACGACCGTGGGCTTGGCCCGCTCGATCCGCTCGCGCAGCGCGAAACCGTCCGCGCCGACCTCGGTGGGCAGCACCTCGACCACCCCGCCGCGCACCAGCGGCAGGTACAGCTCCAGCCCGGCGATGTCGAAGCACACCGTGGTCAGCGCCAGCAGCGAGTCCCGCGACCCGAAACCGGGGCGGCGGGCCATCGTCCACAGGAAGTTCACCAGTGCCCGGTGGCCCACCCGCACACCCTTGGGCGTCCCGGTGGACCCCGAGGTGTAGATGACGTAGGCGGTGGCGTCCGGGTCGGAGTTGTCCAGCGGCGCGACCGACCCGGCCCGGGGGGCGGCGGCCACCGGGACCGGGGTCACCGGGAAGTCCGCCAGGCCCGCGCCGAGCCGGTCGTCGGTGAGCACCAGCCGGGCACCGGAGTCCGCGAGCATGTGGCCGATGCGGGCGGGCGGGTAGATCGGGTCGATCGGCACGTAGGCGGCGCCGGACTTGAGCACCGCCAGCAGGGCCACGACCAGGTCGGCCGAGCGCTCCAGGAACACCCCGACCAGCTGCCCCGGACCCGCGCCCAGCTCGACCAGCCGGGTGGCCACCTCGTCGGCGGCCGCGTCCACCTCGCCGTAGTCCAGCTCGCGGCCCGCGAAGCGCAGGGCGGGCGCGGCGGGGGCGGCGCAGGCGATGTCGGACACCAAGCGGCTCACCGTCTGCCCGCGCGGGTAGTCCTCGTCGGTGTCGTTCCAGGTGCGCTCGACCAGTTCGCGGTCCTCGGCGGAGAGCAGCGGCACCCGGCCGAGCGCTCCGCCACCGGCCGCGGCGGCGACGAAGCGGGCGTAGTGCGCGGTCAGCCAGTCCACTTGCCCGCCGGACAACTCGTGTCCACTGTGGAACGACACGGCGCCGTCGTCGGTGATCCGCACCGCCAGCGCGCGGCTGTCGTCGGACTCGCCGCCCAGGTCGGACAACCGCACCACCACCGGCAGGCTCGTGCGGGCCGCCCCGGTCAGCTCTGGGTGGCGCAGCCGCAGGTCGCGCCGGTAGGGGGTGCGAGCGCGCAGGGCGGTCACCGCCGCCCCGACCTCCTCGGCGAGCTCGGGCAGTGCGCGGTCGAGCAGGCCCGCGGGCAGCCGCAGCGGCACCTCGGCGGCCAGCACACCCCGGGCGCTCGGCTGCCCGGTGGACACGGCCACGTCCCGCTCGCCGGTGCGGCCCAGCCGGGCCAGGAACGCCAGCACGGCGGCCAGCGCGGTGCGGTCGGCGGGCCCCGGCAGCCCGTCGGGCAGCGGCACCGGGGTACGGGTGGGCGCGGTCTCGCGCAGCTCGCCGAACCGGGGCGGCAGCACCGGTTCCAGGTCGCGCAGCACCCGCAACCACCGGGCCTCGGCCCGGTACCCGGCCCGGCTCGCACCGGTCAGCTCCTCGACCTCGGCGTCGGAGGGCGCCGGCAGCGCGGCGCCGACCTCGGCCGGGTCCAGCGGCTCGCCGTCGAGGTGGACCAGGTCGACCAGCCGCACGTCGCGGTCCCCGGTGGCCACCGTGATGCCGCCCGCGTCCCGGCCGACGACCGTGCCCGGCTCGGCGGTCGCGGCCCGGTCGAGCACCTCGACCCCGCGCACCGCGGCCAGCGCGCCGTGGCCCAGCGCCACCAGCGCGCAGCCGAAGTCGTTGCGGCGCCTGCCGAACGCGGTCGCCCGGACCAGCGCGTCCAACTCCTCGGCGGGTCTGCGCCAGTCGACCAGGCCCGCGCGCGGCGGGCCGTCGTAGCGGCCGTGGTAGGTGCGCAGCGCCAGGTCCTGCGGGGTGCGGGTGGCGGTGCCTGCCGCGAGCTCGTCGACCAGCTCGCCGAAGGTCTCCACGCCCGCGTCGAAGCAGAGCACGTCCAGGTCGCGGACGGTGGCGGTGGGCGCCAGCGGGAAAGTGCGCTGCTTGAGCAGGTCGCCGGTGTCGGCCTCGCGGGTCATCACGTGCCAGGTGACGCCGTGCCGCTCCTCGCCCTCCAGGATCGCCCAGCTCGTGGCGAACACGCCCGCGTGCCGGGGCAGCGGCCCGTCGTGGAAGTTGACCGGTGCCCGGCTCGGCAGCGCCAGCACCTCGTCGGGCAGCATCCGCAGGTTGGCGATGCTGAACAGGTACTCGAACTCCAGCCCGGCCAACCGCCGCGCCAGGTCATCGCCGAACGGCACTGCGTTGAGGCCCTGTTCGCGGGCCCAGTCCAGCAGCCCCTGGGTCGGTGAGACCAGCGCGTCGACGCGGTGGCCGCGCTCGAGCAGCAGCCGGGTGCACTCGACGAGCAGCGCTTCCTCGCCGATCACCACGCAGCCGAACGGGTTCGGGGACTGGGCGCTCACCGCCCGCCTCCCTCGGAGTCGTGGCCGGACAGCAGCTCGGCGAGCAGCGCGTCCACCGCCTCGTCGGACATGGATTCGACCAGCGCCACGGCGTCCGGTGCCCCGGCCGCCTGCTCCACCGGCCCGCTGACCTGGTCGGCGGGCCCCGGCGGCGGTGTCGGGGCCGGGGTGGGTGCCCGGCCCGCGGGGGCCGGGGCGGCACCGCCCAGGTGCTCGGCCAGTCCGCGGATGGTGATCCGCTCGAACAGCAGCGTTGCGGGCTGCGGCCCGTAGACCGCCTCCAGCGCCCGGGTCAGCTCGATGGTCACCAGCGAGTCGACCCCGTAGTGCTCGAAGGTCAGGTCCGGGTCCAGGTCGTCGGCCGCCATCTCCAGCACCCGGGCGAACACCCCGGTCACCTCCGCCAGGGCGTCCGTCCGCGCCTGACCCGCCGGTCCGACCGCCACCGGCTCGGCCACCGGTGCCCGCTCGGCGGGGACGGTGACCTCGGCCGGGGCCGCGGTCAGCGGGACGACACCGTCGCTCACCGCGGCGATGACGCTCTGGAACGCCGGGCCGACCCCGGTGGTCGGCGCCGCGGCGCTCAGCCCGCGGAAGCCCGCCGCCGCCAGCACGTCCCGCCACTGCCGTTCGGTGGCCAGCGGCGACCCGGGCAGCCGCTGCTCGGGGTCGGTGAACAGCCACCAACCCGCCGTCAGCCCGAACACCAGCGCGGGCTGGTGCTGCGGTCGGGTTCCCTCGACGGCCAGGAACACCCCGCCCGCGCGCAGCAGCCGCTTGGCCCTGGCCACCGTCCGGCTCAGGTCCGGGGTCGCGTGGAAGACGTTGGTGCCGAGGACGACGTCGTACCCACTGTCCTCAGTGGACTCGATGTCGAGCACCTCGAACCGGGCGAACGGGTGCGCGGCGCCGAACCGGGCCCGGCCCTTGCGCACCAGGGTGGGGGACAGGTCGGTGAACACGTACTCCACCGAGTCGCCCAGCGGCGCGAGGGCGGCCAGCACACCGGCGCTGGTGCCGCCGGTGCCCGCGCCGACCTCCAGCACCCGCACCCGGGCACCCCCGGCCGCGCGGGCCCGCACCTGCTCGACGACCAGCCGGGCCACCTCGGCGTTGCACCGGTCGGTCACGGGGTCGCCCCGGTAGACCGCCGCCACCCGGTCCGGCGAGCCACCGGGGAAGAGCACCTCCATGGCGTTGGCCCGCCCGGCGAGCACGTCCGGCAGCACCGCCAGGCAGTCGCGCAGCAGTTCGGCCAGCGGGGCCACCGAGGGCCGCCCCGCCACCAGCGCCGCGAGCGCCCGGAGCGTCTCCGCCTCCGGTTCGACCGCCCGGTCCGCGCCGCGCACCCGGTCGCCGTCGGCCACCAGGTACCCGGCGCCGACCAGGACGTCGAGCTGCGCGCGGAACAGGGGCGCGTGCTCGGTCACCACCCCGAGGCGGGCCGCCAGCTCCGCGCGGCTCGCCCAGGTGCCGGGATGGGCGAACAGGCCCGCCCGGTCCAGCGCCGCCGCCAGCAGCCGCTGGGCCAGTTCCTCGCCCTCGGCCACCGCGCGCTGGTGCGCCGCCAGCTCCGGGTCCGGAGCGGGCCCCCCGGGCAGCACCTGCGGCGGTACGGCCACCGCGCCGGGCGTCACCACTAGCGCCCCGTCGGCGGGGATCCCCAGGGTGTCGAGGATGCGCTGGTCGGCGTCCAGCCCCAGCACCTGCGGGAGATCCGCGGCCAGCACGCGCTCCACCACGTCCATGCCGCGCTCGGCGGTCAGCGGCCGGACACCGGCGGCGGTGAGCCTGCGCAGAACCTCTTCCCGCGCCGGGTCGCCGCCCGCGTGCCAGTAGCCCAGGTTCAGCACCCGCACCGGGAACGGCAGGGTGCGGGCCGCGTGGTGGGCGTAGGCGTCGGCGAACGCGCAGCCGGCGGCGTACCCCGCCTGACCGTGGTTGCCGTCGAACACCACGCCCGAGGAGTAGAGCAGCGCGAAGTCCAGCGGCTCGTCGCGGACCGCGGCCAGCACGGCCGTGGTCGAGTCGACCTTGGTGTCCGCCGCGGCGCGCAGCTCCGCCTCCGGCAACTCGCGGATGACCCGGTTCACCAGCACCATCGCCGCGTGCACCACGCCGTTGAGACCGCCGAACTCGCGCTTGGCGGTGGCCACCGCCCCCGCCACCGCGACCGGGTCGGTCGCGTCGAGGGACAGGTGGCGCACCCGCCCGCCCGCCCGCTCCAGCTCGGCGACGAACGCGCGCCCGGTGTCGTCGAGCGGGGAGCGGCCGACCACGACGAGGTTGGCGCCGTAGGTGGCGGCCAGGTGGCGGCAGGTGTCCCGGCCGACCGTGCCCAAGCCGCCGACCACCAGGTAGGTCCCACCCCGGCGGAACCGGGTCCGCGCCGGGGGCAGCTCCGCGCGGCGCAGCACCCGCACCCGGCGCACCCCGCCGCGCAGCGACACCGGCGAGGTCCGGGCCCCGAACGGTTCGGTGGCCACCCGGGCGGCCACCGAGGCCGCCTCGGCCGACCGGACGTCCACGAGGGACACCCGCAGGTTGGTGAACTCCTTGGCCGCCACCATCGCCACCCCGGCCAGACCCGCCGACCACGGCCGGGACTCGTCCCCGGCTTCCAGCGGGTGCGCGTCGGTGGTGACGACCTTCAGCCGCAGCGGCCGGTCGAGCGCCCCGCGCCGGTCCAGCGCGCGCAGCAGCCGGTAGAGGGCGACCACGCCGCGCTCGGTGGCCGGTCCGGCGGCGGTCTCCGCGTCGGCGGCGAGGAAGTACACCAGGTCGGTGCCCGCCGCGTCGCGCAGCGCGCGGTCCAGTTCCGCCTCGCCCAGCCCGCCGAGGCCGACGGGCAGCCGCGAGATCCGGGCGCCCCGGTGGGCCTGGACGATCCCGGCCGCCAACTCCGAGTCGAGCCCGGTGCCGACCAGCAGCACGTGGTCGGCGGGCTCCGCCGCGCCTGCGGCGGGCTCGCGCTCCCAGCGGGGGATGTAGCCCACCGCGGTGGCGGGCTTGGATTCGCGGTAGGCCAGGCCGGTGAACCGGACCCGGACCGCGCCCGACTCGTCCGTCAGGGTCACGTCGCAGCGGTCCGGGCCGGTCTCCCGCACGTGCGACCAGCCGGTGTCCGGCACCGGGCCGAACACGTCCACCCGGTCCACCGCGAACGGCAGCATCGGGCGGGCGCCCTCGCCGCGGCGGCGGACCAGCAGCGCGGCGACGGTGTGCAGCGCGGCGTCGAGGACACCGGGGTGCAGGGGGTGCGCGGCGCCGCCGTCGGGGCCGGTGCCGATCCGGCCGAGCACCTCGTCCTCGCCCGTCCACACCCGCGACACCCGGCGGAAGAACGGCCCGTAGGGCAGGCCTTGGCCGCTGAGCAGGCGGTAGAACGCCTCGTGCTCCGGGCCCGCGGTGAGCGCGGCCCGCAGCGCGGCGACGTCCACCGTGCCGGGCTCGCCGGTCGCGGGCAGGAGTCGGCCGGTCGAGCGGACCGCCTCGTCTTCCCCGACGACCTGGTAGCGGTCGCCGTCGAACCGGACGCCGACCCGCTCACCGCTGCCGGTCACCACCACCGGGACGACCCACCGCACGTCGGCGAACGCCTGGCCGACCAGCCCGCCGCGGGCTCGGGCGACCAGGTCCAGGTGCCCGACGCCGGGCAGGATCGCCCGGCCGCCGACCACGTGGTCGGCCACCACCGGGTCGGTCGCGGCGAGCACGTGCTGCCACGGACCGGGGGGTTCTGGGGTGACCTGGGTGGGCCGGGTGTCGGTGTCGAGCCAGTGGCGGACGCGGGCGAAGGGGTAGGTGGGCAGCGGCACCCGGCGCCTGCGGCGCGGGCGCAGCCGGTCCAGCACCGCCCAGTCCACCGCCACCCCGGACACCCACAGCCTGCCCAGCAGGTCGTCCTGGCCCGCCCGCACCTGCGCGGTCAGGAACTCCTCGCCGCCCGCACCCGCGGTGAACAGGTCGGCCAGCTCCGGGTTCTGCCGGACCCGACCGCGATGCAGCCACTGCCCGCCCTCGCCGCCGCCGATGGCGGACAGCTTCGCGGCGGCGTCGGCCAGGTCGGTGGCCACGAACGCCAGGCGCTCGGCCATCGGCTCCCGGCCGACCCGCAGCGTGTGCGCGACGTCGGTCAGCCGCAGCCCGTCCGCGGTGGCCAGGGCCGCGCCGAGGCGGGCGGCGTACTCGCGCAGCCGGGGCTCGTCGCGGGCGGAGAGGACCACCAGTTCCGGACCGTCCACACCGTCCGGGGCCGCGGCGGCGGGCCGGTACTCCTCCAGGACCACGTGGGCGTTCGTGCCACCCGCGCCGAAGGAGCTGACCGCCGCGCGGCGGGGGAGCGGGGTGCCGTCGGCGGCTGCCCGCGGCACCCACGGGGCCGTCTCCCGCTGCACGGCGAACGGCGAGCGGGTGAAGTCGATGATCGGGTTCAGCTCGTCGGCGTGCAGGGTGGGGAGCAGTGTGGCGTTGCGCAGTTGCAGCACGGCCTTGGTCAGCCCGGCGATGCCCGCCGCGCCCTCCAGGTGCCCGATGGCCGACTTGACCGAGCCCAGCGCGCAGAACCCGGTGTCGGCGGTGTGCCTGCCGTACACACCGGCCAGCGCCGTGTGCTCGATCGGGTCGCCGAGCGCGGTGCCGGTGCCGTGCGCCTCCAGGCAGCCGATGCTGCGCGCGTCGACGCCCGCCGCGGCCAGCGCCTGCTCGACGAGCGCCTGCTGGGCCTGCGGGTTGGGCACGGTGTAGCCGCTGGTGCGACCGCCGTGGTTGACCGCGGTGGCGCGGATGACGGCGTGCACGGTGTCGCCGTCGCGCTCGGCCTCGGAGAGGCGCTTGAGCAGGACCGCGCCGACGCCCTCGCCGGGCACGTACCCGTCGCCGCCCGCGCCGAACGCCCGGCACTTGCCGTCGGTGGACAGCATGGTCTTGTGGCTCAGGTGCACGTACTTGTCCGGGTGCACCGCGACGTTGACCCCGCCCGCGATGGCGTAGGCGCACTCGCCGCGGCGGATGCTCTCGCACGCCTGGTGCACCGCGACCAGCGACGCCGAGCAGGCGGTGTCGACCACGACGCTCGGGCCGCGGAAGTCGCAGAAGAACGACACCTGGTTGGCGATCGAGGACCGGTTGGCCAGCACGACCTGGTGGTTGCCGCGCGCGGACTCGGTGGCCGCCAGCACCGCGTAGTCGTCCCACATCACGCCGACGAACACGCCGACGTCGTGGCCCTGCCCGCCGAACGCAGGCGCCGGGAGCCGCGACGGCGGGTAGCCCGCGTCCTCCAGCGCCGACCAGGCGGTCTCCAGGAACAGCCGCTCCTGCGGGTCCATCGTGCGCGCCTGCGCGGGTGCGATCTGGAAGAACAGCGAGTCGAAGGAGTCCACGTCGGACAGGAACCCGCCCCACCGGCCGTAGCTGCGGCCGGGGGTCCGCGGGTCGGCGGCGTAGAGCGCTTCGGCGTCCCACCGGTCGGCGGGCACCGTGCTCACGCAGTCGAGGCCCTGGGCCAGGTTCGCCCAGAACTCGCCGAGGTCGGCCGCCCGCGGGTACCGGCCGCTGATCCCGATCACCGCGATCGGCTCGTCGGCCTCCGGGCGGGGCCGCACCGGGTCCGCCACCACGGTGGCCGGACGGGCCGCCGAGGGCTGGGCGGTCGACGGCTGGGGGGCCGCCGGCTGGGCGGCCGTGTCGGCCCGCGCCCGCGGGAAGAGCGCGGCCACGGCGTCGGCGTGCTCGGCCAGCACGTGGTCGGCCAACTCGTCGACCGTGCGGCACTCGAAGAAGACCGTGCCGCGCAGGCCGGGGAAGTCCTTGCCCAGCAGCGAGGTGGTCTCCATCATGAGCACCGAGTCCAACCCGTACCCGTCCAGCGCGACTCGGCTGTCCAGCGTGCCCGACGGCAGCTTGAGCACCCCGGACAGCGCGCCGCGCAGGTGCGCCACCAGCCGCTCCCGCTGCGCACCGTCCGCCGTGGTGTCTGCGGCCGCCGCGATCGGGGCGGTGGGCTGGGCGGTGGTCGGGGCCTGCCCGGTCAGCGCCGCGTCGAGCACGGCCGGGTCGCCCCAGGCGGGCACCAGCCACGGGGTGTCGGCGCGCATCGCCAGGTCGTAGCAGGCCATGCCCTGCTCGGCGGTCAGCGCGGCCAGGTGGCTGTGCCGGGTGTACGCGGCCAGTTCGGCCGCGCTGACCAGCCCGTCGACCCCGCCGACCGACCACAGCGGCCAGGCCAGCGACAGCCCGCGGCCCGGCCGCGACCAGGTCTCGCGCAGCTCGGTGTAGCGGTCGGCGAACCGGTTGGCGGTCGCGTAGCTCACCGCGCCGAAGTCGCCGACCAGTGAGGACAGCGAGGAGAACACCACGAACGCGTCGAGGTCGTCCTCGGCGGTCAGCCGGTCGAGCGCGACCAGACCGCGGGTCTTGGCGGCGAGCACCCCGGCGAACCGGGCCCGGTCGCCGTCGGCGCGCCCGTCATCGGCCACGCCCGCCAGGTGGAAGACCGCGTTGAGCGACCCGAACCGCGCCCGCGCGGCGGCCAGCGCGGCCCCGAGCGAGTCGGCGTCGGTCACGTCCGCGCGCAGCGCCAGCACCTCGGTGCCCAGCTCCCGCTGCCACGCGGCGGCGCCCGCGTCCGGCTCGGACCGGTTGATGAGCACCAACCTGGCCCGGTGGGTGCGCACCAGGTGCTCGGCCAGCACCCGGCCGATGGCCCCCCGCCCGCCGGTGACCACGCAGACCGCGCCGTCGCGCACCGGCGACCCGGCACCGGCGAGGTCGGTCACGGGCCGCAGCCCCCGCACCTCGCGGCCGGTCGCCGTGCGCCGGACCTCCACACCGGCGATCCGGTCCGCGGCGGCCAGCTCGGCGGTGATCGCCGCGGCGACCTCGGCCACCGGCGCCGCGGGCAGCTCCAGCACGAGCAGCTCGAACCTGGGCGCCACCGCGGCGGTCGACTTGGCGAAACCGGCCAGCGCCGCCCACTCCGGGCGGTCCGCCCCGTGCGCGGCCACCACGCGCACCCGCCCGGCCAGCCGGCCGGTGCTGGTCGCGTGCAGCACGTCCGACATCGCGAGGGAGACGCGCTCCACGGCATCCGGGTCGAACCCGCCGACCAGGCCGTCGACGAACGCGACGTCCACGTCGTCCGCGCCGAGCCCGACGAGCACGCCCGCGAGCCCGTCGCCCAGCTCGGCGGTGACCACCCGCGAGCGGGTGCCGGAGAGCGCGGGCACCAGGCCGGGCAGGTCACCGACCACCACCAGGGGCACCGCCGACGGGGCGGGCTCAGCCGCGGCGGCGGCCCGCCAGACCGGGGCGTAGAGCAGCGCCCGGCCGGGGTCGGCCGCCGCGTCGGCGACGGGGGCCCTCGGGTCGCGGCCCGCGAAGTCGCGCAGCACCGCCAGCACCGAGCCGCGCTCGTCGGTGATCGTCACGTCGAACCGGCGGACCCCGGCGGTCTCGCCGACCAAGCGGGCGTGCGCGAGGCAGGTGCTGGGCAGCGGGGCCAGCAGTTCCAGCGACCCCAGGCTGAACGGCACCGCCAATTCACCGGCTCGGGGGGCGGTGGTCCGGTCGACCCAGTGGCAGGCGCGCAGGGCGCCGTCGAGCAGCGCGGGCGGCAGGTCGATCCCGGTCCGCGCACCGCTGAGCCGGACCAGCGCCTCGCCAGGACCGGTGCAGATCTCGTCGACCACCTGGAACGACGGGCCGTAGGCGAACCCGGCGGCGGCGTAGTCGGCGTAGGTCGCCGCCCGGTCGCGCAGCGGGGTCAGCCGCTGCTCGATCCGCGCCGGGTCCAGCACCAGCGGGCCGGAGTCCGCAGCGACGGCGACACCGCGGGCGTGCACGACCCGCTCCGCCGCACCGCCGACCGGCGAGCTGTGGACCTCGAAGGCGAGGCTGTCGCCCTGCGGGCGGAAGGACACGAACAGGTCCAGTCCGTCCTCGGTGGGCTCGACCGCCCGGCCCCACACGACCTCGCGCAGGGCGTGGCGGGTGCCCGGGTCGAGCAGCCCGGCGGCGACGCGGACGAACTCCAGCGTCGCCGCGCCCGCGAGCACCGGCCTGCCGTCGATGACGTGGTCGCGCAGCAGCGGGTCGGCCGCGGTGAGGGTCTTGCGCAGCCGTAGTTCGGTCACCGTGGACTCGTTGGCGTCGACCAGCGGGTGCAGCGCGGGGGCCGCGGCCACCGGGTCGGCCTTGAACGGGATCCAGTAGCTCTCGTCGGCGAACGGGTACAGCGGCGCGGCCACCCGGCGGCCGGTGGTCACCGCCCGCCAGTCGACGTCGCCGCCACCGAGCCAGTGCCGGGCCCGCTCGGCCAGGTCGCCGCCGCCCGCTACGTCCGGCAGCGGGCCGCCCTCGGCGAAGCGCGACAGCGCGGCGTGGATGTCCGCGCCGTTGTCGGCCAGCACGGCCAGCCGGGCGCCCATGGCCTCGCGGCCGACCCGGGTGGTGTGCGCGAGGTCGGCCAGCGGCACGTGCTCGGTGCTCAGGAAGCGGGCGGCCGCGGCGGCGTAGGCGCGCAGCCGGTCGTCGTCGCGCGCCGACAGCAGGAACAGCACCGGCTCGTCGGTCCGCTGCCGGGCGGCGGGCAGGTCGTGCCCCGGCTCCGGGGTCGGCGACTCGGCCAGCACCAGGTGCGCGTTGGCGCCGCCCGCGCCGAAGGAGCTGAGCCCGGCCAGGCGCGGACCCCTGGCCGCCCACTCGGCCGCGGTCTGCTGCACGCGGAACGGCGAACGGGTGAAGTCGATGTTCGGGTTGGTCGTGGCCGAGTGCAGCGACGGGACCAGGGTGCGGTGTCGGAACTGCAGCAGCACCTTGGTCAGCCCGGCGATGCCCGCCGCTGACTCCAGGTGGCCGATGTTGGACTTGACCGAACCGATCGGCCAGTGGCCCGGCTCGGCGGAGGCGGACCGGTAGGCGGCGGTCAGGCCGGTCAACTCGATCGGGTCGCCCAGCGCGGTGCCCGTGCCGTGCGCCTCGACGTAGGAGATGTCGGTGGGGCCGACCCCGGCCTCGGCCAGCGCCGAGGTGATCACCCGCTGCTGGGCGCGCGTGCTGGGCACGGTGTAGCCGTTGGTCTTGGCGCCGTGGTTGACGGCGCTGCCCAGGATGACGCCGTGCACCCGGTCGCCGTCGGCCAGCGCGGCGGCCAGCGGCTTGAGCAGCACCGCGCCGACGCCCTCGCCCGGCACGTACCCGTCGCCGCCCTCGCCGAACGCCCGGCAGCGGCCGTCGGAGGACAGGAACCGGCCCTGGGACAGGAACGCGTACTTGTACGGGTGCACCGAGACGTTGACGCCACCGGCGATCGCCAGGTCGGTCTCACCGCGGCGCAGGCTCTGGCAGGCCAGGTGGATCGCGGTCAGCGAGGACGAGCACATGGTGTCCAGCGCGATCGACGGCCCGGACAGGTCCAGCGCGTAGGACACCCGGTTGGCGATGGTGGCGAAGGACGAGCCCGTCAGCGGCCCGCCGTCGCCGAGGACGTCGGCGGCACCGTGGAACTGGTACTCGCCGTACATCACGCCCGCGTACACCCCGACCTGGCGGCCGGACAGGTCCGCGCGCCGGTAGCCCGCGTCCTCCAGCGCGTGCCAGGAGGTGAGCAGGAAGAGCCGCTCCTGCGGGTCCATCACCTCGGCCTGGCGCGGGGAGATGCCGAAGAACAGCGGGTCGAACCGGTCGACGTGGCGCAGGAACCCGCCCCAGCGGGTGTGCGCGCGGCCGGGGGTGGCCGGGTCCGGGTCGTACCAGCGGGTGTGGTCCCACCGGTCGGCCGGGATGTCGGTGACGCAGTCGCGGCCCGCGAGCAGGTTGGCCCAGAACTCGTCGAGGTCGTCGGCCCGCGGGTAGCGGCCCGCCACGCCGATCACCGCGATGGCGCCCTCGGTGGACCGATCGGCCCCGGTCTCCGGGGCGCCCGGGCGGGTGCGGGTGGTGGTGCGGGCGGGCCGGGACGTGGCGGGCGCCTGCTCGGCCGGGGTGCCGACCAGCTCGGCCGCGTGCTGCTCGGCGAAGTGGTCGGCCAGTTCGCCGAGGGTGGCGTACTCGAAGAACAGGGTCTTGGACAGGCCGGTGAACCGCTTGTCCAGCTCCCGGTTCAGCTTGGTGATCATCAGCGAGTCGATGCCGTAGCGCTCGAACGGCGCCTCCTCGGCGATCTCCGCCGGGTCCAGCCGGGTCTGCCCGGCCACCAGCCCGCGCAACATCCCCAGCGCCGTCGCCCGCGCTGACCCGCCGTCCGCGGCGTCCGCAGCGAACTCGGCGGGCTCGGTGCCCGTGGTGCTCCCGGTGGGGACCGCGACCGGCGCGGCCAGCGCCGCGGTGATCCGGGGCAGGTCGCCGTAGGCGGCCACGACCGCGCCCGGGACGCCGAGCACCCGGCCGAGCAGCGCCAGCCCGGCCGCGGTCGGCAGCACGCCGAACCCGGTCGCCGCGGCCACCTCCGCGGCGGCCTCGGCGGTCTGCGCCATGCCGCCCCCGGCCCACATCGGCCAGGCCACGGCGGTGATCCCGCGCTGCTCGGCCACTGCCTCCAGGTAGGCGTTCGCCGTGGCGTAGTCGGCCTGGCCCGCGCTGCCGAAGTGCGCGGCGATGGAGGAGAAGGCGACGAGGAAGTCCAGTTCGTCGTCGGCCGTGGCGGCGGTGAGCGCCCGCAGCCCGTCGACCTTGGGGGCCAGCACGGCGGCGAAGTCCTCGTCGGACTTGCCGAGCGTGAACGCGTCCCGCAGCACACCGGCGGCGTGCACCGCCCCGGTGATGGCCCCGAACTCGGCCCGAACCCCGTCCAGCACGGCGGCCACCGCCGCCGAGTCGGCCACGTCCGCACGACGGTAGGCGAGCCGCCCGTCCAGACCCTCTGGCCGCGCGGACCGGCCGACCAGCACGACGTGCGCGTCGGGGGCCTGCGCCAGCAGCCACGCCGCCACGACCCGGCCGAGCCCACCGGCCCCACCGGTGATCACGTACACCCCGCCCGCGCGGACGCGGACGGCCGCGGTCTCGGGGCCGACGGCCTCGAACGCGGGCACGGCGCGACCGGCCGCGCCGTAGCGGACCTCGACGTCGGTCCCCGGCCCGGCCAGCTCCTCGGCGAGCACCGACGGCGCCACCCCGTCGAGCCCCACGACCTGCACGGCCAGCAGCGGGTTCTCCGCCCGCACGGACCGCGCCAGGCCTGCCAGCGCCCGCCGCCGCGGCAGCGCCTCGCCGGAGTGCCGGTGCGCGAACAGCACCCGCACCGGGCTCGTCGGCCGCAGCCCCAGCAGCCGCCGCACGATCCGCAGCGCCTGCGCGGGCTCCGCCTCGTCGACCACCACGGCCGCGGGCAGCGCCTCGATCTCCGCGTCGAACCCGATCGCCCGCGCGCCCAGCGCCGAAGCCACCTCGGTGTCCGAGGACACCACGAGTGCCTCCGGCGCTCGACCGGCGGCGGTCAGCGGCGCCGGGGTCCAGCCGCGCACCAGCAGCGCCGAGCACGCCGACTCGCGCAGCACCCGCACCGCCAGGTCCCGCATCCTGGCCAGCACGTGCCCGGCGCAGTCCAGCACGGTCACCGACGCGTGCGCGGCCCGCTCGCCGAGCTGTCCCAGCGCCACGTGCACCCGGCAGGGACCGGTCACGGCCCCGTGCACGGTCAGCTCGCCCAGCGCGATCGGCAGGAACCCGGTCGCCGCCTCGCCGTAGTGGTGGGCCAGCAGCACCACCAGCGCGTGCAGGGCGCCGTCGAGCAGGGCCGGGTTCAGCAGCGCCCCGTCCAGCTCCGCCCCCTCGGGCAGCGCCAGGTGCGCCAGCGCCTCGGACCCGCCCAGCGCGACCTCGGTCAGCGCGCGCATCCGCAGCCCGTAGTCGAGCCCGCGCGCGCCGAGCAGCGCGTAGCAGTCGTCGTGGCCGAGGCTGTCGGTGCACCGTGCGGCCACTGCGGCGAGGTCCATCGGGCCTGGCCGCTCCGGGGCGGCGGGGCGCAGTTCACCGGTCGTGTGCACCGCGTCGCCCGCCACGACCTCGAAGCCCACCGCGTCCCCGTCGCGCCACAGCGACACCAAGGCCGTCCGCGGACCATCCGCGTAGGACAGCAGTTGCTCGAATGCCACCCCGCCCAGCGCGACCGGGCCGCCCAGCGACAGCTCGCCCGCCGCCCGCGCCATTTCCAGGTAGCCCACCGCGGGCATCACCGGCGCGCTGTCGACCCGGTGGTCGGCCAGGTAGAACTCCGACCCGGACCGGGTGCCGCGGAAGGCCAGGGTGTCCAGCGTGGAGATGTTCTCGTCGAGCATCGGGTGCGGGCCCGCGGCCACCGCCCGCCGCTCGTCCACCGGGCCGGTCATCCAGCACCGGCGGCCCTCGAACGGGTAGGTCGGCAGCGGCACCCGGCCGCGCTCCTCGTCGGCGTAGTACGCCGCCCAGTCGACCTCGGCGCCCGCGGCCCAGGCCAGCGCCAGCCCCGCCCACGGCCCGTCCGCCACGCCGATCGCCTGCCCGCGCACCGCGTCGCCCGCCGCGCGGACGGCGATCCGGGAGCCGGTGGCGGCGGTCGGCGGCTCCGTGCCCAGGTCCGCGACCGCCGCGGCCAGCGGCAGCACCCCGGCGACGCAGGCGGCGACCCGCGCGGCCACGCCGTCGCCGTGCGCGGCCACCGGCCGCACACCCCAGTGCCGCCACAGCCTGCCCAGCGCGTACTGCAACGCGAACACCTGGCCGCGCGTGCCCTGCCCGTCCGCCCCGGCGGCCAGCGCCGCGGCGTGGTGCTCGGCGAACACCGGCTCGGCGGCGCTCCACCCGGCGGCCAGCTCGGCGGCTCCGGAGACCTGCTCGGTGAAGGTGAACGACACCTCACCCGCCGCCTGGTGCGCAGGCGCGGCGGCCGCGCGCAGCGCCGCGGCCAGCGCGGTCCGGTCGGTGCCGGACACCGCGATCCGGAACTCGTGCGCCCGCCTGCCCACGGCCAGCGTGTAGGCCGCGTCCGGCAGCGGGGTCGTCGCGTCCGCGGCCAGGTGCTCGGCCAGCTCGCCCGCGGCGGTGGCCAGCGCGGTCGGCGTCCGGGCGGACACCACCAGCACCTGCGTCTCCCGGGAGCCGCCGCGCACGGCGGCCGGGGGCGCCTCCTGCAGGACCGCGTGCGCGTTGGTGCCGCCGATGCCGAACGAGCTGACCCCGGCGCGCAGCGGTCCGGCACCGGTCCACGGGCGGGTCTCGGTGCTCACCGCGAACGGGCTCGCGGCGAAGTCGATGGCCGGGTTGGGGGTGTGGAAGTTGACGGTCGGCACCAGCGACCGGTTCTTCAGCATCAGCACGGTCTTGATCACGCCCGCCACCCCGGCGGCGGCGTCGAGGTGGCCGATGTTGGACTTGACCGAGCCGATCGCGCAGAACCCGGTGTCCGCGGTGGCCACGCGGAACGCCCTGGTCAGCGCGGAGACCTCCACCGGGTCACCGAGCCGGGTGGCGGTGCCGTGCGCCTCGACGTGGCCGATGGTGCGCGGGTCCACACCGGACACGGCGTGCGCCTCCCGGATCACCGCGGCCTGTCCGGCGGCGCCCGGGGCGGCGAAGCTGACCTTGCCGGAGCCGTCGTTGTTGGTGGCCGTGCCCTTGATGACCGCGTGCACGGTGTCGCGGTCGGCGATGGCCTCGCGCAGCCGCTTGAGCACCAGCACACCGACACCGTTGCCCAGCACGGTGCCGCTGGCCCCTGCGTCGAAGGTGCGCGCGTACCCGTCCTCGGACAGGATCGCGCCCTCCTCGAAGAGGTATCCCTTGTCCTGCGGCAGCTTGACGGTGACCCCGCCCGCCAGCGCCATGTCGCACTCGCCGTTGACCAGGCCCTGGCAGGCCAGGTGGATGGCCACCAGGGAGGTCGAGCACGCGGTCTGCACCGTGTAGCTGGGCCCGCGCAGGTCGAGCTTGTAGGACAGCCGCGTGGCCAGGAAGTCCTTGTCGTTGCCGACCATGACCGCGAAGTGGTCGGACGTGGCGGTCTGGTCGACGTTGGGCAGCACCTGCTGCTGCAGGTAGGTGTTGATCGCCGCGCCCGCGTAGACGCTGATCAGCCCGTCGAAGCGGGCCGGGTCGTAGCCCGCGTGCTCCAGCGCGGCGTGCCCGGTGGTGAGCAGCACCCGGTGCTGCGGGTCGGTGAACTCCGCCTCGGCGGGGGTGAACTCGAAGTACCCGGTGTCGAACAGGTCGGCGCCCGGGATCACCCCGTGCGCGCGCACGTAGGCCGGGTCGTCCAGCAGCCGCGCGGGCACCCCGGCGGCGGCGAGCTCGTCCCGGCTGAACTGGGTGGTGCCCACCCGGCCCTCGCGCAGCAGGTCCCAGAACGCGTCGAGACCACCGGCGCCCGGGAACGCCCCGGCCATGCCGACGATCGCGATGTCCGTGTCCGCCACGGAGCCGGTGCCCGCGTCGGGCACCGGCTGCTCGCCCGTGTTGCTCACTGCGCTGATCTCTCCTAGTTCTGGGCCTTGGCGTCCTGACCGGGGGCGTCCTGACCGGTGTGCTGACCGGTGTCCTGATCCGCCGCGCGCCCGGCCGCGGCCCGCAGTCCGGCGAGGTCGGTGTCCGGAGCGGTGACCAGCGCGGCCAGCAGCCGCTCGAAGCACCGGACCAGGCGCAGCGCGGTACCGCGGGCGAACACGTCGGTGCTGTACTCCAGGTAGCCGCCCAACCCGGCCGGGGACTCCTGGACGACCAGGTTGAGCTCGTACTTGGTGCTGCCCGGGTCCGAGCGCAGCAGCCGCACGGCGAGGTCGCCGTCGGCGGCGGCGCCGTCGCCCGCCTGCGGAGCGGGCAGCAGGTTGAACATCACCTGGAACACCGGCGGGTGCGCCGGGTCCGGGGTGCCGACCAGGTCCTCGACCAGGTCGGCGAAGGGCAGGTCCCGGTGTTCCTGGGCGTCGGCCAGGCTGTGCCGGGCCTGGTCGAGCAGCTTGGTGAACGGCCGGTCGGCGGCCACGTCGAGGCGCACCGCGAGCAGGTTCGTGAAGTAGCCGACCACCCGGTCCCACGGCCCGTCCGGGCGGTTGGCCACCGCCGAGCCGATGACGAGTTCCCGGTCGTCCGCGCAACCGCCGAGCAGGGCGCCGAACGCGGCCAGCAGGGTCATGTACAGCGTGGCGCCGTGCTCGCGGCCCAGGGTGCGCAGCGCGTCGACCAGCGCGGCCGGGACGCCGAACGCCACGGTGGCGCCCTGGCCGGTGCGCACCGGCGGGCGCGGGTAGTCCGTGCGCAGGGTCGCCGCGGGCGCCAGGCCGCGGAGCTGCCCGCGCCAGTACTGCCGCTGCCGGTCCAGTTCCGCCGGGGTGGTGGTGGCCCGCTGCGCGCGGGCGTGGTCGGTGTGGTCGACGGTCAGCGCCGGCAGTTCCGGCCGCTCGCCCCGGCTCAGCGCCCGGTAGAGCACCAGCAGTTCGCCCAGCACGATGTTGACCGACCAACCGTCGAACACACCCCACGGCCGGGTCAGCACCGCGACGTGCTCGGTGTCGGACCTGGCCAGCAGGTGAACGCGCAGCACGAGGGTGTCCTCGGGGTGGAACGGGCGGCGGCGCTCGGCGGCCAGCCACTCGGCCACCGCCGCGTCGTCGGCGACCGCCAGCACCGGCACGGGCACCTCGCCGACCGGGTTGACCCGCTGGACCAGCTCGCCGCCGCGCTCGGGGTAGCTGGTGCGCAGCACCGGGTGCCGCTCGACCAGCGCCCGCACGGCGGCGGCGAAGGCCGCCCGGTCCAGCTCGCCGTCGACGGCGAAGGCCAACTGCACGTTCTCGTGCGCGCTGCCCAGGTGCGCGGGCCAGGTCCGGAACCACAGGTCCCGCTGCTGCAACGACAGCGGCGCGGTCTCGCCCGCCACGGGCTCCACGTCGACCACGGACCCGGTGGGCTCCGCGGATTCGGCGGATTCGACGGAGTCGACCGCGCGCTCGGCGGCGGGCTCGCGGTCCAACGAGCGTTGCACCGCGTCCGCGAGGTCGGCGACCGTGGCGCCGCTGAGCACCAGCGCCAGCGGTAGGTGCCCACCCAGCTCGTTGCGCACGCGCAGGGTCAGCCGGGTCGCCAGCAGCGAGTGCCCGCCCAGGTCCAGGAACCGGTCCCGCAGCCCGACCCGGCCGACCTCCAGCACCTCGGCCACCAGCCCGCACACCGCCCGCTGGACGCGGGTCTCGGGAGCCCGGTACTCCGCGCCCGCGAGGTCCTCGTCGGCCGGGGCGGGCAGCGCCCGCTTGTCGACCTTGCCGTTCGGGGTCACCGGCAGCTCGTCGAGCACCACGAACACGCTCGGCACCATGTACTCGGGCAGCCGCCCACCCAGGTGCGCGCGCAGCACCCCGGTCAGCTCGTGCTTGCCGTTGTCGGTGGTGCCACCGGCCCACTGCGCGCTCGGCGCCACGTAGGCGATGAGCGAACAGGCCGCTCCCGTGCCCCTGGGCACGACGACGGCGGTGCGCACGGCGGCGTGCTCGTGCAGCACGTTGGTGATCTCGCCCGGCTCCACCCGGAACCCGCGCACCTTGAGCTGGTCGTCGACCCGGCCCAGGTGCTCGATGAGCCCGTCGTGCCGCCACTTGACCAGGTCGCCGGTGCGGTACATGCGGGCGCCTGGGGTGAACGGGTTGGCCACGAACCGCTCGGCGGTCAGCTCCGGGCGGTTGAGGAACCCGCGCGCCACCTGCCCGCCCGCGATGTAGAGCTCACCGGCCACCCCGGTCGGCACCGGCCGCAGGGCGGCGTCGAGCACGTAGGCCTGGGTGTTGTGCACCGGGGCGCCGATCGGCACCCGCACCGCGCCCGGCTCCGGGGTGTACCAGCACCCCAGCGCCGCGCCGACCTCGGTCGGGCCGCAGATGTTGGACAGCGGCACGTCCGGGAACGCGGCGGTGAACCGCTCGGCCAGCTCCGCGGGCAGCGCCTCGCCGGTGGCCTCCAGCCGCTTGAGCGCCCGGCAGTCCCGCACCCCGGGCTCGGCCAGGAACACGGCCAGCATGGAGGGCACGAAGTCGACGTCGGTGACCCGCTCGTCGCGCATGACCTCGACCAGGTAGCCGGGGTCGCGCTGGCCGCCGGGCCGGGCGATGACGACCGCGCCGCCGACCTGCAGCGGCCAGAACAGCTCCTTGATCGAGACGTCGAAGCTGATCGAGGTCTTGAACAGGACCCGCTCGCCGTCGGTCATCCGGTAGAACGTCTGGTCCCAGTGCAGCCAGTTCATGCCGGCCCGGTGGGTGATCGCCACGCCCTTGGGCTTGCCGGTCGTGCCCGAGGTGTAGAGCACGTAGGCCAGGTGGTCCGGGTGCGCGGCCACGCCGGGGTCGGTGTCGGGTTCGGCGGCGGTGTCCGGCAGGTCGGTCAGCACCAGCAGCGGCTTGCCGTCCTCGACCATCCGGGCCACCCGGTCGTCGGGCAGCTCGATGTCCACCGGCAGGTAGGCCGCGCCGGACTTGAGCACGCCGTAGATGGCCGTCATCAGCTCGAACGACCGCGGCATCCGCACCGCGACCAGCGCGTCCGGGCCCGCCCCGCGCGCGATCAGCCAGTGCGCCAGCCGGTTGGCGTCGGCGTTGAGCTCGGCGTAGGTGCGGGTCTCGCCCTCGAACACCAGCGCCGTGCGGTCCGGGGTGCGGGCCACCTGCGCCTCGAACGCCGCGGCCAGGGTCGGCGCGGGCAGCTCCAGGTCGGTGTCGTTCCACTCGTGCAGCAGCCTGCGCAGCTCGTCGGCGGGCAGCACGCCCACCGCGGCCGCCGGGGTGGTGGTGCCGTCGGCGTCGGCCAGCGCGGTGGCGATGCCCGACAGCGCGGTCTCCACGTAGCCCGCGAGGGTCTCGCAGGCCACCGAGGTGTCCACCTGCAGGTCCAGCGACAGCTCGGTGCCGAAGTCGTCCAGCGACACCGACACCGGGTAGTTGATGCCGTCCGCCGCGGCCACGAACCGCACCCCGCCGTCGGTGGTGCCGATCGCCCCGGCCGCGCCGCGGCCGGGCTCGAAGTGGCGGAAGTTGCACACCGAGGTGAACAGCGGCGCGTCGCCGTCGAGCCCGCTGCTGCGCTGGGCCAGGCCGAGCGGGCTCTGCTCGCGCGCCACCAGTTCGCGCAGCGCGGTGTCCACGGCGGACACCAGTTCGGCGACCGTGCGGCGGGACAGGTCCACCCGCACCGGCAGGGTGTTGATGAAGTTGCCCAGCATCCGCTCCACGCCCGGCACGCCCTGCAGGCGCCCGGAGAGCACCGTGCCGAACACGACGTCGAGCCTGCCGCTGGTGGCCGCGACCACCCTGGCCCACGCGGCGTGGAACAGCGCGGCGGGGGTGATCCGGAGCCGCCTGGCCTGCGTCCGCACCCGGTCGGTCAGCTCGGCGGGCAGGGCGCGGCGGAGCTGGTGCACGCCGCGCGTGCCGCCGCGCGCGTCGGTCAGCCCGAACGGCGTGGTGGGCTCGGTGACGTCGCCCAGGGTGGCGCGGAAGTACGCGGCGACCGCCGCCTCGTCGAGGTGGTGGCGGGTGTGCGCGACGAAGTCCCGGTACGGCGGCGGCTCGGGCAGCAGCTCGGCGCGGCCCGCCATGTGCACGGCCAGCTCGCCCATCGTCAGCCGCAGCGACGTGGCGTCCTCGATCAGGTGGTGCGCGTCGAGCAGCAGGTAGCGGCGTTCGGACCCGGTGTCGACGGCGGTGGTCAACCGCAGCAGCGGCGCCCGGTCCAGCGGCAGGTCCGACGGCTCGCGCAGCAGCGCCCGCGCCCCGTCCTCGCCGTCCACCTCGACCCGGCGCACCGGCAGCTCCACCCGGCGGTGGACCACCTGCACCGGCGTGGACAGCCCGGTGGTCAGCACGGCGGTGCGCATCACGTCGTGGCGGGCGATCACGGCGCGCAGCGCGTCGGCGAACCGCAGCGCGGCGGCCTCGTCGTCGGCGGCGTAGAGGGTCCGCACCCGGTACGGGTCGTGCTCCGGGTCGAGCAGGTGGTGGAAGAGGATCCCCTCCTGCGTCGACACCAGCGGGTAGATGTCCTGCACGTTGTCGGCGCCGCCGTCGACGGTGGCCACCACGGCGTCGATGTCGGCCTGCGTCAGCGCCACCAGGGGCAGCAGGTCCGGGGTGATCGGCGCGCCCGCCTCGACGCGGTTCGGCGGGACCTCGTAGTCACCGTGGTCCCCGCCCGCGTCGCCGGAGTCGATCGCCGCGGCCAGCGCGGCCAGCGTCGGCGCGCTGAACACCGCGCGCACCGACACCCGGCGGCCCGCGGCGCGCAGCCGGGCCACCAGCACGGTGATCAGCAGCGAGTGGCCGCTGAGGGCGAAGAAGTTGTCCTCGGCGCTGATCCGCGCCGCGTCGAAGCCGAGCAGCTCCGCCCACAGGTCGGCCAGCAGCCGTTCGGTGTCGGTGCGCGGGGCGACGTGGACGCGCTCGGCGAAGTCCTCGAGGTCCGGGGCGGGCAGCGCCCGGCGGTCCAGCTTGCCGTGCGCGGTCACCGGCAGCGCGTCGAGCACGACGATCGCGCCCGGCACCATGTACTCGGGCAGGCCGCTCCTGAGGTGCGCCAGCAGCGCGACCCGGTCCAGCCCGTCCCCGGCGGGCACCGCGTAGGCCACCAGCCGGTGGTTGCCCGGCTGGTCCTCGCGCACCACCACGGCGGCGGCGCCGACCTCGGGGCGCTCGGTGAGCCGGTGCTCGACCTCGCCCAGCTCGATCCGGAACCCGCGCAGCTTCACCTGGTCGTCGACCCGGCCCAGGTACTCCAGGGTGCCGTCGGGCAGCCACCGGGCCAGGTCGCCGGTGCGGTACAGGCGCGCGCCGGGCTCGTCGTCGAACGGGTTGGGCACGAACCGGTCGCGGGTCAGCTCCGGCTCGTGCAGGTAGCCGCGGGCCAGGCCGTCGCCCGCGATGTGGAGCTGCCCCACGCACCCGATGCCCTGCGGCCGCTGGGCGTCGTCGAGGACGTAGAGCTGGATGTTCTGGATCGGGCGGCCGATCGGCACCAGCTGGGGCGCGGGGTCGGCGGGTACCGCCCAGTGGCTGACGTCGACGGCGGCCTCGGTGGGCCCGTAGAGGTTGTGCAGCGGGGCGGTGTGGCGGGCGTAGTGGCGCGCGCACAGCTCCGGCGGCAGCGCCTCACCGCTGCAGAACACCCGCCGCACGCTCGCGCACCCGGCCCAGCCCGGCTCATCCACGACCGACCGCAACATCGAGGGCACGAAGTGCAGGGTGGTCACACCGAACCGCCGGACCGCGGCGACGACCTCGGCCGGGTCCTTGTGCGCGTCGGCGGGCAGCACGGCCAGCCGGGCGCCGGACACCAGCGGCCAGAAGAACTCCCACACCGACACGTCGAAGCTGTACGGGGTCTTCTGCAACACCACGTCGGCGTCGGTCAGCCCGTACTCGTTCTGCATCCACTCGACGCGGTTGACCGCCGCGCGGTGCTCGATCATCACGCCCTTGGGCCTGCCGGTCGACCCGGAGGTGTGGATGACGTAGGCCAGGTTCCGCGAGTGCAGGTCCGGGTCGTCGACGCGCTCCTCGCGCTGGCCCTCGGCGTCCGCGCCGTCCACCGTTCGGACCGCGCCGCCGCCGTCGACGGTGAGCACGTGCTCGGCGGCCGCGAACGGCTCGACGTCGGTGCCCGGCTGGGTCAGCACGACCCGGACACCGGAGTCCGCGAGCAGGTGGCCGATGCGGGCGGGCGGGTAGGACGGCTCGACCGGCAGGTAGGCGCCACCGGCCTTGAGGATGCCGTAGATCGCGGCGACCATCTCCACCGAGCGGCGCACCGCCAGCCCGACCGGCTGGTCCGGGCCGACCCCCCGGTGTCGCAGGGCGTGCGCGATCCGGTTGGCCCAGGCGTCCAACTCGCCGTAGGTGACCGAGCGCTCGTCGTCGACCAGCGCCACCCGGTCCGGGTGGGCGTCCACCCGGTCCTCGAACAACTGGTGCAGGCACCGGTCGTGCGAGTACGGGCGGCGGGTGTCGTTCCACGCGCGCACGACCCGCTCGCGCTCGGCGTCGTCGAGCACGTCCAGTGCGGACACCCGGGCCGCCGGGTCCGCCGCGACGGCCGCCAGCAGCCGGGTGTAGTGCCCGGTGAACCGATCGATGGTCTCCGGGTCGTACAGGTCGGTGTTGTACTCGACGGTGCCCAGCAGCCCGTCCGGGGTCTCGCGCAGGTCCAGGGTCAGGTCGAACTTGGTCACCTCGGCGTCGACCGGGATCTCCGAGACCCGCACCCCGCCGACCTCGGCCGTGTCGCCGGACTGACCACCCTGCAACACGAACATCGTCTGGAACACGGGGGAGTGGCTCAGGCCGCGCTCCAGGCCGAGCCCGTCGACCACCGCCTCGAACGGCACGTCCTGGTTGTCGTACGCGGCCAGCGCGGTCGCCTTCACCTGCGCGAGCAGGTCGGTGAACACCGGGTCGCCGGTCAGGTCGGCGCGCATCACCAGGGTGTTGGCGAAGAAGCCGACGAGGTCTTCGACGTCGTGCTGGTTGCGGTTGGCCACCACGGTGCCCACCGCGATGTCGGCGCTGCCGGTGCGCCGGTTGAGCAGCACCGCGTACGTCGACAGCAGCGTCATGTACAGCGTCGCACCGTGCTCGCGGGCCACGTCGTGCAGCCGGGTCAGCAGCTCGGCCGGGGCGCGGAAGGTGGACCGGGCGCCGGTGTGGGTCTTGACCGCCGGGCGCTTGCGGTCCGGCGGCAGGGTCAGCCGGGCGTCGACGCCCGCCAGCTGCCTGGTCCAGTAGGCGACCTGCGCGGCGTACGCCCCGTCCGCCAGCCACTCGCCCTGGCGCCGGGCGTGTTCGGCGAAGGTGATCGGCAGCGGCGCCAGCGGGCTGTCCCGGCCCGCGGTCGCGGCCTCGTACAGGGCCACCAGGTCGCGCACGAGCACCCCGACGGACCAGCCGTCGGACACCCCGTGGTGCATCGTGACCAGCAGCGCGTGGTCCGCCTCGGACACCCGCAGCAGCTGGAGCCGGACCAGGGGGTCGTGCGCCAGGTCGAACGGCCGCGCCGCCTCCCGGGCGCACGCGTCGGCGAGCTCCGCCTCCGGCAGGTCGCGCTCCACCACCACGACATCGCCGCCGTCGCCGATCACCTGGTAGGGCACGCCGTCCCGGTCGGCGAAGCGGGTGCGCAGCGCGGGGTGCCGGTCGATGAGGCCGCGCAGCGCGCGCAGCAGGGCCGGGCGGTCGAGCGCGCCGCGCAGGCGCATCGCCAGCGGGATGTTGTAGGCGGCGCTGGACCCGTCGAGCTGGGCCAGGAACCACAGCCGCTGCTGGGTGAACGACAACCGCGCGGGCTCCTCGACGGTGCTGCCCACGGTGTCGGTGCTGTCGGTGCTGTCGGTGCTGTCGGTGCTGTCGGTGCTGTCGGCGGTGTCCGCCGTGGCGGACGGGTCCGGGGTGGAACCGACCACCGCGAGCGGGGGTAGCTCGATGCCCCGCTTGCGCAGCAGCGCGACGAGGGCGTGGCGGCGCCGCTCGGGCAGCGACCGGATCCGCGCGAGCAGGTCCGGCACGTCCTGGGTGGTGGTCATCGTGGTCCTCTTCCGCCTAGTTCGTCAGGCCCAGGGCATCGAGCTCGTCATCGCTGAGCCGCTCGATGAGCTCGATGCCGTCGAGGATCCGGTCCACGTCCATCCCCACGGCGTCCCGCTCCGCGGTGGCCGCGTCGAGCAGCGCGGCCTGCTGGACCAGCCGTGGCGCGTCGAACACCTGCTGCACCGCCAGCTCCACCCCGGCCCGCCTGCCCAGCAGGTTGATCAGGCGGGTGGCCAGCAGCGAGTTCCCGCCGAGGGCGAAGAAGTCGCTCGTCGGCCCCAGCAGCGCCGGGTCGACCTGGAGCAGGTCCACCCACGCCGACCGGACGACGTCCTCCGCGCTCTCACCGGCGCCCCGGCCGAGGACGGTCGCCTCGTCGTCGCGGCTGTCCGCCCGCGGCGCGTGGGTGACCACGTCGACCCAGTACCTGCCGTTGTCGAACGCGGTGGGCGGCAGCGGCAGCAGTTCGCGGTGGCCGTCGTGCAGACCGGCCCACGGCACCCGCACCCCGCGCACCCACAGCTCGGCGAGTTTCTCCAGGTCCCGGTCGGCGACCAGGCCCGCCAGGAACACCTCGCCGCGCGACCCGCCGAGCAGCGATGCCAGCGGGCCGATGTCGTCCTCGGCGTCGCCCTCGAACAGCGGCGCGGGCAACGCCCCGTCCGCCGCGGCCGACGGCAGGCCGAGGTGGTGGGCCAGCGCGGTCACCAGCTCGCGGGTGGAGCCCGCGACCACGGCCAGCCGCCGCGGCAGTGCCTCGCGGCCCAGTTGCGTGGTGTACGCGAGGTCGGTGAGGTCCACCTCGCCCGCGGTGCTCAGGTGGTCGTGCAGCTGCCGGGCGGCCGTGCGCAGGCGCTCGGCCGTCAGCGCGGACACGACCACCAGGTGCGCCCCGCCTGCCTGGCGGGCCGCGGCGGCCACCGCGATCGGCGGCGGCGCCTCGACCACCAGGCTCACGTGGCTGCCGCCCGCCGCCACCGAGTTGATCAGCGCCCGGCGCGGGGCGCCGCCACGGGACCGCCAGCCGGTCACCTCCTCGCACAGCGCCACCGGGGCGCCGTCGAGGTCCAGCGCCGGGTTCGGGGTGCCGGTGCCGACCAGCGGGGCCAGCTCACCGTGCCGCAGTTGCAGCACCACCTTGGTCAACTGGGCGATACCGGAGGCGGCCTCCGGGTGGCCCAGGTTCGACTTGACCGTGCCCACCGGCACCGGCGCGGACGGGTCACCCGCGGCGAAGACCTCGCGCAGCGCCCGCAGCTCGATCTCGTCGGACAGCGGGGTGCCGTTGGCGGCGGCCTCGACGTAGCCGATGGTGTCGGCCGTGACCCCGGCCCGTTCCAGCGCCCGCCGCATCACACCGACCTGCGTGCGGTGGCTGGGCGCCAGGAAGGCCCCACCCCGGCCCGCGTGCGCCGACGCGGTGCCGCGGATGACCGCGAGCACGGTGTCGCCGTCGCGCAGGGCGGCGGCCAGCGGCTTGAGCAGCACCGCGCCGACGGCCTCGGCGGGCAGGTAGCCGTCGCCGTCGCGGAAGCTGCGGCTGCCCGCGTGCGTGCCCAGCAGCCGCATCTCGGCCAGCGCGGCGTGCTTGTCCGGGTGGATGGTCAGGTTGACCCCGCCCGCCACCGCCAGCTCGCTCTCCCCGCTGAGCAGGTCGGCGCAGGCGATGTGGATGGCGGTGGTGGACGACGCGCACATGCTGTCCACCGCCAGGCTCGGCCCCTCCAGGCCGAAGAAGTGCGACACCCGGTTGGCGATCAGGTTGAAGGACGCCGAGGAGGTCAGCGCGGCGAGCACCGGGTCGACCGCGCCGTCGGCCCGGTACATCTGGTACGCGGCGCCCACGTAGACCCCGACCCGCCTGCCGTAGCGGCGTTCGATGACCTCCCGGGTCACCCCGCTGCCCTCCAGCAGGTGCCACACCACCTGGAGGAACAACCGCTGCTGCGGGTCCATCGCCGAGGCCTCGCGGGGCGAGATGCCGAAGAACAGCGGGTCGAACTCGGCCACGCCGTCGAGGAACGCGCCGATGGCGCCCGCCCCGACCTGCTCCGCGCGCTCGGCGGGCACCTCGGTCACGCAGTCCGTGCCCGACCGCAGCACTTCCCAGAAGCCGTCCAGGTCGGCCGCCCCGGGGTAGCGGCCGGTGATGCCGATGATCGCGATCTCGGTGCCGCCGTCGGGCCGCTGCGTGCTCCCGGCCAGGGCCGGGGCGGGTGCGGGTGTGGTGTCCGCGGTGGTCACCGGGGTCGCGGTGACGCCCAGCAGGTCGCGCAGGGCCGGGGCGTGGTCGGTGGCCAGGAAGCCCGCCACCTCGCGGATCGTGGGCAGCTCGAACAGCAGCGTGCGCGGCAGCGGGCCGAAGGACTTCTCCAGCTCGGTGATCAGGTTGACCGCGAGCACGGAGTCCAGGCCGTACTTCTCCAGCGCGGTGTCCGGGTCGACCCGTTCCGGGCGCAGCTTGAGCGCCGCCGCCAGCACCCTGCGCAGGTGGCTGACCGCCCGGTCCGCCAACGACTCCGCGCCTGCGGCGGGCACCGGGACCGCACCGGGCACCGCGGGTGCGGTGGTCAGTCGGGAGAGCAACGCGTCGCGGTCGCCGACGAGCGCCACCAGCCTGCCGCCGAGGTCCGCGGCCAGCGCCTGGCGCAGCACCGCGAGCCCGCGGGTGGTGTCCAGCGGCGCGAGGCCGAGGTCGCGGAGCTGACGGCGCACCGTGTCGTCACCCATGCCGCCCGCGTCCCACAGCGGCCAGCCGATCGAGACCGCGCGTCCCCGCCCGGTGCGCTGCGCGGCGAAGGCGTCGAGGTAGCCGTTGCCCGCCGCGTAGTCGGCCTGCCCGTGGTTGCCGAACGCGCCCGCGATGGAGGAGAAGCAGGCGAACAGCTCCAGCGGCTGATCGGCGGTGGCCCGGTCGAGCACCGCCGCGGCCACCTTGGGCGCGAGCACCCGGTCGAACTCGTCGGTGCCCTTGCGCAGGATCAGGTTGTCCTGGATGACTCCGGCGCTGTGCAGGACGCCGGTCAGCGGGCCGTACGCGGCGGTGACGTCGCGGACCAGCCGCCGCACCGCGTCCGGGTCGGTGATGTCGGCGCCGCGGTAGTCGACCCGCAGCCCGGCCGCCCGCAGCTCGGCCACGGCGGCGTCGGCCCGCGCGGACCGGCCGGTGAGCACCACGGTCGCGCCCGGCGCTTCGGCGGCGATGTCGCGCGCCACGACCAGCCCGAGTGCGCCCGCCCCGCCGGTGATCAGGTACACGCCGTCGCGGCGCCACGGGCTCGGTGCGGCGACGGGGGAGACCTCGACCAGCCCGGCGGTCTCCCGCACACCGCCGCGGTAGCGGATCTCCTGGTCGGTGGTGGCCGCGTCCTCGGAGAGCCGGATCAGGTCGTCGACCCGCTCGCAGTCGATGAGCTGGGTGCGCAGCCCCGGGTTCTCCAGGGCGACCGTCTTGAGCAGGGCGGAGAGCCCGGCCAACGTGGCATCGGTGCCCAACAGCACCACCTGCACCAGGCCCTGCTGGCGCGATCCGCGCTCCAAGAGCCCCTTGGCCAGCCCGAACACCTGCCGTGCCACGTCGGCGTAGCGGGCGTCGGTGGTCGCGCCGGACGGCTCGACCACGACCGCGCCACCCGGCAGCGCGGACCGCTGCTCGGCGGTCGGCGTGCCCACCACGATCACGTGCCGGTCCGCCGGGACGTCCGCGGCGGCGGTGCCGGGGTTCGCCGTCCACGTGGGGCGCAGCAGCACCAGGTCGTGGTCGGCGCGGTCCGGGGCCGGGGCGGCGGGGATGGTGAGGTCCAGGTCGAGCCAGCAGCGCTCCCGGGCGAACGGGTAGCCCGGCAGGCTGACCCGACGCAGCGGGCCCTCGGCCACGCCGTCCCAGTCGACCGCCGCGCCGGACACCCACAGCCGCAGCAGCGGGTCCGCGACACCGCGCTCGACCCACTCGGCGAGCGCGGCGTCCACCGACGGCGCGGCGCCGCGGCCGGACAGGACACTGCCGCGGCGCCACGAACCGGGCCTGCCCGCGGCGAAGCGGGCCAGTTCCCCCCGCGCCTCGGCGACCGTCGAGGCGGCGAACGCCAGCCGCTCCTCCAGCTCCATCCGCCCGACCTGGAGCGTCCACGCCACATCGGCCAGGTCGGCGTCGGCCAGCTCGCCGAGCCTGCCGTGCAGGCGCCCGGCCAGCTCCGCCAACTGCGGCGCGCTCTTGGCCGAGAGCACCAGCAGCGCGGGCCGGTCGGTGCGCCGCTCGGGTCGCGCCGCCGCCTCGTGCTCGGCGATGACCACGTGCGCGTTCGACCCGCCGCCGCCGAAGCTGGACACACCGGCCAACCGGGGCGCGGTCCGACCGTCCACGGTGGGCCGCCGCCACGGGCCCAGCTCGCGCTGCACCCGCAGCGGCGTGCGGTCGAAGTCGATGTGCGGGTTCAGGGTCTCGGAGTGCAGGCTCGGCACCAGTTCCCGGTGCCGCAGCTGCAACAGCACCTTGGTGACCCCGGCGATGCCCGCGGCGCTCTCCAGGTGGCCGATGTTGGACTTCACCGACCCGATCGCGCACTCGTCCGGCCGGGCACCGGCGGTGCCGAACGCCTTCTGCAACCCGGTGACCTCGATCGGGTCGCCCAGCGAGGTCCCGGTGCCGTGCGCCTCCAGGTAGCTCAGCGCACGCGGGTCCAGGGCCGCCGCGGCGAACGCGTCCGCCACCACCGCCCCCTGGGCGACCGGGGTGGGAACCGAGTACCCGGTGGTCCGCCCGCCGTGGTTGACCGCGGTACCCCTGATGACGCCGTGGATCTGGTCCCCGTCGAGCACGGCCCTGGCCAGTGGCTTGAGCAGCACCGCGCCCACGCCCTCGCCCGGCACGTAGCCGTCGCCGCCCTCGCCGAAGCTGCGGCAGCGGCCGTCGGAGGACAGGAAGTGCCGCTTGCTGAGCACCAGGTGCTTGTTCGGGTGCGGGGTCAGGTTGACCCCACCGGCGATCGCCGCCGCGCACTGCCCGGTGCGGATGGCCTCGCAGGCCAGGTGGATGGAGGTCAGCGAGGAGGAGCACATGGTGTCCACGGCCAGGCTCGGGCCGTGGAAGTCGTAGAAGTACGAGACCCGGTTGGCCACGGTGGACGCGCTGCCCCACAGCGCCACGTCCTGTCCGAGTGCCTGCGCCTGCGCGCCGTAGAGCTGGTACTCCTGGTACATCACGCCGACGAACACGCCAACGTCGCCCTGGGCGGAGAGCCGTTCGCCGGTGTAGCCGGCGTCCTCGAGGGTGTGGTGCGCGGTTTGCAGGAACAGCCGCTCCTGCGGGTCGAGGTGCTCGGCCTCCAGCAGCGAGATCTGGAAGAACAGCGGGTCGAACAGGTCGATGTCGTCGACGAACCCGCCCCAGCGGCCCGCCTCGGGGTAGCGGCGGTGGTCCCAGCGCCCGGCGGGCACCTCCCGGACGCTGTCGCGGCCCGCGCGCAGGTTCTGCCAGAACTCTTCGAGATCGGCGGCCTCGGGGTAGCGGCCCGCGACGCCGACGATGGCGATGTCACCGTCGCGCGGGTCGCCCGGCCGGGTGATCGCGGGTTCCGCGGCCCGCGGTGCCGGGGTGTCCGCCGCCGCCCGGGGCGGCTCCTGGCGCAGGACGCGGGTGCTCAGCCCTTCGAGGTCGACGCAGACCGTGCCCGTCGCGTCGAGGATCGTGATGTCCAGGGCGGAGGTGGTGGCCGTGCCCGCCCCGGCGCCGTGCCGGATCCAGGCGTAGGCGGTGGTCGTGGTGGCCGCCGGGGCTCGGACACCGCGCACCGCGAAGGGCAGGCCGAGGCTGGTGGCCTCCTGGCCCGCCCGCTCGGTCGGCAGCCAGAGCCCGATGGTGGCCTGGAGCGCGCCGTCGACCACGCTCGGGTGCGAGTGGTAGCCGCTCTGCTCGGCGGCCGCGGGTAACCGCAGCTCGGCGAGCACCTGCGGTCTGCCGGTCCGGTCGGTGCCCACACCGACGGTGACCACGGACCGCTGCGACGGGCCGTAGCGCAGGCCGAGGCGGTCGTAGCGGGCGTAGACCTCGGTGCCCGCGAAAGTCGTGGCGGAGCAGGCGGCCCGGAGCTCGTCGATGCTCGGGGTGCTCGGGTGGGTGTCGTCGGCGAGGTGCGCGCGCCCCTGGCAGCACAGGGTTTCCCCGCCGTCGGCGTCGACGCTGTGGATGGTGAACTCGCCGGTCGGGTGGACGGCCGTGACCAGCTTGAGGCCGGTCGGGGTGGCCGTCGCCGGGCGGACCCAGGCCACATCGGCCAGCCGCACGCCACCGCCGAACACCTCGGCGGCGGCGGCCCGCGCCAGCTCCAGGTGCGCGACCCCGGGCAGCACCCGGTCGTCGCGCACGCGGTGGTCGGCCAACACCGGCTCGGCCCCGGCGAACACCGATTCGTACCGGGCTCCCCGGTCGTCGTCGGGCAGGCGGCGGTGCAGCAGCGGGTGCGCCGCCGCCGCGACCGGGGCCGGGGTGGTGCCGGTGAGGTGGGCGGCGATCGCGTGGGCCGTGCGGTGGTCGGTGATGGCGGTGGCGGCCACCGCCAGGCCGAGTCGTTCGTTGAGCCGGTCGGCCAGGTGCGCGGCACCGCTCCAGTCCAGCCCGTACTCGCCCAGGTCCTCGTCCGGGTCCACTTCCGACGCGGGTACCGACAGCAGCGCCGCCGTCTCGTCCACGATCGCGCCCAGCACGTCCGCCCGATCGGCGGGCGCGCCCACCGGTTCGGGGGCGGCCGGGGCGGCGGGAGCGGCGGGGGTGGCTGTTTCGGTGGTGCTGGGGTGTTCGGTCCGCAGCCAGGCGGCGAGCTCGGCGATGGTGCGGTGTTCGAACATGATCGTCGGGGACAGCGAGAGCGAGTAGGTGTCCTCGACGTCGGCGACGAGGGAGAGCAGGTTGGCGGAGGTGAGGCCGAGTTCGTAGAACCCGCCCTCCGGATCCACGACGTCCACCGAGGTGTCCAGGCGGGCGGCGACCAGTCCGCGCAGGACCTCGGCCACGTCCCGACCCTCGACCGGGGCGGCGGCGACGGTGGGGGCGGTGGGCGCGGCGGTGGCGCGGACGTCGAGGGCGGAACCCATGCGGATGCGCTTGGCCACGAACTGGCCCACCTCCGCGACCCGCACGCCCTCGGCGTTGTAGAACTCGATGCGCAGCCGCACCAACTCGTCGTCGCGGTGGACGGAATCGGCGGGGACGCGGACGTAGCAGCGGTCGCCGAGCGAACCGATCGCGCGGAACGACTCGAACACCAGTGGCAGGAACAGGCCGGGGCCCTCGTCGTCGCCGTCGTGCATCATGCCGATGCCGATGCCGCCGCCGAGCAGGCCCGCCTCGAACAGCGCGGGGTGGAACAGGAAGCGGTCGGTGCTGTCGCGGAACTCCGGCGCCAGCGCCAGCTCCGCCACCCAGTCGCCGGGCCGGTGGTGCACTGTCCCGCCGATCTTCATGATCCCGGAGTGGAGCAGCTCGTGCTCGCGGCACCACCCGTAGATCTCGGTCATGGTGGTCGCCCCGGTGGCGCCGGTCAGCGGCAGCGCGAGCCGCTCCGGGTAGTCCGGCACGGGGGAGACCTCGGCGGTGGCCACCGCGTGCAGGACCGACTCGCTGTCCCGCTCGCGCCTGCTGCCGACCTCCACCCGCAGGTCGCCTGCCGGGGTGCGGCGCCCGGCGACGGTGACCAGCACCAGTTCGCCGGTCTCCGCCACCAGCGGCGCCAGGATCCGCAGGTTGCGCAGCGAGGTGTGCGCCATGGCGTGCCCGTGCCGGGCCAGCACCTGCAACAGGAGGTCGACGTAGCCGACCCCCGGGAGCAGGGGCCGCCCGAATACCACGTGGCCGCGCAGTAGCGGATTGTCCGCGGTGATCTCGAAGGATTCGGTGAACACGAGCGAGTCGGTCATCTGGTATCCGTCTTGGCACGAGTCGGAACCGGACGGTGCGCCCGGTCCGCGCGGAATGGGGAGGACTGGCTGGGGTGGGACGCCCGGGGGAGCGGGCGCACCCGGATCACCAGGAGGTGAGCGAGAAGCGATCGGTCAAGGCGCGCGCGTCGATCGCGAACGCCCTGATCTGCTCGGCCTTGGTGACCATCTTCTCGTCACCGGTCGCCTTGGCGATGTCTACCAGCCAGGTGTAGGTCTGCGCCGGGTGTACTTCGTAGAGGAAGTGCACCTTGGAGAGCATGAACAGGACGTCGCGGAAGTTGTCGCGCTCCAGCACGTTGGCCAGCGAAAGAATGCGATCGCGGGTCTCCGAGGTGAACGGCTTGCGTGGCACGAACTCAGGCTCGCCACCTGGGCTGTAGACCGTCGGGTCGGCGAAGATCTCCTTCTCGTCGAATGGGCCGTCGAATGCGAAATCGACACAGAGTGACTGCCTCGACAATTCAGATAGGTTTACCGCTGAATGCTCGGATGCCGCGTCCAGGAACCAGATCTCGCCGGGGCGGAACCGCACCACGGTGTCCTCGTTCGAGTGATAGGCGCGCGGGCTCTCCTCCAATACCATGAACGTGCGGAAATACAAGTCCGCATTCCGGTCGAGTTCGACGAAGTCGCGGTGCGGGATCACGACCGCGTTCTTCAGGTTGCGCGTGCGGGCCATCTGCAGGTGCGCGGTGTTGAACACGGAGGTGACGATCTCGCTGAGGTAAGGGGTCCGCGCGGTGTGCTCGGTGGCCACCGCACCCCCCTCGATGTCGCGGTAGAGCCGGTCGTCGGCCTGGCCGGAGGCGTTCCACAGCGGGATGTTCTTCCAGTACCCGTTGCTGAACTCGTCGTACTCCTCCTGCACGACGGGCACGGTCTCCAGGTAGTCGAGGTCGAGTTTGAGTCTCTGCTGATCGAGTTCGATCTTTCCCAGGATGTGGGAGCGCATTAGCACAGTCTCCAAATCGATGGAAGTCCTCAGACGTGGCCGAGGGTGGCCGAAAGAAGCGGGAACACCCATTCAGGGCGCTATACACCACAAGACCGGGTCACGCCGGTCGGATCCGCGACGACGCCGCCGCGCGTTGTCCGCCGTGTCCGCTGAAGGCGGCCCCAGCTCCGCCATGCGAGAATCTAACGCGTTCCCCCCTCGACGGAACATGCGCTGACCGCTGTCCCCACGTCTTGACTGTGGAGATAGCGGCGAATGCTATTCGGTGTCGTGATCAAAAACTACCAGCGTGTAAGCGGTTATGGACTAAAGATCGCGACGGTGTGATACATGCCACACGGCGGAGATTTTACGCCAATAAGGGTTGACCTGTGTGCGAACTCTTGAAAGGGCGGACCGGTCACGCACAGCGCGGGTACGGTTACGGATTGTGCGGGTCTTTATTCGCACTCCGTGTATGTGGTGGGGAAATTCCTTCCGCATGGTGAGTTTGCCGAGATAAGCGGAATGTCGGGTTTCGTGCGAAGGCGGGCCGAGTCGGGGGACTGCCCGGCCCCGTCGGAGCTCCACTGGGCTGACCCGCGGCCGTCCGACCGGGAGGAGCGGGACGCGGCGCCGATGGCGCGCGGCGACCCGCGCCGAGGTCGGGGCGATGATCGACTCGGCGGCGGTCGCCGGAGCGGCGTCCGCCGACATCGCCGAGCCGGAGCCGTGGCGTGCGGTGGCGGGTTGGGTGCGCGAAGGGAACCGGGGCGAGTGCCACGCTGGCGCGGTGGTGGGCATGAGGAGGTCCGGTTGTTCCACGCGGCGGCTGGTGGCCCGGCGAGTTGACGTCTCCGGTGCCGAGGCTTCGGGTGACCAGCGCTGTGGCCAGGTACACCGTCGACAGGAGGCGGATGGCGGTGATGGGGAGGCCCGCGGCGGATCGGGCGGTCGGGGAGTCGTTGTTTCCATGACGTCGATGGGCGCGGAGGGAACCCCGGCTGCGATCAGGCGGCTCATTGTGACCAGGTGCGCGGTCGGTCCCTGGCACTGGGCGGCTGGTCCGAAGAGGACGCGGCGGATGTGGCCTGAGCCGCCTGGCTCGACGCCGAGGGGCGTCGTGCGGCCGAGCAGTACTCCAGGGCGGCCGACGGACTCGGCTCCGAACGGGACGGACCCGGTGCGTTTGGTGGGGAATGCACGTGCTGGAGCGGCCGGGGCGGAGCAACCGCGAGCACCTCCACCCGCACGATTCGAAAAGCACGCCCCTGCCGGGGAAGCACTTTTACCGGCTCGCAGGTCAGGGCCATCGAGTTGGTTATCGGCACCCGCACAGGCGTCACCGCCACGGCGCGATTGGGAGAAACCGCTTTGTACCCAAGCCTTTCGCCTCGCTTTGGCGTCCGTCGAAATGCTGGTGAAATGGCGATGGTCGAATCCGAGCGGGTTGTGATGGGCGCACCGTCACGGGTGACTCACGGTGGTTGGTCGAGCACGGTCCGACCTGCCCGATTCGCTGGCCAGGGCCACCCTGGTGCTGCGGCGCGGGGCGAGCGGGAGTTGGCGTTCGACTGGCTGATCGGGTGGCTCGTGGCGGAGGACGTGCCGCTGACGCCCGTGTACCCCGGCGGCCGGCGGCTGCGTTCGGCGATTTCCTTGCCCGCGAGTCGGAGCCGCTGACCGTGGCCCGGCCGCGCGGCCAGGTCCGGTGGGGGACGAACTGCCGCAAGGGAAACGGGATCCGGTGGTCGAGGCGACCACCTGGCTCGGTCCACTCGGCTGCCGGTGGTGGCGGTCGCACGCGGGTTCGACCACGCTGTGTCGGTCCACTTGCACCACCGGGCCGCCGGGAGTGACCTGCGGGGCGTGGTCGAAGAGCTATTCGACTGGGTCCAGGCGTACCGGACCCGGTGTCAGCGTGGTTCCTCCGCAACGCCGAGCGGGTGGTGGCCCGGTTCGACGACGTCCGCTTGGTCGAGCGGTTGGCCGAGCCGCGGTGACCGCCCGCTGTCGGTGCTTGGGCGCGATCGTGGGTGTGGTGTTTCGGTTGGCATATCTGGTGTTTGTGCTCGAAAGTCTCGAGTCCCATCGAGTCGGACTCCGGACATCGTGTAGGGCGACTCCGAGCCGTGGTCGGGGCGAGTTAGATGTCGTTGTCTGCCGGCTGGGTGTCGGGGTCTTGGGTCGCGTGGGGGAGGGCGACCAGGGTCAGGATGGTGTCGGCGTTGGTGCCGGATCGGGCGTAGAGGCGTAGTTCGGTGTTGTTGTCCCGGTGCAGCGCGGTGAGCCGGTGCAGCGCGGCGACTCCCGCGCTGGCGAGGTGGGTCACGCCGGTCAGGTCGATGGTCAGCGACCGCGCGCCGGTGGATCCGGTGAGGATTTGGTGTTCCACTGTGGACGCGGTGGTGGCGTCGATAGGGCCGTCGACGCGGATTCTTGGTGTGGTGGTTGGTTGTTCCAGTACCAGAAGTGGAGCGGACTGCGGTGCGTGGGTCGGTGCGCGAAATGTGGTGTCGTCGGCGGTGATCAGTTTTGCCGGTCTGGTCAGCCGCAGGCCGATGGTGGCGGTGGTGCCGTGTTCGTCGTGCTCGACGCGCAGGGTGGCTACCAGTTTCCTGGTCATGTGCAGGCCGATGCCGCGGTCCGCGGAGGGGCGTGGTTCGCGCCAGCGGCCCTGGTCGGTGACGCGCATCGAGAGCACGCCGGTGTCGGAGAGTTCTCCGGTGACGGTGAAGCTGTGCGGGTCGGGTGAGTCGATGTGGGCGTGTTCGGTGGCGTTCGCGGCCAGTTCGATCACCGCGTGCCGCACCGCGTCGCTGTCGGGTTGGTCCACGTCCGCTTCGGCCAGCCACTCGTCGACGGCGCGGCGCAGCGCGGGGAGGGAGTCGTGGGTCGCGAGCACGGTGCGGCCGAAGGGTTTCGGTGGCTTTGTGAGCTGGGCGGCCAGCAGGGTGATGTCGTCGGTGTGGCCGGTGACCCTGGTCAGCAGCTCGACCGTCTGCGTGCAGGCCCGTTCGACGGCGAGCGCGACGTCGCCCCGCATGACGCGGTCGGCGGTGGCGTCCGCGGCGACCCGTGCCAGCTCGACCGTGCTCTCCGCGACTTCCCGCCCGGGGCGCTCCAGGATGCCGTCGCTGTAGAGCAGCACCAGGTCACCCGGCTTGAGGCGCTCGTCGCCGACCGCGTTGGGCCCGCGGTGTGCGCCGACACCCAGGGGGCCGGTCCCGGTCGGTGCGAGGAACCGTGCCTCGCCGTCGGCGGGCACGACCAGCGGCGGCGGATGCCCGGCGGTGCTGTAGTGGAGTTCGCCGGTGCGGGGGTTGAGGATCACCACGCAGACGGTCGCGGCGTGGGAGCCGCGGATGCGGTCGGTGGCCGCGTCGACGGCCTGAAGCGCGGCGAGGACGTCACCGGTGGCGGCCAGGCGGTCGGCCAGCAGCACGCGCAACTGGCCCATGGTGGCTGATGCGGCGACGCCGTGGCCGACGACGTCGCCCACCACCAAGGCGATCCGGCCGTCGTCCAGGGGGATGGCGTCGAACCAGTCGCCGCCCGCGGGCTCGCTCAGTGGCGTCGACCGCGTTGATCGTGACCCCGACGACGGTGCCTTCGGCGTCGTGGCGCGGGAAGACGGTGAAGTCGATGAAGGTCTCGACCCGGCCCAGCTCGTCGTGGTCGTAGTGCGCTCGCAGCTCGCGCACCGACGCGGGTTCGCCGGTCCGGTAGGTGCGCTCGAAGATCTGGAAGATCTGCTGCTCGACGATCCCGCCGAACACCTCCAGGATCGGGAGCCCGATCACGTTCTGCCGTCCCGAGTGCTCCCGGTACGCCGCCGTGGTGGCGACCAGCCGCAGCTCCGGGCCGCCCAACGCCAGCACCAACAGCGGCATCTGGTCGAACACGTCTCGCACCTCGACCGGCTTGCCCACCAGCCGGTCGAGGGCCTCGTCACCGTCGCCGTGGTCCGACACCTGACCCGGACCCTTCCGCTTGGCGTCGCCGTCGGTGAATCGTTACCCTCCCAACACATCGGCAAAACGACACACTTCGGCGGTGCGGTACCGGGTGTGTGAGAGTGGCCTTGTGGCGCATCTCCCCTCGCGGACCGGGCGGTCGCTGGTGTTGACCCTGCCGCCGGACGTGGGCGACTCGGACCAGGCCGGGCTGCACCGGATGTTGGCCGATGCCCGCGGCCTCCTGACCGCGCGAACGTCGGTGGTGCTCGACGCCCGGGCCGTCGGGGTGGTGTCCGCGCGGATGGCGCGAACCGTGGTGGCGTTCGCCGAGGTGGGCGTCGCCCGGGGGATCCGCTGCGCGGTCGTGCTCCAGCCCGGTGCCGCGGCGCGGGTGGCCCTGGACCTGGCCGACCCGAAGACCCTGGTGGCCGTGTACGGCCGGGTCGAGGAGGCGATCGGCGGGTCCGAGGCCCCCGCCGAGGCGCCGTCGGCCGACATCGTGGACCCGGAGGTCGCCGAGCAGGTGCTCAGCGACAGCTATGCGACCGTGCGGATCAGGGCTCGCGGTGCGCGGTGCGGGATGTGGATGACGTCGGTGCCCGTCGGCGGGGTCCGGCTCGACGGCGTGGGGTTCCGGATGGGGTTCGACGCCGAGGTCGCCCCGCTGGGCAAGTACGTGTTCAGCGAGCTGGAATCCGGCCGGGTCGCGTGCGGCGCCGGGGGCGCGTGGCGGCGGTACGGGGCCGGGGACGTGTTCCTGCCCGCGCAGCCCGACCTGCCGTACCGCGCGGCGGTCGACGACGGGGTGTTCCGGGTGGCCGTGATCGAACCCGCGACGCTCGAACACGTCGCGCGCACCGAGTCCGACCGGTCGGGACCGATCCGGGTCACCGGCCACGAAGCCGTCTCCGCCGCGGCCGCGGCGTACTGGCGGTCGACCTGCCGCCACCTGCGCGACGACCTGCTCGCCAACCCCGAGGTGCTGGCGCACCCCCTGGTCGTGGGCAACGCGGCGCGGCTGCTGGCGGCCGCCGCGCTGGCCACGTTCGCCAACACCGCGCGCACCGACCCCACGATCGAGGACCGCCACGACGCCACCCCCCGGACGCTGCGCACCGCGATCGCGTACATCGAGGCCCACGCCGACCAGGACATCAGCGTCGCCGACATCGCCTGCTCTGCCTGGGTCACCGTCCGCGCCGTGCAGCTGGCCTTCCGCCGCCACCTCGACACCACCCCGATGGCGTACCTGCGCCGCGTCCGACTCGACCACGTGCGCGCCGAGCTGCGCGCCGCGGTCCCGGGCCAGGAAACCGTCACGGGCATCGCCGCGCGCTGGGGATTCAGCAGACCGGGCGCGTTCGCCGCCTACTACCGAGAAGTCTTCGACGAACTCCCCTCGCACACGCTGCGGAACAACTGACCCCGCCCGGCCTCGCTTTGCCACCTTCCAGTCGTCATGGCGAGCGACGACCTGAGCACGGCCAGGGCACCGGAATTGCCGCCCGCAGGCTGGGATCCGCGCCTGTCGAGCGCCCTTAACGTCTACTTGCGACATTCGAAGGGCCCTGCCACCGCGGATGACATGGGGCGGGAGACCGCGGCCGGGCTCGGCCTCCTGTGGAGGAAACCATTTCACCTCTGGCGCGTGCAGCGCTTTCGCGGTCTGCCGGCAACACCCGGGAGAGAATGCTGTGGAGCGGTTCAGCCCGGTATAGCCCGCGGGCGACCACTATCCAGGAGCAACCAGGTCACCGATGTCGGCGACCGTCCCGGTGTCTCGAGCCAAGGCTGCGAGGCGTGCGTCCACGGTGATCAAAGCATCTGCCTGGAGTGTGGCGACCGCGATGTACCCGGCGTCCCTGAGCGTGTCCCTGCCGTGCCTGCGGGCGATCCGCCACGCGGTGCGGCACGACACCCGGTCACCCAGAAGCCGTATTTTCGTCTCGGTGATCCGATCGTGTGCCTTCATGGCTGCTGCCCCGGTGCGCGTGCCCGCACTGACATCGCGCAAGGAGTGGCCATAGCAGCCGTCGCACAGGGTGGTGCGGGCGACGTCGAACCCGCCGCCGGGTTGGCTGAACGCGGCGATGACCGCGTGCGGGCCGGTGTTGGTCTTGCAGCCGGTGCGGGTGGCGGCGACCGGGCGGCCGGTGGAGTCGGGCATCGGGATCACGACGTCGCGCAGATCGCCGAGAATGTCTGGTCTCACCATGTCTGACGCTCTGCGCACAGATTTCCGACGATCGCAAAGCCTCTACGCCGATCGTGAATACGGACGGATGGCCCTACTGGACGCGAGGCGCGTGATAAACGATCATTGTCCGGTAGCTTGATCCACAGCAGCGGGGTGGCGGCCCGACCGGCGGTCGCCGCGCCACTCACGCGCGTTACCCGGTAGGTCGGGGAGGCCGGTTCATGGTCGCGACGGTGACGGAGCCGCAGACCCGGCGGACAGGGGCCAGCGGCGGGAAGACCGTGCGCACGTCGGTCGACTCCTTCCTCGACTCGCTGAGGGTGAAGACGAATCCGAATACGCCGCGCGCCTACAACGGCGTGCTCGACCGGGTCGCCGCACCCGTCCGGCTCGGCACGTGACCACCGATGCGCCGGTGGTTCGGCGCCTCGGCACGTCCGGCACGTCGGCGGGGACCGGTCACCCGAGATGAGGTCACATGGGCAACGCCGAGGCCGATCCGAACCCTTCGCTTCCGATGTCCCGCCGGACCCTGTTGCAGGGAACCGGGCTCGCCCTGGGCGGCACGGTCCTGGTCGGCGGGACCGCCGACGCGCACCCACCGGGCGTTCCGGTCCCGGGCCCCGGCAGCCCGGTGCGCCCGATCCCGGTGCCTGAGCAGGTTCCGGCTACCCAGGGCTTGTTCCAGGTGCCCGGGGCGCGGCTGTGGTACTGGGACACCGGCGGGCACGGTGAGCCGGTGGTTCTGCTGCACGCTCTGAGCGGCAGTGGCGAGAGCTGGCCGTACCAGCAGTCGTACCTCGCCCGGGCGGGGTACCGGGTCATCGGCTACTCGCGTCGGGGGTACGCCAACTCGCCGGTGCAGGACCCGAACGACCCGAGGACCGGCATCGAGGACCTGCACGACCTCGTGGACTTCCTGGGCGTCGGGAGGTTTCACGTCGTCGGCGTCGCCGGTGGCGGCTGGTACGCGATGGACTACGCGCTCAACCACCCGGACCGGGTGCGCAGCCTGGTGATCGGCGCGTGCGTGCTCCAGGTCCAGGAGCAGGATTACCAGGACATGGTGGGGCGGTTGCGGTCGCCCGAGGTCGACGCGCTGCCCATCCACTTCCGGGAGTTGGGCCCGTCCTACCGCGCGACCGACCCGGACGGTGTGGCCAGGTGGCTGGACATCCACCACCGGGCCGGGCCCGACGGGATCATCCAGCCCAGGGCGACCTCGCTGGACTGGGCCGTGATCGCACGGCTCACCGTGCCCACCCTGCTGCTGTGGGGGGACGCCGACCCGCACACCGCACCGCCGGTGCAGCGTCTGCTGGCCGGGCACTTCCGCAGGGTGAGCACCGTGGTGGCCAACGAGTGCGGGCACAACGTCCACTGGGAACGGTCGGACGTGGTCAACCCCGTGCTGCTGAACTTCTTCCGGACCAACCGGCACTGACCACCCGGACCACGGGGTGAACGGCCTATGCCGCACCCGCGCGGCCGCGAACCGCACCGTCTGCTCAAGCACCTCACCTGGACCACCCGGCGGCACGTGTGCCGCCGGGTGGCCGGGTTCAGCGGTGCGCGGGCCAGAGGAACGCGCGGTTGGCGTAGCCGCTGCCGTTCTGGACCATGGCGAAGCCGAGGACCGAGCCGCGTTCGTTGATCTCGCGGGGGTAGGTGCTCCCGGCACCGGGAACGGGTTCGAGCGGGGTGATCTTGCCCCGAGCGCTCCAGACCGCCACGCTGTGGCCGTTGGCGCTGCCCACCGATTCGCCGGAGTCGTTGATGTCGGCCGCGGTGCTCGCCCCGGGGAGGGCGGGCAGCCGGGTCGGGACTCCGACACGGTCCCAGGTGACGGCGGTCGGGACACCGTCCTTGTAGGAGTAGCCCGCGATGACGCCGCGGTCGTTGACGGCCTGGGGAACGAGCAGGGCGCCCTCTTCCAGCGGGGCGAGGCGGGTGAGGGCGTTGCCGTGGGCCAGGTCCCAGCGGACGAAGTAGCCATCCGCGTTGGGGTTGAACACATAACCGAACGCGGCGGTCGCGGATGCGCTGTAGACGGTCACCCGGGTGGCGCCGTCGGGCACGGGCAGCGGGGTCGCCGCGCCGGATCGGTTCCAGCGGACGGGAACCACCGTGGTCTCGCCGGGGGAGTCGGTGGAGGAGGAACCGATGATGGTGCCGTCGTCGAGCAGTGACACCCCGCTGGTGTTGGTGTGGCCGGGCAACGGGGGCAGCAGGGCGGCTCGGCCGTTGTCCCAGCGGACCGAGCGGAATCGCCTACCGGAGGTGAAAACCTCCCCCATGACGACACCGCGCTCGTTGACGGCCTCGGCCTCCGCGTTCGCGTAACCGGGGACGGTGAGTTCGGTGCGATTGCCGTCGCGGTCCCAGGTGAGCGGGCGAACGGCGTAGTCCGGCCCGTACGCGTAGCCTACGGTCAGCCCCGCGTCGTTGATGGCGGTCGCCTGCGCACCCGGGAAGCCCTCGAGCGAGGGCAGCACCGTGAGCCTGCCGCGACGGTCCCACCGCGCCGGGGCCTGCCACCCGTTCGACTCCACCGCGCCCACCGAGACATCCGACGAGTTCACGTCGAACGAGACGCTCTCGTTCGCTCCGCCCCGAGCCAGCTCGACCGGCGCGCTCGTCCCCGCGGCGCTCGGCTGCGCGACGGCGACGAGCAGCGTTGCCGTCAGCGTTCCGATTACGCCTGCTGTCAAAGATTTTCTTGGCATTCATGCCTCCCCTGTAGTTCCCTCCGACTACAGTGTGGCGCGCGCCCAGGAGAGGAAACAGCGCCCATTCGGGGAATGCGGCAGTCGCGCATTTCACCGCACGCCTCCTCAGAGGAGACGTTTGGGTGCAAGGCAGGTTGCCTCGGGTTGCTGGCTTTTTCCGCGCCGTGAGAGTCATTTGTCATCAGGCGGTGGCCTAGGCGGCAGCAGCGGAGCTCGGCCAGCACGATCGCCCGAGCCGACAACGCGGTGAACCGCACCGGCACCTCGCCACCCTCTTCTCTTCCCATGCCGTCCGGTGAGTGGCGGACGTTGCGCCCCAACTCGCCATGACGGCCCAGCCTTGACCCGTTCTGGCGACGATCGAGTGACGTTGGGAGCCTGGTGGACGGGTTTGTCCACATCTCCCACCCCGATCCCGTGTGGCGGCCGGAGCCCGCGTTCCTGGTGGTCGTCGAGCCGGCCTCGTGCGACATCAACGGCTGGCACGAGCACGCGGGATCGATGGTCAGCCGGGTTGCGGAAGCTGGCCACCTGATGGACTCCACCGCCGGCCGCCAAATGGCCTTGACGAGGATCGGCGAAGAGTCCGATGGTTGCCCGGTGATGATTCGACGTGAGCTTCCCGATGATGTTGAGGTGATCCGCGCGGTCACGGCCGCCGCGTTCCGTGGCGTCGCGCATAGCGCACCGCCGGTGGAGCCGGGTGGGGATCCGGGCGAAGCGACCCTGGTCTCGCGGTTGCGCGAGGATGCCGGTTGGGTTGCGCGGCTGTCGTTGGTCGCGGTCGAGGACGACGTCGTGGTCGGCCACGTCGTCGCTACACGTGCCCATGTGGATGCGCGGCCCGCTCTTGGTCTCGGGCCGTTGAGCGTTCTCCCACACCGGCAGCGAGCCGGTGTCGGGACTGCCCTGATGCACGCCGTTCTGGGTGCCGCCGACGCGCTCGGCGAGCCTCTGGTCGGGCTGGTGGGCGACCCTGGCTTCTACCACCGATTCGGCTTCGTCCCCTCCCGGTCGATGGAGATAGTCGCGCCGGACCCATCGTGGGGTGACTACTTCCAGGTCCGGCCCCTCACCCAGTACGACGGTGTGACCGGCTGCTTCTCCTATGCCAGCCCATTCGACCTGCTGTGAGCGAGGCAGTCGCGGCCTCGGGTCATCCGTTGCGGTGAGGCGAATGTCCCAGCGCACGGAAACGGGTTGCGGACTGTCCACTCCAGACTTGAGTGGCACGGCGGAGACGCCCGGCCCGGACCGAGTCCACGGCGACAGGAGCGTGGTACGGCCGGGCTGGGCGCTCGTCCCCGGAATCGCGCTACGAGTAGGCGGGCACGTCCCAGTCACCGCAGCTGTAGTCGCCGCCCTGCTCGGTCAGGCACTCCTTGACCTCGAACGGGTCCCACTGGTCCACGTTGTTGCGGTTGTAGCTGAACGTCCTGGAGTTCGTGTCGTCCTTCCCCGAGGAACTCACGCTGAGCGGTGCCGAGAAGCCACCGGTGATGTAGCGCCAGCGGAAGTAGCCGCGGGCGCCGTGGCTGTCGGTCTTCGTGTCGGTGACGGTGACCGTGACCTCCAGGTTGCCGTTGACGAACGTCGCCGTGCCGCGCTCCCACACCCCGACCACGTCGGCCTGCGTGCCGGTGGCGTTCCAGCCCGACGCCAGGTTCCAGCCCGTCGCGGCTTGCGCGGCGGGCGACGCGAGCGTCGACCCGGCGGTCAGCGCGACGGCCGCGGCGCCCGCGGTGATCAGTCGGTTTACCACAACACCCATCGGAATCATCCCCCTGTTCGCGGCGGATCCCCGCCTCACCACTGACTCTGCCCGCCCGGTGGGTGGTTCACCTTGTCGGTTCGCGCAACGCCCTTGGCGAAACGCGCGAAGCGGCCTCCGCGCGGTACTCGGCAGGCGTCACCCCGTAGGCCCGGCGGAAGTTCCGGCTGAAGTGCGCGGGATCGACCAGTCCCCACCGGGCGGCCACCCGGTGGACGGGGATTCCGGCCAGGAGGGGGTCCCCGAGGTCTCGACGGCAGCGTTCGAGCCGTCGGCGGCGGATCCAGTCGGCCGGACTCGTGCCGTCGGCGGCGAACAGCTGTTGCAGTCCCCGCAGGGAGATGTGGTGCGCCGCCGCGACCGCCGCGGGCGTCAACGCCCGCTCCGCGAGGTGTCGCTCGACGTACTCGTCGATCGTCATCCGCAACGCCCTTCGCCTGCTCTCCGGCGTCAGCGCCCGCTCGGCGCGCACCGGGATCGCGAGCGTCGCGGCCAGCAGGTCGACGGTGACCGAGGCCAGCGCGGGCACGTCGTCGGCCGTGAACTCGTCGGCGCGGCCGGTGAGGTCCACCAGCCACCGCGCGAAGGCGGCGCCGATCCCGCCCCGACCGCTGAACGGCACCGCGGTGAGATCGCTGACCAGGTTCGCGGGTACGGGCAACCGCGTCCTCGGCACCTGGACCAAGAGCACCGAACCGCCCGGCGGGCAGGACCGCCTGGCGGACAGCGGCCGCGAGGTGTCGTAGAGCGTGAACTCGCTGCCGCCCAACACCGCTTCCCGGTCTGCCTGCCCGATGCGAGCGGTGCCGTCGAGCACCAGGTTGACCTGGTATGCCTCGGGGTCTGATCGGCGGATCAACTTCGCGGGTCTGCTCACCTGGACGGAGGGGAACGTCAACGCCGACACCACCAACTCGTCGAGCACGAGTGTGCGCATCGTGGCGCGGAAGTCGGCCTCCTCGGGGCTCCGCACGAACGTCGGGGTCAACGAGCGCGCACCCAGCTCGACCCAGCTGTCGAACCGGTCCTCCGGCGCGAACTCCTCGGTGCTGAACTCACTGAACACGACTCCCCCAAGTCAGGTGTCCCTCGCGGACCAGCGCGCTCGTCCGCTGACGACGAGCACCCAGGCAACTGCCACCGGCGGCGGAGCGCACGTCCCGGCCGACCGGTCAGTCCGGCGGCCCGACAGGTGATCGGGCCGCCGGCGCAGGTCACACGAGATCAGCAGGCGACGACGCTGCCCCAGTCGGTGAGGTACTCGTCGAGGATCCAGCCGACCTGGTTGGTGCGCGCGTTCCTGAGGTAGGTCCAGGTGCCGCCGTCACCACTGGCCCAGCAGTAGTAGTCGAGGTTGTCGGTTGGTTCGGCCCAGTTGGGGTGTGCGCACGTCTCCGACGGACCCGTGAACAGCGAGTGCCTCGTCCGGAGCGCGGTGTGGTTGGGCTTGTTGTCCTTGTCCGGTGCGGAGACACCGCAGGCCGCTTGGCTGGTGTCCCCGCTCGAGGTGGTTGCCTCCGCCGAGGTGGCAACCGCCATCCCGATCGTCACCACCATGGTCGCGACGACCGTAGTCTTTCTGAACATCGGGAATTCCTCCGTGATCACACTGGAGCGGAACAGGATTGCTCGTCGCGCGGAACTCGGATGTCATTTCCGAGCCGCTGTCGGGCGACGGGTCGGGGCGTCGCCGGACCCGTCGGTTCCAGCCTGGCGAAGCGTTGGTCGTGCGGCCAGTGATCCGGGCTGTCCCGGACAGCGGTGCCACGTCCGGCCTGGTCGGCGGGACTTGTCCGGTTGCTCGGACAGCCCTGTCCGTCCCCCGAATGCGCGGCCCGACGGGCCGCCCCTCGGCCCGAACGCGACCTACCGGCGTTCGATGTGAAAACTCTGGTCCGCGCCACCGGTGCAGGTTTCTTGGGCGATTTCCGTATCCGGGGCGATGGTGTCGTAGCGCACGCCGAGGCACAATCGGGTCTCAGCGGGCCGCAAACGATAGGTGTCGGGGATGCCCGAGTCGGCGAGTTCCAACCGGAACAGCTGTGCGGAGTTCTCGCCCTTGCAGCCGTCCTGGGGTTCGATGAGGTTGGCCGCCACGCCGCCGGTGATCACGGTGAGGCAGCCCTGTCCGTGCACCGGGTGGTCCCACATGACGCGGTAGAGGTCGTCGTGGGCGCGTTGGAGCAGCGTGCGCGGCGGTTCCGCGTCAGCGCACGGACGCAGCGCGGCTATCTCGCTCGGGTAGCGGCCCGTGCGGTCGTGCCCCTCGCCGACGCAGAGGGTGTCCGCCTGAGCCGGGTGGATCCGTACCCACCCTGTCACCGGCGCCACCGCGGGTCCCCCGGACAAGGGTCGGATGGGTTCGTCGGCCGATCGCGACGGGGACGTGTCCAGCAGGTGCACCACGAAGACCAGGATCGCCACGATGGTCGCCGCCGCGGCGCCCACCGTCGACCAGTTCCGGCGCGCCCTGGGTGGCTCCGTGTCGGCGGGTGCGTCATCGGCCACGTCGTCAGCGGGTTCGGCCGGTTCCGCGGTCCCGCCGCGCGCGATCCGTGCCCAGGTCGCCAGCCAGGTCTCGATCTCCGCCTCGCCACCGCCGCAGGCCCGCACGAAGGCGGCCACGACCTCCATCCTCGGCAACGACTGCCGCCGCAGCGCGTCGGCGATCGTGCTGCGCGGCAGCGGCAAGCCCTGCTCCGCCGCGTTGTCGGCCAGCTGCCGGTAGGTCAACCCCGACCGGACCTTCAGCTGCTCCATCGCGCGGACGAACTCCACGGGCGAGCGTGCCGATTCCACCTCGGATCCCCTGCCGAGCCCCATGGGCCACAGGCTACCAATGACCCGGTACGCCCTACGGTGTGCCGATCGCGTCGACCTCGAACATCGCGCTGGGCGGATGCGGTGGCTTTCCCAGGGGATCCCGGCTTGGATGCGGTCGCGGAGTGGGGGGTTGTCCGAAGCGATCACCACGTTGCTCGCGGGCTCGGCGGGTGCGCCGAACTGGCTCTCGGCCGAGACCCGCCAGGAACAGGCTCACGGGGTAGCGGTGGGTCAGGTCTGGCGACCCGGTCGCCGACCTCGCAGGCACCCTCGACCTGGTCGGCCCGGCTACGGGCCCACCTGGTAGTGCCGTGCGGCCTGCGCGGCCGATAGCGCGAACGGGTAGAACGACACGAACGCCATGCTGCCCCACCAGTGGGCCAGCGTCTGGTTCGTGCCGTAGCCGTTGGTGAAGCCGTTGGTGTTCTCGTAGCCGATGCGGAAGTAGGCGGTCATGGCGGCGGGGTGGGCGCCCGCTTGCTGCATCAGCAGCGCCCCGTCGAGGTAGACCTTGATGCCGTAGGACGCGTCGTGCACCGCGATGACGTTGTGCCAGCCGCCGTCGCTGTAGGCGAATGGGCTCACCAGTTCGTAGGTCGTGGACGTGCCCTGGACCAGGAACAGGAGGTCACCGGTGTTGTTGAGGGCGAGGAGGTTCGTCTTGGCCGGCGACTGGCCGGTTTGCGTGCTGCCGAAACCGCAGATGACGCCCTGGTTGTTGTAGGTGTTGAACCAGGCCTCCTGGCTGGTGCTGCTGCCCGGGGCGATGCTGTAGGTGCCCGGCGTCGACACCCAGTGCGTCTGGTCCAGGTTCGCGTACCAGTCGGGCTCCCGCACGCACGGGTACTCGGTCTGGTTCTGCGACTGCCTGCCGCCCTGGTACGTGCCGTTCGCGTGGTTGGCGCTCTCGTCGTTGGCGACCACGCCCGTCGACTCGTTCAGCGGGTAGAGCCGGGTGGCGCCGTCGGCCAGCGGTACCGAATGGCACGTCGGCCCGGCGGAGGTGATCGTGTCGTTGGTGTTGTTGACGCGGGCGATGAAGGCGCTGATCGTGGTCGTCGTGCCGAGGTAGGCGACCAGGGCGAGCACCCCGAACAGCGCCATCAACCTCCGTTTGGTCACGCGGTCGAGTATCCTTGCCCGTCGCCGGGGAAACCGTCGGGCGCACTATTGCCCGCACCGTTCACCCGAACGAGACTGCGGCGGCGCCCACTCGACGAACTTCGGCAGTCCCGGGAATGGCCAAGTCGACGATGATGGCCGGGAGCGCGGTCAATGATCGAATTGCCGGACTGCTGGTTGCCGGACGCGCCAGACAGGTGCCCGAACTCCTCTCCGGCCAGCAGTGGTGGCGATATGGCGACTCGGTGGATGTTGCTACGTGTGGGTGGTTGACCTCACCCGGTCGAGGTGTGCCACAACACCCAGCGCAGGTCGATGGAGTTGATCTCCGCTGGTCCTTCCGCCTTGACCGCAGCGGCACGAAGTAGCCGAATGCCCCTTCGTCGGTGCGGAAGCAGTAGACGCGCGTCGCCTTCACTTGGTCGGACGGTAGGGCGAATCGCCAGCTCTCGGTTGGCAATGACGCGCAACTCACCCGGCGTTGATTCCGCAGTGTGCCGGTCGGTCGGCCAACTACGAGTGGTTCTGCGCGTACCAGTACGAGGACTACACCGGTATGTGGAGTTGCGGGTACTGCTTCATTCCGTGGAACAGCATGGGTTCCTTCCAGAACTGCCAGACCGCGGGCACGGTGCCGACCGTGTACTTCGACGACGGCACCAACCAGAACCTGGCGGCCCCACGCGTGGTCAGCCGAGGTCGCGAGGGGCGCGGAGGGCGGCGGCGGCTTCGTCCAGGTCCGTGATCGCCAGTAGGCGGCGTTCTACGGGGCCGATGGCTTCCGGGGGAAGGGTTTCGGTGGGGGTGAGTTGGCGGAAGTCGAGGGTTGTCGCGTTGTGCCAGGCGGTGGGGCGGTCGGTGGGGGAGGGGTGGACCACGGTCGCCGGTCGGGAGTGGAGGCCGGGGGTGTTGGCGCCGGGGGACACCGCTTCGGCGGCTTGGTGGGTGAGCCAGGCGGGGAGCGGGGTCGCGCCCGCGAGGGTGACCCGGGTTTGGAAGACGCGGTCGGTGTAGCGGTGCACCGCGTCGGTGAGGACTTCGGTGGCGGCCACGGCGAACTGGTCCGGTGGGCGGGGTTTGCCGAAGACGCCGCCGGTGGGGGACGGGCCGGTGCGCGCCAGGTAGTCGAGTTCGATGGCGCGGGCGGCGAGGTTCGCGCGGAGTCCCTCGCCCACGCGGAAGGGGAGGAGGCCGACGGAGAGCAGGATCGGGGTCGGGCTCGAGGCCAAAGTGGACCACAGTCGGGTCCAGGTCTCGGCGGGGGCCGCGCGCCACGGGGTGACGGCTGCCAGCCACGGGTTGGGGGAATCGCCGCGGGTGGTGCGGGAGGCGGTGATGGTTTTGCCGATTTCGACGACATCGGCGGTGTTGGGGTGGAACGGGCTGAGGGTCCAGCGTAGTTCGTCGTCGTTGTCGACGGGGTGGCCGAGCAGGGGTGCCGGGAGGGCTTGGCGCAGTGTTGCGGTCAGTGCTGCCGCGGTGTCTGCTGTGGACGCTCGGGTGAGCAGGTAGGTGCTGATGTGGTTGGACTGCGGGTGGGTCAGGTGTCGGAGCTCGAAGCGGGCGGCGTGTGGGGCGCCCACCTCCCACAGGTAGCGCACCCAGGAAGGGGCGGCGAGGTGTTCCGCCGGTTCCGGCGTGCTGTTGAACACCACCGTGCCGACCGAACCGGCCTGCATGAGCTGGCCCGCGGAACCCGTGAACTGGTTGACGGTCTCGCCGGGAGAGGTGGGCGGGGCGGCGGGGTGTTGCGCCGCCGCGGCGGCGCGGGTGACGCGCAATCCCGCCACCGCGCCGCCGTCCGCGGTCCACGCGACCGCTGGTGGGTGTTCCACTACTGTCCCCGGGTCGGCATGGTCTGGTCGCCGGGTCCGCCCGGGTCGCCCGGTGCCCGGTGCTGGCCGGACTGCTGCGGCCGCGGAGCGGGCGGCGGCGCGGGAACGGGCGGTGCCGAGTGGACGGGCATCTGGTGGCTCCCCGTCTGCTGGGGCACGTGCGACGCCCAACCGGCGCCCGTCGGCGTCTCGCCGGGGAGGTCCTCGATCGGCGGGAGGCCGTTCGGGAAGCCGTAGTTCTCCGGCACCTCGACCCGCTCGATGGCCACGTACATGCCCTCGCGGCACAGCGCGTGGATCACCTCGCGCATCGCTCTCGGGCGCTGGGTGCGCAGCATCTGGCCGATGTCGGAGAGCCTGCCCGTCATCCGGGCGACGAGGTCGAGCCAGAAGCGGACGACGAGGTTCACGCCGCGGCGGTGGCGGTACATGACCCAGCCGAGGTACAGGCTCGTGCCGTAGGCGAACACCGTCACGTAGGCCCGGTAGGAGCCGTCGATGAGGACGAGGCGGTTGGCGACCGAGCCGAAGCCGGTGCGGTTGCGCGTGGTCTCCACCGACTGGATCGGCAGTTTCCGCTCGGCGATCTTGCCGTTCATCATGCGGTACACCGCGTCCGCCGCGGCGCCGCGGTCGGCGAGCACCACGTGCCATTCACCGAGCGGTTCGGCGACCCTGCTGAGCAGGAAAGCCGCGAACCACAACGGCACCATGAGGCTGTAGCCGACGGTGCTGTCGATGCTCGTCAGGATGGCCGTGGGCAGGATCATGATCAGGAACGACTTGATGAACAGCCGGAACAGACTCCGGCCGAGCACGGTCTCGTCGAAATAGGTCTCGACCTGACCGTGTCGGAGGATCTTGTTCTGGTAGACGGCGTCCGGGTCTCCGCCCTGCCAGTGGGGCAGGTACGCCGGATTCGACATGGGACTCCTTCGAGGAGTGGATGGCGAGTCGGCCGGTGGTCGACATATCGCAGATCGCCACCGCGCCCGCGCTCGTTAACCGGCGTCCACGAATTGTCCATTCCGGTGATTTCATGGCAGGCGATTCGGGAAAGCGTTCCGGCCGAGCCGATTGCGCGATGTGGTGCGGCACCCGGACCACCACCCGATCCCGCCGCGACCGAAAGGGACGCGCCTAGTGGCCCGGGTGGCTCTCCGAACTCGGGACGGCCACGGGAACCGTGCGCATCATGGCGCCCGCGATGGCGGCGTTGCCGACGCGGTCCTGGGCGGCGGCGACGGCCGACGCGGTGGGGGACGGCGTGGTTTTGTTGTGGCCGTTCATGGCGGTGTGGGCGGCTTGGGCGTTGCCGATGACGGCGGGGACCAGGACCAGTGGTCGCTTGCCGTGGTCGGACGCGGCGGCCGTGCGGAGTTCCTGTGCCGTCACCGGTACGGCCGGGCGGTGCTGCGGCGGCGGGAAGTCGTGCATCAGGACCCCCTTGTCCCGTTGTCGGTCAGCAGTCCGGCGTAGGGGCCAAGTTCGCTGGGGCGGAACAGGCGGGCCTCCCGCTGGAACTGCCGGGACACGCCGCGGACCAGGTGGCGCATGGTGATGGTGGGGGAGCCGTGGTCGGCGGCGGCGAGGGCGGCCGAGCGGGCCGCGGCGGCGATGCCCGCGCCGGTCATGTCGAGGCGGCGGAGGGCGTCGAGGTCCACGTCGGCGGCCAGGGGGGCGGCGGGCGGGAACGCCTGCCGCCAGAGGCGGTGGCGCTCGTCGGTGCCCGGGCGGGGGAAGTGCACGACGAAGTGGAACCGGCGGGTGAAGGCCGGGTCGATGTTCTCCTTGAGGTTGCTGGTCAGCACGACCAGGCCGTCGCTGGCCTCCAGGCGCTGCAGGAGGTAGCCGACCTCGAGGTTGGCGTAGCGGTCGGTGCCGTGCTTGACCTCGCCGCGCTTGCCGAACAGGGCGTCGGCCTCGTCGAACAGCAGGACGGCGCGGGTGTCCTCGGCCTGCCGGAAGACGGCCTCGATGTTCTTCTCCGTTTCGCCGACCCACTTGGAGACCACCTGCGCGAGGTCGACCTTCAGCAACTCCAGGCCCAGCATGCCGGAGACCACTTCCGCGGTCATCGTCTTGCCGGTTCCGGGTTCGCCGGTGAACAGCGCCTTCACCCCACACGATGGCGACCGGTGCGCGAAACCCCACGACTCGGCCACCCGCGGCCACGCGCGGCACGCCGAGACGATCTCCTCGACCTGGTGCAGCTGGGCGGCGGGGAGCACGAGGTCCTCGACGGTCCGCCGCGGGGTGATCGACTGGACGGCGCCGCTGGTGCGGCCCCGCGTCACCGTGGCGATGGCGGGTTCGACGTGCTCGGCGGCGGGGTGCTCGTCCCCCGAGAGCCGGGCGTCGGCCGCCGCCACGGCCGCGACCGCGCGCAGGTCACCGGCGGTCATGCGGTACCTGGCGGCGAGGTCGTCGAGGACTTCCCCGGCCAGCAGCGGGAAGGTGGCGGTCCACATGGTCTGGCGCTGCTCGAACGTCGGGGCGGGGAGGGTGAGTTCGGCGTACGCGCGGTCGGCCAGCAGTGCGGGCGGTCGCCACGGGACCAGGCCGGTGAGGCACAGCGGGACCCGCGAGTGGAGGTACGCCCCGGTGAACTCCGGTGGGTCGTCGGTGTCGAGCCAGAGGATCGCGTCGAGGGCGGCGGCCGTGCGGAGGTCGGCCGCCGGGTCGCCGGTCCGCCGCCGCAACGGCCGCCCCGCCGCGTGGGCCAGCGCCAGGGCCGCGTCGAGCTGGCCGTCGGCGGGACAACCCCACAGGCCGACGACGTCGAGGTCGCCGCGGGCCAGGGCCTGGCCGAGCGCGGTCAGCCGGGTCGAGTCGAGGTGCGGCGTGGGAATCCGTCCGGCCGGTGGGGTGACCTCGCCCGGGTCGTGGCCGAGCAACCCCACGTCACCGCCCCAGCCGAGCAGGAACTCGAAGACCCCGGCACCGAGGAACAGCTCCTGGGCCTGCTCCACCGGCGACTCGCCGTGCGGGCGCAGGAGGCCGTAGCGGCGGAGCCGACCGGTCGGACCCAACGCGCGGCGGACGGCCAGGCGGGTCGCGGGGGTGTCCGCGAGCACCGCGACCAGCAGCTCCACGGACGGCGCGTGGCGGTTCAGGTTGTCCACCACGTAGGCGAAGATCCGCTCGTAGCCCGGGTCCAGTTCGGGGGCCGCGCAGAGCAGCAGGGCGTCCTGCTCGGACCTGGTCAGGCCGAAGCGGTCCGCCAGGGAGTCCAGGGGCAGGGTGGTGCCCCGCGTCGTGGCCAGGCGCCGCAGGTGCCGTTCGGACTCGGGTTCGTCGGGGGGTGGCGTCGGCGGCTCGGTCATGGCCTCGGCCGTGGCGTCCACGTGGGACAGCAGGACCGCCACCTGTTCGTCCGTGACGCAGAACGGCGTCAGGTCGGGGCGGGTGAGCGCCGCTGCCGCCCTCGCCTGCCGGTCGACGGCCACCCGCAGCGCCAGGTGCAGCTCCGCCAGTCGGACGCGCAGGTGCTCCGCGGCCAAGTCGCCCATGTCAGCCACCGGAGAAGGTCAGGGTCCGGCCACCGAGCCAGACCACGTCGGGCACGTCCACCAGCGCGCCGCCGCGCAGCAGGTCCGCGTGGCGGCGGCCCAGCGGCAGCCGCACCCGCACCGCCTCGTCGGTGAACCGCACCGTGGCCTCGAGGTCGGCGAACCTGGTCAGCGCGGTCGCCGGGTGGGGTGTCTCGGTTTCCCGCCACAGCGTCCAGGCGAGCACACCGAGGGACAGCGCCGCCGCCAGCCCGGTACCGCGCTCCAGCGCATCCCCCGGCCGGGCGAACAGGGCCCGCGTCAGCTCGTCGAGCCGTTCGGCGTGCCGGGGGAACTCCGCGACGACCCGCGACCCGGGCGCACCGGACACCCACAGCGGCGCGGGACGCGGCAGGCGGGTCAGCGGGTCGCCGCGCAGCGGGCGGACGTCGGTGACCAGCGGGACCCCCGCCTCCGCCAGCTCCCGCAGGCAGGACGTCGGCAGCGGGCTGTCGCAGACCACCACGGCGGGTCGCCCGCAGGCCTCCCAGTACGGCAGCAGGTCTACCGCCCGCGCGGTCCACGCGACCGGGAACAGGCCCTGCGCGTCGACCAGCAGCAGACCGCCGTCGACCCCCGCGACCAGCAGCGGGTCGACGGGATCGTGGCCGCGGCACACCGCCAGCGCCAGCACCCCGTCGAGCACCGGCAGCGCGGGGCCCACGCGCCGGGCGAAGTCGCCGAGATCGGGCACGGAGTCGAGGCAGGCGAACACCGCCGCGTCGGCCGAGCCGCCCAACACCCGGCGAGCCAGGGCCGCCGCGAACAGCGGCGTCTGGTGGAGCAGCCCGACGGAGGCCAGCGCCGGACCGACCGCGTCGAGGTAACCGGTCCGCGCCAGCGGACCCACCAGCAGGAACGGCAGCGCCGCGCACTCCCGAGTCGTTTCCCCGGCAGGCGACGCGCTCGTCTGGACAACGCGCTCGACGTCCGCCGACGAGACGTGCGGCGCGGATGCCACCCGCGGGAGAGACCGCACCAGCTCCCTGAGTTCGACGAGGGTCGCCACCGGCGACGATGGCTCCGGGATCCAGCCACGGCGAGCCACTTCGGCGGCCAACGCGCCGATCACCTCGCCACGTGGCCGCTCACCGGGACCGTCGAGGGAGGCGGCCAGGCACACCCGGAGCGTCTCGTCCGGCAGCAGCGCCAGCAACGCCGCGAGCTCCCCCCGCTCGGCGAGCTCACCGAAAAGCGTGACGGGGGAGAGCGCCGTGTCCGACACCGAGGCCCGCACCGCGACCTGGGTGTCCGAAGTGGACGACGAACCCGTCCACTCCTCCCGGGCCACCTCGCGGGGCTCCGGGACCACGCTCGCGCCGGGGTCGACGGCGAACTCGACGGACGGCACGCCACCGCTCCCGCGCGACCGCCCCCAGACGACGGACAACCGCACCGGCTCGCTGATCTCCACGTCCGGCCCCTCGCCGTCGAGATGGTCGGCGAACTGCCCGGCCAGCAGCTCCGGCAACGCGTCCACGACCAACCGCACGATGCCGCGCGGGTCCGGACCCCAGCTCCACCCACCGCGCCGGACCACGCGCACCACGCAGTTGCGCACGATGGTCTCGCCCGCGATGGGCGCGCTCACTTCTGCTTCACCGCCTCCAGGACGCCCGCCCAGCCCGCGACCAGCGCCAGCACGCCGCGGGACTGGCCGCTGGGCACCGTCGCCGCGAAGTCCGCGCTGGTCTTCCCCGCCGGGATGGTGCTGTGCTGGAGGATCGAGTCGCCGGAGACCAGCGCCACCACCGCGATGGCCTTGACCGGGTCGGCGACCGGCACCGTCACGACGAGGCGGTCGGCCGTGAACGCGACGGTCACCCCGGTCCGCAGCCGCGCCAGTGCCGGTTTCGGGTCCGCGTTCGGTACCTGCTCGACCGCGTAGACCAGCGGGTCGTCGAACACCTTGGGCTCGTCGTCGACGGTGTGGGAGTCCATGTCCTTGGCGTCCAGGGTCAGTTCCACGACCTCGGTGGGGGACAGGGACACCCGCAGGCCCAGCTCGGACCCCACGAGCGCCGCGACGTCGGCGGATGGGGTCGCGCCGACGGCGCCGACCGCGCCCACGACGTGCCCGGTGGCGCGCACGTATGCCACGTACAGGCTCATTGGGCACCGCCCGCCGCCGCGACCGTCGCCAGGACCAGGTAGTCGACCGCGCCGGACTCGTCGACGACCTCGCCGGGCGCCGCGATCGGGTCGTAGGAACGGATCCGGCACCGGACCCGCCGCTCACCGTCCACAGTGGCCTCAATCGGCGACCACAGTCCCGTCGGGCTCGGCGGTACCCGCGGTGTGAGGTACACGTGCAGCGCCACCCGGCCGTCGGCGACCTCCTGCGGCGCCACCCCGGCGGGCAGCGGCAGCAGCGTGCCGTCGGTGGCGGTGCCGGACGCGACGAGCACGCTGCCCGCCGAGATCCGCCCGGAGAAGCTCCCCGCGATGGTCAGGTTCCCGTTGGCCGCCACCGTCATCAGCGGGCTGATCGCGCCACTTCCCTGGTACAGCCCGTAAACCAGGCTCGGCGGGTCCTCCCCGGACAACACCAGCGCGGGTTGGCCCTCCTGGACCGCGGTGCGGGTGCGCAGCGAGAGCGTCCCCGACCGCGCGGCCACGGTGTCCGCCCGCACTCCCGCGTACCGCACGCTGACGCCGCGCGCGGTGCTCGCCACGGCCGTGAAGTGCCCGTCGGTCCACCGGACGTACCCCAGCAGCACCCACCACACGACCGGCGGCTCGGCGGGCGGGGCGCCGACCGGCGACGGCTGCTGCTCCTCGACCAGCCGCTCGTCCCCCAACCGCCCGAACCGGATCTGGAAGGACTCGGCCACCCTGGTCGGCGCGGACGCGGAGCCGCAGGACACCGCTCCGGTGCCGGTCTGGGGCCGGTCGACCGCGATGAGGAAGACCGGGTACGGCTCGGCCGTCGGCTGGTCGGCGCCGTTGACCTCGGTGAACTCGGCCTCCGACAGCACGACCGGCGCGGGTACCACGATCTCGCGCCCGGTCCCGTCCACCGCCAGCCCCGCCGCCGCGCTCACCTCGACGAACCGCGCGCCGGTGGCCGGGTCGGTCCGGCTCTCGGTGCGCAGCCCGAGCCCGTCGGCGATGCCCCAGTCGTGCAGGGCGCGGGCGTGGCGGGCGGCGGCGGCACGGGCGTGCTCGACGGTGGCCGCCAAGTCCGCCGCGGCGAGCACCTGCCCCTCGCTGAACGCGGGACGCAACGGCGCGGTCATCCGGACTCACCGCCCGACTGCGGTTTGCGGCTCGACGACCGGGGCGGTCGCCGCGTCCGGGGCTTGCCCTCACCGGACTCGCCCTCGGCGGCCGGTGCCCGCTCCAGTTCCGCCAGCCGGTCCTCGAGCCGCTCGGGCAGTTCCGTGCGCACCTGCGTGACCTGGTCGCGGGCGGTGTCCAGTTGGGCCCGCAGGGCGTCCACCGTCCTGGTCAGCTCGTTCACCTGCCAGCGCAGCGCGCCCATCTCGCGCAGGCTGTCGGTCACCTCGCTCGGCACCGAGTACACCTGCTCGTGCAACGTCTTCGGCAGGGTCTCACCCGCCTCGAGGGTCACCAGCCTGCTCCACATGTCCTCGACGTCACCGGTCCACTTCCACTGGTCGAGCAGGCCCACTACGTAGGCCGACCGGACCGGGCCGGTCGACGGCACGACCGGGGGCCGGTAGACCGGCGTCGGTTGGCAGCAGAGCCGTTCGGCGAGCCCGCGCAGCGGCGCCAGCTTGAACAGCCACTCGCCGTACGCGGAACCGCCGGGCAGCACCTGCTCGCGGGTCGCGGAGCACACCCGGACGACCTCGCAGCCGTCGAGCGTCAGGTGCGCGAGCAGCACGTCGGTGTCGGTGCAGTTGGTGCACGGCGGGTTCAGCGTCGCGCACATCGCGTCGATGATGAAGCGCCGCACCGCCGTGGTGAGCCGCGCCGCGGCCTCCGCCAACTGCCCCAGCTCGGTCAGGGTCAGCTGCCTGCCGCTGTCCGGTTCCGGGGTCGGCACCGGCTGCGGGACGGTGGTCGCGCGGACGTAGTCGCGCAACGCGCAGTCCGCGACACCGGGCGCCTTGTCGAGTCGGTTCAGCAGCCATTCCCGGATCCGCGCGAGGTCCGACCGGAACTCGGCGTTCAGCACGTTGTCGATCGGCGTGCCCAGGGCGACCAACCGCACCTCGATGAGCGCGTCGGCGTCCGGGTTCGCGATCCGCGCCTTGGCCTCGGCGGTGACCGCGGCGGCGGGGGAGCGGCGCAGCCGGTCCGGCCAGACCTGCTCGTGGTCGGTCTGGGCGAGCCGGTCGCACGCCGCCGCGATCGCCCGCCGGGCGTCGGCGATGTCGTCGAGGGTGGGCTTGTCCTTGTCGCCGTCGGCGTAGGTGTCGTGGCGGGCCACGGCACTGGCCAGCGCGCGCACCCGCTCGGTCGCCTCCCGCGCGACCGGTGGGGTGAAGGTCGTCTCCGCGTTGTCCCGCAACCAGGCCAGGCTCTGGGTGTAGCGGTCGCGGTCGTCGGCGGTGAACTCGACGGGCTGGGTCGACGCGGACCCGGTGATGTGCATCGGGTCCAGGTAGAACCCGAGCCGTCGGCAGAGCAGGCGGATCTCCTCGTACGCGCCGGGTGTGCCGACACTGGCCAGCAACCGGGTGACCGGGTTGTACCGGTGGTCGTCGGCCGTGTCGCACTTGACGACGAACCGGAACCCCTCCTGGATCCGCGACGGCACGCACCCCGGTGTCGGGCAGGGTTCCTCGGTGCTGAACGGGGCGACCGGCGCGATCGGGGTCTCCTCGTAGCGGATGTAGAGCCCGTAGTGGCGCTGGTCGTCGTCGCACGGGTCGCCGCAGTCGACGCCGGACGCGGTGATCCGAGCCTCGCGCACGAGCGCTTGGACGTCCACCTTCTCCTGGCAGGACACCACGATGTCGTTGCCGCAGCAGTCGAGCGCGTGACCGGGACGCACCACGACGGTCCCGCCGCCGCACGGGTCGCAGCCGACCTCCAGCCCGCACACGACACCCGGCCCCAGCACGGTCCGGTTGTGCAGGCGGTCTTTCCCGGCCACGTAGTCGACCAGCAGGCCGAGGTCGTCCTCCGTGAGCAGTTGGCCCGCGAAGAACCGCGGTCGGACGAACGCGGCCGGGTGAGCGGAGGTCCCGCCGCACCCGCACCCGCAGTCTGCCTGGGTCATCGGCGCTCCTCGGTGATGTAGAACCAGCTCTCGAAGGTGCCGCCGCCCGCGCCGGTGCCCGACGTCCACGGCCCGATGCCCGACGGCGGCAACAGGCAGCCCACGGGCTCCGGTTCGGGGTGGTCGCCTTCCGCACAGGTCACGTACGGCACCTTCCCGCCGACGTTGGTGCCGTCGACCGGTCGGCAGCAGCGGTCGAGGATGAACGCCGAGCGCACGGTGATCAGCACCCGGTCGCCGTCCTGCAGGGTTTCGCGGGTGGTCTGCCGGTAGCGGAAGTGCGTGGTGAACTCCCCGCCGCCGGTGGGTTCCTCGAACGCGCCGCCCATGTACCAGGTGTCGGCGTTGCGGCCCGCGCCGCCCTCGATCACCTGGATGTCGACCACGCCGGGGCGCAGGGTGTCCACCCGGACGTCGTCGGAGAACCGGACGACGAGCCCGCCGGTGTCCTTCTGCGTGCCGAGCAGCTCCTTGGCCTCGTCGACGGTGTAGGTGTGGCCGTGGACCCAGTTGATCCCGGTGATCACCGTCGGCACGAACGGGCCGAAGGGCCTGCGGATGTTCAGGTGGATCCGCTCGGCGGGCACCGGCTGGGCGAAGTCGACCTCATCGATGCGGGCCAGCCACAGCGTCTTGTGCTCGCACGACGAGCAGCAGCAGGTCTCGCACCGCCGGTCCTCGGGCGGCTCGTGCGTGGTCACCCTGACCCGGTAGCACTCCTCGGTGTAGCCGGACTCGCAGTCCGAGGTGTCCCCGCAGGCGCTGGTGAACACGGTCCTGGTCGGCTCGACCGGGCGCTCGGCGTACTCGACGCCGATCCACACCGTGGCCGGTTCGTCGGTGCGCTCGTCGGCGGGCAGCGCGGCCCACAGGTCGATGGCGCAGCCGCCGCGCACGACGACCTCGTTGCCGTCGCAGTCCACCCCGAGGCCCGGGGTGATCCGGACCAGGGCCGCGTGCCGGTTCGGGGGACCGCCCTCGTCGTCGTGGTCGTCGCAGTCCTCCGGCGCCACGGGCTCGACGAACAGCCCGCACACCACGCCGTAGCCGAGCAGGCAGCGCACCCGCAGCTTCAGCTTCTCCCGGAAGTACTCCTGCTCGCGCTGGAAGTCCCGCGCGGTGAGCAGTTGGCCGTGGAAGTACCGCAGCCTGCGGAACGGCGGGGCCTCGAACCCCCCGTGCTCGGCGGCCGGCGTCGCCGCCCGCGTCGTAACCTCGGTCATCTCTGTCTGTCCTCTCAAGACACCAGCGTGTGGACCCCGACGGCGGCGGCGACGCCGACCTCGACCCCGTGGCGCGCGCCCCGTGGGCCGGGCCGCAGCACCGCGTCGTGGTTGAGCCGCACCGGACGGGGACCGCCCAGCACGGCGGGCGGCAGCGGGACGAACGCGGTGTCCACCCCGACCACCGACTTGGCGCCGACCACGAACCCCGCCCCGCCGACCCGCACCGACCCGATCGCGTGCGCGGGCGCCTGCCGGTTCACCAGGCGCCGCACCGCGTCCTCGTCGACCGGGCCGGGCACCAGCACCCGGAACCGGTGGGCGTGTTCGGTGAGCGGGTCGGTGTCGGGGTCGCCGAACGCGCGCAGCGGCGCGGCGCCGAGGGCGGAGCCGCCGAGTCGGAACCGGCTCGTGGAGCGGCTGAACAGCCGGACCGACCCCAGGCCCCGCGCCGTCGCCGGTGCCGCCGCGGCGCGCACCTGCGCCCAGTGCCGCTCGTTCGCGAGTTCGTCGATCACCGGGCGGACGCCGAAGACGATGTCGACGGCCTCCGACAGCGCCGCCCTCGTCCCGCGCCCGCGGTAGAGGCGCGGGGCGGCGGCGATCAGTGCGCGACGGGTCGCCGCGTCCCAGCCCGCCTCGAAGGACAGGCCCAGCAGCCCAGCCAGCCACGGCAGCGCGTCATCGGGGACGCCGCCCGCGTCGAGCAGGGCGGGGTAGCGCTCGACCACGCGGTCGATCTCGGCGAGGGTGGCGTCGAACAGCGACAGGAACCGCTCGGTGAAGTCGTCGGCGACGGGGTCCTGGCGGAACGCGCCGGGCAGCAGGTCGGCGCTGGTCGAGCGCGGGAAGTCGAGCCGGACGCGGTGCAGGACCGGGGTGGCGGTGGTGTCGCCGGAGAGCCGGGCGCGGAGCGTGAGGTACCGGCCCGGTGGCTGGTCGACGAGGAAGTCGGTGCTCCCGGGCGGCGCCTGCTGCCAGTCGGAGTCGGCGAACCGGCCGTCCTCCGAGACCACGACCGCGATCGCCACCGCGGTACCGGCGGGCACGTCCGCCTCGACCCGGACGCGGTGCCAGCGGCACCGGGAGATGCCGCTGTCGACGAGGGTCGTGGTGAACTCGCCGTCGGCGACGTAGCGGCCGGGCGCGGGTGGCGGGACGGGCCGCGGCTCGCCTTCCCAGTCGTAGCAGGAGGTCACGTCGCCGTCGGGGGTCTTCTCGGTGAGGCAGAACCCGTTGTCGTCGGCGGCGACCAGCGTGCTCGGCGGCAGCGCCGCCGCCAGTTCGTCCAGTGTGGACTCTTCGAACCGGCGGCGACCGCGGTGGATCCGCAGCACGCCGTTGTTGTTGGTGAGCAGCCAGATCGTCCGGTCCGGGCCGACGCGCACGCCGATGATCTCACCGTCGACGCCGGTGCGGATCACTCCGCACGGGCTGCCGTCGGGACCGAATCGCCAGAGGTCACCGCTGCCCTCGCGGGTCACCAGCACCGACTCGTCCGGCCCCAGTGCCACGAGCCGCGCGCGGGCCGGCTCGCTCACCGCGACCAAGTGGTCGCCTTCGTTGCGCCACAACAGGACCCGGCCGGAGTCGACGACGGCGACCCGGTGTCCGCGCGCCGCCACGGCCACCGGCTCGCACAGCGGCCGGGGATCGCAGTACGCGGGCCAGACCGACGGCCAGCGGCCCTCGGCGCAGGTGTCCCGACGCAGCAACCGCTTTCCCGAGATCAGGTACCAGGCGCGCGGTTGGCATCCCGGCGCCAGGCGGGGGTCCGGGAACCACGGCAGCAGGTCGGCACGACTCGGGCCCTCGGGCGCGGGACCGGCGTTCGCCAGCCGCACCCCCGCCGGGTCGGCGAACCCGACGAGGTCGCGGACCCGGTCCTGGTCCTGGTCCCACCCGACGAGGTCGTCGAGCAGGCGGAACGTCCCCTCCACCGGTCCACAGGTCATGACGGCTCCACGGGGATCAGCAGCGGGCGCTCCGGCCAGACCAGGGCGGTCGGCGGGATCGCGTGATCGGCGCACCGGGGCAGTCGCAGCCCGTCGGCGATGATGGTGAGACCAGGTACGGCGAGGACACCGTCGACCGACAGCAGCACGCGCACCAGGGCGGAGTGCCGGACGGTCCCCCCGAAGGGCCACCCGGCGCCGTCCTCACCGCCGCGCAGGGGGTCGAGGTAGCCGACGACCGCCTCGCCCGCCCGCGCCAGCACGGCCGCCCGCTCCTGGTCGGGGTCGAGCACGACCTGGGACTCGACGGCGATCCGCTGGAACGCCGCCCCACCGGTCACCACGGTGATCCCGGCGGGGGCGACCTCGCGGGTCAGGTAGTCGGCGACCGCGCGCAAGGTCGCGGCGGTCGGCACCGGCGGCTCGCCGGAGTCGTCGAGCGGCGGCACGACCAGCACCCCGACCACACCCGGCACGGGTTTGCCCGGGTAGCCCGGGTGCAGGCCCGGCACGCCGTGCGCGCGGGCGATCGAGGCACCCGGCGCGCGCAGGGCCAGCGGGCCGTAGTCGGCGGGCGCGACGGCCCGTCCGCCGGAGCGCAGTTCGCCGGCACCGCGCCGCGCGGCGTCCGCGTCGGGCTCGGCGTCGGTGCCGCCGGTGGCGGGGAACGGGTTGTTGACCCGGGTGACGAACGGCAGCGCGGTGACCACGCTGTTGATCGCGCCCGCGGCCACGGCGCCCGCCGCGCCGCCGCCCACGCGGTACCGCCGCGCGCGCACGTTGCGGAAGCCCTGCGGCACGGGCGCGCCGTTGACCCCGTCGCCGAAAGTGACCTCCCCGGTCGCGTAGTCCACGACGAACACGCGGTCGTCCGGGCCGTAGGCGGCCAGGCTCGCGACCTCCTGCCAGGCGGTGGCCTGGCCCGCGGTGGTACCGAAGAGGTCCGCGCCCGGGTCGTCGTCGACCTCGATCACGACACTGCCCGCCAGGATCGGCACCTGCGACAGCCGCATGCGCCGCCCGCCGGTCGGCCGCTGGTCCTGGATCGGCTCCAGGGGCTCGTCGAAGACCGTGCGCGCGGCCGTGGCGGACACCAGGTTCAGGCGCAGCCCCGAGACCGCGGGTGGCGCCTCGGCGAAGGTGCCGTGCGCGACCCGCAGCCGCAGCCACCGCAGCACCGGGCCGGGTCGGGCGACCGGGGGACGGCCGGGATCCCAGGTGCGCGGCACGCGCAGCTCGATGGTCCCGCTCGTGCGGAGCCCGCCGGTCTGGTCCCGCACGACGTCCGCCGCCACGAACTGCCCGCCGTCGAGCACGTCCCAGCGCAGCGACGGCGCGGGCGAGCCTGGAAGCGGCGTGAGCCCACCGGACTCGGCCGGTGTGGGCGGGACGTCCGTGACCACGAAACCCAGGGTCAGCGAGGGGAAGGGGTTGGCCGTGCCCGCGAGACCGAGCCACAGGGCGCTGCCAGGCAGGGGATCGGGGCCGAACGGGGGGAACGGGCGGCTGGGCCCGTTCGGCCCGAGCGGCACCGGTTCCAGTGCGCCGCCCGCGCGCTGCGTGGCGATGGCCCCGAGGGTGGCGGGGGTCGCGAACAGGTCCTGGTCGGTCTCGTAGACGATCGGGCCGTCGGGTCCCGAGGCGGAGGTCTGGAAACCCGCGGGCACCAGCACGGACGCGCCGTCGGGCGGGGTGACGGTGAACTCCAGCAACGCCGCCGCCGCGGTCGCCGGGCGCCTGCGCACACCGGCGGTGGACAGGTGCTCCGCGAGGACCTTCTCCGGCAGCCGGTTCACCCGGGTCAGCACGGGCTCGGTCTCGGTGCCGAACAGCCGGACCAGGGCCACGCCCGCGTCCTGGCGGTCCGGGTTGGTCCAGTCCGGGGTGTAGCCGGGGATCCGGTCGCGCACCGCGGCGCGCACCGCCTCCTGGGTGGCGTCCACCAGCTCCGGCACCGCGACGGCGCCCGGTCCGTCGACGACGTGCCCTTCCTCGGCGGTGTCCCGCCCCCACCACACGTCGGTCACGACAACCCCTCCCCGGTCTCGACGGCGGGCACGACCCGGGTGCGGACCTCCCGCGCCACCGGGAGCTCGCCGGGGCGCAGCGGTGTGTCGAGGCAGGACTCGCCGGGCGCGTTCCCGTCCAGGCCGATCGCGACGGCCACGACCTCAGCGAGGTCGCCCAGGGCCCGCTGGGCCGCGCGCAGCAGCGCGGAGGGCCGCAGCGGTTCGCCGAAAGGCCAGCCGGTCTCGTCGACACCGCCGACCAGCGGGTCGAGGAACCGGCGCAGCGCGGCGCCGACCACGGCGGACACCCGGGGGCGGTCGGCGGGGTTGCCCGCCAAGTCGACCCGTATCCGGACGTCCCGGTAGGCCGGTGCGCGCACGAACACCTCGGCGGTGAGCAACCGCGCCTTGTCGAGCCGGTCGCAGACCTCGTGGAGCGTGCCGGGGTCGGGGACCGGCGCGTGGACGAAGTCCGGTGCGTCGAAGTCGGCGCGGGGGACCGCCGGGACGACGTGCACGGTCACCGCGCCCGGCACCCGCGCGCACGGGAACCCGGGGTGCTCCCCGAGCGCGGCGTAGGCCCGGCCGATGGACACACCGGGGGTGGTGACAGCCAGGGTGACGTGGTCCTCGGCGGTGACCGCGCGGCTCACCTCGCGCAGCGCGCCCGCCGCCCGGTCGCGGGCCTGCGCCGGGGTTTCCGGGTCGGTGCCGTCCGCGGCCCGAACGGGGTTGGCGCCGCGCACCGGGAGAGTGGAGGTCACGGGCAGCCAGTTGGTGGTGAGGCCACCATTGCCCTCACGACCGCCGCCGATGGTGTAGTCGACGCAGGCCTGCTCGCTGGGGTGTGGGATTCGGGCGGTGAGCCCGTCGCCGAACACGAGCGCGCCGTCGCCGCGGTCGACCAGGAAGACCCGGTCGCGGGACGAGCCGAACGTGAAGTCCACTGTGGACGACCACCGGTCGGTCGCCAGCCAGAGGGTGGCGTCGAGGAGACGTCCGGCGGCGTCGGGCAGCGTGAGCCGCTGGCCCGGCAGCCGCAGCCAGTCCGCGATCTGCGTCGACACCTTGTCCCCGGTGGCGGTGCGGTGCTCGACCTGGCGCGCGGCGGAGACGTTGACCGCCAGCCGCAGCAGCCGGGGCGGGGCCGCGTAGGTCGCGGCGCGCGTGGACACCAGCAGCCCTCGGTCCTGTGTGGACCAACCGTCCGGTGGGCGCAGGCGCACGACCCCGGACCGCCGCAACCCGGCGGTGCCGTCGCTCACCTCCGCGAATTCCCCGTGCTCGTCGCCGCCGGGGCGGAACCACGACCAGGTCAGCTCGGCGGGCACGTCGACGTCCGCGACCGCGAGGGGAGACCAGGACGGCGGCACCGGCGAGTCCAGCTCGAACAGCAGCGACACGGCGTCGGGCGCGGCGTGCGAACCCGCCAGGGGCAGGGTGAAGCGGACGGCGGCGGGCGATCCGTCGGTGGCCAGCAGCGGGACCCCGCGACCCGCGCGCAGGTCAGCGGTGCGGTCCCGGTCGGTCAACACGGTCACCTCGCCGTCGAGCGGGAACGCGGTGACGTCGTCGTCGAGGGTGAACCGGATCGCCGCCGCCGGGTCCCGCGCCAGGGCCGTGCCCGCCGGGACCCGCACCGGGACCGGTTCGGCGGAGGTCAACGCCAGCACGGTGGCTGCCGGGCGCGCGGGCTGCGGCAGCGGGAGGCCGAGCAGCCGCAGGATCGCCACGACGAGCTCGTCGGGCACCTGGTCCAGCCAGTACAGCCGCTGTTCGAGCAGGTAGGCGAACAGTTCGAGCAGGGTGATGCCGGGGTCGACCGGGGCGTGCAGCGTCCAGACGCCGTCCGACTCGGCCGGGACCCGGCGGCGGATGGCCGCCATCAGGTCGGCCCAGGTGAGGTCGTCCAGCTTCGGCGCGGGGATGGTCACGGCGTGCCCCCGGTCAGGCCGAGGTAGAACGGGAACACCAGGTTCGCCTTGGTGTTGGTGCGCCGGATCCGGTACGCGACCGCCACCGTCACCCGGGACTCGTCGGCCGGGTCGGTCTCCGCCCGCACGCCGTCCAGTTCGACGCGCGGCTCGAAGGTCCGCACGGCGTCCACAATGGACCGCTCCAGGTCGCGCAGGTGCTGCGCGCTGCCCGGGGCGAACACCGACTCCGGCGCCTTGGTACCCAGGTCCGGGCGCATCACGCGCTCACCGGTGCCGGTGAGCAGCAGCGCGCGCAGGCAGTGCTCGATGCTCTGCTCACCGACGGCATAGGACAACCGCCCGGCCTCGTCGGGCAGGATCGGGAACCGCCAGCCGGTGCCGAGGAAGGGCTCGCTCACGTGAGGCTCACCTTCGACGACAGGACGGCCCCCGGCAGCGGGATCACGGGCGGGCCGCTCGGGCCGGTGGGCGTCGGGTGGGTGTGCGTGTCGAACGCGGTCTTCAGCAGGTCGCCGAGCACCGCCTTCTGCGCCGAGCCCGCCAGTTCGACGGTCCCTGCGTCGACGGTCACCTTCGTGGCCTTGAGGGTGATGCTGCCGTCGTCGTTGATGGTCACCTGGCCGCCGCCCGCGCCGGTGACGACGATCTTCTTCGCGCCGTCGTCGAGCAGCACCTCGTGCCCGGCCCGGGTGCGGATGAGCTTCTGGTCGCGACCGCCGCGGTGCGCGGTCGGCGGCTTGTCCACGCCGTTGTAGAGGCCGCCGATGACGATCGGTATCCGCATGTCGCCCTGGTAGAAGGCGATCAGCACCTCGTCGTCGATCTCCGGCACGAAGACGGCGCCGTAGCCGCCGCCCGCGTAGAACTGGCAGACCCGCGCCCACTCGCTGACCGTCGCGCCGCGGTCGAACCACGGGTAGGCCACTTTGACCCGCGCCTCGTCGTCACCGTCGTTCGCCACGACGGTGGCCACCGTGACGCCGTAGTAGCGCTGGTCGGTGGACATGGCCCGCGGTATGTCCCTCATGCCTCGCCTCCCTGGTGGATCCGCCTGCCGGTGAAGGTGGTGAAGAAGCCGCTGGTGCCCAGGGTGTGCTCCACCCGCTTGACGAAGTAGGTGCCGGAGAACCGCCTGCCGAGGCCGAAGATCTCCAGGTTGTCGCCGGGGCTCAGCTCCGGCAGCCCCGCCACCCGGCCGGTCGCGGTGATGAACTCGTACGCGCGTTCCCGCAGCAGCGCGATCGCCAACTCCTGCGCTTCCTGCTGGCTGGTGACCGGCGAGTCGACCACGACCTCCTGGCGGCCACCCGCCGCGCTCGCCGCCGCCTGCGGCCCGCTGTCCCCGTCCGCCGAGTTCTGCCCGGCGGGCAGGTTGGCCGCGGTGGCGGTGTACTCGATCGGCTGCTTGGTCCGGGGGTCCCAGCCGCGCACGGTGAGTTGGCTGACCTGCTTGGACACCGTCAGGGTCGGGGTGAAGTCGAGCAGGTTCGGCACCAGGCCCTCGGGTAGCGTGGTGGGTCCGGTGGTCAGGCCCGGCTGGTAGGTGAGCCGGAACAGCCGGATCGCGCGGCCGTCGCGGCCGTCGGTGGGCTTGGTGAAGTACAGCGTCTCCTCGCCGGTGGCCGGGTCCGGCAGGATGTAGCAGTCGAAGTCCAGCCGCTTCGCGCGTTCCATCAGGAAGGTCGCGTCGTCCTGGTTCTTCTGCACCACGATGTCGTGGACGGGACCCTCGTGGGTGCTCTGGAAGCGCAGCTTGTTGCGCTGCGCGATCCGCTCGGCGATCTGCCAGTCCGCGAGCCCGGTGAAGGTCTTGTCCTCGTCCTTGGTGGGCTTGCGGTCCTTGAGCCGCAGCATGCCGTCCACGCCGCTGATCGACACCGTCGGCGAGGCGCCGTCGGGGAACTTGGGGGCCAGGGTGCTGATCGTGCCGGTCGCGACGGTCAGCAGCTTGTCGGCGTACCCCAACCGGACCGAGACCCGGGAGCCGAGCCGGAACGCGCGCGAGTCGCTGTGCTTGAACCGCAGGTTGACGTCGTCCCAGTTGTTCAGCTCCAGGTCGAACCCGGACATCTCGTCGAGGTCGCGGTGCACCTTGATGTCGAGGATGTCGTTCTTGGTCGTCGGGTCGGCCTCGACGCCCTCGATCAGCACCTCGAACTCGGGCGCGTACCGGTCCGGGTCGGCGATCTCCGGTCGGGTACCGGCGGGCACGGTCACCGCGGCCCCCTCACGGCAGCCGGGGCACGGTCAGCACCAGCCCCGGTCGCAGGTCGCGCGGATCGCTGATCCCGTTGGCACGGGCCAGTTCCCGCCACACGTCGGCCCGCCGGTAGACCGCGGCCGCGATACCGGGCCAGGTGTCGCCGCGGCGCACCACGTAGCTCTTCTCCACGGTGGGGGAAGAGCGCGGCGGGTCGTTGACCTGCTGCGCGGCCGGGCGGAACTCCTTGAGGGTGAGGTCCAGCTGCGCCCGCAGCGGGACGCCGTTCGGCTGGAACAGCACGTAGTTGACGTCCAGCTTCTCCACCACACCGGTGAACACGGCCTCGTCCCACACGAACCGCACGATCGGCGGCGCGTGCTCGCGGCTGTCCGGCCGCATCAGGGCGCGGATGGCGTCCACGTAGGTGGTCCGGACGTTGTCGAGCGTGTCGGAGGTGTCGACCAGCGCCTGCACCGACAGCGTCTCGCTGCCGCCGCGCACGTACTGCAGCGGCGGCGTCTCCAGACCGGGGATGGTGATCTCGGCGAAGGTGTTGCTCTTGCTCAGCTTGTAGTCGGTGGGGTTGAACCGCAGCGGGATCCGCCTGCTCCGCTCGTCGGCGATCACCGGCCGCAGGATCTCCAGCCGGGCCACCGCGCCCTGGCGGACCGCGGACTGCGGGGTCGGCGTCACCGCGAACCCCCGTCGCCGAGCCTGCGCTCGTCCACACCGTGCGCGGCCCGCGCGCACTCCTGCTCGTACAACCGCGCCCACGCCTGGATGTGCTTGTTGAACAGGCGGGTGAACACCGCGCCGTCGTCGCCGTCCACCTGGAACCGGACCTCGAGGTTGTGGATGATCAGGTTCTTCGCCACGCTGGTCTCCTACAGGACGTTCGTCAGGCCCTCGTGGGCGATTTCCAGGGACTCGACGGCCACCGCGTTCTGCTCGGCGTGCAGGTCCGGGCCGGTCCACTTGGCGGCGAGCCCGCCGTGGAAGGCCCAGGCCAGCGCGGGCACCCCCGCGCCGTCGAGCAGGATCACCGCACCGTCGCGGCGGGCGCCGAGCGAGTCGGCCAGCCCGCTCTGGTACCAGGACCACAGGAGCCGGTCGCGGACCACGCCGCGCTTGAGCACGATCCGGTTCCACGAGTGCCGCAGCGGCAGCTGGCGCACGGAGTCGTTGCGGCCGCCCTCGGCGTAGCTGACCACTTCCAGCGTCGCGCCCAGCCCGGTGACCTCCTGGAAGGCACCGGCCGCGACCAGCGGCAGCAGCACCGCCTGCGCGGGCGGCAGGTAGACGTCACCGGGGTCGAGCGTGACGAGGAACCGGTACTTCGGCAGCGGTTCCTGCAACGCCGCCAACCGGTTGAGCGGGTCGGTCACGACTCGATCACCTCCACACCGCGGTCCTGGCCGAGCACGAGGCGCAGCTGGATGAACTCCATCGGCGCCACCGGCGCGACCTCGACCTCGCAGACCAGCTGACCGGGGTCCTGCTCCGGCGGGTTGTTCGAGTCGTCGCACACCACCCGGAACGCCTGCTCGGGCCGCGCGCCCGCGAGCGCGCCGGTGCGGAAGGCCTCCAGCAGCACCGAGGTGATCGCGCGGACCAGGCCCAGCCGCAGCTCCGGCGAGTTGACCTCGAACACCAGCGGCGCCGCGGCCCGGCGGATCGCCCGGACCAGCAGGTGCAGCAGCCGCCGGTGGGCGACGTAGCGGCGGCGCGGGTCGCCGGAGAGCGTGCGCACGCCCCACACCACCAGGCCCCGGCCGCGCAGGCACCGCACCAGGTCGACGTTCGCCTCGAACAGCCGCACCTGCTGCGGCACCGGGTACTCGACGCCGAGGTCCACGGCGTCGAGCAGCACGGCGTTGGCGGGGGAGTGGTGCGCGCCCCGCTCCGCGTCGAGCCGGGCGATCAACCCGGCGACGTGCCCGGACGCCGCGACGGTCCGCAGGCCCGGGCCGGTGAGCTCCGGTACCCGCAGCCGCGGGTGGTAGACCGCCGCCGCGGCCAGCAGCGCCTCGTCGCCGAGGTCGGTCAGCGACCGCACCCAGCCCAGCACGTCGTCCACAGTGGACAAGCGGGACGGGACGTCGAGCAGGACCAGCCGGTCCAGCAGCGGCGCGCAGGTGGCGAGCGTGTCCGCCAGCAACCCGGTGTGGTCCGCACCGAGGATGTCCGCGCCGACGTCCGGCAAGGCCACCAGGGCGGGTTCGGTGAGGTCGGCCTGCGCGCTCACGGCGGCGGCGTAGTCCGCGCGCACCGGGTCGACGTCCGTGCCACCGGCGAGCACCAGGTCCCACGACGTCGAGATCCCCTCGACGTGGTCGAACGCGTCACCGACCTCCGGCGGCACCAACCGGATCAACCGGGACGCCGCCAACCGGGTCCCGAGGTCCGCGGGCGAGATGTTCGCGAACACCTCCGCGGCCTCGCCCGCCACCAGCACCCGCACGGTGATCGCGGGCGGCCCGGCGACGCTGCTGGCCTGGTAGGTGAGCACGACCCGGCCGCCGTTGGCCCAGGCACCGGGGCTGGTGGCCACGACCGCGAACCGAGCGTCGCCGACGCGCCACGGCACGCTCGCCGTGGCGCCGCGTCCCGCGACCCGCAGGACCCAGGCGGTGCGACCGCCGTTCTCGAAGAACCCGCGCAACGCGTACGGCGTGGCGGCCGAGCCGTCGGGGGGCCCGAACGCGCCGACGACCTCGTTCCAGTTCTCCACCCGCACCGGGGTCGCCACCGGCCCGCGCCGGGTGCGGCCGAGGAACGCGGCCACGTCGGTGCGCAGCGGCTCCGGTGCGGAGTCGCCGCGCACCGCGGTCAGGGTGACGCCGGGCAGGTGGGAATCAGGCAGCGCCGCGCTGGTCATCTCCGCCGCCTCACGCGTCGATCAGGAGGCTCTCGACCGCCAGCACGAGCGTCTCCATGGCGATCTCGTTCTTGGTGGCGTTGAACGACGGGCCGGTGTACTTGGTCGGCCACGCGCGGTCGAAGTTCCAGCGCATGACCTCCTGGCGGTTCTCGTCGAGCAGCACGATCGACCCGGAGGTGCGCCGCACCCGGCCGTCGAGGGCCTCCTTCACCCAGTTCCAGAACCCGACGTGGCCGGTCACCCCCCGCTTGAAGGTCAACGCGCTCGGGAACTTCTTCAGCCCGACCAGCTTGCGCACGGTGATGTCCTCGCTGCCGTTGCGGTACTCGATCACCGGCAGCTCCACGTCCAGCCCGCTCGCCTCGGCGAAGGACCCGCTCACCGCGACGCCGTCGTCGCTGACGTTGGTCACGATGACCAGGAAGTTGTACGCGGCGTACGGGTCTGTCCGCGTCACAGGTGGCATTTCGGTCGCCTCTCAATCACTTCTCGGCTAGACGAGCTGGGGTTCGCGGGTCTTCTGCTGGATCCGGAAGATCACGAACTCGGCCGGGAACACCGGCGCGACACCGATCACGCAGATCAGCCGCCCGTTCGCGATGTCGTCGTCGGTCATGGTCGACCGGTCGCAGTGCACGAAGAACGCCTCGTCCGCGGTGGCGCCCGCGAGCGCGCCGCTCCGCCAGACCGTGGTGAGGAAGTTGGACACCGTCTGGCGCACCAGCGCCCACAGCTTCGGGTCGTTCGGCTCGAACACCACCCACTGGGTGCCCTCGTCGATCGACTCCTCCAGGAACAGGAACAGCCGCCGGACGTTGACGTAGCGCCACTGCGTGTCCGACGACAGCGTGCGCGCGCCCCACACCCGCTGCCCGAGGCCGGGGAAGAACCGCAGCGCGTTGATCCCCTTCGGGTTGAGCAGGTCCTGGTGGCGCTTGGTGATGTCCGCGGCGAGGCCGTCGGTCAGCCGGATGCCGCGGATGACCGCGTTCGCGGGCGCCTTGTGCACGCCGCGCTCGGTGTCGGTGCGCGCGTAGATGCCCGCGATGTGCCCGGACGGCGGAGCCTCGACGAACCGGTTGGTGGCCGGGTCGTTCACCACCAGCCACGGGTAGTACAGGGCGGCGTAGCGGGTGTCGAAGGGCTCCCGGAACGCCTGGATGCCCTCGATGTCCAGGCCGTCGCGCGGGTCCAGGATCGCGAACCGGTCCTTGAGCTGCTCGCAGTGGGTGATCAGCGCCGACTCGACGGTGCCCGACCACACACCGGGCACCGCGCACAGCGAGATCTCGTCGATGTCCTCCAGCGCCACGATGCCGGTGCGGTGACCGCTGCCGCCGTCGGTGCCGACGAAGTCCCCGACGGTGAGGCCCGCCGCCCCGTCCGTACCGCCTTCGGTCAGCGTCAGCCAGGAGCCGGTCGCGGGCACCGGGAACCGCGCGGGGTCCAGCGACAGACCCGCCTGGGTGGCGGCCAGCACCAGCCGCGACCGGCTCGACAGGGTGCCGACCAGCGTGCCCGGGCCGTCGCCGCCGAGCCGCAGGCCGCGGAAGGTCTCGGTGACGGAGCCGCCGCCGGGGTCGTCGAACCTGGTGTCGACCGTCGACTCGACGAGCAGCAGCCGGGCGGTCTCGAACACCAGCGCCGGGGTGTCGTTGTCGAAGGTGACGACGTCGTCGGTGCCGACGGACAGGACGTTGAGGGTGGTCAGCCGGTCACCGGTGTCGAGCTGGGTGACGGCGTTCTCGTAGAGCCTGCTCGACCCGCTGATCCGCAGCGTCGGCCCCGCCCCGGCGGTGGCCCGGCGCACCCGGCGCACGGTCAGCCCGGTCCGCCACGGCGCGTGCGGCGCGGTGCCGGTGAAGGTCAGCACCACCCGGCCCGCGGCGGGCTGGGCCACGGTGACCTTGAACCGCCGCTCGTTGATCAGCACCCAGACGTCGGCGGGCAGGTCGTCGGGGTCCAGGCCGGGAACCGCGTTCACCGTGATCGACGTGCTGTCGGCGGGCGCGTCCTCGGCCAGCGCGGTGATGAGCAGCGCGCCCTCCGCCGGGTCGGGCAGCACCGGCAGCGCGGCGCTCACCGAGGGCTGCACGCGCACCCGGACCGCCGACCCCCACGACCCGGGGCTGTTCGCGGAGAACCGCAGGCTCGGCGTGGCGGCGCGGGTGCCGACCTGCACGTAGTCCCCGCGCGCCGCCTTGACCTCGGCGACCAGCGGGGCGTCGAGCACGATCCGGCGCGTGGTGGCGTTGTAGGCGGTGATCGTCGCGGTGTCGATCTCCACGTTGTCCCCGCCGCGCACGACGCTGATCGCGTCGGCGCCGGTGAACCCGATGAGGTGGCCCAGTTCGAGCGTGGTGGCGCCCGCCGCCGCGTCCCGGGCGATCGGGCTGACCAGCCCCTGCCCCAGCGTGCCCGCCGCGGGCACGGCGGTGGTGCTGACCACCCGCTTGACGTAGAGGCGCTGACCGCCGTTGTCGAAGAAGCCCTTGACCGCCAGCGGGAACAGCCACCAGCGGCCGCCCTCGGTCGGGTTGTTCGCCCAGGCGTCGCGCACGGCGGGCTCCGGCTCGGGCAGGAAGCCGCCGAACGTCGTCTGGAACTCCAGGAAGTTGGTCACCAGCTTGGGTTTGCCGGACGTGGGGCCGCGCTGGGTGACCCCGACCATGCCCGCCGTGCTGGTGCTCACCCCCGCGATCGGCCGCGGCCCCGCGTCGACCTCCTCGACGTAGACACCGGGGCTCAGGTACTCGGGCATGGTTCGGCTCCTCACTTTCCTACTGCTGGTCCACGATCTCGATGAGGTGCCGCCGGTCGCGCTCGTCGGGCAGCCGCACGGACAGCGACCCGGCGCGGCCCGGCCGCTCGGTCGCGCGCAGGACGAACACCTCGGCGCCGCCGGGCACCCGTTCGCCCTCCCACCGCAACGACAGCCGGAACGCGCCGCCGGAGTCGGTCAACGTGCGCTCCAGCCACGGCACCGCGTCCAACCCGGCCGTGCCCGACGCCTCGACGAGCGCGTTGGCCACCGGCGACCCCGACGCGCCGTCCACGACCACGCCCCGCACCACCCGCACACCCGGCGGGTAGTCGAACGCGGTGCTCGGCAGCAGCCGCACCAACCTCGGCTCGGCCGCGGCGGCGGGCGGGTGGGTGTCGTCGTAGGGCGGTGCCACGAACTCGACCCCGACCAGGTCGGCGGTGAACGGTCGACCGTCGGCCGGGTACAGCGGCTGGAACCCGGTCGCGGCGAACCGCGCCCGGTAGCGCCGGGGCGGCGCGCCCCGGCCGCCGCGCCTGCCCAGGTCCGGGAAGGCGATGGCCGCGCTCGGCGTGCGCACCGGCGCCACGTCCTCCGCCGGCAGCCACGCGTTCGCCGCCGGGTCCCAGCGGTCCAGCGCGACGGCCACCCCGACCGAGCGCGCGCGCCGGGCGAAGTCGTCGAACGGGAGGAACCAGGCCGGGCTGGTCAGCACCGACGTCTCGACGGGGGAGAACCGGCTCATGGCGTGGTCCCCCCGCTGATCGTGCGGCTGCGCACGAGCCGCAGCTCCGACACGTCGAGGGAGTCCAGGTTGACCACCCGGACCTCGTAGTTCAACGACAGCCGGTACGGCTTCTGGATCGCGTACCAGATCCAGGACTTCTGGTCGAGCGTCAGCGGGGTCAGCGTGAAGTGCAGCGCCTCCGTGCTGCCCGCCAGGCTGCCGGACAGCTCCGCGCCCGAGAGGATCGCCTCGTCGTAGAACACCTGCAGCGCGCGGCCGATCATCCGGTGCTGGGTCAGCTGGTCACCGCCCCACGGGGTGATGAGGTAGCGCAGCAGCAACGCCATCGGCGGCTTGCGGCTGGTCGGGGCGTCCGGCGGCAGCGCGCGGACCGGCGGCCGGTTGCGCGAGGTCGGGTCCTCGGCGACCTCGTAGAGGAACACGGTGAGCTTGGGCTTGTCGATCTGCACCGGCTCGGAGAGGTCGTTGAGCTCCGCGGTCGGCGGATCCGGGCTCAGCCCGACCAGGGCGCGGTTCAACGTGTCCACCACGATCGTCGACACGTCGGCGACGACACCGAAATCCCCCATGCGCACCTCCCCTGCGACCGCCGCCAATGCGGCGGTCGCGACGCGCCGACCAGCATTCCAGCAGGCCGTGGCAAATCCGTGGCTCACTTGTCGCGCGAGCGTCACCGGCGCGTTGTCGAAGAATTCGGACACGACGGCGATGCGTGTCGGTAACGCGCCGGTGACGCCGAATAGTCCATTATCCGCGCATGGACACCGTCGGTGATCGGGCGGCAACGCTGATACTGCGAGCCTGGGTCGAACCGACGGCCGCGCCGGGCCTGCGCGTGCGGATCATCCCACTGACCGATGCGGGGCCAGACAATCCCTTGGTGGTGAGCACCGTCGACGAGGCGTGCGCCGCGGTGCGCGGGTGGCTCGACGGCCTCACCCGGACCGTCGGTTGAGGACTGTCGGGTCCGACTTCTCCTGGGGGCCTTTGTACCTCTCGACACTCAAACCACGGCCTGGCTACTATGCTAGTCCTCGGGGGTAGGAGGCCATTTCCTTCGCGGCAGGGAAAAGGTGGATCCATAGAGGCAGGGGGGCCGCATGGGTGCGCAAACAGGTTCGATGACATTGTGCCTACTGAATAGCTTCAGCCTGTCGATCGGCCATTGTCGGGTGCCGATTTCCGCGGGTGCCCAACGGTTGGTCGCCTTCCTGGCCCTGCAGGACAGACCGCGGACGCGCGCCTTCGTGGCGAGCGCGCTGTGGCCCGACAGCACGACCGCGCGCGCAGGCGCGAACCTGCGGTCGTCGCTGTGGCGCGCCCAGGGCACCGGCTACCGGGTGATCGACACCTCCACCCGGGAGATCGCCATCGCCGACCACATCAGGGTCGACATCCGCGAGGCGATGGCCAGGGCGACCAGACTGCTCGACGGGACGCGGCCCTGCGACGACATCCTCACCCCGCAGACCCGGCAGGAGCTCTCCGCCGACATCCTGCCGGACTGGCACGACAGCGACTGGGTGCTGGTCGAGCAGGAGCAGTACCACCAACTCCGGCTGCACGCGCTGGAGGTCATGGCCGAACGCCTGACCGCGGCGGGCAGGCACGGCGAAGCCGTCGCGGCGGGGCTGGCGGCGGTGCGCGCGGAACCGTTGCGGGAGAGCGCGCACCACGTGCTGATGAAGGCCCACCTCGCCGCGGGCAACCGCTCCGCCGTCCTGAACCAGTACCGCCAGTGCCACCGCCTGCTCGCCGACGAGTTGGACCTGGAACCGTCCGCCCTGCTCAAGGACCTGCTCCCGGACCCCGTCGACGCGACGTCGGGTTGATCGCGCCCGGGGTGTCGCCGAGCCGGAAGACGTGGTCCGGTGCACTTCGACGGACCGGCGGCTGAGCCTCAGGGGCGACCGTCGTCGTTCACGCTCCCGCGGTCACCGGCCACGACATCGGCCGGGTCCTGAGGAGGAACACTTGAGGAAGCGCGTGACGGCACTGTGCGCCCTTGTGGTCGGAGCGCTCACAGTCGGGGTGGTCCGGGGTGTGGCGAGCGCGGCGGTGGTGCCGTCAGTGAGCTACCGACGCCGACGGCGACACCACGGTGCGTGAGCAGGCGGGCACGCTGGTCTTCACGTACCAGAGCACCATCGCGAACCTGAGCGCGAACCGGCCCGCCGACTCCCGGCGGGCCCTGACGGCATGGCAGACCCGTTCATCGCCGAGGCACAGGACCGGGTGAAGGTCACCGTCGTGCACCCCGTGACCTTCACCGAGTTCCGCGCGTCCCGCTACGGCGACCTCGGGGTCCAGGTCCGGGGCGTGTTCAGTGCCCACGGCGGCACGCCGTGGCCGCTCGACATCGAGGTCCAGTTCAAGCCGAACGGCCCGAGCGAGTGGTCGACGGTGTCGACCCTGAGCGGCTCCACCCAGTTCGAGACGATCACCCCCGAGCAGCGGCCGGGTCGCTGGCGGGCGCACTACGCGGGGGTGTCGAACCTGTTCGAGAAGGCCACCAGCCAGGTGGTCGTCGTCAAGTAGCACCGGTGGTCGTGGTGCCCGCGCCAACCGGGTGCCACGGCCTTCCGTCCGGCGCGCCGGTGGTGTGGCGCTCGTAGGCCACCGTGCCGGAACGGTCGCGTCCGGCCGGGGGCGCGACAGCCCGGCGGCGTCAGGTCGGCAGCCCGACGGCGGCGAGCAGGTGCTCCTCCTCGAACGCGAAGTGCTTCTCCAGTCCGGACACCAGCCGCGCCGGTTTCGCGCACGGGGTGGCCGGGTCGGGCGAACCGGACAGCAGGGCCTCGAACCGGTCGAGGGCGTGGTCGACGGTCACGTGTTCGGCGAGCAGTCCCGCGAGCGGGTCGACCGCGGGTGGGGTGGTCCCGTCGAGTGCGGCGCGGACTCCGTCGAGTCGGGCACGCGGGTCGGCGTGGTGCCGACGCGGGCCCGGCCGGGGGCGCCGGACAGGTCGAGCGGGACCAAAGCGACCACCGGGATCAGCCGTTCGGTCCGCACCCGATAGCCCGCGAAGGCCGGGTCTTTGGCGCATTGCAGTGCGAAGCGGTGTTCACGTTCCGTGCCCGCCCGCGCCTCCGCGCGCGCCGCGACGAGGACGACCGGCCCCGGGTGCCCCTCCGGCGCCGGGACCTCCACCGTGACCTGTGGTGGCACCCGGATGTCGAGGTACCGGTCGGGATGGTGGTCGATGCCCCCGTCGCTGCCGAACACCAGGTGGCGGGCACCGTCACCGGTAAAGACCACAGGGGTGGTTTGCGCCTGCCGGTCCGGCGCCCCGCCGTGGTCGGCAGGAGCGGCGGGGCGCCGTCGGAGACCCCGCCGACCCGGCCGCCGAGGGCCCGGAACTCGCTGATCACCGCGTCGTTCGCACCGGTCACGACCCCTCCGGTCCACCGGCTCCCGAGACTGTTCGCTGTGCGAGCAAGCTATCCGCGATGGTAGCTCTCCGTGATCGGGTCGTCGAGGGCTCACCGGTTCGGCCGGGGCCGGTCCGATGCGCGGGTTGCCGGTTTGTTACGTCCGGAATGTGACCCCAATGCGATTCCGGACGGACCCCGGTCGACATTTCGGCAGGAATCGCGGCGCGCCGGGGAAATAGTTGATGAATCCACGAAGGACAGTGGGCGGCGGGTATGCGGCGACTGGTGAGCGTGACTCAACTAGTCCGTCCGGACCACCCGAATGTCCGAAGAACGATCACTCTAGCGGGGAGCGCTACCATCCCCGCCGGCCGTAGGGGTGTGTCAGTCCACACTGTCGTGTTGTATGGGATTGCGCCGATCGAGTGATCAGTGCGCACGGGGTATCCCCCCGGTCGGATATTCCCCCCTATCCTGCGCGGCGCACATCCTTGGAAAAGAAGTGGGGAACGTGAGTCGACCCGACCACCGACGGGCCACGGTGGCCCGTGAGTGGACCCAGCGCAGTTGTCCGACCGACTCCGCGCGCGTCCGGCGGCGCCGCGACGCGTTCGCGCCGAGCGGTTCGGACACGCTACGCATAGTGTCGGCCGCAGGCGCCGGACCCGATCTGGAGGGATCAGGGTGCCCGAGATAACCGCCGCGTCCGGGCGAGGGTCCCGGGCGCCGCAGCTGCTGGCGGACGAGTTCTACCTGTCCGGTCTGGACGACATGACCGGTGAGCAGCGGCTGCAGCCGCACGCCCTGGCCGTCGGCCTGGCCGCCGCCGTGCTCGGCGAGCTGCTGCTGGCCGACCGCATGGTCATCGACGGCGGTCGGCTGCGCCCGTTCGACGAGCCGTGCGCCGACGAGCTGCAGGAGCGGGTCCGCCAGTGGATCCGCAAGGATGACTCGGTCGTGCTGGCCAAGGACTGGATCCGGGTGCTGGTCGCCCGCCAGGTCGCGGACCTGGTGCGGCACCGCATGCACGCCGCGGGCAAGGTCGTGCGCACCACCCGGCGCAGGCTGCTGCGCAAACCGCTCGAACTCTACGTCCCGCCGTCGCTGAGCACCGCGGTCGCGGCGGGCGTGCGCATCGCGGGCAACCTCGGCGTCCCGCGCGACCTGTCGCCCACCGACCTGCTGCTGGCGGGTCTGCTGCGCGCGACCGGCCGCGACCGCGACGTGCTGAGCCACTGCGAACCGACCGTCCACGACGAACTCACCGCGCAGCTGCGCCGCAACGTGGGTCCGAGTGGCACGCAACTGCTCGAACACGCCACCGAGGTCTTGGTGACCGAGGCGGTAACACCGCAGTTCTGACCGGTTTCCCAACCCGCAAGAAGGAGTATCCGTGCCCACATCCGCCGCGCAGACCCTCGCCGGGCAGCGCGTGTCCACAGCGGGCGTGGTGTTCTTCACCGCGTCCGCCGCCACGCCGCTCACGGTGTGCGCCGCCATCGTGACCACCGGCTTCGCCGCGACCGGCAAGCTGGGCCTGCCGATAGCCTTCGTGGTCATAGCCGCGGTGCTGGCGGTGTTCAGCGTCGGCTACGTGGCGATGGCCCGGCGGGTGCCGAACGCGGGTGCCTTCTACACCTACATCAGCGTCGGCTTAGGGAGGCCCGCGGGAGTGGGCGCGTCGTGGGTCGCGATGCTCGCGTACAACACGCTCCAGGTGGGACTCTACGGCGCGTTCGGGCCGGTGCTGCAACCGTTGCTGCAGCGCTGGTTCGGCTGGGACGTGCCGTGGTGGGTGCTGTCGCTGGCCGCGTGGGTGGTCGTCGGCGTGCTCGGCCTGCGCCGCATCCGCAACTCCGCGCGGGTGCTGCTGGTGCTGCTCGCCGCCGAGATCGCCGTGCTGCTGATGTACGCCTTCGCCAACCTCGCCAACCCGGCCCCGGCGGGCCTGGGCATCGACGGCCTCGCCTTCGGCGACCTGCTCGGTGACGCGTTCGGCCCGCTGCTGGGCCTGGCCGTGCTCGGCTACGTCGGGTTCGAGCAGAGCGCGGTCTTCTCCGAGCAGGCCAGCACCGGGGCGGTCCGCCGCGCCACCGTGATCTGCATCGTCGGCCTCGGCGCGCTGTACACCTTCTCGTCGTGGACGACCATCCAGGCCGCGGGCGCGGCGGACGTGGTCGCCATGGCGGGCAACAGCCCCGAGGGCCTGCTGTTCACCCTGGCCGAGCAGAACCTGGGGCCGTGGGCGGCCGACATCGGGCGCGCGCTGCTGGTGACCAGCCTGCTCGCCGCCATGATCAGCTTCCACGCCACCTGCGCCCGCTACACCTTCGCCCTCGGCCGCGACGGCGTGCTGCCCGGCGCGCTCGGCCGCACCACCCCGCGCACCGGCCAGCCCGGCCCGGCGTCGATCCTGCAGAGCTCGCTCGGCCTGGTGACCATCATCGTGTACGCGATCGGCGGCTGGGACCCGTTCGTGAACCTGTTCTACGTCGCGGGCACGGCGGGCGCACTGGGCGTGCTGATCCTGTTGTCCGGCACGGCTTTCGCCACGGTGTTCTTCCTCCGCCGCGACGACGAGGAGGAGACGCGGCCGATCCACCGCGTCGCCCCGCCGATCGCCGCGCTGGCGGTGACCGCGATCCTGGCGCTCGTCGTCATCAACTTCTCGCTGCTGCTCGGGTTCGGCCCGGACACACCACTGCGGTGGATCATCCCGGTGGTGTTCGCGGGAGTCGCGGTCGCGGGCACGCTCTACGGCTTCGTGCTCCGCGGCACCCGCCCGCACATCTACCGGGCCATCGGCCAGGGCGCCGCTCGACCCGCGAGCACCAGCGCCCCGCGCCCGGTGGGTGTCCGATGACGACGTCGACGATCACCCGGGCCACCGCGGCGGAGATCCCGCTCTGCGCGCACCTCGTGGCCAAGTCCTTCGAGGCGCTGCCGCAGACGGTCTGGCTGATCGACAAGCCCGCGGCGCGGCTCCCGGCGCTGACGGCGAGTTTCACGATCCTGGTGGAACACGCCCTGGAACACGGCCGCGTCGACCTGATCTCCGACCAGGCGGTCGCGGTGTGGTTCCACCGCGACCGCGAGGTCCCGGAACCCCGTGACTACGAGGCGCGCGTCGCCGCGGGCACGGGGGAGTACGCGTCGCGGTTCCAGTTGCTGGACGAGGCTTTCGAGTCCCACCACCCGGCGGCGCCGCACCACCACCTGGCGCTGCTGGCCGTCCACCCGGAACACCAGAACAAGGGGCTGGGCGGGGCGTTGCTGGCGGACTACCACGCCCGGCTGGACCGGGAGGGGACCGCCGCGTTCCTGGAGGCGAGCACGCTCGCCAGCTCCCGCCTGTACCAGCGCTACGGCTACCGGCCGCTCGGCGAACCGTACAACCTCCCCGACGGCCCGGCGATGTACCCGCTCTGGCGCGAACCCGCCGCGTAAGGCCCGTTCGTCGCGTGCCCGGTTCCACCCAGGAGCCGGGCACGCGCCCGTCTACGCCGGGGTGTCGGCGAGCCGGGCGTCGAGGAAGTCGAGCCGCTCCTCGCGCCAGCTCGGGGGGATGCGGCCGCTGGCGGACAGGACCGCCATGCCGTGCAACGCGCTCCAGACGACCTCGGCGTGCAGCTCGCGCCGCTCGTTGTCCGCGCGGTAGCAGGCGACGAACTCGTCGAAGCACGCCCGTAGCGGGGGCGGGGTGTCGGCGCTCGCGAACTTCAGGTCGGTGGGCAGGGTGAACATGGCCTGGTACAGCGCGGGCCGCGCGGTCGCGAAGTCCAGGTAGGCACCGCAGACGGCGCGCAGGGCCGACCCGGGCTCGGCCGCGCCCTGCCGCGCGTCGCGCAGGTGAGTGGCCAGCTCGCCGAACCCGTCCAGCGCGACGGCGCCGACGATGGCGTCCTTGCCGTCGAAGTGGCTGTACAGCACCGGCTGGCTGTACTCGACGCGTTCGGCCAGGCGCCGGGTCGTCACCGCGTCCCAGCCCTCGGCCTCCGCCAGCTCGCGCGCGGCCGTGATGATCAGCCGGTGGCGGTGGGCGCGGTCCCGCTCGCGGCGCTCGCTGGTGGCGGACATGAACCCAGTATAGCGGTGCTAGACATCCTGTCGCTGATAGGCTAGCGTCGATACTGTTGCTAGCGCCGCTAGATTCCGGCGGCGTCCGCCGGAGGGAGGAACCACCCGTGGTCACGACCATCGCCAGTGTGCTCGCCGGACTGATCGGTGTCGGCATCATCGTCATCGGCGTGCTCGCCCTGCGGGCACCGCGGGCCGCGGCGGGCTTCGGCATCCCCGACACCCCGGTCGACGACCCGGTGTTCCGGGCGTGGTTGTCCGTCAAGGCCGTGCGCGACCTGGCCGCCGGGGTCTTCGTCTTCGTCCTGCTGATCGCGGCGACACCCCAGGTGCTGGGTTGGTTCATGCTGGCGGCCGCGGGGATTCCCGTCGGCGACATGCTGATCGTGTTGCGCAGCAAAGGACCGCGTTCGGCCGCGTTCGGCGTGCACGGCGCCACCGCCGCGGTGATGCTGGTGATCAGCGTGCTCTTGCTTGTCGCGTAACGACCTCCCCGAAACGACCGCGGGGTGGACGCTTCCGGAGAAGCGTCCACCCCGCGGTCGGTCGTGTTGTCTACGGTTGTCCAACCCTGTCTCAGTAGTGGAACCTGGTGATCAGGTCCTGGAGCTTGCCGCTGAGTCGGGCGAGTTCCACGGTGGTCTGCTCGGCCTCGCTGACGCCGCGGGAGGTGTCGCCCGCCGCGGTCGCCACCTCGGTGATGGCCGAGGCGATCGAGTTGCTGCCGCTGGCCGCCTCGGCGACGCTGCGGCTGACCTCGTCGGAGGTGGCGGACTGCTCCTCCACCGACGCCGCGATGGCGGACTGGAACTGGTTGACGCGCTCGATGACCTGGACGATCTGGCCGATGGCGGAGACCGCGGCCTCGGTGTCGGTCTGGATCGCGGCCACGCGGCGGCCGATGTCCTCGGTGGCGTTGGCGGTCTCCTGGGCGAGGTCCTTGACCTCACCGGCGACGACGGCGAAGCCCTTGCCCGCGTCACCGGCCCGAGCGGCCTCGATGGTCGCGTTCAGCGCCAGCAGGTTGGTCTGCTCGGCGATCGAGCGGATGGTCTTGAGCACGTCGCCGATCTCGGCGGAGGACGAGCCGAGGCGGGTGATGATGTCGTTGGTGTGCTGCGCGGTCGCGGTGGCCTCGGCGCCGACCTTGGCCGCCTCGGAGGTGTTCTGCGCGATCTCGCGGATCGACGCGCCGAGCTGGTCGGCGGCGGCGGAGACGGTGCCGACGCTGTCGGAGACCCGGGCGGCGGCGCTGGAGACCTCGCCCGCCTGGCGGGAGGTGGAGCCCGCCGCGCCGGACACGCGGTCGTTGGTGGCGGTCAGCTTGTCCGCCGACCCGGCCAGGCCGGAGGCCGACTCGGCCACGCCCGACACCACGGTGCGGATCTGGTCCACGGCGTTCTGCAGCGCCTCGCCCATCTGACCGATCTCGTCGCCGGTCTGGATGTCGACCTTCTGGGTGAGGTCGCCCGCGGCCACGCGGTCGGCGAAGTCCTGCAGCTTGCGCACCGGGCGGCGGATGCTGCGGGTCAGCGCCCAGCCCAGGCCCAGGGCCAGCAGCACGGCGATGGCGATGACGACGACGGTCAGCCAGATCGAGGTGGTGGTCGCGTCGGCGATGGCCTGGCGCTGGGTGGCGCCGTAGTCGACCAGGCTCGTGGTCAGCTTGGCGAAGCCCTCGTTGACCTTCGGCAGGTTCGCCTGCGCGGCGGCGTTGTACTTCTGCTCGTTGACGGTGTCACCGGCGGCGGTGGCCGCGCGGCGGGCCTTGTGCGAGGTCCAGAAGGTGTCGCGGTCGGCCATCAGCTGGGTCAGCGCGGGCTGCAGGCTGTCCGGGATCGAGGTCTTCAGCTTGGCGAAGCCCGCGTCGGCGGCGGCGATGTAGGAGTCGCGGCCCTTGGTCAGGCTGGCCTGGGCCTGCGGGTCCTTCACGGTCTCGAGCACGATGTCGGTCAGCAGCGCGGTCAGGTTCGCGGTCTCGGCTGCCTTCACGTCCACCAGCGGCGTGACGGTGTCCTCGGCGATCGACGTCGCGCGGTCCCGCTGGTCGACCTGCTGGACGAGGCTGAACACCCCGAGGCCGATCACCACGACGGCCAACGCGAGGAACGCGCTGAACACCCGGGTACGCAGACTGCGGGTCAGCGGATTGCGTGACAGAGAACTGGCCATGCGAAGCACTCCTGTCCGTTGCGCGGGGGTCACCACGCCCTATCGGCCCGCATCGCCACACGATGGAGCCACCGCGCCTGTCATCGGCACGGGCGCGGGAGCCTGAAGGAGTTCTGCCAGATCAGTGGTAATCGGGGTCACAAGGGTGATGGCGTACGTGCGTGAGGTATCGGAACGCTCCCACGCCCCGATGTTTATCTGTTCAGGCCCGGGACTGCTTGTGCTGGTCAGACGGCAGTTCGATGCTGGCTCGGGGCGTTCACGTGAGGGGAGATCGCAGATGCGCAGAACGATTCAGGCCTTGACCACGCTGACCCTGCTGGGGACGTTGTTGACCCCGGCCTCGGCGGCGACCGCCGTCGTCGGGACCGGGACGGGCCACTGGAACGACAACCCGCTGCCGCTGGACACCTACGAGAACCAGGGCACCTACTACCTGCGTGACCTCGGCAACCCGGGCCTGTCCTGCTCGGACGCGACCAACCGGACCCAGTTCAGCGGGCCGGACAACGACTGGGGCAACGGCGTCGCCCGGGACCGCGAGACGGGGTGCGTCGACGCGCTGTACGCGGCCCAGAACTTCTTCCGGATGACCAGGAACTGGCTGCGCCGCTCGCCGTCCGGCCGTCCGGTGCTGGCCCTGACCGTCGGCCGGGACGTCCTGGGCGTCGGGGTCGGCACGGGTACCGACATCACCGTCGGCCACAACTCCCGGGGTGAGTGGGCGGGCACCCTGGACCTGGTCGCCAGGCCGTACGCCAGGGCCCTCGACGAGCAGACCCCGGGCGGCGTCTCCCAGAACGGCACCGCCGAGTTCATCGCCGACGCCTTCGCCACCGCCGCCGAGTGGTACGCCAACGAGTCCCCGGCGGGCGACGCCCCGGACTTCCTGATCGGCGAACGCACCGACCTGATGGGCACCGGCCCCCTGCGCGACATGGCCAACCCCGCCGCCACCTGGGGCAAGAACTGCTACGACAACACCGTCCCCCGAGGCGAGCCGTTCGCGTCCGCGGGCGTCGGCGACCACTGGTTCACCCTCGTCGCCGCGGGCTCCGCGGCCAGTTCCACCTGCAACGGCACGACGATCACGGGCGTCGGCGTCCAGAAGGCGATCACCGTCCTCTACACGGCGATGCTGTTCAAGACCTCGGGGAGCTCGTACCCCAAGTACCGCCAGTGGACCCTGATGGCCGCCAAGAACCTGACCCCCGGCGACTGCGCCACGTTCACCACCGTCAAAGCCGCCTGGGACGCCGTCACCGTTCCCGCCAATCCAGGCGACCCGACCTGCTGAACCGCTGCCCGGGCCGTTTCGGTCCACTACGGCGGTCGGCGGACCGATCCACCTCGATTATTCATCGGAAATTCGGGGAAACTGTGTCTGGACTGCCGTTTTTGGGCGGTTGTCGAATGTTGGGACGTTCCACTGACTATCCAATGATCCTTTTCCAGTTTGGGTGCGCTCATTGGGTGAACCGGGTTCGTCCGATGTTCAGATCCTTGACCGTCGAGGACGGGTGTCGCTAGCGTGAACGCCACGCTGCTGCGACCTTAAGAGGCATCGACTTGCGCGTTGTCAGCGGAGCCGATTCTTCTTACGTTCTTGGGGGAACGTATGACCGAAAAGACAGATGTTGACGGCGCGCTCGACGCGGCACACGTCGACGGTTTCGACGTGTGCCGCGTCGAGGTGCCCGACGTGGTCGGCGCGGCGCTGACGGACGACCGCGAACCGGACCAGGGGCTCGCGGAAGCAGCGCGGGAGTCATTGTCCCGCCTGGTTCGCGAGCACGTCGACGACGGCACGGGACTGCTCGTGCTCACCGGTCTCCCCGCCGAGCCGGAGCCCGCCGAGCGGGCGTTGAACCGGCTTTCCGCGCTGCTCGGCGAATCCCTGCCGCAGAACCTGGAAGGGCTGATCGTCAAACACGTGCGCGACCGCGGCACCGCGATCGGGGAAGGTGCGCGGGCCCGGTATTCGGATTCCCGATTCGGCGGGAACCTGCACACCGACGGTGTCGAGCGACCGCTGCCCGCGCCCGAATTGTTCACCCTCTACTGCGTCCGGCAATCCGTGCGCGGTGGCGCCTTGCAGTTGGTGCACGTGCGGGAGATCGTTCGGGAGTTGTCCGCCAGGCCCGATGTCCTGCGCGTTTTGCGTGAGCCGTTCCATTTCGACCGGCGCGGCGACCAGCAGCCCGGGGAACCGCCGACGGTCGCCAAACCGATCCTGTTCGAACAGCGCGGCAGGCAGGGCATCGCCTACCTGCGCAGCTACATCGAACTCGGCCACGCGCACTCCGGCTCGCCCGCGCTCTCGGCCGAGCAGGCGGCGGCGCTCGACGCGCTGGACGAGGTCGTCGGCGGCCTGGCGAGCTCGATGGTCGGCAAGCTGCGCGAGGGTGAACTCGCCATCTTCGACAACCTCTCCCTGCTGCACGGCCGGACCGAGTTCCAGGACGACCCGACCCGCGCGCGGCTGCTGCTGCGGACCTGGATCAGGGTGTCCGCCTGATATGCCGGACACGATCGACCTCTCCTCGGGGCAGGTTGTGGAGCCGTGGCCGGACGCGGTCGTCACCGCCGTCACCGACGCCGCCGCCGCCCCCGACGCGAGCCGCTACGCCCCGGTCGCGGGCGACCCCGCCCTCCGCGCCGCCGTCGCGCAGCACTACGCCCGCCGCCTGCGCCGCTCCGCCGACCCCGACCGGGTCACCGTCGCGGCGGGCGCCCGGCACGGTCTGTTCTGCGCGGTCGCGGCGACAGCGGCGGGTGGCGCGGTCCTCGTGCCGCGACCGCACTGGAGCCACTACCCCGAGCTGATCCGGCTGGCGGGTGCCCGCTCGGTGGCCGTGCCCGGCGCACCCGCGCGGGGCTGGTCGGTGGACCCGGACCTGCTGGACGCCGCGCTCACCCCCGACACCCGGGCCGTGCTCCTCAACAGCCCGGTCAACCCGACCGGTGCCGTCTACGACGCGGCCGCGATCACCGGGATCCGCGACTGGGCGGCCGACCGCGGTGTCCACTTGGTCCTCGACGACGTGTACTGGGCGTACGGGGCGGCGGCAGCCGGTGTCCCCGCGGATGACGGTGCGACGGTCGTCGGCGGGATCGCCAAGGTGCACGCCATGGCGGGTGCGCGGATCGGCTGGGTCTGGGCGGGTGCCGCGGTCACCGAGGCCGTGCGCCGGATCGCGGAGCACACGACCGGACCCGTGAGCGTGCTCGCCCAGGCGGCGGGGCGCGCTGTGCTCGCCGGGGGCGGCGGGCTCGACGACCCGGCGGTGGCGCGGCGGCTGGCGTGGATGGCCGGGTGCCGCGCGCACGCGGTCCGGGCGCTGTCGGGGGTCCCGTCGCTGCGCGTCGTCCCGCCCTCGGGCGGGATCTACCTGTGCCTGGACGCGCGGGACCTCGCCGCTCTCCATCCCGAATGGACGGACGACCGGCGGCTGTGCGCGGACTTGGCCGAGCACACCGGGGTGCGGCTGCGGGCGGGCTCGACCTTCGGGCTGCCGGGGCACCTGCGCCTGTGCGTGGCCGTCGAGCCCGGGGTCATCGACCGCGCGGCGGCGGCGCTCACCCGCTTCCTGGCCGCCGAGGCGCTCGGGAACGCGACCGCCGCGCGGTGAACCGGCGGCGACTGGAACACGACCTACCTAGGGGGAACAGTGACTGAGGACACGCGCGGCCAGGTGCGGCAGGTCGAGACCCGGGCGGCGGCGCTGCGCGAGGCGTTCGCCGAGGGCAGGCTGCTGCGGGTGGCGGGCGCGCACGACGGGCTCAGCGCGCGCCTGGTCGCCGAGGCGGGCTTCGACGCGGTGTGGGCCTCCGGCCTGGAGATCTCCGCCGCGCACGGGCTACCGGACATCAGCCTGCTCGGCATGGCGGAGTTCCTGGCCGCCGCCGCGACGATGCAGAGCGCGACCGCGGTGCCCGTGGTCGCCGACTGCGACACCGGGTTCGGCGGCGACCGCAACGCCGCGTTCACGATGATGCGCTACGAGAACGTCGGCATCGCCGCGGTGTGCATCGAGGACAAGGTCTTCCCCAAGCTCAACAGCTTCCTCGGCGCCGGGCAGGAACTGCTCGCGACCGAGGACTTCGGCGCCAAGCTGCGCGCGGCCAAACAGGCGCAGCACGACCCGGACACGGTCCTGATCGCCCGCACCGAGGCGTTCATCTGCGGGTACGGCGTCGAGGAGGCGCTCGCCCGCTGCCACCACTACGTCGACGTGGGCGCCGACGCGGTGCTGGTGCACTCCAAGGCCGCCGATTCGTCCGAGGTCGTCTCGTTCACCCGCCGTTGGCAGCGGCGCGCGCCGGTGGTGGTCGTACCGACCACCTACACCGCGTTCTCCGTCGCGGAGGCGCAGGAGGCCGGGGTCGCCATGGTGATCTACGCGAACCAGGGGATGCGCGCCACCGTGCGCGCCGTGCGCGACGCGTGGGCCGCGGTGCTGGCCGACGGCTCGACGGTGGGCATCGAGTCCACGATCGCGTCGGTGAAGGACATCTTCGAGCTGTCCGGGATGAGCCAGTGGCTGGGGCGCGGTTGATGGCCGGGGTCGTGTCGGCCGCGGAGTTCACCGCGGCGCTGAGGTCCTGGGGCGTTCGCCGGGTCACGGGTGTCCCGTGTGGACACCTGGCCGGGCCGTGGGCGCTGTTCGACCGCGCGGGCGAGCTGGTGCCCGCGGTGTCGGAGGGCGCGGCGGTGGCCATCGCGGCGGGCTGGGAACTGGGCGGGACGCGGGCCGCGGTGCTGTGCCAGAACTCCGGGTTCGGCAACCTGGTCAACCCGCTCACCTCGCTGCTGGTGCCCTACCACGTCCCGGTGCTGGTGGTGATGACCCTGCGGGGATGGCCCGACCCCGCGCGGGACGAACCCCAGCACGCGGTCATGGGGGCGAGCACCGAGGCGCTGCTCGGCGAACTCGGGGTGCCCCACGCCGTGCTGGGCGACGGGAACCTCGCCGACTGCCTCGCCCGCGCGGGCGAGGCGCGGGAGCGGGGCACGCCGTTCTTCCTGCTGGTCCCGCGCGGCGCGATCGGCGGCCCCGACCCCGTGGTGGTGCCACCGGTGGCGGACGCGTGCACCAGGGCGGACGTCGTCTCCGCGCTGCTCGACCGGCTCACCGACCACCTGCTGGTCACCACCACCGGCTACCTCTCCCGCCAGGCCCACCACGAGCGCGACCGCCCGGAGACCCTGTACATGCAGGGATCGATGGGCCACGCCGCGGCGATCGGGCTGGGCCTGGCGAGCGCCCTGCCGTCCCGGCGCGTCGTCGTGCTCGACGGCGACGGGGCGTTCCTCATGCACCTGGGCACCGGTGCCACCGCGGCCGCGGTGGGCGGCGAGAACCTCGTGCACGTCGTGGTGGACAACGGGTGCTACGAGTCGACCGGGTGCCAGCCCAGCGCCGCGCCCGGGGTCGACTGGGCGGCGATCGGCGCCGGTCTCGGCTACCGCCGGGTGCTGCACTGCGCCGACCGGACCCGCTTGCCCGCCGCGCTCGACGCCGCGCTGACCGGGCCCGGGCCGGTCCTGTGCGCACTCCAGGTCACCGCGACCCCCGACGAGGTGCACCCGCGGGCGTCCGCGGACACCGGCCTCGACACCATCGCCGAGCGGTTCCGCCGCGCGGCGGCGGGGAGGGTCACGACATGACGGTCATCTCCGGCAGGGGCGCGTTCGAGCGGCTCGACGAGATCACCGGCTGGGCCGCGGACACCCTGGTCGTGGCCAGCGCGGGCACCGTGGACCGGCTCGGGTTGCGCGGCGTGCTCCCCGCGGGCGCCGCGCTGTTCACCGACTTCCACCCGAACCCGACCGCGGACCAGGCGCTGGCGGCGGCGCGGGCCCGGCACGAGCACCGCGCCACCCTGGTGGTCGGTGTCGGCGGCGGCTCCGCCCTGGACGTGGCCAAGGCGGCGCGGGCGCTGCCCGCCGACCGCGCGGCGGCCGAGCGGGTCCTGCGCGGCACCGACGGCCCGCGCACCGACGCCCGCCTGGTCCTGGTGCCCACCACCGCGGGCCCGGGCAGCGAGGTGACCAGGTTCGCCACCCTCTACCGCGACGGGCACAAGCTGTCCCTCGACGCCGCGGGCGTCCAGGCCGACGCGGCGCTCGTCGACCCGGCGCTGACCGACAGCTGCCCACCCGAGCAGACCTGGTGCTGCGCCTTCGACGCCTTCGCCCACGCCGTGGAGTCGCTGTGGTCCAGCCGCGCCACCGACGAGTCGCGGGCGTGGGCGGTGGCCGCGCTCGACCTGCTCGTGCCGATCCTGGAGGGGGCCGCGCCGACCCCCGCGGCCGACGAGCGCGACCGGCTCAGCGCGGCGGCGCTGCTCGCGGGCCGGGCGATCGACCGCACCCGCACCACGGCGGCGCACGCCCTCGCCTACCCGCTCACCACCCACCTCGGCGTGCGGCACGGCCACGCGTGCGCGCTGAACCTCACCTGGCTCGCGCCCATGGTCGAGACCGCGGCACCGGACGAGCGCACCCTGCCCGACCCGGTGCTCGACACCCTGCGCCGCCTCCTGCGGGCGGACGGGCGCGACCTCGGCCGGGTCGTCACCGACCTGCTGGCGGCCCGCGGCCTGCCGACGCGCTGCGGGTCGGCGAACGGCACCCACCTGGTCGACGTCGTGGTCGCCGAGGGCCTCGCGTCGAACCGGGTCAGCGGCACCCCGATCCGACTCGACCCGACCGCCGTGCGCGCCGCGGTGCGGCGGCTGCTCGTCGACCCGGCGACCGGCGCCGCGGGGGAGCCCCACCACCGGTCCACGCGCGCCGCGGCGGGCGGACCGGGTTCGCCATCCCGGAGCCGGGACTGAGCCGACAACGCCCGCGCGGCGCCCGGTCGTCGACCCGGCGCCGACGCACCCACCGGAGGAGCCACCGATGACCGAGAACCCGACCACCTCGTCGCCCGGCGTACGGCTGCGGACCCACGTCCGCTTCTCCGCCGACGACCTCCCGCCGGACTGGGACGAGCTGGCCGCGGACCTCGACGCCCCGGTCTTCCACACCATCGGGTTCATGCGCGCCTACGAGCACAACCCGGTGCAGAGCATCGCGCGCCCACGCTACGTCGAGGTGCGCGACCGCGAGGGCGCGCTGCTGGCCGCCGCCCCCGCCTACATCCAGGGCGACCCGCTGAGCGTGCTCGGGCTGGCGGAGGGCGAGTCGGCGTTCCTGTCGCCGATGTGGCACTGCCCCGGGGCGCGGGTGCTCGCCCGGGACGAGTGGTCGCTGCGCGCGCTGTGCGCGGAGCTGGGGAAGCAGGCGGCGGAGGTCGGGTGCGCGCGGTGGGCGTTCATCAACGTCGAGGAGCGGTCGCCCGCCGCGGCGGCGCTCGTGCGCGCGGGCTCGCGGTCGACCGTCCTGGTACCGCGGTGGGTGCTGCACCGGGACCAGGCCCCGGACCTGCCGACCTACCTGGCCTCCCTGCGGAGTTCGATGCGCCGCGAGTTCGCCCGGCACCTGCGGCGCGCGGCCGACCACGGCGCGCGCAGCCTCGTGCACCGCGCGGACTACCCCGGCCTGCCCGCGCTCATGGAGTTCGTCGCGGCCACCGCGACCAAGGCGGGGTCCCCGAAGTACTACAACCCGCCTAAGCTGGCGGCGTTCCTGCGCGAACTGGGGGAACCGGTCCGGGTGCTGGAGGTCCAGGACCGCGACGGCGCGACGCTGTCGGTGGGGGTGTCGTTCCTGGAGCGCAAGCGGCTGCAGTACTGGGCCGCGGGCTACCTGCGCGACCGGCCGGAGCTCGGGTTCAGCCCGTACTACCGGATGTGGGGCGACATGCTCGAACTCATGTGGTCGACCGACGTCGAGGTCGCCGAGTGCGGCAGGCTCAACGAGCCGTTCAAGGTCCGGATGGGACTGTCCCCCAGGCACCAGGTCGCCTTGCTGGGGCCAGGCTCGTGACAGCGGCCGCGCCGCGCGGTGACACCCGGTTCGACATCACCGAGTGCGACCCGCGCGAGACCCCCGCGCAGTGGGACGCCATGGTGCCCGACACCGGTATCGGCTTCTACTCGTCCCGGTCCTGGAACCTCGCCATGCGCGGGCAGAACGGGGCGCGGGAGAGCGCGGTGGTGGTCCGCGCCTGCGGCGAGCTGCGCGCGGTCGTGCCCGTGTACCGCTACACCAGCGGCCCGGCCAACGCGCACCTGCACCCGGGGGCGCTGTTCGGCGGCGTGGGCGTGGACGACCCCGCCGCCCGCCGGTGGGAGCCGGTCACCGTCGTCGGCAGCGCCTCCGGCTACGGCACCGCCCCGGCGGGCACCGGGGACCTCGCGGGCTGGGCCGCCGCGGTGGCGCGGGTCGCCGACGCGGCGCGCGGGACGGTCGTCGTGCCGCACCTCACCGAGGCGGACGTGGCCAGGGTGCGCCACCACCTGCCGGACCTGCCGGTGCTGCTGACCGCGGTGCGCGTGCACGTGCCGCTGCCGCGCGCCACCGAGGCGGAGTACGAGGCGCTGCTGCGCCCCCGCACCAGGGAACTGGTCCGCCGGGAACGGCGGCTGCTGGCCCGGGGTGGGCGGGTGGTGCGGGTCGAGCCCATCACCGAGGACAACGTCGTCGAACTCGCCCGCCTGCAGACCAACACCCAGCGCAGGCACGGCAGCTACGGCGACGTCGCGCTGTTCGTCGACCGGTACCGGCGGATCCGCTCGGTGTTCGGCGACGCGCTGCTCGCCTTCGTGTGCAGGCACGAGGACCAGGCCGTGGGGTTCATGTCCTGCGTGGCGCGCGGTACCGCGCTCATCGGCCGCTCCGTCGGGCTCGACTACGCGCGGGTCGGCCGCCACGCCGAGTACTTCAACCTGATGGTCCACGAACCCGTGCGGTACGGCCTGCGGCACGGCGCGCGCCACCTCGACCTCGGCGTGGCCGGGTACGAGCAGAAGCTGCGGCGCGGCGGTGTGCCGGTTCCCGTGTGGTCGGTGCTGCTCCGCCCGCCGCCGGGGTGGTCCGCGGCGAGGGAGGTCGCGCACAACCGGGCCACCGCGCGGTCGCTGCTCGGTGAACTCGGCGAGCAGTGCCCACCGGAGGTCGCCGCGGACCTGGCCCGGGTCGTCGATCGGGGGACGGTCGGTCGATGAACCGCGACCGCGCGTTCGCGCTGCTGCTCGGCACCCGCGTGCTGTCCACGCTGTGCACCGGGCTCGACCTGGTCGTGTTCGGCTGGTTGGTGATCGTGGTCGGCGGCACGCCGGTGGCGCTGGCCGCGATGGCCGCGCTCAACGCGGCGGCGGGCATCCCGGCGGCGTTCTTCGGCGGGCCGCTCATCGACCGCTACTCGCGGCGCGCGGTGACCGCGGTGACCGAGGCGGCGCGGATCCCGGCGGTCGCGGTGATCCCGGTGCTGGCCGCGTCCGGTCAGCTGCAGACCTGGCACCTGCTCGTGGCCTCCGCCTGGGTCAACGGGCTGTACTCGCTCTCGTCGGCCAGCTACGGCGCGCTGCTCCCGCAGCTGTTCGACCGGGCGGCGCTGTTGCGCGCCAACGGTTTGTGGCAGGCCGCGTCGCAGGTGGGGGTGTTCATCGGGGCGGCGGTCGCGGGCGCGGCCGTGTCCCTGCTCGGCGAGGCCGACCCGCTGCTGCTCGGCGCCGGGGGCCGGGTGCTGACCACCGCGGGGCTGCTCGTGGTCAGCCTGCCCGCGGTGGCCGGGGTGGCGCGGCGGCGCACCGCGGGGCTGCTGTTCCGGGACATGGCCGAGGCGTGGGGTGTGCTGCGGGGACGGCCCGCCCTGCTGTGGACGACGCTGTTCGTCGCGGTGCCGGGCAGCCTCATCTCCGGCATCAACGCGGTGCTGCCCGCTTTCGTCAAGGACGACAACCACATGGACGCCGCGGCCTACGGGTTGATCGAGGCGGCCTGGGGGGTCGGCGCGTTCGTCGTCGGACTGGTGCTGGCGCGGATGGCACCACCGCGCGAGGGCACCCGTCTGCTGGCGGGGTCGCTGGCGGTCACCGGCGCGACCGTCGCCCTGCTGGCGGCGGCGCGCGACCTGCCGTGGTCGATGGCCCTCGCGGCGGTCGTCGGCGCGGCCGCCCTCGGGTCGCTGGTGCTGTTCCGCGCGCACGCGCAGGCCGAGGCGCCCCCGGAGCACACCGGCCGGATCCTGGCCGTGTCCCAGTTGGTGCTGTCGGCCGTGCTGCTGGTGCTGGCGCTCGGGCTGGGCGCGCTGATGGCGGTGGTGGCCGTGCGGGTGGTGATCGTGGTGTGGGGGGTGGCGATCGCGGGCTGCGCGCTGCTGCTGCGGCGCCTGCTGCGCCCCGCGCCGGGTAGGGATCAAGTCGGACAACCAGGGGAGAAAAGGTGAAGGGTTCGCTCAGTGTCAACCAGCCGGTGGTGCGGCAGGCGCTCAACTCGTACTTCTTGCGCGCCAGTGGAAAGCAGAACCGGTTCCGGATAATGTCGCCGTACGAGCTGTTCCCCCAGGCCCGGGCCCTGGAGGCGCGCTACGACCAGGTGAAGGCGGAGGTCGAGGCGCTGGTCCGCGCCCGCGGGTTGGCCCGCTACGCCGACATAGACCCGATCCGCGCCGCCGAGGTGTCCACCGACTGGCGGCTGTACTACGCGTACATGCTCGGCGTGCCGAACCCGATGGCGTACCGGGACTGCCCCACCGTCGTCTCCTTCGCCGAGAACACCCCGAGCGTCGTGAACGCCTTCATCTCGGTACTGGAACCGGGCGTCGGCCTCAAGGCGCACTGCGGCCCCTATGCGGGCATCCTGCGCTACCACCTGGCCCTCTCGGTCCCCACCGAGAACCCCCCGAGCCTGCGCGTGGGCTCCGAGTACCACACCTGGCGCGAACGCGAGAGCATCCTGATCGATGACACCTTCGAGCACGAGGTGCACAACACCAGCGACGAACCGCGGGTGGTGCTGATCGTCGACATCCGGCGCCCCATGGGTTTTGTCCGGGACAGGGTGAACATCGCCAGCCTCCGCCTCAAGCGGAAGTGGTCCGACCAGTACCTGCAGGGGTCCACCGGCGACATCTGAGCCGGCCAGGGGCGTACCAACCCCCGGCGGTGTGCTGCTCGGGGCATCCGGCAAAGCTCGCTGCGGCCGGCTTGGCCACCGCGCGCTGGTGGCTGACGCCGTGCTCGGCGGAGGAGGCAACTCCGCCGCCGAGCACGGCACGGTGGTCAGTACGCGAACGCCTGGATCTCGTTGACGCGGGCGATGGAGGGCACGTTGGTGGAACCCACCTTGACGAGCACGCGGACGCCCCTGGTGTTGCGGGCGCCGAACCAGGACTTCACGACCGTGTTCGTGTTGTTGTTGTAGGTGGCCACGGTGTCCCACGACCGGCCGTTCTCGCTGAGCAGCTGGATGTCGAAGTCGCGGGTTTCCAGCCCCAGGGAGTTGTAGACGGCCACGTGGCTGACGCTGCGCAGGTCGTTCCAGGTGACGGCGACCCACTCGGGGTTGTCCATGGAGCGGTTGGCGCTCATCCAGGCGTACTGGCAGTTGCTCGCGGTGCCGGTGTTGCCGTCGTTCACCTTCGCGGGCGTGTAGTACTGCGTGTAGTTCGACGACGACCGGGCCACCCCGGACAGGGCGAAGTTCTCACCCGGGTACGGCGGGCGCGGCGGCATGGTGCTGCTGGGCTGCGTCGAGGTCTCGGCGGGGGCGAGGTAGGTCGTGCCGGACGGCGGGCTCGACGGCGGCCCCTGGTAGCAGGGGTCCCACGTGCCGGTGGTCGACGGCGGTGAGCTGGGCGGGGTCGTGGTGACGGTGGTGCTCGAACCGGTGGTCGCCGCCTGGCCCGCGGCGGCCGCCGGGACGAGCACGACGGCGGTGAAGATTCCCGCGCTCGCCAGCGCCAGGGCGGCGGGCAGCGCGTGTCTGCGGTTGAAGAAGCGCACCGGGGGTTCCTCTCGATCAGGGACGACGGGTGAAAGCTACCGAAAACGGCCACATTCGAGAATCCTTTGTATTTTCGGCCAGTAATCCACAAACGCGATTGTCGAAATGTGCGAAGCCGGTGGCACGGCGGGCCGAATCAGCCATTCGGGGGAGTAGTCCGGGATGTGGGAACGACGACCGACCGCCCTAGGCTGCTGACGTGACCCCCGCGCTCCCGGTCCTGGACCTCTCCCGCTTCCGCGCCGCCCCCGAGGACCGCGCGGCGTTCCTCGACGAACTCCGGCACGCGGCGCACCACGTCGGGTTCTTCTACGTCACCGGGCACGGGATGCCCGATGAGGTGGTGGACGGGGTCTTCGCCGTCGCGCGGGCGTTCTTCGCGTTGCCGGTCGAGGACCGGTTGGCCATCGAGAACGTCAACTCGCCGCAGTTCCGGGGGTACACGCGGACCGGGCAGGAGTTGACGAACGGGGTGGCGGACTGGCGGGAGCAGCTCGACATCGGGCCCGAGCGGGCGGCGCTCGAACTCGGGCCGTCCGACCCGGTGTGGCAGCGGCTGGTCGGGCCCAACCAGTGGCCCGCCGCGCTGCCCGAGCTGCGGGAGACCGTGCTCCGCTGGCAGGCGGAGGCGCTGCGGATCAGCCGGGAGCTGCTGCGGGCGCTGGCCCTGGTGCTGGGGCAGGACGAGGCGTACTTCGACCGGTGGTTCGACGAGGAGGCCGCCTCGCACACCAAGGTCGTGCGGTACCCGGGGCGGGCGGCGCCGGAGGTCGACCAGGGGGTCGGCGCGCACAAGGACTACGGGTACCTGGCGCTGCTCCAGCAGGACGACATAGGTGGACTCCAGGTCCAGGACTCCGACGGCGGCTGGATCGACGCCACCCCCGTCCCCGGCACGTTCGTGGTCAACATCGGCGAGATGCTGGAGATCGCGACCCGGGGCTACCTGGTGGCGACCCGGCACCGGGTGGTGAGCCCGGCCGTCGGCGTGGACCGGTACTCGATCCCGTACTTCCTCAGCCCCCGGCTGGACGCGGTCGTCGAGGCCATCGAGCTCCCGGCGGACCTCGCCGGGCAGGCGCGCGGGGTCAGCCAGGACGCCGACAACCCGCTGCTGGCGGCGTTCGGGGAGAACGCGCTGGTCGGCTGGCTGCGGTCGCACCCGAAGGTGGCCCAGCGCTGGTGGGCCGACGTGCAGGCGGAGCGCGCGTGAGCGAGTGGGGTTTCACCACCAGGCAGGTGCACGCCGGGGCGCGGCCCGACCCGACGACCGGGGCGCGCGCCACGCCCATCCACCAGACCACGTCCTTCACCTTCACCGACGCGCGCCACGCGGCCGAGGTGTTCGCGTTGCGGGACCTGGAGTCCTACGCCTACACCCGCCTCGCCAACCCCACCACGGCCGTGGTGGAGGAGCGCGTCGCCGACCTCGAGGGCGGGGTCGCGGCGGTCGCCGTGGCCAGCGGGCAGGCCGCGACGGCGTTGGCGCTGTTCAACCTCGCGCGCGCGGGCGACCACGTCGTGTCCGCCGCGTCCCTCTACGGCGGCAGCCATGGCCTGTTGGAGCACACCTTCGCCGACTTCGGCGTCGCCGTGACCTTCGTCCGCGACCCCGATGACCTCGACGAGTGGCGCGCCGCCCTCCGCCCCGAGACCAAGGCGCTCTACGCGGAAACCGTCGGCAACCCGCGCGGCAACGTCCTCGACATCGCCGCCGTCGCGGAGGTCGCGCACGGGGCCGGGGTGCCGCTGGTGGTCGACAACACCGTGCCCACGCCGTACCTGTGCCGCCCGCTCGAACACGGCGCGGACGTCGTCGTGCACTCCACCACCAAGTTCCTCTCCGGACACGGCACCGCCATCGGCGGCGTCGTGGTCGACGGCGGCCGTTTCGACTTCACCGCCGAACCCGCCCGCTGGCCCGGTCTCACCGGTCCGGATCCCGCCTACCACGGCGTCGTCTTCGCCGAGGAGTTCCCGGACTTCGCCTACGCCATGCGGTTGCGCACCAGGCTGCTGCGCGACCTCGGACCCGCGGTCTCACCCATGGGCAGTTTCCTGCTCCTCAACGGGATCGAGACCCTGTCCCTGCGCCTCGACCGCCACACCGCCAACGCGGTGACCGCCGCCCGGTGGCTCGCCGAGCACCCGGCGGTGTCGGAGGTCCACTACGCCGCTCTGGCAACGAGTCCCTGGCACGGCAACGCCGAACGCTATCTCCCGCAAGGGGTCGGCGCGATCGTGGCGTTCGACCTCAAGGGCGGCTTGGACGCCGGGCTCCGCTTCGTCGACCGGCTCGACTTGTTCAGCCACTTGGCCAACATCGGCGACGTCCGCAGCCTCGTCATCCACCCCGCCTCCACCACCCACGCCCTGCTCGCCCCGGAGCAACAGGTGATCAGCGGCGTGACACCGGGACTGGTCCGCCTCTCCATCGGCCTGGAGGGAATCGACGACATCATCGGGGACCTGGCAACGGGGCTCGCGGCGAGTTAGTCCACAGAGGACAATCGGGGTCGACTGCCGGACCCGCGCGCGGGTCCGGCAGGATGACCACATGGGGGATGTAGACGAACTCGCCGCCGCGGTGGCCGACGCCCTGCCCGCGCTCATAGCCGTGATACCGACCAAGCCCGCCGCCGAACTCGGCCGAGCGGGAACCGCGGAGCGCCCTTCCTGGCGCTCGGACTCGAACCAGCACGCCGTCACGGCACAACTGCACGAGTTGCCCGCCACCGTTGTCGATCGGCTGCACGGCGCGCTGGAGCTGGCAGTCGACCACCTGGCTCTCAACGCCCCCGCCAGTGTGGCGGAGCTCTTGGTGCCACCCGCGTACACCAGTTTCCTGACCCTGTCGATGGGCGGCGAGTCCGAGGCGCGCCGGGCGATCCAGATGGTGGGCGGCCGGTGGCCGGGCGCGCTGGACCTGATCGAGTCGACCGCGGCCGCCGTGGCGGCGCACGGGCGCGTGGCACCCTTGCTGGTGGTCGGTGACGTAGGTGACGAGACCGCGGTCGCCGCCGCGCACGGCGCAGCCCACCTCGCGGCCGCCGTGGCCGTGTCGAGCGCGGTGCTGCGCGGACTCGGGGGTGGCACACCGGAGATCGTCGCGGTCGCGCTGGGCGTGGCCGTCGGGCTGCTGCGCGCCCGCCCGATGCCCGCGACCTACGAGCGGGCCGTGCTGGAACGCACCCGGGCGGACTACCTGCTGCCCGGCTCGGCGCACGGCCGCGCTCCCGTCCGGGACCACGTCATCGCCTTGACCGAGGGGTCGGACCTGGTGGCGGGTGACTTCGCGGAGAACGGGCTGGTCGAGTCCGTCGACGGCGGTGTGGTGATCCGCACGGGCCAGGCGGAGGGCGCCGTCACCACCATGTTCCACGTCTTCGCCGAGGCCCCGGAGGTGAGCACCGAGTTCTGGGACGAGGTCGTGGACGTGAGCTGGAGCGCCCGGGCAGGCGGCGCCACGATCCTCGCCGACGACCATTACGGCAGGCACGTGGACGTGTGGTCGGGTCGTCCGCACCGGCCGTCCACGACACCGCCCTGGCCCGGTGACTACCGCGTGCGCGTGTGCGCCGCCGGCCGTGACCCCGATCCGGACGGTCAGCACCGCAACGAGCACTACGAGGTGTCGGTGTGGGCGGAACCGTTCAGCGCGCCGGTCGTGCACGCCCGCGCGGACCGTCTCGGTCACCGCCTGCGCGGCGAACCCGAGCCCGCGCCCGAGGCGCGACCCGAGCAGGGGTACCTTTGGGTGTCCGAGTCGCGGATCTCGGTCGGCGCGACCGTGACCGTGGTCGACGGGCTCTCGCGGGACGAGGTCATCCGCGCGTTCGGCGCCGACCCGGCCGACCCGGTCACGGTCGACCGGATGTATGAGACCTACACGGACCAGTGGCTCGCCTTGGTCGAGCGCGACGACCGGGTTGTCGTCGTGGAGGACAACGGGTTCCAGGGCAGCAGGCCCGAGGTGATCCGGGAGCTCTCCCGGGCCGGGCGAGCGGCGAGCATGTTCTGGAACGTGAACGCGCTGACCAGGGTCAGTCTCGCGCGCGGCGGCGAACTGCTGCTCCAAGGCGAGGTCATGGAGCTGCGCCAAGGCGGGGAACCCGAGGTCGCGGCGGCGCTGGCGGGCTTGGACTTCGGCGGCCCGCGGGCGTGGACCGCCAAGGGCCTGCTGATCGTCGACCGGTTCCTGGGGACCTCGCTGGTGCCCGAGGACCTGGAACGGATCGTGGACGCCGATGTGGCGTACCTGATTGGGGGGTAGGAATGGTGGAAACGTGGTCGCCCGCGGGCACGGGGGTGCTGCGGTTGCCGTCGGGCAGGCTGGTCCGCGGTCGCGGGTTGCGGAACCCGCTCCCCGAGGGGCGGCACCCCGAATTCGGGCTCTACCTGTTGGGCCGCGCGCCGGACGGGATCGAATGGGAGCACCGGTGGGTTCGGTGGCCGGACTTCTGGTTGCCCACCGATCGCGCCGGATTTCCCGAGGTGCTGCGCGAGTTGTTGACCCGGGCCGAATCGCAGCGCGTGGAAATCGCGTGCGGCGGCGGATTCGGGCGGACCGGGACCGCGCTCGCCTGTTTGGCCGTGGTCGACGGCGTGCCCGCCGACCGGGCCGTGGCCTACGTGCGGGCGCACTACACGCGCCGGGCGGTGGAAACCCCGTGGCAGCGCCGGTTCGTTGGCCGGTTCATCCCCTGACCACGTGATCGTGTGGATCTTGAAAGCGTTACGGTATCGCGCTCCCACGATCCGGTGTACTATCGTTGCTTCCGGGAGGCTTCGATTACGAAGAACCTTCGGCTTCTCGTGACGTTCTCGTGATTCTTTCGTCACCGTTTCGAGCTCAACCGGGGTAGTGCCCGTGCCGAAGGGGCAGACGATTCCCGGTTTTATGCCACTCTTCCGGGTGGCGAACCGTTCTTGCCCGCGCCTTTCGCGGGGTATCCGCCCTAGCCTCTGAATCCACCATTCCGAAAACTGGAGTGGACCTGACCAGGTGGCGAGGTGTGGAATGCGATTGTGGAAGAGCCCCACCAACGGTGACGGCAGACGATCACGACCACCCCATCGCAGACCCGGTGCCCGGATCGGCGTGGCGGTCGCGGTCGTCGCGGCCCTGCTGACCACGGGCGGCCCTGTCCTGGCGGACCCCGGCATCGAGGAGCCCACCTCGACCCCCGCCGCCGAGCAGACCGGCCAAACCCCGGACTCGCCACCCGCCCAGGTCGACCCGGCCCAGTCCGACCCGGCGGGCACGCCGTCGGAGCCTGCGCCCCCGGCGGAGTCCACCGCACCCACCGGATCCACCGCACCCACCGGATCCACCGGATCCACTTCGGAGCAGCCCGCCGAGTCGACCCCCGGGTCCACCGAGCCCGGCGCGCCCGCCGAGCAGGCGCCCGAGGCCGTGCCGCAGGTCGAGGCCGGGGCGCGCGCCGCGGCCGCCGCGGTCGACCTCGCGCTGAGCGTCTACGCGCCCGAGGCCGCCGACCCGGGCAGCGCCGTCACGTGGACCGCGACCGTGACCAACAACGGCCCCGGCACCGCCGCGGGCTTCGTCCTCACCGCCGCCGTCCCGGTGGGCGTCACCGGCCTCGGCGGCGCGGGCTGCTCGGCCGCGGGCAACACCGTGACCTGCGCGGGCGGCGCACTGGCCGCGGGCGCCTCGGCCACGGTGACCATCAACGGCACCACCCCGGTGCCGTTCGACTTCCCGCTGGTCACCGCGTTGACCGTGGCACCGGCCGCGGGCGACACCGACGGCAACCCGGCCAACGACTCCGTGACGTCGGTGACCACCACCGCCACCCCGGCCCCCGGGCTGGGCCTCCAGGCGAACTCGCACCTCGTGGACACCAACGGCAACAACGTCGGCGACGCGGGCGAGCGCATCACCTACGACGTGGTGGCCCGCAACTCCGGCAACGTCACCCTGTTCTCCCTGGTCGCGACGCACAACGGCGCCCCGATCAGCTGCGGTGCGACCACGGTGCCGCTCAACGGCAACACCACCTGCACCGTGCCCGACCACGTCATCACCGCCGCGGACGTCACCGCGGGCCAGGTCGTCACCACGACCTCCGCCCGCGCCGCCGCGCCGAGCGGCGCCGCGGTCGACTCCGGGGTGTCCACGACGAACGTGCCGACCTTCGCGGCGGCGCCCGGCATCCAGCTGGTGCGGGTGGCGCGGCTGGTCGACACCAACGGCAACGGCCTCGGCGACGTCGGCGAGCAGATCCACTTCACCTTCGAGGTGAGCAACGACGGCAACGTCGCGCTGACCAACATCACCGTCCTCGACCCGGACTTCCCGGGCAACGCGTGCGCGGGCGTGGTCACCGCGCTGCAGCCCAACGACACCGTGGTGTGCACGCAGGTCCCGGACTACGTCATCACCCAGCAGGACGCGGTGAACGGGTCCGTCGGCCGCACCGCGACCGTGACCGGCACCGCCCCCGGCGGCACCGTGGTCACCTCGCCGGTGTCGACCAGCACGACCCCGACCTTCCAGCCGCGCCCGGCGCTGGTGCTCGTGCAGACCGTGACCCCGGGCGACGCCAACGGCGACGGCCTGGTGCAGGTGGGGGAGACGCTGCGGTACAGCTCCGCCATCACCAACACCGGGAACGTCGCGCTGACCGGTGTGGACGTCGAGGTCGTCACCGGCGCCTCGACCCCCGCGGGCTGCCCGGCGAACCTGAGCCTGGCGCCCGGTGAGTCCCACGAGTGCGTGCAGGCGTTCCCGTACGTCGTCACCGCCCAGGACGGCGCGGCGGGCGCGGTCAGCCGCACCGCCCGCGCGCGGGGCACCGGCGCCGGTGGCGTGGTCGTGCTCTCCCCGCCGGTCGTGACCAGCACCCCGGTGTTCGTCGCGGCGCCGTCGATCCGGCTGGCCTACACCGCCCAGCTGATCGACACCAACGGCAACGGCCTCGGCGACCTCGGCGAGTCCGTGCGGTTCCGGGCCACGACCACCAACACCGGCAACGTGGCGCTGACCGACGTCATCATCCGCGGCTCGATCACCGGGATCCCGGAGACCGGCTGCCCGGTGCCGCTGCTGGCGGGCGGCGCGAGTTCGGACTGCGAGCGCGCGCTCTACGTCATCACCCAGGCCGACGTGGACGCGGGCGCGGTCATCACCGCGGCCACCGCGCTCGGCACGGCCCCCGACGGCACCCGCGTGGAGTCCGCGCCGGTGACGGCGAACGTGCCGACCTTCGACCCGAACCCGGTGCTGACCCTGGTCAAGGAGGACGCGCTCGAGGACACCAACGGCAACGGGCTGGCCGACGAGGGTGAGGAGATCGACTACACCTTCGCGGTGACCAACACCGGCAACGTCGTGGTGACCGGCCTGGCCATCCAGGACGGGCTGCTCGCGGGCACCAACTGCCCGCGCACGACGCTGGCCCCGCAGGAGAACGTCACCTGCGTGTCCACCGCGCCGTACGTGACGACCGCGGCCGACGTGGCCGCCGCCGAGGTGGTCAACCGGGCCACCGCGACCGGCACCGCGCCGGGCGGCGCTCCGGTGACCTCGCCGGAGTCGCGCACCAACACCCCGACCTACGTGGCGATCCCGGCGCTGGCGCTGGACAAGATCGCCGGGCTGGTGGACACCAACGGCAACGGCCTCGGTGACCTCGGGGAGCAGATCCGGTGGACGTTCCTGGTGGTCAACAACGGCAACCAGGTGCTGACCAACGTGCGCATCCAGGACCCGACCGCGGGCTCCGTGGCGTGCGAGGACGAGACGCTCGCGGTGCTCGCCGTGACGACCTGCGCGGCGGTCACCCCCCACGTGATCACCGAGGCGGACATCCTGGCCGGGTCGGTGGACAACACCGCGGTGGCCATCGGTCAGCTGGGCGACGACCCGAACGCGCCGGAGGTGCAGTCGCCGCCGGACTCGACGGAGACCCCGACCGCCGCGCCCGCGCCGGGCCTGACCCTGACCAAGGTCGCCGACCTGCAGGACCAGGACGCCAACGACCTGGGCAACCTGGGTGAGCTGATCAACTACTCGTTCACCCTGACCAACACCGGCAACCTGACGCTCAGCGCCATCGGCGTCGACGACCCGAAGGCGGGGGCGGTGACCTGCCCGGTCGCCACCCTGGCCCCGGGCGCGTCGACGATCTGCACGGCCGACGACCCGTACGCGATCACCCAGGCCGACGTGCTGGCCGAGATCGTGCGCAACATCGCCACCGGCTTCGGCACCCCGCCGAACCGGCCGCCGCTGCGCACGCCCCCGGCGACCGCCGAGGTGCCGGTGGCCAACCCGGGCCTGGCGATCGACAAGAAGGCCGCGCTGAACGACGAGGACGGCGACGAGCTCGCGGGCATCGGCGAGACGATCACCTACTCGTTCACGCTGACCAACACGGGCAACGTGACGCTGACCGACCTGCGGATCGACGACCCGAAGGCCGGGGCCGTGACCTGCCCGAGCGGTCCGCTGGAGCCGGGTGAGACGATCACCTGCGCGGCCGACGAGCCGTACGTGGTCAACGACGACGACATCGCGTTCGGCGTCGTCCGCAACATCGCGACCGGGTCCGGGCAGCCCCCGGGCACCGGCGGCCGGGTCACCACCCCGCCGGTCACCCGCGACGTGCCGACCACCGAGTTCGTCACCGGCGGCGAGGACCCGAACCAGGCCGGTGACGAACCGCAGTTGGCCCTGGTGAAGACCGCCGCGCTGCAGGACGAGGACGGCGACGGCCTGGCCGACGAGGGCGAGGTCATCAACTACACGTTCCTGGTGACCAACGTGGGCACGGTCGACCTGGAGAACATCCAGGTGAGCGACGTCCTGGTCGACGGGGTGGTCTGCCCGACCACCACGCTGGCCGCCACCGAGTCGGTCACCTGCGCGGCGCCGCCGTACGTGGTGACCGCGGCGGACGTCGACGCGGGCAACGTGCACAACGTGGCGACCGCCACCGGGGTCACCGGTGACGGCGACGCGGTCCAGTCGCCGCCGTCCGAGGCGGACGTCCCGGCCGACCAGCCGGACGTCCAGGGTGGCGACACCCCGGACGCCGTCATGGCGGCGGACACCAGCGGTGGCGCGGGCCTGGCCAACACCGGCGCGGGCGACCCCGTGACCACGCTGGGCTGGAGCATCATGCTGGTCCTCGTCGGCGGCCTGATGGCCTTCGGCGCCCGCAGCAGGCGCCGGGAGTCCTGACGTGACCTGATGTCCTGACCGGACGACGAGTGGGCCTTGCGGAATCCGTTCCGCAAGGCCCACTCGCGTGTGGGCATCCTGCTGCGGATCAGGGTGGCGCCGGAGCTGTCGGCGCATGTCCGCTTCTTCCGCACCGACGAGATCGAGGTCGACGTCTCGCCCGAGGAGCCGCGGGGGCAGAGCGCGCTGGACGCCGTCTGCCGCTTCCTCCGCGCGGTCGGCCGCCGGCTGGGCAAGCCCGTGGTGCTCACCCTGGAGAACGCACGCGACCGCCCCCTGATCGGATACGACGTCGCGACCGATCGCCTGGTGCGAATCGCGGGCCATTCCGGTCAATGAACCAGATCCCAAACTCGTCCATTGGTGGGAACCACTTCGCTTCACTCGAATTTCGGCGAGGGTATTCCGTTGTGTTCGCGATGCCTGGCATGGTGGAGCGTCCGCATCCGATTCCGGCCGTCGGATGTGTCGGCGGAAATGGGACATCCCTACCGAGGAGACAAGTTGATGCGACGGTTATCCCTGTCGTTGTTCGCCCTGTTCGCGGTCGTGGTCGGTGGGTTGCCGCCGGTCGCGGTCGCTGCGCCCCGAGTGGCGGAGCCTGCGAACCCGCTCGGACTCGCCTACGACAACGCCTCCGGTGTGGCGCCCTACGGGAAGCCGACCGGCATGGTGGTCACCGGGCGGTGCAACCGATACGACCCGGCATTCGCCGCGGCTCGGGCGGGTGGCGCCGAGGTGTTGGCCTACCTGGCGCCGACCGAGCGGCCGGATGCCCCGGTTTGCGCTGCTGACACCGCCTTCTACGGCGGCGACCTGTCGAAGACGGCGCTGTGGCCCTATCCCTCCTACGGGCAACGGGTGAACTGGCCGAAGACGCACATGACCGACATCCGGGCCGGGTTGGCGTGGAGCAACCACGTCGTGGCCTACATCGAGAACCTGATGCGCGAGGACAAGGTCGACGGCGTCTACCTCGACGTCGTGGGCGCGCGGACGTGGTCGAAGCTCGCCGACTGGGATTCCTGGTCCAAGTCCGAGCAGCAGCTCTGGACGGCGGGGAACGTCGACCTGGTCCGCAGGCTCGACGCGAGCCGCCGGGCGATCAACCCGCGGTTCATCATCGTCAACAACAACATCTGGGACTACGCCGCGGGTACGGCCGCCGAGCGCTACGTCGACGGCATCAGCCTCGAGCACCACAAGCCGACCAGCGAGTACCACAGGGCACTCGCGGCCAGGCCGTACGGGAACGCCGGGCACCGGCGGGTCATCGCGATCGCCATGAACGCCGCCGAGGCCCGGCAGTGGGCGGCCGTCCCGGGGGTCACCCACGTGTCCTCCCAGGCGACCTACGGGACGCCGCCCGCGCCGCCGGTGCCGTTCCACCGGCTCACCGATCGGAACCGATAGGTCGCGGGCGCCGGTCGGGCGTGATTGTTTGTCGGCGACAGAATTCCTTCTCCGACGAACAATCAGTTCGGTAGCGCGTTGTCCCGGCGCAGGTCCTCGACCGCGGTCAAGGTGGTGGCCAGCCGGTCCCGTAGCTCCGGTGTCAACGGGATCCGGTCGATTTCGGCGACCACCGTGGCCGCTTTCGCCGGGTCGCCCAGGGAGATGGCCACTTCGGCGCGGTAGGCGAGGGCCTCGACCCGGTCGGTCACGGGGGCGTCCGGGTCGCGGGCCAGGGCGCCGTCGAGGATCTTGGCGGCTTGGGGTAGGTCGCCGCGGCTGTCGGCTTGGACGACGGCGTTCTCCAGTGCCTGTGCGAGTTTGCCTTGGGCGGCGGTGGTCGCGGTGGTGGGCCCGGTCGGGAAGATCCGGATCCAGTTGCCGCCCGGGTCGATCACGGTGAAGCCCGCGCCGCCACCACCGTTCTCGCGGGGTCGGGGTCGGGTCATGCGCGGGATGCCCGCCAGCGGCACCTTTCCGTAGGTGGCGCGCAGACCCGCGGCGAAGCGCTCGTGCAGCGCGGCGGTGTCGGGGACGGCGACGATGCAGCTGCCGTAGGAGTCGGCCGGGTGGAAACCGGGGATGGCCGCGAACTGTATGTCGATGTCGTCGAGGCGCACCCCGAGGCACGGGTTCGGCCGCAGTTGGCGGTAGGTCAGCTCGAAGCCGAGCGCGGTGTAGAACGCCTGCACGTCATCGATCGACGCGCACGGCAGGATGGGGACGACGGGCACTTCGGCTCTCCCAGTGGTTGTCCGAGAATCCGCCGGTGAGCGGCGGACCGGGTTCGGACACTAGGTGCGCCCCGCGCGAAACGACACGGCGGAATTAGCGAACGCGAACGGTTTGCCCGGTGTCGGGCACCAGTTCACCGATGACCACGGCGCCGGGGATCTCGCCCGCGATGAGCAGGCCGCCGGAGGTCTGCGCGTCGGCCAGGAGCAGTGCCTCGTCGGGGCTGATCGCGTCGAGGTCGACCGACGTCCTTACCCAGTCGAGGTTCCGCCTCGCGCCGCCGCTGATGAAGCCGTCCCGCAGCGCCGCCCGCGCACCGTCCACATAGGGCACCGCGGCCGCGTCGACCACGGCGGTCACGCCGCTGGCGCGGGCCAGCTTGTGCAGGTGGCCCAACAGCCCGAAACCGGTGACGTCGGTCGCGCACGTGACCCCGGCGGCGACGGCGGCCCGCGCGGCGTCGCGGTTCAGCGTCGTCATCACCGCGACGGCCTCCGGGAACACCTCGCCCGTCGCCTTGTGCCGGTTGTTCAGCACGCCCAGCCCCAACGGTTTCGTCAGCGACAGCGGCACCCCGGCGGTGCCCCCGCTGTTGCGCATGATCCGCGCGGGATCGATCGTGCCGGTGACCGCGAGCCCGTACTTGGGTTCCGGGTCGTCCACGCTGTGCCCGCCCGCCAGGTGGCAGCCCGCCTCGGCGGTGACGTCGAGACCGCCGCGCAACACTTCCTCGACCAGTTCCAACGGCAGCACGTCACGCGGCCAGCCGAGCAGGTTCAGCGCCACCACGGGTGTGCCGCCCATGGCGTAGACGTCCGAGAGCGCGTTGGCGGCGGCGATGCGGCCCCAGTCGTACGGGTCGTCGACGACCGGGGTGAAGAAGTCCGTTGTGGCCACCAGGGCGAGGTCCGGCGCGATGCGCACCACCGCCGCGTCGTCGCCGGTGTCGAGTCCGACGAGCAGGTCGGCGTCGCGCGGGGTCCGGGCGAGGCCGGACACGACCCGCTCCAACTCGCCGGGCGGGAGTTTGCAGGCGCAGCCGCCGCCGTGGGCGTACTGGGTCAGCCGCTGGGTCACCGGCGCAGTGTGCCATGATCACCGCGTGTTCCGGGGAGGCGTACCCGGCCTGGTGGCCGGCGCGGTCTTCAACACCGTTGAGCGGCGGGTCCCGCCGCTGGCGGGTTCGATTCCCGTCCGCCTCCGCCACGAGAGGCGTGCCGCGTGACCGACCCCAGGCGCACCATCCCCCGCACGGACACCGTCCTCGCCGACCCGCGTCTGGTCGACCCGCTGCGCAGGCTCGGCCGCGCCACGGTGAAGGCCGCGGTCGCCGCCGCGCAGCAGCGGATCCGCGAGGCGGCCGACCCGGCCTGGTGGAGCGACCCCGACCTCGTGGTGCAGCTGGCCTTGGCGCACCTGCCGCGCGGACCGGTCGAGGTGCTCAACGCGACCGGTGTCGTGGTCCACACCAACCTGGGTCGGGCTCCGCTGTCGAGCGCCGCGATCCTCGCCGTGGGCCAGGCGGCCGGGTACACCGACGTCGAGTTCGACCTCGCGAGCGGCAAACGGCACCCCCGCGGGGAATCGGCGCTGCACGCGCTGCGCCGGGCCGTGCCGGACGCGGGCGACGTCCACGTGGTCAACAACAACGCCGCCGCGCTGCTGCTGTGCGCGCTGGTGCTGGCCCAGGGCCGGGAGATCGTCATCAGCCGGGGCGAGCTCGTCGAGATCGGCGACGGGTTCCGCATCCCCGACCTGCTGGAGTCCACGGGCGCGCGGCTGCGCGAGGTCGGCACGACCAATCGGACCACCGCGCGGGACTTCGCCGACGCGGTGGGCGACCGGACCGGGTTCATCCTGCGCGTGCACCCCTCCAACTACCGCGTCACCGGCTTCACCTCCGCCCCCGACCTCGCGGAGCTGACCGACCTGGGCGTGCCGCTGGTGGTCGACATCGGCTCGGGCCTGCTCACCCCGCACCCGCTGCTCCCCGACGAACCGGACGCCGCCTCCGCGCTGCGGGCGGGCGCCGCGCTGGTCACCGCCAGCGCCGACAAGCTCCTCGGCGGGCCGCAGGCCGGGCTGCTGCTCGGGGACGCCGGTCTGGTCACCCGGCTGCGCAGGCACCCGTCGGCGCGGGCGCTGCGGGTGGACAAGCTGACCCTGGCCGCGCTGGAGGCGACCCTGCTGGACCCGCGCACACCCGTCGCGGAGGCCGTGGCGGCTCGCGAACCGGACCTGCGGGCCAGAGCCGAAGAGATGTCACGACAGCTGGTGGCGCGCGGGGTCGACGCGCGGGCCGTGCCGTCGGTGTCGGTCATCGGCGGCGGGGGAGCGCCCGGGGTGGAGTTCCCCAGCGCGGCGGTGAGCCTGCCGCACCGCTACGCCGAGGCGCTGCGCCTGGACCGGACACCGGTCGTCGGGCGGGTCGAGGGCGGGCGGTGCCTGCTCGACCTGCGCGCGGTGCCCGCGCACCCGGGCGACGAGGCGCTGGTGGAGGCCGTGCTCCGGTGCACGTGATCGCCACCGCGGGCCACGTCGACCACGGCAAGTCCACGCTGGTGCGGCGGCTGACCGGCGTGGAACCCGACCGCTGGGCCGAGGAGCGCCGCCGGGGCCTGACCATCGACCTGGGCTTCGCGTGGACCACGCTGCCGCGCGCGGGGGAGGTCGCGTTCGTCGACGTGCCGGGCCACGAGCGGTTCGTGTCGAACACGCTGGCGGGCGTGGGCCCCGCGCCCGCGGTGCTGTTCGTCGTCGCGGCCGACGCGCCGTGGATGCCGCAGGCGGAGGAGCACCTGCTGGCGCTGGACGCCCTCGGCGTGCGGCACGGGCTGCTCGTGGTTACGAGGGCCGACCTCGCCGACCCGGACGCGATCCGCCGCACGGCGCTGGACCGGATCGCGCGGACCTCGCTCGGCGCCGTGCCGTCGGTGGTGACGGGCGCGGGCAGCGGCCTGGACGAGGTGCGGGCCGCGGTGGACGCGCTCGCGGCGGGACTCCCGGTGCCCGCTGTGGACGGGGATATCCGGTTGTGGGTGGACCGGTCGTTCACCGTGGCGGGCGCGGGAACCGTGGTGACCGGCACCCTCCAGGCGGGGACGCTGCGGGTGGGCGACGAACTCGTGCTGCGCGACGACACCGTCCGGATCAAGGGCCTGCGCGCCCTCGGCGCACCTCGGGACGAGGTGGCGGCCGCGGCGCGGGTGGCGGTCAACCTGCGTGGTCTGGACCTCGCGGCCGTGCGCCGCGGCGACGCGCTGCACACCCGCGACGCCTGGTGGCCGACCCGGGTGGTCGACCTGGACGTGGCCGGACTGCCCCGCCAGGTCGTCGCGCACCTCGGCACGGCCGCCGTCCCGGCCCGCGTCCATCCACTCCGGACCGGTGTGAGCAGGCTCGTACTGGCCCGCCCGCTGCCGCTGCGCCTGGGTGACCGGGTGCTGGTCCGCGACCCGGGGAACCGTCGGATCGTCGGCGCGACCGCGGTCGACCTCGATCGCCTCGCCCGCCTGCCCTTCCACCGCACGGCCCAGCTGAAGGCGTTGGGCCGCGCGGGTGATCCGGTGGCGGCCGATTGGCACACCGACCCCGACACCTGGCGTGCGCTCGTCGACCGGGTCGGTGTCGAACTGGCCGGGTGGCGCGCGGACCACCCGCTGGACCCGCGTCCACCGCTGGAGACGTTGCGCCGCGCGCTGCGGCTGCCGGATGTCCGGCTCGTCGCGCCGCTGCTCGCCGCCGCCGGGAGACCCGAGGTCGAATTGCCCGAATCGGTGCGGAAAGCGCTCGATCTCGCAGCCGTCACACCGTTCCAACCGGTCACCGGGCTCGGTCGGGACGAGGTCGCGGCGGCCGTCCGGGCGGGCCGGTTGCTGCGATTGGCCGATGGCGTCGTGCTGTCGAGCGCGGCGGCGGGAGCGGCCGCCGTGGAGTTGGCGGGCTTGGCGCAGCCCTTCACCACGAGCCAGGCCCGACAGGCGCTCGGCACCAATCGACGGATCGCGTTGGCGCTGTTGGACTTCCTCGATGCCGCGGGCGTGACGACCCGGCTGTCGGACAACACCCGGCGGCTCCGCGCGCGGACGTGAATGTGAACCGCAGTCGGGTCCGTCGGCGGAAAACCGTTGTGTGAAGCGGAATCCCGGCCGAACCGGTTGATCACGGCTGGTCGTTGCTCTAGCGTCACTTCGCGTGAGCACGCCGTTGCGCCTGGACCTCGTCGCCCCCAGTGGTTCGCGCCTGTCCCTGGTGATGCCGGACGTGGGACCCGTGTCGAGCGTGGCCGCGTCCGTCCGGTTCGCGGGCGGTTCCTACGGCACGGGCTTCCAGATAGGGTCGCGCGGCTACCACGAGTTCGCCGCCACCCACGTCGCGCCCGCCACCACGACCGACCGGTTCCTGGTGCACGGCCGGGAGGTCGTGGTCGCCGAAGCGCGCGACGGGCAGTCGTCGATGGCCACGCTGCTCGGCGACTACCACGAGCTGATGACCGTCTTCGCCGGGCCCGCGCCGCGCCGCGACCGGGTGTTCTCCCTGTTCAACTCGTTGCGCGTCACCGACGACCCCGCGGGCATGCGGGTCGCGGCGCGGTCGATGACCCTGCTCGACGCCATGAGCGAGTCCGTGGTCGTGGCCGTCAAGGACTTCGGTTCGGTGGCCGTGCCCGGCCCGCGCCAGACCCGCGACCACGTCCCGAACCACGCGGGCGCGCCGACGCGCCACGGCGAGGTCTGGAAGGTGCAGCTGCCCGTTGGCCGATCCGGCAAGCCGGGCCAGGGGTTCCTGCTGGGGTGCGCGGCCGGTGTCGCCGAGGTCCAGTTCGCCGACTCGACCGCCCGCGCCGAGCGGGAGCGGCTCGACTGGCTCGACGGCATCGATGTGGCCTGGCGGAAGGCATGAGCCCGATCACCGCCTTCCACGTGATCACGTGGGCGGCCATCGTCCTGCTGTTCCTCGGGCTCGGCGCGGTGCTGCGCGAGGTGCGCCTGCTGCGCGCCGCCGTCGCCCGCGATCCCGCCGGCTACACCGCGACCCGCCCGGACCTGGTGCTGGGGCCCAGGTTCGCGGGTCGGGTCGTGCTGGCCGCGGACTCGGGGTGCCCGCTGTGCGTCGCGGTCGCCCGCGAACTGCGCGACGGCGTGCTGCTGACCCACGAGTCGCCCGAGGCCTGGGACACGGCTTTGCAGGTCGTCCGCGACCGGGAGGCCTGGCGCGGTGTCGCGCACCTGTCGCCCCCGGTGCTGATGCTGGTCGACGGCACCGGCCGGGTGAGCCGGATGGCGCTGCCCGTCCGGGAGACCCAGGTTGCCGAAATCCTTGCGGAATGGGGGGTACGCGATGGCGTTGACGCTCGATCGGATTCCTGACCACGAGTCCGGGACCGGCCGGACCGGGGTGCTCAAGGACTTCAAGGGGCCGCGCAGGCGCCGGACCGTCCTCCGCGCGATCGCGCTGGGCGCGGCCACCATCGGCTCGGCCACCCTCGCGCTGCCCCGCCGCGCGCGGGCCGAGACCGGGCCGAACGCGTTGCAGGGCTGGGACCGCACGGACTGCCGCGACGGCTACCCCAGCGGCTACGACCAAGACCCCGACACCGGCGGCGAGTTCGTCAACGCCTACGCCGCGTGCGTCGGCGGTGCGTGGCGCAGCAGCGACTTCTGCGAGGCCGGGTGGCACAAGTACGGCACCGAACTCGTCGGTGACGTGCAGGTCGACCACATGCCGGTGTCGACGACCTGCGGCACCACGTCGATGAAGAACGCCTGGCGCTGGACCACCCCGGACGGCAAGGTCTACCGCTGCTCCGACGGGTTCAGCACCTACTGGGGCGCCGACCAGTCCGGCTTCACCTACCTCACGATCTGCCGGTCCCGCGTCTGATGCCCTGGCACCCGCTGGCGCTCGCGAGCGCGTTGCTCGCCGCCACCCTGGGTGGCGCGTCGTCGGCGGTGCTGGGCGTCGGGTTCCTGTCGTGGCTGTTCCTCGGCGCCACCGCCGGGTTCGCCACGTCCGGCTCCACTTGAAGCCGCAACTCGGCCTTCGTGCTGGCCTCGCCGGTCTGGCGAGGTGTTCCCGCGCTGGCGTTCCGCGCCGGTCTGCTCGTCGGCGGCGCGTTGAGCGCCGTGGTTCTGCTGGTGGTCGGGTCGCTGCTGCGCGCGCCGGTCCCGCAGCCGGTCAGGTGGGTGCTGATCGGGGTCGCGCTGCTCGCGGTGGTGCTGCGGGACGTGCGCGTGCTGCGGTTCACGCTGCCCGAGAACCGGCGGCTGGTACCGGAGAGCGTGTTCCGGCTCGGCCGCCTGCTCGGTCCGCTCCAGTTCGGGATCGAGATGGGCACCGGCGCGCGGACCTACCTGCCCAGCGGCCTGCCGTACGTGGCCGGGCTGGCGGTTCTGCTGACCGCGCCGCTGTCGGGCGCGCTGTGGGTCGGTGTGGGCTTCGGGCTGGGCCGCGCGTTGATGACGACGGCGAACCTGAACTACCCGGGTGACTGGGACGAGCAGTGGACCCGCTACGCCAACCGGTTGGCCGCCCTGCTGGGGACCGGGTTCGTGGTGGCGTTGCTGGGAGCCGCCTGGGTGACAGCTCCCAGCTAGCCGTCCTACACCGTCTGGTACGCGCGGATCACCGTCTGGGTCACGGAGTTGCCGTCCGCGTCCTTCGCGGTGATGCGCAGCGACACGAACCCGGGGGTGTTCGGGTTGCGCAGGAGCGCCGCGCCGACGCCGTCTCCACTGTGGATGGTGAGCGCGGGTTGCCAGGTCTTGCCGTCGTCACCGGAGAACTCGGTGCGCAGACCCGTCAGCTTCGACACCGGGGAACCGGGCTGGTGCTGCGCGTCGAGCCGGAACCCGTACAGGCGGCCCGCCGGTGCGCGCCCCTGGTCGTCGACCTCCGCGCTGACCCGCACCACCAGCAGCGGTGCGGGCGTGGGCGTGGCGGCACCCGCCTCGTGGAAGGTCCACGTGTAGTCGGCTGCGGTACCGATCACCGACCACGGCACGGACCGCTTGGCGGTGGTGTGCAGGGTGTAGGTGCCGGGTGAGTCCGGGATCGGGAACGCGCCGAAGCCGGGCAGGTCGCTGGTGCCGAGCACGGTTCCGTCGCGGCTGAGTTCGGTGGTGCCGGTGACCGCGGCGGCCGGGATGGTGAACTGGTCCGGGTCGCCGCTGGAGAGCGGGGCGAGGGCGACCGAGAGCGCGCCGTCGCCGCGCACCACGCCGAACCCGAGGTCGGCGGCGCCGAACGCCGGGCCGAGCGGCGCCCGGTGCCAGTGCGAGGTGTAGCGGCCCGGGGTGTACACCCGGTAGGACACCGTGTTCTCGGCGTCGGAGACGTCCGGCGGGAACAGCACACCCACGTGCAGCCACCGGACCGACGGCGACGCGGTGAAGTACTCCACGCGCGTGCCGGGCAGCGCGACCGGGTGGGGGTCGTAGATGGCGGAGTTCGCGCTGGGCGCGTCGATGTTGGCGTAGTCGGCGCGTTGGCCCTGGGTCGCCGTCCCCTGGAGGTAGTAGCGGGCGTCGACGCGGGCGAGGTCGCGCTTGCGCACGGTGAACTTGCCGTCGGGGATGGCTCCGTTGACCAGGAACGCGAGGTTGTAGATGGCCTCGTCGGTCGTGACGGTCGTGCGGTACGTCGTGAGGTAGGTGTGGTCGGTGACCTTCTTCGTCGGCACGGTGTAGAGCCGTTGCCCGGCCCTGGAGTACCAGCTGAGGGCGCTGGTGCGGTCCGGGGTGCCGGAGACCAGCGTGAGTTCACCGGTGACGAAGGTCGGCTGGGCGCCGTCGACCGTGGTGGAGACGGGTTGGCCCTTGGTGGCGTCGAGGGAGACCGAGGTGTTGCGGTCGACCACGACACCGCTCTGCGACAGCAGGGTGACGTCGTTCTGGTCCGAGAGCTCCAGGGCGTTGACGTCGTAGCGGCCCTTGGGCAGGCGGGCGATGCCGACGCCGTTGGTGAGCCGGACCGGCAGCGCGGCCCCGGTGTCGACGTTCACCGCCTTGACCACAGTGGACGCGCTCGTGCCGGTCCGGCCGCGCAGCCGGACCTCCAAGGCGTAGTTCTCGGTGTCGAGCACCGCGGTCACGGCGGTCTGGACCACGACGCCGTCGGCGGTCGCGGTGATCCGGCCGCCGCGCCTGCCCGACAGGCCCGCCGTGTTGGCCTCCACCGTGACCTGCGCGGTGCCGTGCGCGGGCACGACGACCTGGCGCGCGGAGGTGGTGAAGACCGGCGAGTCCGAGGCGAGGTTCAGCGTCACCGGGCGGTCGCCGTCGTTGCGGTAGGTCAGGGGTTTGCCGAGGCGCGTGTTGTGCGGCCACGGCAGGAACCCGAACGCCAGCCCGTTGTCCAGCGCGGTCACGTCCTGGGCGACGGCGCGGGCCGCGTCGACCCGACCCGCGCCCTGCTCGAACACGTCCGCCGTGGGCTTCGCGGTGCCGACGATGGTGGCCTTGGCCAGGTCCGGCGCCAGGCCGGGGCGGCGCTGGGCGAGCAGGGCGGCCGTGCCGGAGACGTGCGGTGCGGCCATCGACGTGCCGGACAGCGCCGCGTAGTGGTCGTCGACCGGCGCCTTGTCGCCCGCCGGGGTGCCCGTGACGCGCGCGGAGACGATGTCGCTGCCGGGCGCGGCGACGTCCGGTTTCACCGCGTAGTCCCGGAGCCGGGGCTGGCGCGGCGAGAACGGGCTGGTGGTGTCCTGTTTGGTCACGCTGCCCACGGCCAGCGCCCGGTCCGCGGCGGCGGGGGAGGTCACGGACGCCAGCGGGTCCGGGAGGTCGAGCGCCCGGTCGTTGCCCGCGGCGACGACGAACAGGGTGCCGTAGCGCGCGGAGAGGTCGTTGAGGGCGCGCGACACCGGGTCGGTGCCGTCGCTGTACCCGCTGCCGAGGCTCATGTTGACGATCCGGGCCTTGGGCGCGATCCACTCCATACCGGCGATGACCGCCGACTCGGGGCAGCCCTGCTCGGCGCACACCTTGCCGCTGAACAGTTTCGCGTCCGGCGCGACACCCTTGTACTTGCCCTGGGACGCGGCGCCCGTGCCGGCGATGATGCCCGCCACGTGCGTGCCGTGGCCGAGCTGGTCCGCCAACCCGGTTCCGGTGAAGTCGGCCTGCTCGACGACCTTGCCCGCCAGGTCCGGGTGGGCGCCGTCGACACCGCTGTCGAGGATGCCGACGGTGACGCCCGCGCCGGTGAACCCGGCCCGCCACGCGGTCGGCGCGCCGATCTGCGGGACGCTCACGTCGAGGGTCGGGCGGGCGGTGCCGTCCAGCCACACGGACGCCCGGGACGCGGTGAACCAGCGCCAGAAGCCGGTTTCCGGCCGCAGCGCGGCACCGTCGACGCTGGGCAGCGCCCGGACCGCGGTGGCGGGAACCGGTGCGCGCTCGGTGTTGTCGGTGACGATCAGCGGGGGCGGGGAGTCGTGGGGCAACCGGCGTAGATCGAACAGCCGGGGGTCCAACCGGCCCGCGTCGATCAGCGGCTGCGCGTCGGCCGGGATGAGCAGGTCGCCGTCCCGCAGGAACCCCATGTGTTCCCGTCCCACGACGGGTTCGACCTCCACCGCCGTCCGCCCACCCGGGCCGGTCACCAGCCGCACGCGGTCACCGGTGACCAGCGTGACCACCCCGGCGACCGCCTTCGTCCCGTTGGTCGCCGGGGTTGCGGCGTTCGCCGTAGCCGCGCCCACCGGGCACACTCCCGCTATGGACACCACGGCCACCGCCGCCGTGATCCGCCTTCGCCAAGCCATGTGAGATCTCCCATCCCCCGTCGTCCGAGATGTTCAGCAGTACCAGCGGCCCGCGCCGCCCGTAACCCGGATGGCGGGGAGGCGCGAGACCGGCTTCGCCGTTCTGCCAACGAGAGCGGCCGGTGATCGTTACTGTTCCCGCTACGGCTGGGTGGAACAGGGGGAGCGGCGTCGTGTTGTGGGCCTGGGTTGTCGTCTTCGTCCTGTTCTGCGCGCCACCCGCGTGGCTGATCCGGAGGGACCGGGTGCGGGCGCGAGCGCGGGGCCGGGACGTGGTGGACGAGCTCCGGTTGGGCCTGTTCGAGACCGCGCTGCTCACCGGCGGACCGGCGCGCGCCGTGGACGCGGTGGTCGTCGACCTGGTGGAGCGGGGCGCGCTGGAAGTCAACGACACCAACCGGATCTCCGTGACGGCCATACCGGAGGGCGCGACCGCCGTGCAGCGGTCGATCCTGGCGGTGGCCATGGACACCGCCGCCCGGCTGCCCGCCGTGCGCGCCTTCGTCACCTCCGAACACGAAACCGTTTTCGAGCGCGGCTGCGACCTGCTGCGGGACAACGGACTCCTGCACACCCAGTCCGGCGGCAACGGGAAAGTCCTGTACGGCTACCCGACCGCGGCCTCCGCGGTGGGGACCGCGCTGGTCATGGGGGTCGTCCAGCTGACGGGTGAGGACTGGCTCATCGACGCCAAAGGTCTGTGGTTCGCCCTGGCTTGCACGCTGCTCTTCGTCACCACCTGGACCCTGTTGTTCATCCGCTACGGCGCCCTGTCGTCGGACCCCCGAGGCCCACTCGGTCGCGCCTGCTCGAAGGTGCTCGCCGACCGGGCAGCCGACAACCCGGACCTGGCCCCCTGGACCGCCGTCCACGGACTGCCCACGAGCCCCACGACGGACTTCCGCGCCCGCTTGCGCGGCCACGCCACACCCGGGGCGTGGAAGATGCGCAAACCCCCCTCCACCGTGACCGACGTCGACGAGGACGTCCGGAAGCTGGCCGAGCGGCTCGCCCTGCGCGACCGGGGATGACCGATCCGACGAGTGACAGGGGTGTCCGGTGGCCTGGGCCTGGTCGATCGCGTTCGTAGTGGTGTGCGGATACCCCGCCGCACTCTTGTTCCTCGATCGGCGGTACTCCGTGGGACGCCCGCCCGAGGCGGTGGCCCGGCTGAACCTGCGCGTCGCCGACAGGGGATTGCTGTGCGGCGGTCCGGGCCGGGCCGTGGAGGCGGTGGTGGCCGATCTGCTGGATCGCGACGTCCTCGTCCTCGACGACGGCCACCTGCGGCCGACCGGGACCCCGGGAGAGCGGACGGGGTTGGCGCGGATGATCACCGAGACCCTCGCGGTGACCCCGATGCCGCTGGCGGAGTTGCGCGACCACGTGGTGGGCGAGCGCGCGAAGCACCTCACCGGCAGGTTCCGGCAGTTGGGCGTAGACGGTCTCGTCCACGCCAAACGCGAGCGGTTGGCGCAGGTGGGCTGGGGCGGGCTCGCCTTCCTGCAACTCGGCGCGGTCATCGTCTTGAGCTCGACGGGCAGCAGATTGCGCGATGACGACGACGTGTCGATCTTCCAGCAGGGCGGCGCGGCCCTGCTGGCCGCGCTCGTGCTGCTCGTCGTGCCGTGGGCGCTCCTGGGTGTGCGCACCGCGCGCCGCCTGCGCGACCCGCGCACCGCCCTCGGCCACGCCTGCTCCCGGGAGGTGGCCCGGCGCGCGGGGGAGACGCTGGACCTGGGCTCCCGGGTCGCCGCGTACGGTCTCGCCCAGCCCGATGCCGCCAGCCGGGCGCTGCTCGGGGACGCCGTGCCCGCCGCGTGGCGCGTGCCCCGGCCCCGCGACCGTCCCGACCGCGACGGCCACGTCGGCGCCCTGACCCGGCAACTGCTGCTCCTGCGCTTCCGCCCGGGCGTCGACGACGCCCTGCGCGACGGCTGACCGCCTGCTCAAGATCCGCTCAAGGACCGCTCTGGGGCGGGCCGCCATCCTGTGAGGCGCACCGCTCACCGCGGTGTCGCAGGATTGTCCGGCTCGGCGTGCGACGAAGGGGCGCTGGGGAGCCGGCGTGGTCACCGCCCCGCGACGCCGGTCGCGGGGCGGCACGCGCGCGGGCCGGGCGGCCGTCGGGAGAAAGGGAGGCACGTGGAGCACACCGAACCGCAGCCGTGGGTGGCGCCGGAGATCACCGAGTACGAGACGCCCATGGAGATCACCGCGTACGTCGCGCGACAGGACTGATCACCCGCGTGCGGCGGCGGTCGGCGTACCGCCGCCGCACCGGTCGGAGCCGCCGGAGGGGCCGAGCCCGTGCCGCACACCCCGGACAGCCGCGCGCTGTCCCGCGAGGAGTTCCTGGAGAGGCTGCGGGCGCTGTCCGCGCGCTACTGGAGCTCGCACCCGTTCCACCAGCGCATGCACGCCGGTGACCTGTCCCGCGCCGAGCTGCGCGCCTGGGCGGCCAACCGCTGGTGCTACCAGGACGCGCTGCCCCGCAAGGACGCCGCGATCATCGCCAACTGCCCGGTGCCCGAGGTGCGCAGGCTGTGGCTGGAACGGGTCGTCTACCACGACGGCGCCGTCTCCGGGGAAGGCGGACGGGAGGACTGGCTGCGGCTGTGCGCCGCGCTCGGCCTGTCCCGCGCGGAGGTCGTGGACGAGCGGCACGTCGTGCCCGGCGTCCGGTTCGCCGTGGACGCCTACGTGACCTTCGCCAGGACGCGCCCGTGGGAGATCGGGGTGGCCTCGGGTCTGACGGAGATGTTCGCGGGCCACCTGATGCGCCGCCGGGTCACCGACGTGCTGGCGCACTACCCGTGGATCGACCGCGCGGCCCTGGCCTACTTCACCACCCGCGTCGAGGCCGTGCGCGACGAGGGCAAGGTGGCCGTCGACATCGTGCTCACCCACTGCCGCACCCGCGAGCAGCAGGACGAGGCCATCGCGGCGCTGTCGTTCAAGTGCGACGTGCTCTGGTCGATGCTCGACGCGATCTCGGCATGCCCGCGGTGACCGCGGTACCGAGGCTGCGCCGCGGGGTGCGGCTCGGCTACGACCCCGTCCGGCAGTCGCCCGTCGTGCTGTTCCCGGAAGGCGTGCTGCTGCTCAACACCACCGCCGAGGCCGTGCTGAAGCTCTGCGACGGGCTGTCGTCGCTCGACGAGATCGTCACCGGGCTGCGCGAGCAGTTCACCGGGGTGCGGGAGGACCAGGTCGGCGCGGTGCTGGAGTTCCTCGCCGACCGGCATGTCGTGTCGTGGGAGGACGTGTGAGCGCCGATCCGCCGCTGGGCCTGCTGGCCGAGCTGACCCACCGCTGCCCGCTGCACTGCCCGTACTGCTCCAACCCGGTCGAGTTGGTCCGCCGTGAGCGCGAGCTGACCACCGACCAGTGGCGGTCGGTGTTCACCCAGGCCCGCGCGCTGGGCGTCTTGCAGGTCCACCTGTCCGGCGGTGAACCGCTGGCCCGCCGCGACCTGCCGGAACTGGCCGCGCACGCCGCCGGATTGGGTTGCTACGTCAACCTGGTCACCAGCGGCCTCGGGCTCACCAAGGAGCGGATGACCGAGCTGGCCGCGCGCGGGATCGACCACGTGCAGCTGTCCGTGCAGGCCGCCGACCGGCAGCGCGCCGACGCCATCGCCGGGACCCGGGCCGCCGCGCACAAGCGCTCCGCCGCCGAGGCGGTGCGGGCCGTGGGGTTGCCGTTGACGGTCAACGTGGTGCTGCACCGGGGAAACCTCGACGAGGTCGGCGCGATCATCGAGCTGGCCGAGGAACTGGGGGCCGACCGGCTGGAGCTGGCCAACGCCCAGTACTACGGGTGGGCGCTGCGCAACCGGGACTCGCTGATGCCGACCCGCGGGCAACTCGACGCCGCCGACACCGTGGTGCGCGCGGCGAAGGCCCGGTTGGCGGGGCGCATGGAGGTCATCCACGTCATCGCCGACTACCACGACAGCTACCCGAAGCCGTGCATGCACGGCTGGGGCGCGCGGCAGTTGACGGTGGCGCCGGACGGGACCGTGCTGCCCTGCCCGTCCGCGCACGTCATCTCCACCCTGACCTTCGACAACGCGACCACCCGGCCGCTGGCGGAGATCTGGTACGAGTCCGAGTCGTTCACCGCCTACCGCGGCGAGGACTGGATGCGCGACCCGTGCCGGACCTGCGACCGCCGCGGCGTCGACTTCGGCGGCTGCCGCTGCCAGGCGTTCCTGCTGACCGGCGCTGCGGAGAACACCGACCCGGTGTGCCCGAAGTCGCCGCACCACGGCGTGGTGACCGGTATCCTGGCCGATTCCGCGTCGCGCCAGGTGCTGGTCGGCGTGGCGGAGCTGGGATTCCGGATGCGGTCGGAGGAACGGTGAGGGTCGTCGTGCTGGGCACGGCCGCCGGTGGCGGTCTGCCGCAGTGGAACTGCGCGTGCGAACTCTGCGCGCGCTGCCGGGCCGGGGACGCGGACGTGCCGCCCCGGACGCAGGACTGCGTGGCGATCAGCGCCACGGGCCGCGAGTGGTACCTGCTCAACGCCTCCCCGGACCTGCGGGCGCAGATCGTCGAGACGGCGGAACTGGCGCCGGGGCCGGGAAGGCGGGAGACACCGGTGCGGGGCGTGCTGCTCACCGACGCCGAACTCGACCACGCCCTGGGCCTCGCCCTGCTGCGCGAGGGCCCGGACATCGCGGTGTGGGCGCCGAAACCGGTCGCGGGCGCGCTGGCGGACGGGTTCCCGGTGCGCGACATCGTGTCCCGCTACCACTCGTGGGACTGGCGGGAGGCGACCGGCGAGTTCACCGTCGACGACGGGCGGCTGGAGTGCGCGGCGTTCCCGTTGTCCGGCAAGCGACCCCGCTACGCCGCCGACGCGGCCGACGCGCCGGACTGGGTCGTGGCCTACCGCGTGCGCGACGCCGCGACCGGCGGGACCCTGGTCTACGCGCCGTGCCTGGCCGACTGGCCGCCCGGGTTCGACGAGTTCGTCGACGGCGCCGACCTGCTGCTGGTCGACGGCACGTTCTTCACCTCCGGCGAGATGTCGCGCGCCACCGGGAAGGACGCGGGCCAGGGCCGCATGGGGCACCTGCCGATCACCGAGTCGCTGCACCGGTTGAGCGGCGTGGGGTTCCGCGCTTATACGCACCTCAACAACACCAACCCGGTTGCCGACGCCGCGTCCCCCGAACGCGCCGAGGTGGCCGCCCGGGGCGCGCACATCCTCGACGACGGCGCCCGTTTTGACCTCTGAACGCACCGATCGCCCGATGTCGTGGGCCGTTCGGGGGCGGCAGCCTACGCCATCGCGGTGGTGATTTTCAGAGCCGGACGACGGGTTGTTCACCGGTCGTCACGGCGGCTTCACTTGGCCGGGTCGGGAAGGATTGGCCCGGTGGTCCCCTCGCGGTCGCCCGGCGTCCTGCTGCTCGGTCCTCCCGCGTCGCGTCCCGACGACAGCAGGGGTGACCTGTGCGGATCAGCGTCCTTGGCCCACTCACCGTGGGCTCCGAACTGGGCTCTTCGACACCGAAGGCGGCCAAGCAGAAGCGCGTCCTCGCGCTGCTGGTGGTGCGCGCCAACACGGTCGTGTCGACCGGGCAGCTCATGGAGGAGCTGTGGGGGAGCGAGCCGCCGGACAGCGCGACCGCCACCCTCCAGACGTACGTGGCGAACCTGCGCAAGTTCCTCGCGATGGTGTTGGGGCGGCCGCACTCGGTGCGCGACATCCTGTCGACCAGCCCCGGCGGCTACCAGTTCCGCGCGCAGCCGGGCGAACTGGACGCGGAGGAGTTCACCCTGCGGGCCAACCAGGGCATCCGCGCCCTGGCCGCGGGCCAGGACCAGCACGCGGCCGAGACGCTCCGCGCCGCCCTCGGCCTCTGGCGCGGCCCGGCGCTGGCCGACGTGCCCCCGGGGCGCCTGCTGGAAACCCACGTCAACCGCCTCGAACAGGCCCGCCTGGCGGTGACCGAGCAGCGGGTCGAGGCCGACCTGCGCCTGGGCAGGCACCACGGACTCCTGGGTGAGCTGACGGAACTGACCACAACGCTGCCCCTGAACGAGAACCTGCACGCGAAGTTCATGCTCGCGCTGTACCGCTCGGGCCGCCGGTACGAGGCCCTGTCGGTGTTCCAGCGGTTGCGGGAGACCCTGTCCGACGAACTCGGCCTGGTGCCGACGGCGTCACTGGAACGCCTGCACCGGGCCATCCTCCTGTCGGACCCGGTCCTCGACCTCCCCGCGGACCCCCGCCCCCGCACGGCCCTCGACAACCTCATCGGTTCCCTGTCCCACAACGGCACCACGGACTGAGTCGGCGGAAAACCGCTTCCTGGAACCGAGGACCGGGGTGCGCCGTCAACCACCTGTGACCGACGACGACAGAGGTGGGGCCATGGCCGATGGCGCGCTGACCCAGGCGGACCTGACCGCACAACGGGCAACGGACCGTTTGGAGGTCGGCCAGCGGCTGCTCGCCACGGCCGCGGCGGTCACGCTGGTGCTGGTGACGGTGATCCACTGGTGCCGCACCCCCAACACCTACCGGGTTGCCCGCACCTACGACCTGTGGGAGTTGGCCGAACGGGTCGACGGGTCGGTTTACGTGACCGTGGGCCTGCAACTCGTCTTGGCCCTGGCGACGTTCGTGGTCACGGTCCGCCAGGACGTCGGGTCGGTCGCCGTCAGGGTGGTCCCGATCGTGGCGACCCTGGCGGTGGCGACGGTGTTCTTGCCGCGCCTCACCGTCCCCGACAAGTACGAGCACTGGCAGTGGGGCATGGCGACCTGGGTGGCCGTGGTGGCGGCGATCACCGCGTCGTGGTCGACCCTGCGCAGGCGGGACATCCTGCGCGGCCGGTTCCAGACCGCTTGGTGGTGATGGCCTCGCTCGGGTCGATCCGAGTACTTCACCCCCGACAAGGCAGGCGGTCGTCCGGCACCGCCGCGCACCGGCCCGTGAAAGCCACCTGAACCACCGAGCGCGGTGGTCGGCAGGTCGCCGTAGGCGTCCACAGTGGTCCTGGTCGACGTTGCTGGTGCCCCGGTGTGAACCGTGCCCGTCGCCGCGGCTCGGGTGGTCGCGACCTGAGCGGCGCGTCCTCGTCGAGCCCGCCACCTGCCGAGTCGCTCGGCTCGCACCCTCCGCTCTCGTCGTCACCCGTAGGGGCACAACTGGCGAACGAGCCGCCGTACCGGGTGCTGGCGCTCCCCGATCGGCGCAACGCCGGTCGCGCTGCGTCATCGGCGGACCGAGGCCCGGTCAAGGGGGAGGACACCCACCCGTGTGAGGCCCTGGAACACGGTTGGCGCAATCGTCTGCCCTGCGTGTCCGTCATCCACCGGGCCCGGCAACCACGCAGCGTCCACCTTGTTTAGTCCTCGACCGACTCCCGGTTGGTCCACAGCGGACCTTTCGGCCCACTGACCGCGTGCGGTCGCCGCGCGCTCAGGCGTTCATCCGGCGGACACCTGACCGGCCCCTTGACCGTTCCGCACTCTGGGATCGACAGTTGTCCAATCCGCCCGAGCATCGGCGGAACCCTTCTCCAGCAACGGTTCCGCCTCCTGTCAAGAGTCGGGGCGCTGCTGCGACAGGAACAGGAGGCACGGATGAAGAAGATCAAGGTGCGCAAGGCGGGCTCGGTCCGCCTGACGACCGCCGCGACCCTCTACTCGGGCGGCTGCGGCGGGACCGTCATCCCCTGATCACACCAGGGCGCCCCGGTTCGCCGGGGCGCCCCCCGACCACACCGCTGAGGCGCCCGTGACCGCACCCGCGCTCGACCCCGACCGACCGCTCGCCCTGCACCCGCTGACCTTCCACGCCGACGGCGACGAGGTGACCGTCGGGCGCGCCGACATCGGGCTGTTCGGGGTGTTTCCCCCGGACGGCGCCGAGTTGTTGCGCAAGCTGGCGGAGGGGCTGACGCCCAACGCGGCGGCGGCCTGGTACGCCGACGAGTACGGCGAGACCGTCGACATCGGCGAGTTCCTCGAGATCCTCGTCGAGTTCGAGATGCTCGTCGGCGACGGGGAGGTCGTCGCGGCGGCCGTGCCCGTGCGGTGGCGCGGGTTGGGCAGGGCGCTGTTCTCCCCGGTGGCGCTGGCGGTCTACGCGGTCGTCATCCTCGGCGGTCTCGCGGTGATGATCGCCGTGCCCGGGGCGGCGCCGCACGCGCGGAACATGTTCTTCACCGAGTCGCTCGTGGTGGTGCAGCTCGCGCTGTTCTTCGGGCAGGTGCCGATGCTGCTCGCGCACGAGTCGTTCCACGCGCTCGCCGGGCGCAGGCTCGGCATCAACTCGTCGCTGTCGGTGGGTCGCCGCTTCTACTTCTTGGTCTTCGAGACGAAGATGGACGGACTGGTCGCCGTGCCGCGCAAGCAGCGGTACCTGCCGATCCTCGCGGGCCTGTTGGCCGACGGCGTCGTGCTCGGCCTGTGCGCGCTGCTGGCCGCGGCCGTCGGCGTGGGGCACCCGATCGGCCGGGTCGCGCTGGCCTTCGCGTTCGTCACGCTGCTGAGGGTGGTGTGGCAGTTCTACTTCTTCTTGCGCACCGACCTGTACTACCTGGTCTGCACCGTCCTGGGCTGCAACGACCTGCAGACCGTCGCCGGGCAGCTGCTGCGGCTCAAGGTCGACCGGCTGCTGCGGCGCGCGGGCACCCCGGTCGACGAGTCGTCGTGGCACCCGCGCGACCGCGAGGTGGCGCGCTGGTACGTGTGGCTGCTGGTCGCGGGCTACGCGTTCCTCACGCTCAGCGCGCTGTTCGCCCTCGTGCCCGCCGTCGCCTACGCCGTGGGGATCATCGCGGGCAGGCTCGGCGGCGACGCGACCGTCCTCGGCGTGCTCGACGCCGTGGTGTTCCTCGTCCTGACGATCGGCCCGGTCATCGCCGCCGCGGTGCTGGCCCGCCGGTCGCGCCGCGCCTGACCCCTGGAGGCACCGATGCCCGCTCCCGGCCACCACTGGGTCCGGCTCACCCGCCGGGTCGAGCCCGCCGACCTGCCCGCCCTGCTCGCCGAGCACCTGCCGGCGTTGGCGCCCGCGCTGACCGCGCCCGTGGACGCGCACCGCCGCCTGCGCGGCCCCTACACGGCGACGGGGACCCTGCTGCGGACCGTCGTCCCCGACGCCGCCCCGGACCTGGTGCGCAGGCACGAGATCGAGCTGTTCTCGGCCGCGCCCGAGCTGCGCGAAACCGTCGCCGACGCCCGCGAGACGTTGACCTCGCTCGCGGTTCCCAAGGAGCGCACCAGGTTCTACTCGCGGGTCCGCACGCAGCGGATGGCGCACGGGATCGTCGAGTTCCTGCACGCGCACCTGGCGGGCACCGGGCCCCGGTCGTTGGTCGTGCTCGCCGCGGCGGCCGACCGGACGGACCTGGAGTTCCTGTCCGCGTTGGTGCGCCGCACGGACCCCGCGGTGCTGACCGTGGTCGTGTGCGACACGGGGGAGACCCCTGGCGAGCCGCTGGCCGCGGATCTGGCCGAGTACGCCACGTTCCACGAGGTGACCGCGCGGCCCGTGGAGTCCACTGTGGACGCTCGGCTGTTCGTCGCGGCCGACTGCGTCTCCGACGACCCCGGGGTATTGGCCGCCTACGAGCGGCTCTCACCCGCCGAACGAGCCGACCTGCACGACCGGCGCGCGGAGGAGCTGGAGGCGCGCGGGGAGTTCTCGCTGACCCTCGGTGCGATCGCGTACCACCGCGAGCACGGGTCGGACCCGTCCGAGACGGGGGCGGACGCGCTCGCGCACGCGTTGAACCGCTGCCTGGACATGGGCTACTACCACGCGACCATCGAGTTCGGACGGCGTGGCCGCGCGGTCGTCGACATCTCCGACATGGCTCGTTGGTGGGTCTTCACCACCAAGATGACCACGTCCTTCGCCGCGCTCGGCCGCCCGCGCGAGGCGGAGGCGCTCTACGCCGAGGTCCTCGCCGCTTCCCAGGACCCGGGCGTGCACCTGCAGGCCTGCTACGCGCTCGGCATGCTCTACACGCGCCACCACGAGGAAGCGGACCGCGACCACCTGCGCGCCAAGGGGTTGATGAACCAGGCCGTCGCCCTGGCCCGCCTCTGCTACAAAGGCGCCGACCGCGTGTTCCACACCGTCTTCCAGCGCAACGGCCTCGCCTTGGTCGAGGCGCACCTGGGCAACCCGCAGGAGGCGCTGAAGCTGGTGAGCGAGGGCATCGAGGAGATGGACGCGGAACTCGGCGCCGACGAGCACGCCCTGCACCGCTCGGTGCTGGTCCACAACCGCGCGCAGGTGCTCACCGGACTCGGACGCCTGGACGAGGCCTTGGCGTGCTACGACGAGGTCATCTCCCGCGACCCCAACTACCCCGACTACCACTTCGACCGCGGCAACCTCAACCAGCGCCTGGGACGCGAGGCCGAGGCGTTGGCCGACTACGAGACCGCGATCCGCCTCGGGCCGCCGTTCCCCGAGGCCCAGTACAACCGCGCCGAACTGCTGTTGCGCCGGGGTGACGACGAGGCGGCCCTGGCGGGTCTCACCTACACGCTCACCCTCGAACCCGACCTGGTCGACGCCTTGGTCAACCGCGCTGGTCTGTACCTCGACCTCGACGACCTCGACGCCGCCCGCGCGGACGCCGAGCAGGGGCTGCGCCACGACCCGGACAACGCGCACCTGCACGCCGTACTCGGCCAGGTCCACAGCGCCCTCGACGAGCACGCCGAGGCCAGAGCCGCCTTCGACCGCGCGCTGGCCACCGACCCCACCCTCGTGACGGCGCTGGCGGGCCGCGCCACCGCCGCCCACGCGTTGGGCGACCCGGACCAGGCCCTGTCCGACCTCGACACCGCCGTGGCCCTCACCCCCGACGACCCGGCGCTGCGCTTCAACCGAGCGTTCCTCCACGAGTCCGCCAACCGCCCCGCCCTGGCGGTCGCCGACCTCCTCGCGGCCCAGGAAGCCGACCCCGACGACGAGGACATCGCCGAAGCCCTGACCCGCTGCCAGGCGCTCGTCCCGGCGTAGCCGCCCGGTGTCGGGTCAGATGCCGCCGCCGCACCCACCGCACCCACCGCCGCAGGCGCCGCCCAACCCCGGGGGATCCGACCGGGAACGCGCCGCGGCGGCGCGCTCTCGTTCGCGTTCGCGCCTGCGCTCTCGCTCGCGCTTTCGTTCGCGCTCAAGTGCGCGAGCGCGCTTGAGCTGACGTTCACGCGCGCGCTGCTGGGCCGCCTGCGCCTCCTTCACCCGGACGACGGCGGCCCAGATCTCCGCGGCCTCGGTCCGCCGCCTCTTGTCGGTCCACGCCTCCAGGCCGTAAACGGCCACGGACAACAGGTCGTTGTGGCGGAGCGGATAGCCTTTCGTCCTCATCGGGGTGAAATGCCGAATCCGGTCCATGACGTACTCGGGTATGCGAGTCCTGGTCGCGGGCAGGTCCCGGTACCACAGCCACACGGCCCCCCAACTCACCGAACCGACGCCGAGCAGCCAGTAGGCGCCGAGGTGGTGCGTGCCGGTGACGAACGTGTCGACGATGGCGACCAGTGCGGCCAAGATGGCCACCGGGATGGGCCAGTGCGCTCTGCCCGCACGGGCGAGCTGCTCCTCGGTGCGCCAGATCCCCCTACGCACCAGGGACTCCTCGACCGCGCGCGTGGTTTTCGGCGAGACCGAGTAGTCACCGTCCGGTTTGTCGCCGAGGACGACGCCCGGCACGGTGCCCCCAAGCGGGTTCGGGCGGTCTGAAGTGGTCTGGGTGGCCTTGCCGCGCTTGGAGACCTTGTTGTCGACCTGCCAGACGACGTTCATCAACTCCATCCGGTCGCGACCCCCGACGAGCCGGGCCACCTCGTAGCCGCTGAGGTCGTCGAGGTCCACCTTGCCGCGCCCCACCGCTCGGGGCCACCACCAGCGGAGCAGGGCCGCGGACCCCGCGGTGACGAGCAACCAGCCCCACGCGACGCCGAGGTACCACCCGCTCGGCACACCCACGATCGTCCCCACCGACACCCCCTCGTGGCACGGCCGCGATCGCGGCCGTGCGGGAAGTGTCCGTCCAGCCCGGTCCGCCCGGGGCCGATCCACGCGGGTTCACCTGGTTGGCCCGCACGCGAACGGATCCGACGACTCAGTCGGTGATGTCGAGGAGTTCGGCCACGTCGTCGTCGGCCCGTCGCCGATGTCGAGGTGGGACACCCTGGCTGAAGGTCAGCACGTGCAGCGCGAGGTCGTCGGCGTCGGGTTGCCCGAGCGCCTCGAACTGGTGGCGCAGCCAGTCCCGGAAGACGCCGAACACGGCGACGGCCTACACCGGGCGAGTTCCCGAGACCGAGACGAGCGGGTGGGACCAAGCGGTGAACTCGGGGTTGTCGAGCAGGGCGTAGAAGTCGGTCAGTTGCCGGGTCGATACGCCGTCGGCCAGCAGGTGTTCGGCCGCCTGCTCGACGTTCACGCGGTAGAGCCGGATCTCGTCCGCACCACCGCGCCACAGGACGGTGCGGGTGCGGACGTCCACATCGCGCAGGCCACGGTCGACGAACTCCTCCGCCAGCGACCGGGCCCAGTCGAGACCGACTCCCCGGGCGCGCAGGAAGCGAAGAAACGGCAGGTGCACGGCATCGAACGCCGCCCGATGGGTCGTCGAGCGCGTCGTCAGGGGGTGCTCGAGGTCGAACTCCTCCAGGACGAGCTTGCCGCCCGGTCTGAGGCTGGAGACCAACCGGTCGACGACGGCGTGCCGTTGGGGCAGGTGGATCAGCACCAGGCGGGCGTGGATGAGATCGAAGTCCGTCGCGGGTGGCTCGTCGCGCACCACGTCGTGCTCGCGCACGGTGAGGACGGGGCCGTCGCCGCTCAGCCACCGGGTGTCGATGTCGGTGGCCAACACGGACCCGCCAGGACCGACCCGGTCGGCCAACCAGCGCCCGATACCCCCGTCGCCGCACCCGATCTCCCAACACTTCCACCCCGGCCCCACACCGGCCGCCGCGAGCGCGGCGTGGCTGTCCGGGTCGAACACCGCCAGCGAGTCGAACCGGGTCCGGTTGCGGGGATCGGCGTTGTCGAACACGTACTGGTTCACCTGGTCTCCGATCGGTCTGGTCGGTGGTCGAACCCCACTACCAGGATCTCGGGCGGCGCAAGCGGGTCCGCCGCTCGACCTGCCGGAGTACGCCGGACCTGGTAGGAAGCTGAGAAATCCGGCGTTCGGACACTTTTCGGGCCGCCGACACGTTGACCAGGCACAACGACCGCGGGAGGAGCGGGCATGGGACTCATCGGCACACTGGTCGGCTATGCGCTCACGGCGTTCATCCTGCTGCTCGTGGCCAGGATGATCCTGGACTGGGCGGCGCTGGCGGGCCGGGGACCGGCCTGGGTCGGCCGGGCCCGGGCGTTCACCCGCGCGACGACGGAACCGGCCATCGCGCCGGTGCGGCGGGTGGTGCCGCCGGTGCGGGCCGGGGGGATCGGCTTCGACCTGGCCTTCACGATCGTCTTCTTCGTCGCGCTGGTCCTGCGGTCGATCGCCTTCGCGCTCTGACGGCCGGTCAGGCGCGCGGGGCGGGCGCCCACGAAGTGCTGAAGGCGGCCCACAGGACAGGGGAGTGGACCGGGTCGCCGGTGGCCTCCCAGCGCGTGGCCTGGTCGCGTTGCCACGCGTTCAGGGCGGTGACGGGATCGGGGGTGGCGGTGGCGGCGTCCACCGCGACGACGACGTCCGGCAGCGCGGGCGTCCCCGGGTGACCGGGGACCAGGTGGGCCATGCCCGAGTCGGTGGGGAGCGTCCACCGGGTCGAGACGACGTACTCGGCGCCGCCGCGGACCAGCGCGGCGACGAGGCCCGCGGGTTCGGCGAAGCGGGTGTCGCCGCCGCTCTCGCAGGCGATGAGAGCGACCCGGTTGGGGAAGCGCCAAGGGGCCAGGGCCAGGTCGGCGGCCGTAAGCGGGCGGTGGGCGCCGATGGGGCGGGCTTGGCCGGGCGTGTCCGCGGTGCAGCACAGGTGCAGGCGGGCGTCGAGGGCGTGGTCGCCGGTGGTGACGTGGCCGACGTAGAGGAAGCGGGCGGCGTCGACCAGGGCGGATTGGAGGGTGGCGCGGTCGAGGTCGTCGCGGCGCAGGCCGTGGGCGGCGGCGAGGGCGTCGAGCGGAGAACCGGGAGCGACGGGGCCGAGGACCGAGCCGAGCGCGGAGGCGTCGGCGAAGCCGGGGACCCGCGGGTCGAGGACGCCCACGACCGTCCCCTGCGGATCGAAGGCGGACACCAGGCGCCCGGGTGCGTTGCGGACGGTCGCCGGGGGCAGCACCGAGACGTCCGCGCAGTGCACGGTTCGCTGGCCGACGTCGACGCGCAGCGCCTCCCAGGGGACGCGCGCGGTCGACGGGGAGGGCCGGATCCGCAGGTGCGGGCGGGCGCCTTGGGTGATCACCGCGTTGAGTTCGGTCGCCAGCCCGTGCGGCAGCAGGGTCCGGGACAGCAGTTCCGCCAAGGCGATCTCACGGTCCCGGTCGACCAGCGGACCCTGGGTGAGCGCCCGCGTCAACGCCTGCTCGGCGGTCTCGCCCGGGAGCGGCGACGGGGTGGCGGCGGCCAACTCCGCCAGCGCGCCCTGGATCAGCTCACGCGGCAGCACGAGCGCCCGGGGCTCGTCGAGCGCGTGCTCCCAACGCCACGAGAGGTACAGGTCGCCCGCGTCGACCATGGTCAACTGCACGGTCGGCGCCGTCACCACGACGCCACCACGGCGGTCGAGCGCACCGGGAACCCGTAGCGGCGTTCCGCCTCATCGATCCAAGCGTCCAACGGAGACGGCGTCGCCGGGTCGATCCGCACCCGGGGCGGAAGAGTGAAAGCCGTCGTCGTCTCGGGGACGGGAAGGGTGAGCAGCTCGTCGCGGGGCAGATCGGCGTGCGCGGGCTCCAGCGAGACCGTCGCGGCGAGGTGGTCGATGTAGGCCGCGACCAACACGACGTCACCGAGGCCGCGCAGCGCGGTGAACGCCGCGCGGGTGGCGGGCTCGGACGCGAGCGCGACCCAACGCTCCCGCAGCGGACCGTGCGGGAACCGGCCGCGCGCCGCCTCCGCCGCCAGCGCCGCGGGCAAGGCCAGGTCCAAGGCGCGCAGGCACAGCTCGCGCCGCCGCGCGCCCTCGACGGTCGACGCCCACCGCACCAGGCCGTCGGCCCGCCACCACGCCACGCCCAGCGCGACGTGCCACAGCCCGGCTCGGGTCGCGACCTCGGTGGCGGCGGCGTAGCGCTCGTCGGCGCGGTCGAACACGCCCAGGGCCGCCCAGGCCCCGCCCTGCACCTGGTAGGTCGCCACGAGGTCCACGGGTCCCGCGTCGGCGCCGAGCGCGGCGAGCACCCGGTCCAGCGCCTCGAGGGCGTCGTGCGGGCGGCCCCGGCTGATCGCGACGGCCGCCCGGCCGTGCAGGCTCACGGAGAGGCCGCGCGTGTCACCGGTGACCAGGAGCAGGCGTTCGGCCTCCTCGTAGCGCGCCTCCGCGAGGTCGTTGTCGGCGGCGAGGTACGCGAGGCGGGCCTGGCTGAGCAGCGCGGTGATCTCGGACTCCCGGTCGCCGGTGGCGGCCGCGAGGTCACGGGCGAGGTCCAGGTGCGCCGCGCTGCCCGCCGGGTCGCCGGTCGTGCCCGCGATCTCGGCGAGGACCAGGTGGACGGACGCGGCCAGCTCGGGCGCGGTGGCGTAGGCCGCTTCGAGCGCGGTCTCCGCCGCTGCCGCCGCCTCGGCGAACTGCCCGGTCGACGTCAGGAACGCCGCCCGGATGGCGTGCGCGGCGGCGATGTCCTCCGGATTTTCGGGGATCACCGTGATCTCGGTGTCGGCCGCCCACCGGGGCGGCGTCGGTTGGATCACCGTCGACCCGCGCGGCGTTCGGTGATGGTCGCGGTCGGCGTGTCGACCCTCGACCGGGCGTAGGCGATGATCGCGGCCCGGCGCTCGCTCGCGTCGGGATCGGGCTGGGTTTCCGCGAAACCCGCCGCGTAGACGGTGAGTACGCGTCGCGCGGGAGGGGTGAGCAGCACGGTCGGCGGGACGGCCACTCGTCCGGTGATCCGACCGAGGTCGTCCACGCCGTCCAGGGGTAGTTCGACGTCGCCGAAGCGGGCCGACAACCGGGGGCGAGGCGCCAGGCCCGGCGCGGGAAGCACGGTGACCTCCAAGACCGTGCCACCCGGCTCCCGTACGACCGCCCATTCGGCTCCCGCCGCCGCGTCGACCACGCCCGCGGGCACCGCCGCCCAGTCGACCGGCGACACTCCACTAAGGACGGAAATGGTGCCCGTCCGGTCGGAACCGCCCGCCGCCAAGGCGAACTCGGACCGACTCGGCGCGGCCACGGGTTCCGGCAAGGCGACGCCGTGGTCGTCGGCCAGCTCGGCGAGACGAGCGGCGAGCGCGGCGACCTCCGGGTCCACGGCGATGTCCGGCAGGGTGGCGACCGCGAGGGCACGCGCGGTGGCGTCCTCGTCGTCGAGCAGGTGCTCCACGGCGGCGGTCGCGACCGCGAGTTCCGCGTTGAGCAGGACCGGGTCGACCGCAGGCACGCCCGCGACCGATGACGCGGGCCACCACGCCTCGACCCACCCCAGGTGCGCGAGCAGGGCGCAGGCGTCGCGAACCGGCGACTCGTCTTCCCGCGCCGTCACGGATTCCGCGCCGCCCAACAGTTCCGCCGCGACCTCGGGTCCGTAGACCTCCCACAGCCAGTCGGCCGCGCGCACCGGGTCGTACACCCGAGCCGCCGGGAACACAGCGCCGGAAAGGACGTCCCAGGCGAGCAACGCGCCCCGGCCCTCCACCAGCGCCGTCCGCTCGGGGTGCGGCCACTCGCCGACGTCCACACCGGACTCGACTCGACGCGCGCGCAGTGTCTCAGCCATGTCCGTCCCGCTCGTCGAGCCGCTCCAGGGCGGTGCGCAGCCGGTCGCGCTGGTCGAGGATCACCGACCGCAGGACCCCGTCGAGCAGGTCCCACACCTCGGTCGCCACGACCGTGCTGTCGACCAGTTCCCGGCCGTGCAACCGGACCCACAGCCGCCGCAGGTACGCCTCCCGCACACCGTGCACGTCCGCGTGCACACCGTCACCGGGCATCCGGCGCGCCCGGTGGACGTACGCCTCCCGCTCCCAGCGCGTCCGCAGCTGCGCCGCGGCCCCGGCGGCGGGTGGCCCGACGAGCCCGGCCGCCGCCGCGCGACCCAGCAGCATGGCGACCCGGCCCGGCTCGGCGCCGAGCTGCCACGGCGCGGCCGAGCGGGCGATCTCGCGGCGCACCAGGTCGGGCACGTCGGCCAGCGCGTCGCGGCGGGCGGCGTCGGTGAGCGGGGCGAACAGCCGCTGCACGATGGACCGGTCGAACGGCTTGGGCAGCGCGTTCTTCGACGCCGCCGCGCCCAGCTCCGGCCGGGTCGGCAGCTCCCGGTCGGTCAGCCCGTCGGCGGCGGCCACCCCCGGCCGGTGCAGGTCGGCGGCGCCCCGCGACCCCGCGAGGTCGGTGACCAGCTCGGCGAAGACCGCGGCGTCCGGCCTGGTCACGCAGGTGGCGAGGAACCGGTCGGGCAGCACGGAGCCGCCGTCGGGCCCGGCGGCGGGCAGCGCGGCCCACGCCGCGTCGAGCATGCGCAGCAGCGCACCGACGTTGACCGGGTCCGTCACGTAGTCGCGCAGGCCCGCCACCGTCGGCCCGGCCCGGTCGTGCACGTCGGCGAGCAGCTCGTCCGCCTCGGCCACGGCCCCCGCGCCCGGGTCGCCGAGCGTGGTCGCCAGCTCGAAGCAGCGCTGGAAGTAGAGGTCCTGCGGGTTGCCCTCGGTGATGCCCGCCTTGCGCCGCCGCTTCTTGACCAGCAGGAACCACGCCGCCGTCGCGGCGAGCACCGGACCGGCCGCGGCGATCCGGTCGCGCAGCTCCTCGGCGTGCGCGACGTCCACGGCACCGGCCGCGAACCGCGGGTTGAGCACCGGGCGCAGCACCAGCGGGTCCAGGATCAGCTTCACCGTCCTGGCCAGCGGTCGCCCGGACGCGTTGCCCAGCGGCGCCACCGCCGGACCCAGCCGCGACCACGCCTCCGCGATCAGCAGCCCCCGCGGCAGGGTGACCCCGGCCTGCTCGGGGGCGACGCTCGCGCGCGGGCTGCTCACCCGCCCGAGCCTAGTCGGTCGCAACCTCTGAGCTGCCCGGACGCCCTTTTCTGTGATCGGTAGGGACGGGCGTCGCGACAGTCTTGTGCCACACCGACAACGGACCGCCACAGGGAGCACCCGATGTACCACACACCGCAGCCGTCGACCTTCGCGAGGGCGCGCCGCCGACTGCGGCTGCCCCTGGTGCTCGGGACGCCGATCGTCGCGTTCGGCGCCCTGTTCTTCGGGGTCTCCTACGCGGCCAGCCCCGAACCCGACGTCGACATCGAGCCGGGCATCGCCCTGGCCACGGTGGACGGTCGCGAGGTCGTGCTGGTGCCCTACGGCCGCCACGGCGCCCGGGGCATGTTCCAGCTGATGACCAAGGACATGTTCCAGGCCCGGGTCGCCGCCACCGACGCCGCGACCGGCGAGGTGCTGTGGGACAAGCAGGTGTCCGACGCGCTGATCTGGGACGCGACCGTGCTGGCCACCGGCGACAAGTACGCCTACCTGACCACCGACACCGGCCTGCTGGTCTTCGACGTCCACACCGGCGACATCGTGGCCAAGGGCGACGGCGTCGAGGGCCTCGGGTCGGCGTTCATCGCCGCGCCGTCGGCCTACGGCTACGACGCCGAGAACCGCAGGGTGATGGCGATGACCGCGGCGGGCGCGGTGGTCGCGATCCCGCTCGACAACCCGGTCGCCGCCCCGGTCGACCCCGCCACCGCCGACGCCTGGACGACCCGCCTCGCGGCGAACGGCCGCGGCCGGTCGACGCCGCGGATCAGCGCGTCCGAGGCCGCGCTCGGCGGGGGAGTGACGGTCGAGGCGCGCGAGCGGCCCAACGGCGCACCGGGCAAGGTCCTCGTCCGGGTCGGCGAGGACGGCACCGAGACGCCGGTCGGCAACACGGTGTTCTTCGACGGCTCGCTGGTGGTCGGCCCCGCGCCGTCCGACGGGACCGCGCCCGCGGTGGGGGCGGGCTCCGGGTACGTGCTCGTCCGCCACGACCGCTCGGTCAACGACGGCGGCACCGCGCTCAGCGCCGTCTCGCTCGACAGCGGCGCGGTCACGAGCACCCTCCCGCTCGGCTCGAACCCGACGGCGGTCGACACCGGCGCCGACGGCACGGTCGTGGTGTCCACCGGCGACTCCCTCGCCGTGCTCACCACCGGCGGCAAGCTCACCGAGCTCACCGTCGGCGCCACCGACTTCTTCGGCTCCCCTTCCTAGTCCCCCGATCCCTTTCCGCACCAAGGAGTTCACCATGAAGACCATCGCCTGGATCGTGCTGCTCATCGGCGCCGCCTGCACCGCCATGTACGTCGCCACCGGACTCGGGGGCGGCCCGGTCGCCTGGGCCAACGGCTGGCTCGCGGGCCCGATCCTGCTGGTGTTCGTCGCCCCCACGCTGTTCTCGCTGGCGGGCAAGCTCGGCGGCGGGTTCGCGGCCCTGCGCGGCGGGGTGCCCAAGCAGTTCCGCGGCGCGCCGATCGGCATGGGCACCGTGATCTCGGTGGGGCGCACCGGTCTGAGCGTCAACGACCAGCCGCAGCTCGCCATCCAGCTGCGGGTCGACGCCGCGGACGGCCGGTCCTTCGTGGGCACCGCGCGGCAGATCGTCGACCTGACCGAGCTGGGCGCGGTCCAGCCCGGCGCGGTGCTGCCCGTGCGGTACCTGCCGGACGGCAGCGTCGCCCTGGCCACCGACGCCTCCCAGCCCGAGCTGCAGGCCGCGCTCAACCGCGTCCAGCTCGCCAAGGGCCACATCACCCCGCAGCAGCTGCGCATCGCCGAGCACGGCATCGACGCCTCGGCCGTGGTCCTCGCGATGGCCCCCACCGGCGAGATCCGCGACGGCCGGACCGTGGCCAAGGTGACCTTGCGGATCACCCGGCCGGACCACACCATGTTCGACCTGACCCAGGAGAAGGCGCTGCCGCAGAGCGCGATCCCCCGCGTGCAGCCCGGCTCGGCCGTGCAGGTCAAGTACCTGCCCCACGACGAGAGCGAGGTCGCCATCGTCACCTCGCTGGCCTGATTCCCCACTCCTGATCCCACTGCGCGACCGCGGACGTTCGCGGTCGCGCAGCGGCGTCGCAGTGGCGTCGCGGTGGAACGGGTAGTGTTCCCGGGCCGGATCAAGCCGCACCGCAGGGGGCTTCGGGAATGGTGGACGCGCCGGGCTCGCACAACGAGATCAGTGGCGGGCACTTCACCGGGCCGGTCGTGCAGGCCGCTCGGATCGACCAGGTGGTGTTCGGCTCCGCTGAAGCCGCCGAGCACCCGCCACTGACCGAGTGGGCGGCGCTGCCCCGGGTCACGCCGGGGTTGGTGGACCTCTTGGAGGCCCAACGCGAGGCCGTGGACACGTTGCCCTACCGGCTGCTGGGCGTGCGGCGACCCGAGTTGGCCAAGGTGTACGTGCAGCAACGCATCCGCGCGCGTGAGGACCGGACGCCGGAGTCGGGCGAGCCCCGGCGGCCGAGCAGCCCGTTCAACGACGGAGGGGATCGGCCGCTGTCGGCCGGTGAAGCCCTCGACCGCGGTGGGCACATGGTCATCACGGGTGAGCCTGGAGCGGGCAAGTCCACCCTCGGCCACATGTACGTGCAGCAGATCTGCGATTGCTGGCTCGGTGTCGAGGGCGCGCAACCGCCGCTGCGGGAACCGGTGCTGCCGCTGCGGGTACCTGCCCGGGCCCTGGCCGACGACCGGGCGTGGAGCGAGTTGCTGGCGGCTGGCACGCGGGACGCCGTCGGACCGCTGCTGACCAGCGCCCCGGAACCCGCGCTGTTCGCCAAGCGCGCGTTCGGGGCCCGGTGGCTGGTGTTCATCGACGGCCTGGACGAGATCGCCGACCGGAGCACGCGGGAGCGGGTCATCCGCGCGATCACCGCCCGCATGCGCCGCTCCGAGCTCTACCGGATCGTCGTCACCACCCGCCCGCTGCCGACCGCGGAGATGAAGCCGTTCGAGGAGGTCGGGGCCGACACCTTCGTCATCCAGCCGTTCGGGCCGATGGAACTGGAGGAGTTCGCGACCGCCTGGTTCCGCGCGCAGAACGCCCTGACCGGCCGGACGCGGGCCGCCGAGTTCGTGCGGCAGGTCAGCGACGGCAAACTGCGCGAACTGGTGCGCAACCCCCTGCTGGCCACGATCGCCGCCATCGCGCACACCCTCGAACCCGACCGGGATCTGCCGCGCAGCACGGCGAGTCTCTACCAGCGCTTCATGGACTACCTGCTCACCGACGAGACCAGCGGCCGCCGCACCCGCGACGAGCTGCGCCGCGCGCTCAGCCACCTCCCCGCCCGGCTGGAGCTGGCCACCTGGATCGACGACCACCGCGTCGACCTCATCGAGGCACTGGCCGTGGTCCGCCTCGACACCGACAAGCCGCTGTTCGACGCCGCGCGGGACTGGGTGCTCGCCAAGACGTCGATCACCGAACCGCCGCCGGGGTGGGAGGAGGACATGCGCGCGCTGCTCACCAGCAGCGGCGTCTTCACCCGCACCGAGGACGCGCTGCGCTTCTCCCACCAGTCGTTCGCCGAGTTCCTCGCCGCCCGCAGCCACGCCAGGGACATCGACCCCGACTTCACCGCCGTGGACGACTGGATCGAGCGCGGCGTCCTGCCTGCCACGCAGGACTACGCGCTGTTCACCTTTGTGCTGTGGGGCAGTCAGGGCAATGACATCACCGCCGTCTTGCGCAAGTTGCTGGGCATGGACACCGACCACGTCCTGCTGGCGGGACGACTGCTGACCGGTGACTTGCCCGTCGGGCGCGCGTTGACCACCGAGATCATCGGCCGACTCATCGATCTGCTGTTGCTCGCCGGACTCTTCCCGGAACCCTTCGGGCCCGCTCGAGAAGTCCGTGCGGTGCTCACATCCATTGGTGTGCACCAAGACGTCGTGCTCGACCGCCTGCGCCGCACGCGGGACAACACCGACCTCCCGTTGCACGTCCGCGTCGAGGCGGCCATCGGTGTCGGGTTGATCGATGATCGGGCCGACGCGCTTGCCTGGCTCGGCAGGCAGGCATCGGTGAGCGACCCGGATGTGTTGCAGCACATCACCTCCGGCTTCGCCGACCTCGAAGCCGACAGCGGGACCCGCGTCGAGCGGCTGCTGACCGGGCTGGCCCGCGGCGCCGGGGCGAACTACGTGCTGTCCCTGGCCTATGTCTCCGGTCTGCTGGATTCGCACCGGACGGCCGCGGCGGCCGAACTCGCCCAGGACACCATCGCGGCGATGCGCGCTGATCCCCAGACCACGGCGGACCCCCTCGTCCCACCGGCCCACGGCAACCGGTCGCCCCAACGACTCCGGGACTCCTGGGTGATCGGGATCATCTCGGATGGACGGTACAACTGGGCGGGTATCGCGGAACTCCTCGGCCGCGCCGGTCTGCGCGGCGACGCGGCCTGGGCGGCTCGACTGGCACTGGCCACCGACTGCGACATCACCGCGTTCACCGAGGCGGTGACGGCGTTGCTGTCGGCCGAAGGTGCCTCAGCGGTGGCCGAGGTCGTGGCAGCCGCGTCCACGAAGTCGGTCGCGTACCTGCTCGGTTGCGCGGAGGCGGTCCAGGAGTTCGACCGCCACACCGCGGGCGAGCTGGCCCGCTCCTGCCTCACAATGCACGGTCTTCGACTCGACGGTGTGCGAAGGGCCGTGCAGTTGGCATTGGAGGCCAAGCACTCGCCCGACGACTTGGTCGCCGAAGTAGCGAACGCACCCCATCCCGCCATGGGACACCGAACCTACTTCGCCGCCACTTTGGCGATTCTCGACCACCAGTCGCAGGCCTGCTCCTACGCGCGTAGCCTGCTCGCGACCTCTGTGCTGCTGCCGAGCAACTACTGGAGCGTCATACGCACCTTGCTGGTTCACAGCGATGAACCGGAGCTGGCGCTGGTGCTGGCCGACGCCGCCGCGCGTCCTGTGGCCTACATCGCCCAACTGGCGCCGGTCTTGTCCGAGGCGGGGCGGGAGTCCGAGGCGGCGGCGCTCCTGCGCCAAGTGGTCGACACCGCACCGCCCGCCGAAGTGCTGCTGGAGATCCACGACGACCTCGACGAGGACGGGCCACGCGAGCTGCGGGCGCTGCTCCTCGACACCGTGCTCGGCCAGGTCGGTTGTTGCTCGTGCGCGGACCTGCGGAGGCTGGCCGAGGCACTGCACCGCGACGGTCGCCGCGCCGAGGCTCACGACATCCTCCGTCGAGCCGTGGTCCTCGCCATGAACACCGAGGACGACGAACTCGCCACCATCGCGGGGACATGGCTGGACCAGCGGGGTATCCACGAATCCACCGAGCTCGTCCAGGCCGTTCTCGACCGAGACCTCCCGGCGCGGCTCCGCCTGCGGGTCGCCACCCGCCTGAGCACCTTCGGCGCGCTTTCCCAGGCCGTGTGCGTGTGGACTGATGTCGTGGTGCACCACGGAGGTGAGGTGGCTCTTGGCATCCTTGCCGCAGACCGGATGATCCAAACAGGACACCGCGCCGGGGTGGACGCCGCGCTCGCTCAAGCGCTCGGCCGGGACGACCTGCCGCACTCCACCCGGGCGCGGCTGACCGCGTTGCGCGCGTGGGTCGACAGCTCCGCGCCCAGCAGTGACAGGTAGGCCGACGCCAGTTCCGGGCCGGGGTCGAGGCCCAAGTCGTCGGCGAGCGCGCGGCTGATGGTGGCGTGCACGTCGAACGCGGCTGCCCGCTGTCCGGCCGCGCGCATCGCGTTGATCAGGGTGGCGTGGACGCGTTCGTCCAGGGGGTGTTGGGCGGCGGCTTCGCTCAGCGGTGCGACCACCTCGGCGGCCGCGCCACGGGCGATCATCCCCTCGCCGTAGCGGATCAGGGCCAGGCGGTGCTCGATGGTGAGCGCGATGACCTTGGGGTGGGCGGCCAGGGCGGGCAAGTCGGCGAGCGGGCGTCCGTGCCAGCACCGCAGCGCGGCCGCTAAGGCCGGGACGGTCTGCTCGCCGTCGGCTTGCCGGAGGTGTCGTCGGAAGGTGTCTACATCGGACTCTGCCGCCCTTAGCACGTAGCCGCCGTTGGTATGGCGCAGGATCTCGCTGCGCGCCCGTGCCAGGCGGCCGGGCTCCACCAGGCGCCGGAGGTGTTTGACGTGGGTTTGCAGCACGTTCGCGGCTGTGGCCGGTGGATCGTCGCCCCACAGCGCGTCGACCAGTTCCGACCGCGAGACGTACGCCCCACCCGCCAGCACGAGCAGGCCGAGGACGGCGCGTCGCGAAGGTGGACCCAGGTCCAGTTCTTCGTCGTCCCGCCACGCCCGCAACGGGCCCAGCACCGAGAACCGCAGCATCAGACCTCCCCATGTCCCTCTGGCCACACACTCCCACCGCGCGCCGCCGGTTCGCCGTGTCCGGCGGACGATTCGTGACAATGAGCAAACGGGAGTCCCCGCCACGGCAAAGTGTCCGGGCCGCCCACGGTGTGGACGGCCCGGACCCGGGGGAGTGGCGGTTGGCTCCTACCTGACGTTGATCCCGTAGACGTAGCCGTCGGGGTCGAAGGCGTTCGAGTCGAAGGCGAACGGGCTGAACCCGCCGCCCTGGCTCAACCACGGCGTGACCTGGGTGGGACCGGACAGGCCGTTGTCGACGGCCCGGATGGACAACCTCAGGTCGTTGAGCTGCGTACCCGCGGGCAGCTGCCGCACCTGGAGGCCGACCAGGAAACCGTCCGGGTCGAACTGGTTGTCATCGGTGACGAACGGGGTCTCCCCGCCGCCCTGGCTGGCCCACGGCGAGCACACGAAGGCGCCGAACGTGGGCCTGCGCCGGGGGTTGTCGACGGCCTGGCCGCAGATGCGCACGTCCAGGTTGGTGGGGATGCCGGTGCTGCTGAGCAGGAGCTGGGCCCCGTCCGGGTCGAACTGGTTGGTGTCGAACGCGAAGGGCGACGCGCCGCCCCCGTCGACGGCGAACGGGGTGACCTGCAGCGGCCCGAGCTGCGAGCGACCGCCGTCGTCGACCACCCGGATGCCGAACCGCACGTTGGCCAGGTCCGCGCTGGCGGGCGCGGCCGTGGCCACGGCGGGTGCGATCGCTCCCGCCAGCGCCAGGACCAGCCCGACTACCCTTCGTCCTTTACCTTTGAACACTGTGGTGCTCCTCCTCGGTAGGTGGTGCGGAGGACGCTAGGGACGGCGACTGGACACCCAAGGGACGCCGACTGGACGGTGGTGGTGGGCACACCGGCTTGGTCGGGTGCGCGGCCCTCGTCTACGATTCGCGGTGTAAGCGAAGGGGAGTAGCCCCCAACATCCCGGTCGACACACTGACCCGCTCGCGGGTCCGGTCGGATGGCCTCGTTTCGACGGGGCGGGCGAGACCTTCGATCCAGGCACAGCACAGTGCCGGATCGAGGTCGCCCGCAGACGCGCCCACGGTCCGGCGCGCGAGGTAAGGACCGGAATCCGAGATGGACGCAGTGCTCGTCGGCACGCTGGTGTCGTTCTGGGTGATCTTCGTGGCGGAGCTGGGCGACAAGTCGCAGCTCATGGCCCTGACGTTCGCCACCCGCTTCAAGGTGTGGCCGGTGTTGGCAGGCATCACGCTGGCCACGGCGGTCGTGCACCTGGCCTCGGTGGCCATCGGCCACGGCCTCGGCGCGGCCCTGCCCACCGGGTGGATCAACCTGGCCGCCGCCGTCGCCTTCCTCGGCTTCGGCTTCTGGACCCTGCGCGGCGACACCCTCACCGACGACGAGAAGGCCAAGGCCCAGCGCGCGACCCGGTCGGTGGTGATCGCGGTGGGCACCGCGTTCTTCCTGGCCGAACTGGGCGACAAGACCATGCTGGCCACCATCACCCTGGCCACGGACCACGGGTGGCTCGGGGTGTGGATCGGCTCCACCGTCGGCATGGTCGCCGCGGACGCCTTGGCGATCGTGATCGGCCGGGCCCTCGGCCGCAACCTGCCCGAGAAGACCATCCGCTACGGCGCCTCGGCCCTGTTCTTCCTGTTCGGCGCGTGGTTGGCGGTCGACGCCGTCCGGCTGCTCGGCTGACCCGGCCCCATGGGTTCCTTCAGGGAACTTAGCCTGCTACGGTAGGCGAGTCTTCTGAAGGAACCCACGAAGGGATCGAGCGCATGAGCAAGGTCATCGCCGCGCACGCGGTGTCGGTGGACGGCTACATCACCGGCCGCGAACCCGGCCCCGGCCGCGGCCTCGGCGACGGGTCCACCCTGTTCGACTGGTACTTCGGCGGCGACACCCCGAGCCGGGTCTTCGACGGCTTCCGGCTCAGCGAACCCAGCACGCGCGTCTTCGACGCCCTGGCCGCCCGGGTGGGCGCCGTCGTGGCGGGCCGCAACACCTACGAGGACTCCGACCGCTTCGGCGGCGGCAGCCCGCACCCGGCGGCCCGGCTGGTCCTGCTCACCCACCGACCCGCGCCGGAGATCACCGAGCGGCAGACGCTGGTCACCACCGGCATCGAGGACGCGCTCGCCGCCGCCCATGGGGTTGCCGACGGCAAGGACGTCGGCCTCATGGGCGGCGGTGTCGTCACCGCGGCACTCAAGGCGGGACTCGTGGACGAGCTGGTCCTGCACCAGGTGCCGGTGCTGCTCGGCGCGGGCAGGCCGTTCTTCCAGGCACTCCCCGAGCACGTCCACCTCGACCTCGTCGAGGCGGTCCCCGCCCCCGGCGTCACCCACCTGCACTACCGCGTCAACCGCTGACCCGCCCGGAAGGAACCCCCGTGCTCAACCCCGACATCCGCCGCGTCCTCGACGGCACCCCGATCGCCCACCTGGCCACCCTGCTGCCCGACGGCGCCCCGCACGCCGTCCCCGTCTGGATCGGCGCCCACGGCGACCACATCGCGATCCTCACCGGCCCGGACAGCCGCAAGGCCCGCAACCTCCGCCGCGACCCCCGCGTGGCGATCTCCCTGACCCCGCCGGACAACCCGTTCCAACCGGTCATGATCCGCGGCCGCGCCGTCGAGTGGCTCGACGGGGACCGGTCCTGGGAGGTCGTCGACAGCATCGCGCTCAAGTACATCGGCCGCCCCTACGACCGCGCCGAGCCCCGGGTCGCCATCCTGATCGAGCCCGACCGGCAGACCATCGCCTGACCCCAGGTGCCCGCGGTGTGCTACCCGGCTGCGCCGACCGAGTGGTCGCCGCCGGCGTTCCGGTAACGCGCGGAAGATTACCGGTGGCGAAATCCCGCCGGTTCTGGCCTGCTGGGTGGCGGATCGGGAGGCGTCGTTGGACGGGGGGTCACGCTTGTGGTCGTGGCGAGCGTCCAGCCGAGCCGGGTGCACCTCTGTCGCGTCATCCAGTCGGACTCAGCCAAGGCCCGTCCTCCGGGCGGCAAGACCTTTCGGTCGTCGTGTGGAGGCGTCTCGGCGCGCGGAGCGGCGGACGCGGTGGACCAGAAGGGCGCCGAACAGCACGGACAGCAGGCCGAGTCCGGTCTGCCATGCCATGTCCGCACCGGTGTGTGCCAGACCGTTGGCCCGTGCGGTCGGGTTGGACGGAGCCGGGTGTGTGCGGTGTGCTCGCTGGGGCGTGGTTGGCGGTGCGGAGGGTGTGGAGTCCGGGTCGGGTTGATCAGGACCTGGTACGACCCAGATCCGGATGCGCGTAGTTCCCACGGAGATGTTGTAGGGGCTGAAGACGTCAGGTTGTGTCATCCGCCATGGGCCCACCACCTTGATGCTGTACGGGCCTGGCATCACCGGGGGGAAGGCGAAGTCTCCCAGCCGGTCGGTCACCGCGCGCGCCGAGACCTTCCCGGCGGAGTCGGAGAGGTAGATCTTGATGTCGGGAACTCCTGGACCCGTGGGATAGCCGCAGCGCGCGGTCACGGAGCCGGGCGGCCAGCAGCGGAGCGAGACCCCGGAATCGGCCCGCATCACGCTGCCGGTCAGTGTCCCGAAACCGGGCAGGACGCGGGTCGTCGCGGAGGACCTGACGAAGTCGGACGAGGTGTAGCGGACGAAGAAGTCGCAGGTGACCGAGGCTTCGCTGCCTGGTGGGGCCCAAGCGAGGATCATCGTCCGCGCTCGCAGGGTTCTCGTCGTGCTCGGCGGGATCGTCACGCCCTCGTAGGAGTTGAGGTCGCCCCAATCGGAGCCGTCGTTGCTCGAGCTGTCGCACTTGGCGTTGACACCGCGGACAGGCACCGACCCGCGGTTGGTGAGCTTCACCGTCAGCGGAGCGAGCTCGGCCGCGCGGTTCGCCTCCTCGTCAAAGCGCATCGACACGGTCAGGACGTCTGCCAGCGGGCGGAGTCCATCGATTTCCGCGGCCGGATCCTTGCCCTTGTCCACCAATGCGTGGTGGACACCGAATCTCCATCCGCTCGCCTCGACCCTGGTGGCGTACTCGCCCGCGGGGATGTCGGAGAACGCGAACCGCCCATCGGCTCCAGTGCTCGTGCTGTACGTGCCTTCGGGGCGTCCACCGGTCGTGGTCACGAGCGCGCCGGCGATCTCTTCACCCGGTTGCCGGATCCCGTCCCGGTTGGCGTCGCCGTAGATGACGCCGGTGAAGTCGGCGCGCACCTGCGTGACGATCGTGGTGAGGTTCACCGTGTTGTCCGACGGATTGGCGTCAGGTTCGTCCGACCGCAGGGTGATGGACACCGCGAGGGGCCCCGGGCCGGGGAGGACGAACAGGGCGACATCCCCCTTGACCTCCACGGTCGCGCCGGGCTCGATCCGCCACAGCGGGGGAAAGGACGGCCGGGACTGCCCGGTGCTCTCGATGGTGACAGCCGTGGCCGTCGCGGTGCCGACGTTGGTCACCGACAACCGGATGTAGGCGTAGTCCCGGATGTCGTAGGAGGGTTGGGTGAACTCGGCGGTGACGCGGAGATCGGGCGACTCCGCCGCCGGTGTAGTGGACGAGACGGTAGTAGTGGTCTCCGGGGCCGTAGGCGTCGCCGAGGTCGTCGTCGCGGACGTCGCGTTCGTGGTCGACCCGGTCGGTGTCGTTGTGCTGGGGATCGTACTGGCGCGGGGGGTGGTGGTAGTCGTTGTTGTAGGGACTCCAGTCGCCGACGAGCGCACCGTTGTGGTTGCGGCGGCGGTCTGTTCGCTCGAGGTCCGCTCGGTGGACCCCAGGGGGTCCACGCGCTGCTCGGCGACCGGGCGCGGAGCAGGCACTGCTTGTGCTGTCGCCGTCGACGCGAACAGCGAAGCTGCCGCCAGGGGGAGACAGGCGGCGACGAGCACGGATAGTCGTCTGTGCATTCTCGATGCCTCGCTTCGGTCGCCTGGGGAATCGGTACATTGCGCGCCCCAGGCTCCTCGGGGATTCTCTACGTAGGCAGGGCCGTCACGCCTGCGGATGGAATGCCCTAAGACTCCGGTGATCGACTACCTTCGCCGCCATGTGGTCTGTGCCATCCGAGCGGGCCGGTCGTCGCGACCACACGCGGACAACCGCATTCCGCTTGCATCGGCGCGCGTGCTGACGCCACGCGCCGTTTCGAACCGGCGACGGAAAAGGTGGCAATGATGAGGTAGCGGGATCCATGTCGAGTTCAGGCATACCGCGGAATTCATCGAGGGGAAGATGAACTCCGCCATGGAACGAATCCCGTCCAGTCAGGTCGCTGGTTCGGCAGGCGTCGAGCGCGTCCGCACCCGGTGCCACGGGAGTGGTGTTGAGGTCGAACGCACCGGCTCGCTGCTCCTGTGCGGCACCCGGGTGATGCTCGGTATGGCGGCGCCGCCCGACATCGCGGGTGGTTCCCAACGTCGTGCCGGCGCGTGGCTGTCCGGCACCGGCGAGATCCGGACACGGTGATGTGGACCGGTCTGTCATCCGTGGTGGCCCTGTTGTCCGGCGGCGGACCGGGCCGGTGGCGGCGCGGCGCCATCTGATCCCGGGGCTCGCGCACGGCAGGCAGTCTCGGGGCGGAGCCTTGTGGGCAACTTCTCTATCTATATAGACTTTTGCCATGGTTCGTGAGCGCAAGCTGTCGCCGCAAACGATCGCGGTGCTGGACGCGTTGGCCGCACAGCCGGATTCCTGGCGGTACGGCTACGAGTTGTGCGGCCAGGTGGGGCTCAAGGCGGGATCGATGTACCCGATCCTGGTGCGGTTGGCCGAGCGCGGCCTGCTGGAGACCAGGTGGGAGACCGAGCAGCCCGCCGGTAGGCCGCCACGCCACCTCTACCGCTTGTCCGGGCAGGGCCATGAACTCGCCCGTTCGATCACACCCACCCGGGCCCGGCGGGCTCGGTCGCCGCGCCCACGTCTGGAAGGTGCCTGATGCTTCTCCTCATGGTGTTCGTGACCCTTCTGGTCGCCTGTCTCGCGGTTGTCGTCGCCGGCTGGGTCGCCCGCGTGCGGCACGAGATCCGACGACGTGAACTCGACCTGCCCGCCTACCTCCTCGACGTCGCCACCCGCCTGTTGCCCGCCGAGCGGCGGGAATGGGGGGCGGCGATGCGGGCCGAGCTCGCGCACATCGACCACGGGCCCGCTCGCTGGTCGTTCACCGCGGGGGCGACGTGGGCGGCGGCTCTGCCATCGCCGCGGAGACCTGCGGTGTTCGTGGTGGCGGGCCTCGGGACGCTCGTCAGCGGTGCCGCCGCTGTGGCCGCGTACCGCTTCGTTCCGGAAGCGTTGCTGTTCGTGGTCACCACCGGCGTGGTGCTCACCGGCTACCTCACCGTTCGGGTCGCGTGGCCGGTTTCGACACCCGTTGTCCGCTCCGGTCGGTTGTTCGGTGTCGTCATGCTGCTCGGTACCGCCGGATGCGTTGCGGCGGTCTGCTACGCCGTGCGCACCCACCCGGCCGCGGGTAGGGATCCGGCTCGGCTGTTCAACATGGTCTTGGCTGTCGTCGTCATCGGTTACGTCGTCTTGGCCGCACGTGCTCGTCGGGCGGATTTCCGCGTTCTGGGCTGGGCGGCCGTGGCCGCCACCGGATGCGCTGCGGTGTGGGCGGTTCCGGCCCTGTCCAGGCCCCTCGGCGTGGACGGGCTGCCGGAATCCACCTTTCTCGCAGCGGGAGCGGTCATCCTCCTCGCCGCGGTCCCGGCCGCCGCGGTGACCGGTACGTGGCGCGCGGGTGGCAGGGTGGGTCTGTGGTCCGGCCTGCTCGCCGCGTTGGCGGTATTCCTCCTCGGAATGCTCAACACCCTCGCGGACCAGGCATACGTCCTCGACAACCCCGATGACGTCATCGCCTTCGACCGCAGCGGCACCGCGGACCTGGCGGGTTTCGTGATCGGTGACAACCTCGGTGGCCTCGTGCTCGCCCTCGTTTGGATCCCGGTCGTCGCGACGTCCCTGGGGCTGCTGGGCGGCGCGCTCGGAGCCGGACTGCACCCCCGGTACCGCCGAACCCGAGACCTGGCGGCCGAACTCATGCGCGGGTGAGTCCGGCCGGGCAGAAGGTCACCACACGGCACGACCGGAAGGCTCTGCCGCCCCTGCGCCGCGAGCGGCGATGATCGTCGCCAGTGGACGGATCCGGCGCATGCCCGACTCCGGTGCCACCGATGTACGCGGCTCCGGAAGCCGCCCGTGCGAGGAGGAACCGCCGTGAACGCACCAATGCCCACCCGGTCACCTGTTGTGGTCGCCGTCGACGGGTCGCCGTCGTCCGCGGACGCCGTGGCTTGGGCCGCCGCGGAAGCGGGCAGGCACGGTCTCCCGCTGCGCCTGGTCCACGTGTGCGTGCCGCCCGCGGTCACGGACCCGGTGGGCCGCGACATCTGGTTGGACCCGTTGTCCTCGCAGGGTGGGCACCTGCTCGCCGAGGCCGACGACCTCGCCCAGCGCGTCCACCCCGGACTCCGGACCTGTTCCGAGCTGCGCCACGGCTTCGCCGCCGCGCAGCTGCTCGACGCCGCCGCCGACGCGGCGGTGCTGGTGACCGGGCACCGCGGCCTCGGCGGGTTCGAGGGACTGCTGCTGGGTTCGGTGTCCGGTGCCGTCGCCGCGCACGCGCGCTGCCCGGTTGTCGTCGTGCGCGGCGAGGCGGTGACCGGGGGACCCGTGGTGGTCGGTGTCGACGGCTCACCGGCGGGGGACGCCGCGATCGAGTTCGCCTTCGAGCAGGCATCCACCCGTGGTACCGGGCTGCTGGCCGTGCACGCCTGGAGCGACGTCGCCTACGCGGGCGCGTGGATCCCGGTGCCCTTCGTGGCGGACTGGGACGCGCTGGCGCGGGACGAGGAGCGGCTCCTCGCCGAACGGCTGGCGGGCATGGGGGAGAAGTACCCGGAGGTCGTCGTCGAGCGCGCCGTGGTCCGCGACCGCGCGGCCCGGGTGCTCGGCAGCCGCAGCGCGGGTGCCCAACTGGTCGTGCTGGGCGCGCACGGCAGGCACCTGCTCACCGGTCTGGGCATGGGCTCGACCACCCGCGCGCTGCTGCACCACAGCCGGTGCCCGGTCGCCGTCGTGCGTACCTGACCAGGCTTCTCCAGCCGATCGGCGACTCGCGCGATCGTCGCGAAATCCCCGAGCGGGTCGGGGGAACGCTCCTCGTCGGCATCGTCGGCGGCAAGGATCCGGCGCGGTGGAACCGCTCCCGCGCCGGATTCCTCGCCGAACGGCGGACGACGTCGCCTGCCGGCAGCGGGAATACCGCGCCGGCGGACACCGGTCGTGGCACCTCGACCCGTCCGCCACCGCGGTCATGCGGTCGACCTCGGTGAACAAGGCAGCCGAATGTCCTCAGTGGATATCCGGTTGTCGGGAGTACTCCGGTGGCCCTGACGCGCGAACGGGGTGAACTCCTGGTTCGGGTCTTCCCGTGCGAGTGCTGGACGTGAAAGCCTGCTCCCGCGAAACTTGAGCGCGGGAGCCGTCATGGAGCGCACTGCCAGGGCAACGGACCACCTCTCCGGCCTCCGGCTGGACGAACTGCTGCGGGAGTTGCACGAGCGCCTGGGGGACTTGCTGCGCACCCGCGACAGCCTGCAGGGGTTGTTGGACGCGGTGATGGCCGTCGGCGCGGGTCTGGAACTGGACTCGACGCTGCGGCGGATCGTGCGGGCGGCCCTTGGGCTGGTGGACGCCCGCTACGGTGCGTTGGGCGTGCTCGGTGACGGGGACCTGGTGCGGTTCATCAACGAGGGCATCGATCCCGAGACCCGCGCGGACATGGGTCACCTGCCCGAAGGGCGCGGGCTGCTCGGGCTGCTCATCGAGCACCCCGAGCCGATCCGGTTGACCGATCTCACCCAGCACCCCGCGTCGGTCGGTTTTCCGCGCAACCACCCGCCGATGGGCAGCTTCCTCGGTGTTCCGGTCCACGTGCGCGGTGAGGTGTTCGGCAACCTCTACCTGACCGAGAAGCGCGGGGGACCCTTCACCGCCGACGACGAGGCCGTGGTGCAGGCGCTGGCCGCCGCGGCGGGGGTGGCGATCGAGAACGCGCGGCTGTTCGAGCGTTCCCGGGATCGTGAACGCTGGTTGACCGCGGCGGGTGAGGTCAACACCCAACTGCTCGCGGGGGCGTCGCAGGACGAGACGCTCGGTGTCATCGTGCGGCGCGTGCGGGAGTTGACCTCCGCCGACTGCGCGTTGATCCTGCTCGTCGGTGGCGACGCGAAGGACCTGCTGTCGGTCGGCGCCGCCGATGGACCCACGAGCGAGCTCCTGCCCGTGGACATCGCCGCGTTCGGTCCGCTGGTGGAGTCCGTGCTGGCGGCCGAGGAACCTCGGCAGGTCCCGGACATGGCCGCGGAGCTGGGGTGCGGGTCGCTCGGCCCCGCCGTGGTCGTGCCGCTGCGCGCCGCCGGTGGCGTGCTGCTCGCGGCGAGGGAGAAAGGGGGTCGGTCGTTCCCGGCGGACACCACGCCGATGCTGGCCTCCTTCGCCGGTCAGGCCGCGGTGGCCCTGGAACTGGCGGAGAAGCAGCGCGCGCAGCGGCTGCTGGACGTGCTCGCCGACCGCGACCGCATCGCGCAGGACCTGCACGACCACGTCATCCAGCGCCTGTACGCGACGGGCATGGACCTGCAGGGCACGCTGCGGCGCGTCGACGACGGTCACGTCCGCGGCCGCGTGCACCGAGCCGTGGAGCAACTGGACCAGACCGTCCGGGAGATCCGGACCTCGATCTTCGACCTGCACGCGGTCGAGCACACCTCGAGCCTGCGTCGCCGGGTGCTCGACGCGGTCGCCGAGATCGGCGCCGGTGGTTCGACGACCCCGTCGGTGGCCATGTCCGGCGCCATCGATACGCGGGTCCCGGACCACGTCGGCGAACACGCGCTGGCCGTGCTGGGCGAGGCGTTGAGCAACGCCGTGCGGCACGCGCGGGCAACCGAGATCACCGTGACCGTGGACGCGGGCGACGACCTCGTGGTGCAGGTGCGGGACAACGGCGTCGGCGTCGGGGAGCCGAATCGACGCAGTGGTCTGGACAATATGATCCGCCGGGCCGAGCAGTGCCACGGCAGCTGTGAGGTGGACACCCGCGGTGCGGGCACGACTGTGTGGTGGCGGGTCCCGTTGGGGTGACGGTGGTGGGCGGCCGAGCGGGTCGGGAGGCGTCCACCACCGTTGAGCCACCCGCTGGCCGCCCTCGCCTCACCGGCCGGTGATGTCGGTCTGGGCCCGCAGCACGCGCTCGGTCGTCTCGGCGTCGCGGCTGTCCAGCTCGGTCGGGGTCAGCACCCGGGCACGCGGGCCGGGGAAGACCAGGGTGCGGTGGTCGTCCTCGGTCCACCGCACCAGGTAGGGCGGGCCACCGTCGCGGCCGTGGACCTCCTCGACGAGGCCCTGTCTGGTGTGGCCCGCCCGGTCGGTGTCCAGCAACCAGTCACCGGGTTGTGCGCGCACGGTGGCCCCCGTTCATCGACGTGGTTCGCGGGTGATGTCCACGACCATGGCTTCGGGGATGGTCACCCCGGTGTCGTCCCAGGCGTAGGTGAGCGTCGAGCGGACGTCGACGACGCCGTCCACCCGTCGGGTCAACGCCGTGATGACGTCCACCCAGCTGCGGCGCTCGACTTGGCCGCCGATCTCGACCACGCCGCCCGCGACCCGGATCGCCACCGTGTCCGCGCCGATGCCGAGGGCGTCGTGGAAGACGTCGTGGGCGATCTCCTCAGCGATGTCGTCGTCCGCGCGGGTGAAGATCGACAGCAGGTCCGACCGGCTGACCACCCCGACGAGGGCGCCGTCCGCGTCGACCACGGGGAGGCGTTTGACGCGGTGGTCGGCCATCAGGCGGGCGGCGTGCGGGACGTCCGCGCCCGACGCCACCGTCACGGCGGGCGCGGTCATCAGCTCGCCCGCGGTGGTACCCCGGGACCGCACCCGTTCGGCGTGCCTGCGCAGCAGCGCCGGGACGGCGTGCGGTCGTTCCCGCACGCTCTCCTTGGCGAGCAGATCGGCCTCGGACACGACGCCGAGCACACGACCGTCCGCGTCCACCACCGGCAACCCGCTCACCCGCCGGTCCGCCATGATCCGCACCAGGTCGGTGAAGCCGGTGCCCGCGGTGGCGGTGGCGGGATCCCGGGTCATCACGTTCTCGACCGTCCTGTGCCGCATCGTGCCCTCCTTGTCCGTTTGACCTGACGCTAGGGCGGTGGCGCCGTCACCGCTGCCGCTGGACAGCCCGGGCCCGCGCGCGAAAGTCCCGGTGACGGCGGGACTTCCGGCGGCGGCGGTGGTGGTGACGGGGCACCTAGCGTCGAGGTGGGACACGTCGGGAGGAGGCGGAACGCGATGCGAGCCAGGGAGATCATGTCCAGTCCGGTGCTGACGGTGCGGCCGGACACACCGGTCAAACGGGCGGCGGAGCTGCTGGCCAACCACGGCTACACGGCGCTGCCGGTGGTCGATGACGAAGGTGACCTGGTCGGGATGGTGACCGAGGCGGACGTGGTGCGCGACCGCTTCCCGGCCGACGCGCGGCGGCCCGACCCGGGCGACGGTTCCGGCGACGGGGCGGGGGCCGTGATGCCCGCCGCGACCGTCGACCAGATCATGACCAGCCCCGCGGTCGCCATGAGCGCGGGCACCGATGTGGCGGTCTTGGCCAGGGTGTTCACCGACGACCGCCGCCGCTGCATGCCCATTGTGGACGGTGCGCGGCTGGTCGGTGTGGTGACCCGCCGCGACCTGGTGCGCGTGCTGGCCCGCGCCGACGGCGAGATCGCCGCCGACGTCCGCCACCGGCTCGCCGTGTTCGGCGGCCGGGACCGCTGGACCGTGCGGGTGGCCGGGGGTACCGCGTACATCGCCGACCAGTACGACGACGCGGGCGACCGCCACGTCGCCAAGGTGCTCGCCGAGGCGGTCCCGGGGGTGGTGCGCGCCGAGGTCCGCTCGGTGGGCGCGGATGGCGGGTTCCCGGAGTTCACCGATGAGCCCGGCACGCGGGTGGGCGGGGCGTGAGCGCGCCCGACCCGCGCCCGGTGCTCGTCGCCGTCGACGGCTCCGCCGCCGCCGACCAGGCGCTGGCCTGGGCCGCCGCCGAGGCGCACCGCGGGCGCCGACCGCTGGTGATCATGACCGTCTACCCGTGGCCGGTCACCGGTTCTCCCGACACGGTGGAGGTGGGCGCGCGGTTGCGGATGGCGTTGCGCGTGCGCGCCGAGGAGGTGGCCGAACGCGCGCGGCGCGCGGTGGCGCTGCCCGGCCTCTCGGTGCGCGTCGAGGTCCTGGAAGGCGACGTCGTCGGGCTCCTGCGGGAGGCCAGTGGCGCCGCCGAGCTGCTGGTGCTGGGGTCGCGTGGGCTCGGCGGCTTCACGGGGATGCTGCTGGGTTCCACCACCGTCGCGTTGGCCGCGCACGGCCGCTGCCCGGTCGTGGTGGTGCGCCACGCCGCGGACCGCGGCGGGCTCGGCCCCGTGGTGGTCGGGGTCGAGTGCGGCGGCTCCGACGAGCGGGCGCTGACCTACGCGTTCGACCACGCCGCCGCGACCGGCGCCGCGGTCGTCGCGGCGCACGCGTGGAGCGACACCGCCATCGAGGCCGCGGTCGCGGACGGGCACGTCGCGGTGGACTGGGCGCTGTGGTCGCGGGAGGCGGAGCGGGAACTGGCCACCCGGTTGGCGCCGTGGCGGGCCGAGTTCCCGGATGTCGAGGTGCGGCCGGTCGTCGCTCGGACGCGCCCGGTCGACCTGCTGCTGGACCAGGCGGCGGGTGCCGCGTTGCTGGTCGTCGGCTCGCGCGGTCGCGGCGGCTTCGCGGGCCTGCTGCTGGGGTCCACCAGCCAGGCCGTGATCCGCCACGCCCCGTGCCCGGTCGTGGTGGTGCGCCCCGATGAGCGCTGAACCCGGGCGCGCACCGCACACCGACCACTGGGCGCTGGACCGCGCGGGCGGGACCGTCCGGATCCGCGAACTCGTCCCGGCCGACCAGCCCGCCCTGACCGCGCTGCTGGACGGACTCCCCCCGCGCGACCGCTACCTGAGGTTCTTCACCCTCTCCAGCACGTCAGCGCGTCGCTACACCGACAGCCTCCTCGGCGCGGGCGCGCGCGGACGCCCCGCGCTCGGGGCCTTCCGCGGCGACCAACTCCTCGGTGTGGCGAGCTACGCCCGCAGCGGTGGCCCCGCTACCGCGGAGTTCGCCCTGGTCGTCGACCACCGCGACCAAGCGCACGGCATGGGCACGCTGTTGATGGAGGCACTGGTCTCCCGGGCGGGTGCGGAGGGGGTCGACACCCTCACCGCGGATGTGCTCGCCGAGAACACGCGGATGACGCGGCTGCTGACCGACCTCGGACTGCCGATGCGCTGCGAGCGGGACGGTTCCGTCTTGGGCGTCACCATCACCCTGGCGGCGGGGGAGCGCTACCGGGGCGCGGTCGACGCCCGGGAACGGACCGCCGACCTGGCCGGTCTCGAGCCCGTGCTGCGCCCCCGCTCGGTGGCGGTGATCGGGGCGGGCCGCGCTGCGGGTTCGGTCGGCCGCGCCGTGCTCGCCAACATCCTGCGCGGTGGCTTCACCGGTGCTCTCACCGCGGTGAACCCGAACGCCACCTCCCTGCTGGGTGTGTCGTGCGTGCCGTCGGTGGGAGACCTCGCCGACGCACCGGACCTCGTGGTGCTGTGCGTGCCCGCCCCGGTCGTGCCGACGGTGCTGACCGAGTGCGCCGCGGCGGGCGCGAAAGCCGCCCTGGTGATCACCTCCGGGATCACCGGCCCCCTCGCCCGGCAGGTCAGGGCCATCGTGCGCGCGCACGGCATGCGCATGGTCGGCCCCAACTGCCTCGGCCTGGTGAACACCCATCCCGACGTCCGCTTGGACGCGACCTTCGCCGCCCACCCGACCGCGGCGGGTGAGGTCGGAGTGCTCACCCAGTCTGGCGGCGTCGCCATCGTGCTGGCCGAGGCACTGACCCGCATCGGTGCCGGGGTTTCGACGCTGGTGTCCACGGGCGACAAGCTCGACGTCTCCGGCAACGACTTGCTGCACTGGTGGACGGCGGATCCCGGGACCACCGCGGTGGCGGTCTACCTGGAGTCCTTCGGCAACCCGCGCCGGTTCGCCCGGCTGGCGCGCGGTCTGAGCGCGGTGAAGCCGGTCGTCGTGGTGCGAGCCGGGGTGTCCGACGCCGGACGGCGCGCCGCCGGGTCGCACACCGCCGCGCTGGCTTCCCCCACGGCAACCCTGGACGCGCTCTACCACCAGGCCGGGCTGACGCCGGTCGACAGCCTCGCCGAACTCGTCGACGCGCTGGCGCTGTTCACCAGCGTGCCGCTGCCCGCCGGGCCCCGCACCGCGGTCGTGACCAACGCGGGGGGCGCGGGCGTGCTCGCCGCCGACGCCTGCGCCCGGCACGGGCTGGTCGTGCCCGAGTTCGGGGCGGACACCCTGGCCGCTCTCCGGGCCGTGCTGCCGCCCGGGGCCGCCGCGGCCGACCCGGTCGACACCACCGCCGCGGTCGGACCCGAGGTCATGACCGCGGCGGTCGCCGCGGTACTGGGCGACGACAGCGTCGACGCGGTAGTCGCGCTGTGCGTGCCCACCGCACTCGGCGACCCGACGCCCGGAGTGCTCGCCGCGGTGAGCGCCGACTCGGCCAAACCGGTGCTGCTGGTGCGACTCGGCCAAGCGAGCGGGGTGGCTCGCGAGCCCGTCCCGGGCGGTGGTTTCGTGCCCGGCTACGCCGATCCGGACCGCGCCGTGCGCGCGCTCGCCCACGCGGTCCACCGACGCCGGTGGCTGGACCGACCGCGAACACCCGCCGCCCGGCCGGGCGGAGTGGACCGCGGCGCGATCGAACGGCTGGTGGCCGCACACCCCGACGGTGGGTGGCTCGATCCAGCCGAGAGCTTGGCGTTGCTGGCCGCCGCGGGCGTCCCGGTCCAGCCGGGCCGCGTGGTCGCGGTCGAGCACGCGGCGGAGGCCGCCGCGGCGGAACTGGTCGCGCGCGGCAGACCGCTGGCGCTCAAGGCCGTCACCGACGGCGTCCTGCACAAGGCCAAGGCAGGTGGTCTCGCGCTCGGGCTGTGCGACCACCATGACATCTCGGCCGCCGTGACCGTCCTCCGCGAGAACTTCGGAGACCGGCTGCGCGGCGTCTTCGTGCAGGCCATGGCGGAACCGGGCACCGAACTGCTGGTGGGTGTGCGCGGCGACCCCCGGTTCGGCCCGCTGGTGGTCTTCGGGGCGGGTGGTACGGATGCCGAGGCGGGCACGCACACCGCGCGGCTGTGCCCGCTCGCCGAAGCCGACCTGACCGACCTCGCCCACGAGGACACGGCCGTCGCCGACGTGCTGCGCCGGGTCGGCCACCTGGCCGACACCACGCCCGAGATCGCCGAGTTGGACGTCAACCCGGTGATCCGCACCCCGGCGGGCGTCATCGCCGTGGACGCGCGGGTGCGGCTCGTCCCGGCCTCGCACGCCGATCCCCTTGCCCGCGTGCTGCGCGGGGAACCCTGATTTCCGCTGTTCCCCCGGAACGGGTGAGGCCCGCCGGTCGGGTCCACGAAACGATCTGCCCCGGACAAGTCGCACGGGGTGGACGTGACCACCGCGGGCTTGTACCCGTCCACAGACTTCCCGAGATGTGGAGGAATCCGTGCGGATGGATGACACGCGCACCACGCCGCCCACCCGATGGCTGGTTCACCGCACACTGTTCGGACCCCCGCGCGACACAGAGCCCGAGGACCTGTACTGCGTGGTCGACCGCGGTGTCGCGGTCGTCGACCGTGACCGGGCGCTCGTGCGACCGCACGCGCGACTGTCCACGAACACGTACTTCGGCAGGTTCCCCGCGGCCTACTGGCAGCGGTGGACCACGGCCCGGACCGTCTCGGTGGAGATCACCGCGGCAGGCGAGCGCGGGGGAGGAGGCAGCGTAGCGCTCCTCGCGTCGGACAGCGCGGGGGAGCGCCGCGTCGTGGCGAGCGCGCGGATCGATGCGGGAGGACCACACCTGGTCGCCTTCAAGGCCGACCTCGACCGGTTCGCCGACGGGGGCGCGCTGTGGGTCGAGGCGAACGCGGGCGCCGCGGAGCTGACCGTCGACCACATCCGCTGGTATGTCGCCAGCCCCACCCGGGGACACGGTGCCGCGGTGGTGATCTGCACGTACAACCGGCCGGACGAGTGCCTGGCGACGCTGCGCGCGCTGGCCACCGACACCGAGTGCGCGGACCTGTTGGACGAGGTGTTGGTCATCGACCAGGGCTCCGAAGCCGTGTGCGAGCACAGCGCTTTCGCCGACGCGGAACGCGCGCTCCAGGGCAAACTGCGCTACCTGCGCCAGGCGAACCTCGGTGGTGCGGGTGGTTTCACCAGGGGACTGGTGGAAGCGGGTCGGGACCGCCCGGTGCACGTGCTGCTCATGGACGACGACATCGTGCTGGAACCGGACACGGTCCGGCGCCTGGTGGCCTTCGCCGAGCACGCCGCGAGCCCGGTGCTCGTGGGTGGGCAGATGCTCCAGTCACTGCACCCCCGGCACCTGCACGTCGGCGCCGAGCAGACCCGGCTGCCGCGGCTGGGTGCGGGCCACCCGGTGCCGGACGCGTTGCGGCACACCGATATGACCCGCCAACACCAGGAATTGCGTGTCGACGCGGAGTACAACGCCTGGTGGGCCTGCCTGATACCGCCGGAGGTGGTCGCCGACGTCGGTCTCCCGCTGCCGGTCTTCTTCCAGTGGGACGACATCGAGTACGGGCTGCGGGCCAAGCGGCGCGGGTACCCGACGGTGACGCTGCCGGGGGCGGGTGTGTGGCACTCGGACTTCTCCTGGCGCGACTGGGACGACTGGCCGCGCTACTTCAGCCTCCGCAACGCCCTCATCGTGCACGCCCTGCACGGCGACCGGGACCTGCGCCGCACCGCGGTGTGGCTGGCGGGCGAGTTGGCCCGGTACCTGGTGTCGATGCGCTACGGGCTGGCGGAGACCCTGGTGATCGCGGTAGAGGACTTCCTGGCAGGGCCCGAAGTCCTGCTCGACGGTGGTGCCGCCGCGGCGGACCGGATCCGCAAGGCGCGGGCCGAGTACGCGGAGACCGCGGTGCACCCGTCGTGCGGTGCCTTCGGCCACCCCGTGGTCAAACCGGACCCCGAACCGTCCATGCCGAGATTGGTTCTGGTGAAGCGGGTCGTGTGGCACGTGCTCGGGATTTCCCGTGGTGCCGCGTCGATCCGGGCCGCGGACGCGCGGTGGTGGCACGTGTCCCTGTTCCGCACGGCCGTCGTCACCGACCCCACCCAGTCCGGGGTCCGGGTGCGGCAGCGCGACCTGAGGAAGGCGTCGCGCTTGGTCGCGCGAGGCGTCCGCGTGCTCGGCCGTCTGGTCGCGGAAGGACCAAGGGTGCGTCGGCGGTACCTGGCGGCGCTGCCCGAGTTGAGCGGTGAGGCGAATTGGCTGCGGTTGTTCAACGGCACAGACGAGGCAAGGGGAGAGTGATGGGAGACGACATCCGAGGCCACGCGAGGTCCGCGGTGGGGCGCTGGGTGGACGACGCGGCGTCCTGGGTGGTCCGCCGCGCCGACCGGTCCGAGCGCGGGCTCGAGGACCGGATCCGCGCGGCGGTCCGGGCCGAGTGCGAGCAGCTCGTCCGGGCCGTGCACGACGTGGAGTTCCGCGCGCGGCGGGACATCCACGCGGCGGGGGAGCGCCGGGCGGTGCGCGACACCGAGAAGTTCGTCCGCGCGCACCTGCCCACCACACCCACGTTCCCCCACCCCGACCAGACCTTGGCCCACGCGCTGGCGCACAGCCCCGAGGACGGTATGGCGCTGGAGTTCGGGGTGTTCAGCGGACAGTCCCTCAAGGCCATCGCCGCGGACCGGGCAGGCCGGGACGTGTTCGGCTTCGACTCCTTCCAGGGCCTGCCGGAGGACTGGCGGACCAACATCCCGGCGGGCGCGTTCGCCGTCGACGCCCAGCCGGTGGTGGACGGCGCCGAACTCGTGGTCGGCTGGTTCGCCGACACGCTCCCGGACTTCCTCGCCGACCACCCCGGTGACGTCGCCTTCCTCCACTTGGACGCGGACCTGTACTCGTCCACCAAGACCGTGCTCGACCACGTCGGCCCCCGGCTGCGGGACGGCTCGGTGATCCTGTTCGACGAGTACTTCAACTACCCCGGCTGGGAGGAGCACGAGCACCGCGCCTGGCGGGAGTTCGTGACGCGCACCGGGATCCGGTTCGACTACCTCTGCTACACCTCGAACGACGAGCAGCTCGCCGTCCGGCTCCGGGCCGCGTAGCGCGCCGCCGGTCGATCGGGGCCGAGGTGCCCCGTCGGTCGAGGTCCGTCGGCCGGTTCGGCGGGGGCGGCGGGACCGAGAGCATCGCAGGCGAGATCCGGGCGATGTGGAGGGTTGATGGTGATGGGCACAAGACGCGGTGTGTGGGTGGCGGTCGTCGGTGCGGTCGCGTTGGTGGGTTTCGGCGCGCCCCCGGCCGAGGCGGGCGGTCCCCGGATCATCGACCTGGGGTTCCTGCCCGACGGGAAGCACAGCCACGTGCGCGATCTCAACGAGCGCGGTGAGGTGGTCGGCGCGTCGACCTCCGGTGGGCGGTTGCACGCGGTGCGGTGGGACCGGTCGGGGCGGATCACCGACATGGGCACGGTCGGCTCCGACAGCACGGAAGCGACACTGATCAACGACAGCGGCGCTGTCGCGGGCTTCTACCGCTGCGGCGGCTCGCGCACCTGCGGTGTGCGCTGGTCGGCCTCCGGCGAACCGATTCCGCTGCCGCCGCTGGGCGAGGGCGGTGACAGCGAACCCACGGCGATCAACGAGGCGGGCCTGCTGGCGGGCTACGCCGACGTGGCGTACGACGACCCCCGCCCGGTCCGCTGGGACTGCGCGGGACAGGTGACGCGACTCCCCCTGCTGCCCGGCGACACGCGGGGCTGGGCGGGCGGCATCGACCGCGAGGGCAACGTCGTCGGGATATCGGCCACGGCCGACCGCGTGGACCACCCGGTGCGGTGGGACGCCGCGGGGCGGGTCTCGGTGCTGCCGCTGCCCGAGGGGCGCACCAGCGGCTGGGCGTCGAAGACCACCGCGGACGGCACGATCCTCGGCGCTGCCGTCGGCCCCGACGGCGTCCACCCGGTCCGCTGGGACCGCCGGGGCCGGGTCACGGAGCTGTCCGGCGACGTCTCGCTCTCCCCGGTGTGGATCAGTCCCCGTGGTCGGGTGGTGGCGTCCGGGTCCGCGGAAGGCGCCGGGTGGGCGAAGCGTTGGGACCCCTCGGGCCGCGTCACCGACCTGCCGCCGCTGGCCGGTGACACCTACCCGCAGCCCTTCTCGGTGAACGACTCGGGTGTGGCCGTCGGCCGGTCGGGCAGCGGGGTAAGCGCCCCGCACCCCGTGCGCTGGTCGGAATCCGGTGCCGTGCGCAGGCTGCCCGAACTGCCCGGTGCCTTCGGCGGTTGGGCGGGCGAGATCAACGGCCGCGGCGTGATCATCGGTGTCATGCACTACAACGACGCCAGCTCGCACGCGGTCGTCTGGCGCTGAGCGGGCAAGCCGGAGAGGGCGAGCGAGGTCCGTGATGGAGTCTGGCCACCGGGTGACCGCCCGCCCACCCGGCACCATCTCGTGCGCACCGCCGTTGCGGGCCCACTGCCCGCGGGTCGCGTTCGAGTCTGCCCACCGTCCCGTCGAGCGGTCGGCGGCACGAACCGATCCCCGCCGGCCGCGGGGGACGCACCGCGGTGCTTGAAGTCGCGGAGTCCCCCCGTCCCGATGTCCCACAGCGCGGGTCGCGGTGCACCGCGACCCGCGCCGCGGGACATCAGCGCCACAGCGCGGCGTGCTGCCCGCCGGGGAACCGGGCTTGGCCGACCATGGCCCCCGCCTCGTTGACCGCGCGCACGAAGACCGCCGGGGATCGCGTGTGATCCGGCAGTTCGTGCGGGGTGCCCTCCCGATCCCACCACACCGGGGTCGCGGTCCCGTCCGCTGGGCCCGACACCCCGACGACGATCCCGGCGTCGTTGACCGCGGCGGGCAAAGCGCTCCCGATGTCGTGCAGCCGGTCCAACTCGGTGACGCGGCCGGAGCGGTCCCACCGCAGGCCCGGCGCGACGGCGATGCCGGATCGGCTCATGCCGTAGAGGTAGCTGTCGGCATCGAGGACGACCGGGTGGCGGACGCCGTGGTCTCGGTACTGCCAGCGAGCAGCGTGGTAGCCGGCGCGGTTGACCATACCGACGACGAGTCCGTCCTCGGTCACCCCGAGCGCGGCGCTGAGCGACTGATCCGGTGCCAGGGGCAGTTCGATCACGTTGCCGTCCCGGTCCCACAGGAGCGCGCGCACGCCCACACCGGGGAACTCCGCCCAGCCGACCACCAAGCCCTGGTTGCTGATCCCCGTGGCCACGCCGTTGACGGCACCTGGTGGCTCCGGGAGTCGCACGACCTGTCCGCTCGCGGTCCAGCGCACCGGGTGGCGGCGGCCGTCCGGTGCGCCACCCGCGTAGCCGACGACCACGTCGGAGTCGTTCATCGCCTCGGGGTAGCTCTCGGCACCCGGGGACAACGCGGGCAGCCTGCTCAGCACCCCGTCCGGGGACCACCGCAGGCTGCAGTAGTCGATCGGGGGGTCCGAGCAGTGCTCGGCGACGCCGAACGCGGTGCCCCGCCGGTTGACGCCCAGCGCGTACGTGTCCAGCCCGTCGACCTGGCCCAGGTCGGTGATCCGCGCCGAGCGGCTCCACCGGACCGCGTGCACACCCGTCGACCCGGCCGTGGTGGACCTGCCCACGACGACGCCGTTGTCGTTGAGGTCGGCGGCCGAGCTCTGCCCGCCGGGCAGGGCACCCAGGTCGATCGCCGTGCGCGGCCCGGCCGCCCGTTCGGCGATCGCCGGTGGCGCGAATCCCCAGGCCATCAAGAGGAGTACCGCCGCGGTCGCGCCATGCCTTGACCGAGGGCGGGTGGATCGGGACATGTGCGCTCTCCTTCGCTGCTATGTCGGGTGTTTTTGTCAGAAGTGACGCGGAAGAACGCGTGTGGGTGAAGAGTCGCGAGCTGTGGCCACCCACAACGGGATGACAGCCGCGGCGGCCGCCCCGTTGTGGGTGGACCGGTGTTGCCGCGTCAACGCGTTGACCGTCGACCGCGACGGACCAGGAGGGCGCCGAACAGCACGGCCACCAGGCCGATGGCGGTCGACCACGCCGCGTCCACCCCGGTCCGCGCGAGGTCGCCCGCGCCATCCGATGGCGGCGCCGGGGTCGGATGCGCGACGTGCACCTGCCGCGGCGGCACTACGGTCGGTTTGGCGGGTAGGGGCGGCGGACTGGGCTCCCGCTGCTCGGGTCCGGGTTCGATCCACAACCTGAGGTTGTTGGGTCCCACCACCAGTGTGTCCAGGTCGTGCGGTTGTCGGCGGGCTATCTTCCAGGGTCCGACGATTCCGTAGGTGTACTTGCCCGGCACCACGGGCGGGAACTCGAAGCGTCCGAGGTCGTCGCTGACCGCGCGGGCGGCCACTTTCCCCGACGGGTCGGCGAGGTACAGCCTGATACCGGGTTTCGGGTGGAAGGACGGGTAGCCGCAACCCGCGATGGTGATGCCAAGGGGCCAGCAGCTGATGGAGAACCCCTCGTTCTCGTACACGTCTCCCGACAGGGTGGCGAGCCCGGGCGTCACGCGTGTCACCGCGCTCGCTTCGATCGAGGCGGGACCGGGGCCGACGGTGTCGAACCGGCACACGAGCCGGTACTCGGTTCCCGGTCGCGCGGTCAGCGGGATCGTCATGCGCGCGTGCACCACCGCTGTGGCGGCCGGAGCCAGGGTCAAGCCCTCGCCGTACATGTGGAGCGGGCCCCAGTCGGAGTCCCAATCCGAGCCTACGCACCACGCCCGCAGACGGGTGAGGGGCAGGGGTCCGCGGTTGGTCAGGCTGATGGTCAGTGGGGCTCTCTCCGCCACGCGGTTGGTCTCGTGGTCGAATCCCATGGTCACGGCCAAGACCTCCGACAGGTGACGCGTTCCCCGCAGGTCGGCCACGAGCCCCTGTCCCGCATCGATGTCGACGGACCTCGGTTCGAACAGCCATCCGCCTGCCGCCTCGGCGGTGACGGTGTAGTTGCCCGCCGGGATGTCGTCGAACGCGTACCGGCCATCGGGACCGGTGCGCGCCCGGTAGGTGCCCGCGGGCCTGCCGCCGGTCGCGGTCACCTGGGCGCCGGCGATCCCCTCGGTCGGTTGCCGGACGCCGTCCCGGTTGAGGTCGCCGAAGGCGGTGCCGCTGAATCCCGCGCGCCGATAGGTGATCATCGTGGTGGCGCCTGCGGTGTTGTCGACCGGTTCGGCGTCGGGCGCGCCCGGGTGTGCCGTGACCGTCATGGTGAGAGGTCCCGCGTCCTGGACGGTGTCCAGCGGCACCGACGCGCCGATCTCCGTCGATGCGCCGGGCTCGAGTACCCAGGGGTTGGGGGTGTACTCCCATCCCGCGGTGGCCGGGCCGGTGGTGGTCAACGTGATGTAGGGGGCGGGACCAGCGCCGACGTTCGTCACCACGAGCCGCAGGTAGGCGTATTCGCGGATGTCGTAGTTCGGCTGGGTGAACCGGAGGCTCACCCGCAGGTCCGGTGATTCAACCGGGGTTTCGCCGGTCGGGGTGATCGTGGTGGTTTCCGCGGCGGAGGGGGGTGCCGTCGAGCCGGCCCCCGCAGTATTGCTTGTGGGCGCGGGTGTTCCGCTCGGTGTCGACGGCGTGAGCTGCGGTGTTGTGGTCGTGTGTTGCGTTGTCGTGCGCGGCGGTGGCGTGGTGCGGTTCGGGTGGGTCGTTGTTGTTGTCGTGGTTGTGGTTGTGGTTCGCGTCGTCGGGGTCTGTCCGGGCGGTCTTGACGTGGCGGCCGTCGATGACGTGGTGTTCCCGAGGCCCGGAGCGGGACCCGGCGTCGTGGTCTCCGCGGCGTTCGCGGTCGTCGTCACCGCGAACAGCAGTGCCGCCACCAAAGGCGCGCACGCGGCGGCGACCGATCGGGGTTGTCGTCCGGTCATCTTCCATCCCCTCGCATCCGTGATCGGGGTTCGCTCATCGCACCGGGAGCTGCTGCGCACAACGTTGCTCAGGGGTGTTCTCGCCAGGCAGTGCCGTCCCTCCCGAGGGTGGACGGCCCTAAGGCCCTGATGATCGATCCGCGGTACGGGAGACCTCCCCGGTCTCCGGGCCCACGCCGAACCGCACAGGGCTGGACGCCTCGGAACGGCTCAACGCGGTCGGGGACGCGGCGCTGCCTGCCGCGGGATCGTCAGCCCTCCACGCGCCTGCGGCGGGCACGCCAGAGTTCGTCGGCGCCCCACACCAGGACGGGGAACAGCGGCAGCAGGGCAATCTGCCACAGCGGGGGCAACGCCATGCCGAAGACCCGGGCCAGCGGCGGGATGGCGAGTACGGCGGCGGTGAAGGCCAGTTCGAACGCTATGCCCCACAACAGCAACCGGTTGGACAGCGCGCCGATGGCGCGTAGCGGTGCGTGGTTGGTGCGGGCGGCGAACGCGGTGCCGATCTGGCAGGCGACGATGCCCAGGAAGCTCATGGTGGTCGCCTGCTGCCAGGTGTGGTGCAGCGCGGTGCCGGGGCCGGTGGGCGCGCCCGGCGTCCAGCCGCCCGCGAGGAGGGTCAGCAGGTAGCCGCCGAGGACCAAGAGCGCGGAGATGCCGCCGAGCAGGGCCCAGGCGCGGGTGAGCATGGGGCGGTCGATGACGTTGTCGCCGCGGTGGCGGGGCGGGCGGTCCATGAGGCCGGGTTCGGCGGGCTCGCGGCCCAGGGCCAGCGCGGGCAGGGTCTCGGTGCCGAGGTCGACGGCCAGGATCTGCGGCACGGTCAGCGGTAGGGGGATCGCGCCGCCGGAGAGGGCGAAGACCAGGAACGGCAGGACTTCCGGGGTGGCGTGGGCGAAGATGTAGACGATGAACTTGCGGACGTTGTCGAAGACGCGGCGGCCCGCTTCGACGGCGGTGACGATGGTGGCGAAGTTGTCGTCGGTGAGCACCATCGTGGCGGCTTCTCGGGCCACGTCGGTCCCGGAGCGGCCCATGGCCACGCCGATGTCGGCGCGGCGCAGGGCGGGCGCGTCGTTGACGCCGTCGCCGGTCATGGCGACCACGTGTCCTTGGGCGCGCAGCGCGTCGGCGACGCGCAGCTTCACCTCGGGAGAGCTGCGGGCGAAGACCAGTTCACCGCCGTCGCGCAGCAGTGCGTCGAGGTCGGCTTCCGGCATGGTCTCCAGTTCGGCGCCGGTGACCACGGTGATGCCGGAGCTCCCGATGCCGACCTGGCGGGCGATCTCGGCGGCGGTGAGGCCGTTGTCGCCGGTGACCACGATCAGCCGGATACCCGCGCGGTGGCAACGGTCCACGGCGTCGGCCACCTCAGGACGCGGCGGGTCGACCATGGCGACCAGACCCAGCAGCACCAGGTCCCGTTCGGCTTCGGTCCGCTCGGTGGGGGCAGGCGTTCCGGGCGGGACCTCCCGGTACGCGAGCGCCAGCACGCGCAGCCCGCGCGCGGCGAACCGGGCCGCGGCGGCTTCGACGGCGGCGCGGTCCTCGGCCGACATCGGTCGCGGACCACCGGGTACCTGGAGGTGGGTGGTGCGGCGCAGCACTTCCTCGGGCGCGCCCTTGGTGTTGACCACCACGCCACCCAGGTCATCCACAGTGGACATGAGGCGCAGGGTCGGGTCGAAGTGGAACTGCCGGACGCGGGCCGCCTGGCGCGGTTCGACCGAGATGTCGGCGCCCAGGTCGGCAGCGGCCAGCAGCAGCGCGATCTCGGTGGGGTCGCCGGTCGCGTCGTCCGGCGCGGCGGGATCGACCTCGGCGTTCGCGCACGCGGCCGCCGTCCGGGCGAGCAGGGCGGTGGCGGCCGCCGGGGTGCCCGCGTGGAGCGCGCCGTCCGAGGTCCAGATCTCGGTCACCCGCATGCGGTTGCGCGTCAGGGTGCCGGTCTTGTCCGTGCAGATGACCGTGGTGGACCCGAGGGTCTCCACGGCGGAGAGCCGTTTCACGACCGCGCCGCCGCGGGCCAGCACCCGCACCCCGACCGCGAGCGCCAGGGTGATCGTGGGCAGCAGGCCCTCGGGGACGTTGGCCACCAGCAACCCGATGGCGAACTGGAACGAGTCCGACAGCGGCAGGCCCGCCACCAGCACCCCCAGCGGCAGGAACGCCAACCCGACGCCCACCGCCACCGCGGCGATCAGCCACGCCACCCGCTTGACCTGCCGCTCCAGCGGGCTCTCGTCGTGGCCCACGCGCTGGGTGAGCGCCGCGATGCGGCCCAGTTCGGTTGCCATGCCCGTGGCGAACACCACCGCGCGCGCCGCGCCGCCGGTGCAGTTCGTGCCGCTGAACACCAGGTCCTTGGCGTCGAGCACGGTGCCGCCGAGGTCGGTCGCGTCGGCGGAGCGGAAGGCGGGCAGGGACTCACCGGTCAAAGTGGACATGTCGACCTCGACCGCACCGGCCAGCAGCCGCGCGTCGGCGGAAACCCGGTCGCCCTCCTCGACCAGCAGGATGTCTCCCGGCACCAGGTCGGCTGCCTCGATCGAGGCGCCCACCCCGTCGCGGATGACGCGGGCGCGCACCGGCAGGTAGGCCGCGAGCGCGGACACCGCCCGCTCGGCTTGGCGTTCCTGGGCGAACGCGAGCGCCGCGTTGACCAGGATGACGGCCACGATCGCCACCGCCAAGGCCGTGGTCCCGGAGACCCAGGCCAGGACAGCGGCCAGCCACAGCAGCAGGGCCAGCGGGTGGGTGAACTGGCCGAGCAGCCGCCGCGCCCACCCGTGTCCCGATCTCGACGTCAGCACGTTGGGCCCGTGCGCCTGGAGCCTGCGCGCCGCCTCACGCGCGGTGAGCCCCTCCGGGCGGGTGCGCAGGTCCCGCATGAGCCGTTCCACCGGCCCGCGCGGATCCGGCGGCGCGGTGTCCTCGAGGTGCGTGGTCACCACACCATCGTCGGTCGGCGCGCTGCCCGTCCCCAGGGACCAAGGGACCGGTTCCGCACCGACCTGGGGCTCGATCCGGCGCGTACTGGGCGCGCCGCCCGCCCGGATGGCCGCGGTCGTCCCATCCGGGCGGGGCGCCCGAGCGCGGCGCGGTGGACATCGCCCCGCGCTCGGGAGCGGGTCCGACTCAGCGTGCCGGACGGCGACCCCGGCGGACGAGGAACACGCCGAGCAGCACCGTCAACAACCCGGCGACGGACGACCACACCACGTCCACTCCGGTCCGCGCTAGGTCACCCGGCCCACCACGGCGGGTGTCGGGGAGCGGGTGGGCGACGTGCGTGGACCGCGGCGGCACCACTGGTGGTGTGGCGGGTGCGGGTGCCTGGTCCGGATCAGGCTGAACCGGACCTGGCTCGACCCAGACCGCGGTGGTCTGGTCACCGACGGAGAGCTCCAGCGGGGAACCGCTCGCGGTGCGCACGATCCGCCAAGGGCCCACCACGCCGATGGTGTAGGTGCCCGGATCAACCGGGTCGAAGTAGAACCCGCCGTACGGATTCGATGGTGCCGCGCGAGCGACGACCCGGCCCGCGGTGTCGACGAGGTACAGCGTCACGCCCGGCACGCGGGTGCCGGAGGGCTGCGGTTCGCACAGCGCGGAGTTCGCCAGGCAGAGGCTGGAGGACTCCTCGTCGGCCCTCAACACCCAACCGGATAGGTTCGCCTTCCCCGACAGCGTGCGCGTCGCCGCCGATGCCCGGACGATCTGGGCTTCGCCGCGCCCGATGGAGAACTCGCAGTCGACCACGAAATCGCTGCCCACGGGAGCGCTCCACGGGATCACCACCAGCGCGGGGAAGTCCCGGGTGGAGTTGGCCGGGAGGTAAGCGCCCGGTGTGTTGGGGTTGAGCGCACCCCACTCGGAGCCCCAGCCACTGGCCAGGCCGCACCACGCGCGGACCAGCAGATCCGCGTTCGCGCGGTTGGTCAGCCGGACCGTCAGGGGAACCCGGGTCGCCGCGTGGTTGTCCGCGTGGTCGAATCTCATGGACGCGAACAGGACTTCCGAGGCCGGGCGGTATCCCCGCAGCTCCGTCGGGATCTCGCCGCCGCGCCCGAGCATTCCCGAGTACCGGTCGAACCGCCACGTGCCTTGGCTGACCTCGATCGTGTAATCCCCCGCCGGGATATCGCGGAACACGAACCGCCCGTCCGCGCCGGTGCGCGCGTTGTAGGTGCCGCGAGGTACGCCACCGGTCACCGTCACCGACGCGCCCGCGAGTTCCTCTCCCGGGTCCCGGTACTCGCTCGCGTTGCGATCGCCGAACACGTAGCCCTGGTAGTACAGGAGTTCCTGGGTGACGGTTGTCGTGGCGCCCGCCGCGTTGTCGGAGGGGGTGGCGTCGGGTGTGCTCGCTCGCACGGTGACTTCGACGGTGAGCGGTCCGGGGCTGGGGAGCGCCCAAAGCGGGATCTCGCCGACACGTTCGGCCGTCGCCCCGGGACCGATGGTCCACGGGGTGGGGGCGGACTCCCAGGTGGGCGCGACCGGGCCGGACGTGGTGATCGTGATGTCGCGGGCGACCGCGGTGCCGACGTTGACGACGGAGAGCCGCAGGTAGGCGACATCACGGATGTCGTAGGAGGGCTGACCGAATTCGGTGCTGACGCGGAGATCCGGCAAGTCCTCCGCCGGTGCGCCGCTCGTGGTGGGCGGCACGCTGGTCGTCGGGGGAGCGGTGGTGGGTGGAGGGGGAGTCGAAGTGGGCGCGGTCGTTGTGGCGGTGGGTTCGGTTGTCGTGATCGGTGGCGCGGTTGTCGTTGTGTGTTGTGTGGTGGTGCTTGACGGTGTTGAAGTCGGGCTGTGGGAGGTGGTCGCGGTGGTGGTCGTCGTGCTGGGTCTGGCGGTTGTGGTTTGCTTGCTCGAGCTCGGTGTGGTGACCGCCGTCCCGGTCTCCGGGACAGCCGCGGTCGTCTCCGTGGCGCGGGCGTTCGGGGCCGCCGCCAACACCACGGCCGCCACCAGTGGCAGGCAGGCGATCGTGACGAGTCGGGGTCGTCGTCCGGGCATCATCATCCCCTCATCTCGGGTTCTGGCTCGCGCGCGAGACTGGAACCGTTCGCGCGCACCAGGTTCCCCGCGGTGACGAGCCGGGCGAAGAGCCCTCCCTCCCGCGGGCGCGCGGACCAAAGACCTCCGTGGTCGCTCACCGGGCGCGCTCGGCCCGCCTGCGCGCCAAATGAGTCCATAATGGACAATGAGGTGGTGGCGCCCGTCGGGTCGGCGGGCTTACCGGTGCCCGATCCCGGTGCCGATGACCTTCGACTCTGGCCGCCCATCCGACCCGCGCCAGAGGCTGTCGGTGATCGGAGACTGCGGCCGCCTGGCCTGATCTCACTCGACCTGGAACGGGGTAGGGCAGTGAAACGCGAACAGTACGCACGCGCCGCTCTCGGCTTCGGCGTGGCCATGGCCCTGCTCGCCGGTACGGCGCACACCGCCGCGGCGGCGCGTGGCTGCCGCACGTGGTCCGTGGCGGATCTGGGGACGTTGCCGGGCGGTACCTTCAGCTGGGCCAACGGGATCGATGCCGCGGGCCGTGCCTTCGGCAGCGCACAGGACGCCGAGGGGCGGCGTGCGGTGCGCTGGGACCTGGACAACCGCGTCACCCGCCTCCAGGCCCCGGGGACGGTGGAAAGCGGGGTCAACTCGGTGAGCGCGAACGGAACGGCCGCCGGTTGGCTGTTGGAAGGGCGTGTCCACCGCGCCGCCCGGTGGGGAGTTCGCGGGCAGCTGACCGAGTTGCCGCCGCCGCCCGGCGACACCTACGGCTACGCGGCCGGGGTCAACAACTCCGGCGCCGTGGCCGGGGTCACCGGTACCACCGACACGAGCCGGGCTGTGCGCTGGGACGAGCGAGGGCGCCCAACGGTCCTCGACACTCCACCTGACAGCCTGGCGAGCTGGGCCCATGACCTCAACGACGACGGTGTCGTTGTCGGTGAGATCGCCATGGCGGACGGCTCGGCGCGGGGCGTGCGCTGGGACAGTGCGGGTCGTATGACGGCGTTGTAAACCCCACCGGGTGCGCGAAGCGCCCAACCGTCCGACATCGCCGATGACGGCACCATCGTCGGCACTGCCCTGATCGGGTACAACGACTCTCTCCCGCTCCGGTGGGATCGTGCGGGACGGGTGAGCACCCTCCGCGTTCCCGCGGGGTCCACGCAGGCGGGCGCGCACGGCGCGAACGAGCGTGGTGTCGCCGTCGGTGGGGACGAACACCACGCCCTGCTGTGGAACCTCGGCGGGGGACCGGTCGAACTCCCCAACGCACCCGGTGGGTCGCTCGCGTCCGCGTCCGCCGTCAACAACCCGGGCGCGGTCGTCGGCGCGGTGGTTCTCCCGGACCACACCACCCACGCCGCGAGATGGTGGTGCGAGCGCCCCCAAGGGGCCTGAAGGCGCTCTCCGCCGCGGACGGGAGCCTTGGTCAGTTCCCGGTCTTCGGCTCCGCCCAGTCCCGGACCAACTCGTCGGCGATGCCGTCGGCCCACACCCGGATCTCGCTCCAGTCGCGGGCGTCGCCCGCCATCCGCTTCGCCACCGCGCGGTCGAGGAAGCCGGTGGCCCGGTCCGGGTCGAGCTTGCCGCCGAACACCATCGGGGCGTCCGCGCCGATGCGGGTCGCTCGTCTGCGTCCACCGGCGGTGGGGTTCACCCGGCTCGGGCGAGGTCCCAGCCACCCGCTCTCGAACAGCCACACCCGGCGGTCGGCCAGTTCGCGGTGGAACCGGCGGAAGAACCGGCGCGCGGTGGGGCGCCAGCGGCCCGCGTAGATCGCGGTGCCGAGTACGACGGCGTCGTAGCCGTCCAGGGCTCGGGGTTCCAGGACGTCGTGCACCGTGACGTGCAGGCCGCGCCCCACCAGTTCCGCGCCGATCGCCTCGGCGATCTCCTTGGTGGCGCCCATCTTGCTCGCGTGCAGCACCAATACCCGTTTCATGGGAACGATCCTCCGCACGTTGGAGACGACCCGGCAGTGTCGTCGGACCCGGCGTGCCGTGGACCTAGGGCACTGCTCCGAACGGGTGGCCCGGGCGAAGGCTGGGGCACGGCCCGTTCCACAGGGAGGAAAGACGATGTCCAGGTTCGAAGGCAAGACCGCGCTGGTGACCGGTGGCGCGCGCGGGATCGGGGCCGCGGTGGCGCGGCGGCTGGTCGCGGAAGGCGCCCGGGTCGTGATCGGGGACGTGCTCGCGCAAGCCGAGTGGGAGGTCGGTCTGCCCGAGGCGCGGGTGCGCCGCGCACACCTCGACGTGACGAGCGAAGCCGACTGGTTCGCCGCCGTCACCGAGGCCGAGCGCGTGTTCGGCCACCTCGACGTGGTGGTCAACAACGCCGGGATCGTCGAGTTCGGACCGATCACCGAACAGAGCCCGGAGTCCTTCCGGCGGGTGCTGGAGGTGAACCTGGTCGGCCCCTGGCTGGGCATGCGCGCGGTGGCGCCGTCGCTGCGCGCCGCCGGGGGCGGGTCGATCGTCAACATCTCCTCGACGGCGGGCCTGATCGGGTACGCCGACCTCGGCGCGTACGTGGCGAGCAAGTGGGCGTTGCGCGGTCTGACCAAGACCGCGGCGATGGAGTTCGCCCGCGACGGTATCCGCGTCTGCTCGGTGCACCCGGGCCCGATCCGCACGCCGATGACCGCGGGCTTCGACGACTCGATGACCGCCGAGCAGCCCATCGCCCGGTTCGGCGACCCCGAGGAAGTCGCGGCGATGGTCGCGTTCGTGGCCGCCGAGGCCACCTACTCCACCGGCAGCGAGTTCGTCGTCGACGGTGGCGCGGTGGTCGCGGGCGCCGGTGTGCGGCCGGACCGGGCCGAGGTGGGTGCGGGTGACCGGGGTTGAGGGTCCCGGGTGCGGGGAGGCCAAGGGCCCTGTGCGGACGGGCCCAGGGCCGGTGCCCGCCCCGGCGCGCCGGCGACAGGATCGGTGGTAGGCGGAACAGCCGCGTACCGAGCGCCCGCCGGGCGGTCAGGAGGAGGTCGTGATGGGCGAGCACATCACCGTCGGCGTCGACGGCTCCGCGGCGGGCACGGCCGCGTTGGAGTGGGCCTTGGACGAGGGCATCCGCAGCGGCTACCGAGTGCACGTGGTGACCGTGTGCCACCCGGGTGAGCCCGAGGACCCGGAACTGGCGAGGGCGGTCGAGACCGAGATCTTCGCGCGTCCGGAGGCGTCGGTGTGGCGTCGGCTGCTCGTCGGCTCGCCCGGTCCCGAGTTGGTGCGGGTCGCGTCGGACTCGGTGCTGCTGGTGGTCGGGTCCTGCGGGACCGGCGGCCTGCTCGCGACGCTGCTGGGTTCGGTGAGCGCGCACTGCGTGCGCCACGCCCGGTGCCCGGTCGTGGTGGTGCCCGCGGGCGAGTCGGCCGTGCCCTCCTTGGCGTCCTCCGCGCAGGGGGCGGTTCGATGAGCGCCGACGAGCGCGGACGGGCGGTGCGGCTCCTCGCCTCCGTCGCCCACGACGCCGACGACCTGCGGCTGCTGCTCGACCTGCTGGGACTGGACGCGGCGGAGGGCCTGCCCGACGCGCTCCGGAGGACTCCACCGGACGCGCGGCCGGTGCCGCTGCCCGCGCCCCGCCCGCCTGGCGGTCGGGCCTTGGCGGGCAGGCTCCTGGCCGACGTGTCCGCCGCGGTGAGGGCGCGGTGACCGGCTCGGGGCGGGTGTGCGAGGTGATGACCGGCCAGGTCGTCGGCATCACCCCGGACGCCCCCGTGAACGTGGCGCTGCGGCTGATGGCCCGCTCGGCGGTGCGGCACCTGCCGGTCATCACCGGTGAGCGCTGCGTGGGCGTGCTGCACGAGTCCGACCTGCTCTGGCACGTCTGGGCGAGCGGCAACGACACCACCCCGGTCACCCAGCTGATGCGTCCGGCCACACCCGTGGTGGGCCCGCCGACCGACGTGCGCGCCGCCGCGGCGACGATGGCCGCGGCCGTGACCGACGTCCTCCTGGTCGTCGACGAGGGCAGGCTGGAGGGCATCCTCACCGCCACGGACCTGGTCCGGGCGCTGGCGGGCTGAGCCGCTTCCCACGACGCACGCGTTGGCCCGGACCCACCGTGGTCCGGGCCAACGCGTGCGTCGTGGTCAGCCGGTGGCGGCGGCCAGCAGCAGCCGCCGTTCGGCGGCGCCGATGGCGGCGCGGGCGGCGGGCACCGCGCTCGGGTCGACCGAGATCGAGGTGATGCCCAGGCGCACCAGGTGTTCGGTGTAGTCGGGTCGTTCCGTGGGGGCCTGCCCGCACAGCGACGAGGTGATCCCGGCGGCGCGGCAGGCGCCGACGATCCGGGCGATCACGTCCAGCACGGCCGGGTCGGCCTCGTCGAAGACCTCGGCGCACACCGTGGAGTCGCGGTCGACGCCCAGCACCAGTTGGGTGAGGTCGTTGCTGCCGATCGAGACCCCGTCCACGCCGAGACCGGCGTACTCGCCGATCCAGTACGCCGAGGACGGCACCTCCGCCATGACCCAGCGCAGCAGGCCCCGCTGGGTGCCCAGCGGACTGGCGTCGACCAGGTGCAGGCACGCCTCCAGCTCCCACTTGGTGCGCACGAACGGCAGCATCAGGTGCAGGTTCGGGTGGCGATCCCGCACCCGTGCCAGCGCCCGCAGCTCCAGCGCGAACAGCTCCGGGTCGCGGACGTAGCGGTGGCAGCCGCGGAAGCCGATCATGGGGTTGCGCTCTTCCGGCTCGAACTCGGCCCCGCCCGTCAGCCCCCGGAACTCGTTGGTGCGGAAGTCGGTGGCCCGGTAGACCACCGGCCGGGTGCCGAACGCGGCGGTGACGCGGGTCAGCGGCTCGGCCATGGCGTCGACGAACGCGTCCGGGCCGTGGTCGGCGAGGAACCGCCGGGGGTGGGTGGCGCGCAGCGCGGAGGTGAGCATCAGTTCCGCGCGCAGCAGCCCGACGCCGTCGACCGGCAGCGCCGCGGCGGCGGTCGCGCTCTCGGGCATGGCGAGGTTGACGTAGACGCGGGTGCCCAGCGACTCGACCGGTCCGGCCGCCGCGGTCACCTGCTCGACCGCGGTGACCGGAGCCCGCCGGGTTCGGCCGGGCGTCACCACACCCGCGGTGCCGTCCACGGTGACGGGTTCGCCGTCGCGCAGCCGGGTGGTCGCCTCCCGGGTGCCCACCACGCACGGCACGCCCAGTTCCCGCGCCACGATCGCGGCGTGGCAGGTCAGACCGCCCTCGTCGGTGACCACCGCGGCGGCACGGCGGATCACCGGCACCCAGTCGGGGTCGGTCATCCGGGCGACGAGCACGTCCCCGTCGGCGAAGTCACCGTGCTCGGCCGGGTCGCGCAGGATCCGCGCGGTCCCGCTCGCCACGCCCGGCGCGGCGGCCAGACCGGTCAGCTCGGTCGGCGCGGCAGCCTGCCGCCGCTCGGTGCCGAGCGTGGTGATCGGGCGCGCCTGCACGAGCCAGGTGCGGCCGTTCGCGATGGCCCACTCGATGTCCTGCTCGGTGCCGTAGTGCTCGCGCACCCGGCAGCCCAACCGGGCGAGTTCGACCGCCTCGCCCGCGGTGAGCACCTGCCTGTCGCCCTGCGCGGGGGTGAGCGGCACGTGGGTGTCGCCGCCCGCGGCGCCGCGCTCGACCTTCTCCCGCTGGTGCCCCACGCGGGTGCTCAGCAGCCGGGGGCCGTCCTTGGCCAGCACGTAGGTGTCCGGTTCGACGGTCCCGCCGACGACGACCTCGCCGAGGCCGAGGGCGGCCTCGATCACCACCTTGTCCGTGGCACCGGTCACCGGGTCGGCGGTGAACATCACCCCGGACCGCTCCGAGGGCACCATCCGCTGCACCACCACGGCGATGGCGGGCTCTCCGGGCACACCGCGCTCGGCCCGGTACGCCAGCGACCGGGCACCGAACAGCGACGCCCAGCACGACGTCACCGCGTCGAGCAGGCCCTGTTCCCCTTCGACGTCGGTGTAGGTCTCGTTCATGCCCGCGAACGAGGCGCCCGCGGTGTCCTCCGAGGTGGCCGACGACCGCACCGCGACCGCGGTACCCGGACCGAGCGCGCGGTAGGCCGCGGTCACCTCGGTGGCGACCTCCGGTGTGATGCCCGCCTTGCGCACCAGCTCGCGCAGCCGCTCGGCGTCGTCTCCGGCGCACCCGGCGCGCAGGTCGTCGCGAACCCCGGCCGCGTCCATCGAACGCAGGTACGCCGCGGCGGTCACCACGAACCCACCGGGCACCGAGAAGCCCGCCGAGATCAGCTCACCGAGGTTGGCGCCCTTGCCCCCGGCGGTCTCCACGTCCGTCGCCCGCACCGAGGCCAGGTCGACGACCAACTGCTCTGCCATGTCTCTCCTCCGGACTTCAGGGTCGCGTGCGGGGTGGGGGTGTCAGCGCAGCCAGGGGTTGCGCCGCACCGGGGTGAGGTCGGCCCACCACCTGCCCAGGCCCCAGCGGTCGCCCGCGGCCACCACGGCCAGCACGATGAGCACGGCCGCCTCGACGACGTGGTAGTCGATCAGCGGGTTGGTCGAGTGGGTCGGCGCCCCCGAGTCGGTGAAGCGCGCGAGGGGCCACTCCGCGATCCACATCAGACCCAGCACGACCGTGCCGCTGACCGCGGCCACCCGCAGGCCGATGCCCAGCAGCAGGGCCAGCCCGATGCCCAGCAAGCCCACCATGAACAGCCAGTCCGCGAACGCGTTGCCCGCCCACGAGCGCATCGTGTCGGCGAACGGGCCGTGGTCGAGTCCACTGAGGAACCCGCGGGTGGGCGACCCGCCGTCGATCCAGCCCTTGCCCGAGGGGGTGGCGTAGCCGAGGCCGAAGGTCTTGTCCACGAAGGCCCACAGGAAGATCCCGGCCATCAGCAGCCGGGTGACGGCGAGCACCCGGGTTCCCCGGTGCGGCGGGTGGGCTTCGTGGACCGGTTCGGAGGTCGGGGCGGGGGAATCGGGGCGGGCGTGGGATCGGGTGGTCATGGTGTCCTCCTCGGTGGGATTCGGTGTCCGGTCGTCCCCCAGTCTCGAAGCGGTCCGGCAGGGGTGTCCGGTGCCCAAGGTCCTGTCTCACCGGTGTCCCGTGACCCGCGGCGGTCAAAGTCCGTTGTGGACGGTGTTGGCCGCGCTCACCGCTGTTGCGGTGCCATGCCGGGGAGGTAGGCGAACACGTCCGAGAGTGGTCTGCGCGGGGTGGGTGGCAGTGGGTGGGCCGAGGTCGGGGCGTAGCCGATGCGGATGACGAGTTGCGGGTGGCCGGCGCCGTCGAGGAAGCGGTCGCGGATCTCGGCGCGGTAGCGGGGTGTCTCCAGTGGCTGCGACATCGGGCAGGTGGCCAGACCCAGGTCGGTGGCGGTGAGCAGGACGGCGCTGGCTGCCTGGCCGGCGCGCAGTCGTGCCCTGGCGTCGTCGTCGGTTGTGCCGAGGATGAGCAGGACCGAACCGTCGTCCTCGTTGTCGCCGGTGGGCGAGAGTGCCAGGGTGCCCGCGGGGAACGCCCGCATCGGTATGCCGTCGACGTCGGTTGTGCGGACGGGGATCGATCTGGCGGGCACACCCTCCACGGCACTCGACCCGCGGCCTGCCCAGGTGGCCAATTCGGCGGTGTAGCCGGGATCGGCCTCCTGCCCGCGGGCGGCTGCCGTGGCGGCGTGCGCGAACCGGTACCGCTGGACGGTGTCGGCGAGCGGCACGGCCAGCGCCCCGAGCGCGGCTGCCCGTTCGACCAGCAGGTCCAGGTGGGCGGTGGGGACCGGCCATGACGAGTACCGGCGGCGGTCCGTGCGCCGCCTGGTGACCGCCGCGACCAAGGCGATGTCGTCGGTGTCGGGCTCGTGCGGGTGGGTTGTCACGGCGGCGAGGTGTTCGGGTTCGGCGGGGTTGGGCAGCAGGGTGGGTACCGCGCGTAGGCCGAGGGCGGCGAACGCGACTGTGAGGTGGTGTAGTGCGGTGCCGCAGCTGATGAGCAGGTCGCGGCCGTCGGGGTCGGTGTTGGGTGCTCGTCGGGTCCAGTCGGCCATCAGGTGGACCGATCGGTCGCCTGCCAGCCAGTGCCAGGGTTGGGTGTTGTGCACCGACGGCGCGCGGCAGGCGAGGGCGATCGCGTCCCGCACGGTGTCGTGATCGGTCCGCGGCATGACCGGTCCTCCTCTCCTCGGTGGTACGGCCCCACGGTGCCCACCCGCTCTCGCCCGGGGACAGAGACCAAAAGTCCCCGGTCTCCGGGACCGAAGCCCGTGACCGGCACCGCCGGGGTGGAACGCGGACGGCAGTGGACGAAGGTCCCTGGCAGTCGGGGTCCCCGGTCCGCTTCGGGAGAGCGCCGGACCGGGGCAGTGTCGGCGGTGCCCGCACTCTGCGGGCACCGAACCGTAGGAGGCGACATGACGGGCATCCTGCCCAGGACCACGTTGATCCCCGATGTGTTCCGGCTGTTCGAGGCGCTGCCGACCATCGACCGCCACATCGTCCGCGTCGAGGACTACTTCGACGACGGCACCTACGTGGTGCGCGCGGAACTGCCGGGCCTGGACCCCGAGGAGGACATCGCGGTCACCGTCCAGGGCGACACGCTCACCATCACCGCGCAGCGGGTGGAGCGGCGGCGCGAGCACGGGCGCAGCGAGTTCCACTACGGCAGCTTCGCCCGCTCCGTGGCACTGCCCCGGGGAGCCAGCGTCGACCGCGTGGAAGCCACCTACGACAAGGGCATCCTCACGCTCACCGTGCCGGTGAAAACCGAGGGGGAGGCCAAGCGGATCACCGTGAACCAGGTAGCCGAGTGACCGCCGGTCCCCGCAGCGCGGGCCGGTCGGCGCCGCCACGGGGACCACTCGCACGAAGGAGGTAACACCATGCGCACCGAGCACATCCTCGTCGGGTTCGACGGCTCGACGCCCGCGTCCACCGCCCTCCAGTGGGCGCTGTCCGAGGCCGAACGGCGCGGTGTCGCCGTCCGGGTGATCTGGGTCTGGGGCGGCGGTCCGCCCTGGGACGAGCGCGTCCGGGTCGGTGCGGTGCTGTCGTCGGTGGTCGCGCGGCACCCGGACGTGTCGGTGCGCTACGACGACCGCACCGGCGCCGCGGGCCCCGCGCTGGTCCGGGCTTCCGAGGAGGCCGACCTGCTCGTGGTCGGCAAGCACGGCACGGGCGCCATCGCGGCGCTGATGGGCTCCACGACCGCCTACTGCCTGCGCCACGCCCGCTGCCCGGTCGTCGTGGTGCCGGGCGTGGTCGCCGCGGTCGGCTCACCCGCGTCGACCGCGGGGGCACCCCACCGGTCCACCTGAGCGAGAGGGCCGCAACCGTGCTGCTGGACGCCGCGCCGCACGCGGTCACCGGGCACCGCGGCCTCGGTGGGGTCGAGGGCCTGCTGATCGGCTCGGTGTCCGACGCCGTCGCCGCGCACGCCCGCTGCCCCGTGGTCGTGGTACGCGGAACCGCCGGACCGATCGTGTTCGGTGTGGACGGTTCCCGTGCCGGGGGCGCCGCCATCGGGTTCGCCCTCGAACAGGCCGCGGGCCGCGGCGAGGAGCACGCGGAGGTGCCCGTCCGGCTGGTCGTACCGCGCGACCGCGCCGCGCGCGTTGACGGAGCTGAGCGGGGACGCCCAACTCCTCGTCGTCGGGGGCAGGGGGCGCGGGCTGCGCACCGGCCTGGGCATGGGCTCGACCGCCCGTGCTCCGCCGCACCGCGGCGCGTGCCCGGTGGCGGTCGCGCACACCTGACCGGGCCCGTCACCTCCGGCCCGGTCCGCCATTGTGGCCGCTTGGCCCTGCGGGACACGGTCCAAGATCCCTGGAGCCGGTCGGCGGCGGTGAGCAGGCTCGGCGGCGTGACTGATCGCAGAGCGGCGCGGGGACCGAGGATCGCGGTCGTCGGCGCCGGACAGGTGGGATCGACCCTCGCCTACGCCTGCCAGATCAGGGGCACCGCCAACACCGTGGCCCTGTTCGACACCGACGCGGCGAAGCTGCGGGCGCAGGTCCTCGACCTGCGCCACGGCGGCATGTTCGCCCCGACCGTCGAGGTCGTCGGCTCCGACGACGTCGGGATCTGCGCGGGCGCCGACGTGGTGGTGATCACCGCGGGAGCCCGCCAGCGCGCGGGGGAGAGCCGGATGGCGTTGGCCGGGCGCAACGTGCGCCTCTGCCGCGCCCTGGTGCCCGAGCTGTGCGCGCTGGCCCCCGAGGCCGTGTTCCTCGTCGTGACGAACCCGGTGGACGTGGTGACCCAGGCCGTGCTGGAGGTCAGCGGGTTGCCCGCGCACCGGGTGCTGGGGTCGGGCACGGTGCTCGACTCCTCGCGCCTGCGCGCGCTGATCGCCGCGCGGGCCGGGGTCGGGGTGGCGGGGGTGTGCGCGTACATCGTCGGTGAGCACGGTGACACCGCGGTGCCGTTGTGGTCGCAGGCGTTCATCGGTTCGGTGCCGGTGCTCGACTGGGTCGTCGACGGGCGCCAGGTCTTCGACGAGCCCGCGCGCCGGGAGATCGAGGACTCGGTGGTCGGCGCCGCGTACGAGGTGATCGCGGGCAAGGGGGCCACCAACTACGCCGTCGGCCTCGCCGTCACCCACGTGCTGGAGGCCATCCTCGGCGACCAGCGGCTGATCCTGCCGGTCAGCGCCTACGTCGCCGACTTCCACGGGATCGGCGGGGTGTGCCTGTCGCTGCCCAGGATCGTCGACCGCTCGGGCGCGGGCGCGCTGGAGCCCACGGTCCCGGGCACCGCTGAACTGGCCGGGCTCCGGCGGTGCGCGCACGTGATCGCCAAGGCGTGCCGGGAGTCCGGTGTGGACGTGTGCGGGTGAGCGCGTCGAGTGCCCGCGACGCGCTCACCGTTCGGCGGGCGGCTCAGCGGGCCCGCCAGGTCCGGGCGTTCTGGCCGCGACCAGCACCGTCGGTTGCGCGTTGATCCGTCCGGCTCCCCGCTGTGGACGAGCTCTCGGCGACCCGATGTGGCGCTGGGGCACGCGGAGCGCGACGCTCGACCGCCGGTATCACCGATCCGTTCCACGACGCGGTTCGCGGGGTTCCGCCCGGCGGTCGCGCGGTCGGGTCCCACCGCGCCCGATTGTCTCCGGCGAACGGTTCTCGCGGCGCCGGAGCGCCCGCACCACCAGTCCGGGGACCGTGGCGGCGACCACGGTGGGCAGCAGGTCGCCCACCGGTACCGCCGCGGTGCCCAGCGCGTCCCGCAGCGGGGGGAGCCACGCGCCCGCCAGTTGCAGTGCCACGGCCGCGATCACGGCGAGGTCGAGGAACCTCGGGCGGGCGCCAGGGCGCCGCAGCGCCGTCGCGACACCGAGTTGGGCGAGGCCCAGGCAGAGGAAGACCAGCGTCTGCCACTCCCGGCCGGTGTGCGCCGCCCACACCCCGACGCCCAGGGTGACCGCGGCGATCAGCGCCCCCGTCCACGCTGTCCGCGCCCACAGACCGGCGCCCAGGATCGACTCCCCGGGTGGGCGCGGCCGGGCGCGCATGGCCCCCGCCGCGGCGGGTTCGGCACCGATCGCCACCCCGGGCAGTCCGTGGGTCAGCAGGTTGATCCACAGGATCTGCCCCGGTCGCAGTGGGACCGGTAGGCCCAGCAGCGGTCCGGTCAGCATCACCAGCACCTCGGCCACACCGCCGGAGACCGCGTAGCGCAGGAAGGTCCGGACGTTGGCGTGGATGCGCCTGCCCTCTTCCACCGCGGTGGCCACGGTGCCCAGGTTGTCGTCGGTCAGCACCAGGTCCGCGGCCTGCCGCGCCACCTCCGTGCCGCCGCCCATGGCCACGCCGATGTCGGCCCGCCGCAGGGCGGGGGCGTCGTTGACGCCGTCACCGGTCATCGCGACCACGTGGCCCTCGTCCTGCCAGGCCCGCACGATCGCCTGCTTCTGCTCGGGCCGGGTGCGCGCGTACACGCGCACCCGGCCCGGCGCTCCCGCGCCGCGGGCGGCGAGTTCCTCGCCGGTGCGCACCTCGCCGCCGTCACCGATGCCCACGCGGTCCGCGATCGAGGCCGCCGTGCGCGGGTGGTCCCCGGTGATCATGACGAGTTCGATGCCCGCCTCCTGGAACGCGGTCACCACCTCGGCGCTGTCGGACCGCGGTGGGTCGGCGAGCGCCACCAAGCCGAGCAGCCGCACCGCCCGCTCACCCGCGGCGGCCCCGGGAGCGGCACCCGATCCGCCGCCCGCGGCCACGGCGAGGACGCGGTACCCCCGGCGCGCCAGCCGTTCCGCCGCGTCCACGGCCTCGGTGCCCTCGGCGAGCAGGGTTTCGGGCGCGCCCTTGGACACCACCAGCCAGTGCTCGCCCGCCTGGTGCACGGTCGTCATCCGCCCGCGCTCGCTGTCGAACGGCAGTTCATCGATCCGGGGGTGGCGGTCGCGCAGCGCCGCGCAGTCCACGCCCGCGGCCGCGGCCATCGAGAGCAGCGCCACCTCCAGCGGGTCGCCCGCGATGGCCACCCGGTCGTCCCCGGGCGTGGCACGCGGGTCCGCGTCGTTGCACAGCACGACCGCGCGCAGCAGCGCCGCGGGCAGCTCGGCGCCCGGGTCGACCTCACCCCGTTCGGGTGTCCACACCCGCTCGGCGACCATCCGGCCCTCGGTGATGGTGCCGGTCTTGTCCGTGGCCAGCACGGTGACCGAGCCCAGGGTCTCCACCGCGGGCAGGGACCGGACCACGGCGCGCCGCTGCGCCATCCGGTGCGCCCCCAGCGCGAGCGCGAGGGTGACCACGGCGGGCAGCGACTCGGGCACCGCCGCCACGGCCAGGCTGATCGCCGTGAGGGCCATCGCGCCCACCGGCTCGCCGCGCGCCAAGCCGATGGCGGCGACCACCACCGACAGCCCGACCGCGGCGAGGGCGAGCACGCGTCCCAGGTCGGCGAGCCTGCGCTGCAACGGCGTCGGGCGGGGCCGTTGCGCCCCCACCAAGGCGGCGATGCGGCCAAGACCGCTGTCGGGACCGGTCCGGTTCACCACCGCGACGCCCCGGCCGTGGGTGACGACCGTGCCCGCCGCGACCTCACCGCCGACGGGCTTGTCCACCGGGACCGACTCACCGGTGACGGCCGCCTCGTCGACGCGCAGCGCGTGCGCCCGCACCAGCGCGGCGTCCGCCGCCACGACGTCACCGGCGGTCAGGACCACCACGTCGCCGGGGACGACCTCAGCGGACGGCACCTCCCGCGCCGTCCCGTCGCGCACCACGGTCGCGGTCGGCGCGGACATCGAGCGCAACGCCGCCAACGCCCGTTCGGCCCGTGACTGCTGCGCCACGCCGACAGCGGTGTTGAGCACCACCACCGCCCCGATGACGGCCACATCGGCGAAGTCCCCCAGGACCAGCGCCAACGCGGCGGCCACCAGCAGCAACAGCACCATGGGGTCGCGCAGCTGCGCCAGCACCCGCGCACCCCGGCCCGCCCGCTTCGGCTCGGCCATCAGGTTGTGGCCCACCCGGGCCCGCACCTCGGCGGCCTCGGCGTCGGTCAACCCGCGCGGCGAGTCGGTCACCGGTGTCTGCGCCATGATCGCGGCGGCCCTTCCCCTCGGCGAACCCGTGCCGGGCACGGGAAGCGGTCGTCGTCCACGCTCGACCGCCCGCCCACCACCCAGCAGAGCCGAACGTCCCGGCAAGACACGAACATGGGCCGCGTCGGGGCCGGGCCCGGCGGGTGAGGCTGGTCGGGCGCGGAGAGGAGCCCGATATGGCCGAACACCTGGCCTGGCGCGTCCGCGCGCCGGGCGCGCCCACCGGTGAGCCGCTGGTCGCCGGGCGCGAACCCGTGCCCGAGCCCGGTCCGGGGGACGTGCTGCTGCGCGTGCTGGCCTGCGGCGTCTGCCGGACCGACCTGCACATCACCGAGGGGGACCTGCCGGTGCACCGGTCCGGCGTGGTCCCAGGGCACGAGGTCGTGGGACAGGTGGTCGCCACCGGCGCGGGCGTGTCCGGTGTGGCGGTGGGCGACCGGCTCGGCGTGGCGTGGCTGCGCGGGGTGTGCGGGCGGTGCCGCTACTGCCTGCGCGGCGCCGAGAACCTGTGTCCCGGTTCCGTCTACACCGGGTGGGACGCCGACGGCGGCTACGCCGAGTACACCGTGGCGCCCGCTGCCTCCGCCCACCCGCTGCCCACCGGGTACACCGACGTCGAAGCCGCGCCGCTGCTGTGCGCGGGCATCATCGGCTACCGGGCGCTGCGGCGCAGCGCCCTGCCACCGGGCGGGCGGCTGGGCATCTACGGCTTCGGTGCCAGTGCCCACCTCACCGCCCAGTTGGCCGTCGCCGAGGGCGCGACCGTGCACGTGCTCACCCGGGATCCCCGCGCCCGCGAGTTGGCGCTGGAACTCGGCGCCGCGTCCGCGGGGGGCGCCGCCGAACACCCGCCCGAGCCGCTGGACTCCGCGATCCTGTTCGCGCCCGCGGGCGAGCTGGTGCCGGCCGCGTTGGCCGCGCTGGACCGCGGCGGGACGCTGGCGGTGGCGGGTATCCACCTCTCGGACATCCCGCCGCTGGACTACCGGCGGCACCTGTTCCAGGAGCGCCAACTGCGCAGCGTCACCGCCAACACCCGCGCCGACGCCAGGGACCTCCTCGCCCTCGCCGGAACGCACCCGCTTCGGGTGATCGCGTCGGCGTACCCGCTCGACGGTGCCGCCCGCGCACTGCGCGATCTCGCGGCCGACCGGGTGCGCGGCGCCGCCGTCCTGGTGCCGTAGCGGCGGCTCGGCCACCCGCCGGGGAGTGGCGGGTGGCCGAGCCGCGCGTGGCGGTCACTCCGCGGGCACGATCACCACCGGGCAGCCGGCGTGCCGCAGGCAGTCCGCGGCGAACGCGCCGACTCCCGAGGTGATGTGCGCGGGGGAGTGGTGCGCCCCGATCACCACCAGGTCGGCGTCCCGGGCCGCTTCGGCCAGCGCCCGGCCGGTGCGGCCCTCGACGCGTTCGACCGACAGCGGGACCCGCGCGTGGTCACCGAGCAGTTCGGCGGGTTCGGGCAGGGGGCGTCGAGGCGGTTGGCCACCGTGGGGTTGCGGTGACATGGGCGCGGCGGGCACGAACGCGGTTTCCGGTGCCACCACCTCGATCGCGGCCACCGCGGCGCCTTCTGCGTCGGCGTGGGCCAGTGCCCATCGCAGCGCCGCGGTGGCGTGGCCCGAGCCGTCGTAGCCGACCACGAAACGCCGCCCGCCGCCGGACCTATTTCCGGACATGGTCTTCCTCCTCGTCATCGACCTGCGCTGTCCTGAGTGGATGGTTCGGGGTGGCTCGGCGCGCCGCGCCGACCACCAGGGCGACCCCGCCCGCGAGCAGAACGGCGCCCGCGGTGAACAACCCGGCGGCCAGCCAGGGCAGCGCGGGCGCGGTGGCTCCGATCGACACCCGCGCGTCGACCCCGGCCGAGGCGTCCGCGTTCATGAGCACGACCGTCCAGTCACCCTCGATCGGGGTCCAGTCCAGCCGCACCACCCCGCTGCCGGTCCCGGTGACCGTCCAGAACGACTGCGCGGCGGGCGGTGTCCGAGGCGCGTCACCGGTGATGTCGCGGGTGTTCACGCCGTTGTGCATCGGCATCGTGACCGATCCGAGCACGGTGCGGTCCACGCCCGTCAGGTACCCCCGCGCCCGCGCGGCCGGCGCCAGGCCGACGAACACGGGGCGTTCCCCGGCGTCGACCCGGATCGACACCTCGCCCACCGCGCGTGCCATCCACGGCCACCCGGTACCGCGCGCCAAGTCCACGTGCTCGACGACCACGGCGTAGCCGTTGCTGGTGGCTTCGCGGGTCGCGGTGTGCAGGTAGCCGTCCTGGTCACGGTAACCCCGGTCGGCCACGACCAGACCGATGCCCCCGGTCAGCAAACCCACCGCCGACAACGCCACGACGACTCCCACGACCATGGCGACCACCCGGCCCGGAGTCCACCCGGGCCGCGGGGAGACGGCGGGCGCGACGTCCGCGTGCGGGGTTTCCGCTGGGGCACCGGTTTCGTCCGCGCCGAGGTCGAGCCGGAACGGCGGGTACCGGTCGGTCAGCAGCGCCGTGTAGGCGGCCACGCGCAGCACCCACCGGTCGAGCCCGACCACCAGGTCGTGCAGCGATGTCGGGTACTCGCCCCGAACCAGCAGAACCACGCCCGCGACCAGCGTCAGCACACCGACCAAGCCACCGGCGCCCCAGTGGAAGCCACCGGTGTCGGCGTTGCCCGCCAACCACAGGCCGCCGCCGGCGAGCAGGCCGACCACCAGGTAGTGCGGCACCGCCAGGATCCACTTGACCAGCACGAGACCCCGCGAAAGCCGCTCCGGGTAGGCGATGTGCAGCCTGGCGGGGTAGTCGGGCACGTCGGCCAGGGTGAACGGCGGGTACCGGTCCGTGCCCAGGGCGGCGTATCCGTAGTAGTGCACCCGCCAACTCCAACGCAATACCCCGGTGGTGTAGTCGAACAGCGGTCGCGGGTAGCGGCCGGTGACCAGGATCGCGAAGAACGCGACGACAACGACCAGGACGAATCCCAACCACAGCGCGGCAAGCACCAGCAAGTGCGGCAGCAGCAGCAACCACTTGACCAACCACAACCACCGCGAAGGCGAGTCGAGCGTCCCGGTCACCCTGACCGGCTCCGGTTGTCGCGCCATCACTCCTCCGTTCCCCCGCTCTCGGTGTCGGTTCCAGCCTCACCCACCCGACGACCGGCCGGACACCGACGGAAGTCCCGGTCGCGCCGTGCCGCATCGCCCTGCTCGGCGGGAACGATCGAGGAGTTCGCCTGGTGCGGGACCAACGTCCCGGTCGCCGGGGTCCGCCGTCCGTGCCCGCGTGCCCGCCGACCGGGCAGCCTGGTGGACGACACGGAAGGAGCCGAGATGCCCGCCGAGGACACCACAGCGACATCCTCCGGCGCGGCGGTGCGCGCCGCCGCGGGTGAAGGTGCCCGACTGCGCCTGCCGGAGCGCCCCGCGGACCTGGGCGCGGTGGCCGAGCTCATCCGCCGCGTCGACCACGTGCTGGGTCGTGACCCGGCACACGTGGCCGAGGTCCGCGCCTGGACGGCGGGATCCGGTGACGGCGACGGCGCACCCGCCTTCGCGGTGGGCAGGCCGCCATCGCCTGCCACCCTGGTCGTGTTGCGGGACTTCGACTCCCCGGTGTCGCCGCTGCCTGTCGAGCCGCTACCGATGCCCGCCGTGCCGACCACCCCCGGCGACCGCGATGGCGACCAGGTCGCCGCGGGTCGGGCGTTGCCGCGGGTGCTGCTCACAGCTTGCGCCGAGGAGTTGGCCTTTTCCCTTTTGTCCCAACTGATCGAGGCGCCCGCAACCCGCCGCGCGCTGAACGAGGTCGCGACCGGGGTGGCCGGCGAGGAGGGGCGAGCATGATCGCGGAGTGGGATCGAGGCGAGGTGGCCGTGCTCACGGCGGCGTTCTCCCGCGCGCCGTCGGTGCACAACAGCCAACCCTGGCTGTTGGAGCTGGACGGCCGCGCGGCGCGTGTGCTGGAGCGGGTGGACATCGCGCTGCCCCGGCACGACCGGCTCGGCCGCGACCGGCTGATCTCCTGCGGCGCCGCCGTCACCACCGTGCGCGTCGCGGTGCGCCAGCTCGGCTGGGCCGCTCCCTGGCGCCAGTTCCCGGACCCGACCCGGCCCGAGGTCGTGGCCCGGATCGACGCGGGTGGGCGCCGGGAGCCCACCGAGACCGACTTGGCCGTCTACCGCGCCATCCCGAACCGGCACAGCCACCGCGGGGCGTTCACACCCGACCCGGTCGACGCCGCCCTGTTGTGCGCGCTGCGCGACCAGGCGCTCGAGGACACCCCGCGGGCCGCGGCCGTGCGCATCCTGCACGCCCCCGGCGATACCGGCGACCTGGCGCGGGTCCTCGCGCGCAGCGCGCTGGTATTCCGCCACGACCACGCGTACCAGCGCGAACTCGCCGCGTGGCGCGGCGGCGCGGACGACGGGCTGCCCAGCGCGGGTGGCACCCCCACACTGCCCTGGACCGGTCTCGTCGACGAGCACACCGCGGTCCCCGACGACGACGTGCTGGCCGCCCGCCTGGCGCGGGAGAGCTACCTCCTGATCACCACCACCGGCGACGGCCGCAGCGACCACCTCGCCGCCGGGATGGTCACCCAACAGCTGTGGCTCGGGGCCGTCGCCGCCGGACTGGCCGGCTCGGTTCTCACCCAGCCACTGCACGTCCCCGAGGCGCGGAAGTCCCTGATCCGGCGACTGGACCTGTCCGGCTACCCCCAACTCCTGCTGAGGGTCGGGCACCCCGCCGAGGTGCCCGCGCCCAGCAGGCGCCGATCCACCGACGACCTGATCCGCGTCACGTCCGAAGAGTCCGGGAGGCCCGGGTGACCACTTCACACGGGCAGGTCGGAGTCGACGGCTCCGACACGCCCCTCACCGCCAGGTGAACCGCGGACGGAACCACGGCGATGGACCAGCCCACCGAACTCTCGGTCCGGAACCCGTTGCCGTCGAGCGGAGCCAGTTCTTCCACTGAGGACATACGGGGCGTACCGGCCATTGTCCGCCCCTCCAGCTCGGATCAGAACCGTGGTCGCGCCGCGTCGTTCACGGGAGTCGGGCGGTCCAGACGAACACCCTGGTCCCGTCGACTCCCCGCGTCTGGCGCACGGAGCGGGAGCCGTCGGAAAGATCCCGCAGGACGGCCACCAGACGTGATCTGGCGACCGTGGGCGCACCGTCGTCCTGAACCGCCACCGCGAACGTGTCACCGTCGAAGTCGACGCACAGTTCGACGAGTCGGGCGTGCGCCACGGTCGTCAGCGCGTCGCGTGCGACCGCGATGATGTCGTCGGCGAGACCGGGCGGGCACATCCGGGTGATGTTGTCGGCCAGGGCCACCCGCACCGGTGTGTCGATCACCAGCTCCGCCGCGTCGGCGGTCGCGAGCAGGCGCAGGGAGAGGGGAACGGGGTGTCGGCGGCGGGGGAACTCGGCGGCGAAGAAGTCGCGGACGCGGGAGGCGGTGGCCGTGAGCGAGTCGATGTGCTCGGTGAGGCGTTCGCGGTGCGCGGGCGGCGTACCGGTGCCGATGAGGTTCCGCAGTCCCAACCCCACCGCGAACAGGTCGCCGACCACCGCGTCGGTCAACGCGGCCACCGCCGTGTCGACTTCGTCGCGGTGCTCGGACTGGTCGTGCGCCGCGCTGGACCACGCGAACTCGATCGCTCCCGCGACCTGCCCGGCGAACGCCCCGAGGTGGCGCAGGTCGACGGGTGTGAACGGTGGTCCACCCGGGGTCCGGCCGACGGCGAGGGCGCCGGTCACCCGGTCTCCCCACCTGAGCGGCACCATGGCGACCGGACCGATCGCGCGGGCCTCCGGGTACGCCTCGGCCAGCAACGCCTTCCCCGCGCGGACCACGCGCGCCGCCAGGCTGTGCACGGGGTGCGGGGAGGTGCCCGCGGTGAGGTCGGCGGCGAGCGACCCGGTCACCGCGCGCACCCGCAACACCCCCGAGTCGGAAAGCAGCGTGAGGGTGCCGAAATCGGCCTCGGCGGCCTCGGCGGCGCGGTCGGTGAGCTGGTCGAGCGGGCGCTGGCCACCGCCGTAGAACAGTTGGACGCTCGCGCAGGCCGACGCCGCCGCCCAGCGCTCCCGCAACGCGGACTCGCGGATGTGCCGCGCGCTGTCGCGGACCATCGCCACCGTCAGCGCGAGTGCTTCCGCCAGGGTGTCCTCGGTCGTGGCGGGCACGCCGGAGGGGGCGGCGGGCAGGCACCGCGTCGCGCGTGCGCCCGCCTCCAGGACGGCGCGGACCAGCGCCGCGGTCTCGATCACCCCGTCGGCGCCGGGAGTCGACCGCGGGTCTCCCGTCGCGCAGACCGACACCAGCGCGCTCGCACTGCTGTGGGTGATCCTGGCGAGCAAGGCCTCCCAGCGGGCGGAGCCGTGGTCGGACACCTGCTCCCGAGACGCGTTCGACATGACGATTCCCCATCGCTCACGTGTCACGTGTCGGCGGGGTCACGGCCAACGATGTCAGCTTGTGTGGACCGGGTCGCTTCGTTCCACGACTCGACCATAATCGGATCACCGGCCGGGGGAACCGCCGAGCGGGTGGGTCCGTGAGCCGCGACGCGGCGGCGGTCGAGTCGCGGCGGGAGTTCGCGATGAACCCCATCACACGCGGGAGTGAACGGGCACCGAGCGGCCAGGACCGTTTCACCGGACGTGCGCCGCGTCGGGTACGTTGCCCGCCTGACCCTGTGCGGGCTCTGCGCAACCGTCGTGCCCCCGCGGACTTCGTTCAGGAGTGGGCAGGAGGTGTCGCGCGCGTGGTCCACTGGTGCGCTCGTCGTGGCTGAGGCCGGTGATGACGAGGCCGACCGGGTTCGTCACCGCGTGGTGGGGGACCTGCGCGGCGGCGGCAGCGAACTCGACGCGCTCGCGAAGGTGTGCGATGCCTGCGTCGAGTTGCTGCCGGTCGACGGCGCGTCGGTCTCGGTCATGACCGGCGACCTCGGGCGCGAATGCCTGTACGCGACCGATCGGGTCGCCGCCCGCATCGAGGCGGTGCAGTTCAGCCTGGGTGAGGGGCCGTGCTTTCAAGCGTTCGACACCAAGCGGCCCGCGCTCGCCCCGAACCTGCGCGACGTGGCCTGGCCGGTGTTCGCCGCGGAGATCGGGGCGGAGCCGGTCGGGGCCCTGTTCGGGTTCCCGCTGGTCGCCGGGGCGATCAGCATCGGCGCGCTCGACCTGTACCGGCGGACTCCGGGCTGGCTGTCGGCCGCGCAGCTGCGGGTCGCCCTGCGCCTGGTCGACGTCGCGACGCTGGTGTTGCTGGGGCTCGGGCTCGACCGAGCGGCCGGGGCGTGGACGGACCTGCCGTTGCGCCGCGCCCAGGTGCACCAAGCGGTCGGAATGCTCATCGCGGAGTTCGGCGTGTCGCCGGAGCACGCGTTGGCCCGCCTGCGCGGACACGCGTTCACCACCGGACGCCTCGTGGACGAGGTCGCCGACGACCTCGTGTCCCGCAGGCTTCACCCCGCGGACGTCGGGGGAGCGTGATCCACCTGTGGCCGCCCGGCACGTTCTACGCTGTTCGGGCGAAGTAGGAAAGGAGGTTCCCGTTGTGGAGACGCCGGGATCGGCGCGGGAGGCGCTGCTGCTGGGCGCGTTCGTGCGGATGGCCGACACGCTGGTCGACGACTACGACGTCGTCGAGATGCTGCACGAACTCGTGGGATACTGCGTCAGCCTGCTCGACTCGGCCGCGGCCGGGCTCGTGCTGTCCGACCAGCGCGGCGGTCTGCAGGTGCTCGCGTCGTCGACCGACGAGACCCGGCTGTTGGAGCTGTTCCAGGTCCAGATCCGCGAGGGTCCCTGCCTGGACTGCATCGGGGCGGGCGAACCGGTCCGCGTTCCCGACCTGGCCGCCGAGCGCGCCCGCTGGCCGAGGTTCGTCCCCCAGGCGGTCTCCCGTGGCTTCGCCGCGGTGCACGCCATCCCGATGCGCCTGCGCCAGAACACCATCGGCGCCCTCAACCTCTTCGACCACGGCGTGGGTGCGATGGCCGAGCAGGACCTGCTGGTCGCTCGGGCTTTGGCCGACATCGCCACCATCGGAATCCTGCACGAACGCGCGATCCGCCGCGGTGAAGTGCTCACCGAGCAGTTGCAGACCGCGCTGAACAACCGGATCACGATCGAGCAGGCCAAGGGCGTGCTGGCGCACGCGGGCAGGCTCGACATGCACCAAGCGTTCCAGGCGCTGCGGGCCTACGGGCGCAGCCGCAACGCCCTGGTCTCCGAAGTCGCTCACCAGGTCGTCACCGGGGTCATCACCCCGGCGGCCGTCCTGACCCTGAGCGCGCCGCCCGGGCGGGGTTCGACGTGACGACCTCGTTCCGACGCGGCTCCTCCCCGGTGGGGGCTGAACCACCCCGCGGGCCCGGCCTCGCCCATCGGGTTGGCGGGATCCCGGGAACCGGGCGAGGAACGGCAGCGCGGCGACCACGACCGCGGGAGGTTCCAGCCACCACCTCACGTCGGTGTGCGGTCGTCGGTGATACCGCCCGCGAGGAGGTAGGCCGCCGCCCGGGTCGCTGCTGAGCCGACCGCTTCGCCGCCGCCACCGCTCCTCCCGGGGCGCGCACCGAGCCCGGTACCCGCCCTCGTTCGAGGTGCGGTGATCGGGGCAGTGCCGAAGGTCACCGCCGGTCGAGGTCCCGCGACCACTGCCCGACACCCGCGCGAGTGGCGACGATCGAGAGGTGGGAGCAGCGCGTCCGCCCCGGGCGCGCCACTGGCGGAGGACGGGTTGGTCCGTCCGGTGTGGAGGATGCGATGCGGGTTCGGGACTTGATGAGCAGGCCGGTCTTCAGCGCCCGACCGGGGAGCACGGTGCGCGAGGTGGTCACGGTGATCACCGAGCACGGCTACGCGAGCCTGCCGGTCGTGGACGACCTGGGTCGCGTGGTCGGTGTGGTGGGCGAGCCCGAGTTGCTCCGCCACGTGGGCGACCGGCAGGTCTCTCCCGACGCGCCGGTGTCGTCGGTGATGGTTCGCCCGGTCGAGGTCGCGCACCCGGCCGACGACGTGTCGACGGTCGCGGAGACGATGCTGCGGACCGGGCTGCGGTGCCTGCCGGTTGTGGAAGAGGGTTTGCTCGTCGGTGTGGTCGCCCGCCGGGACCTGTTGCGCTCCATGGTCCGCGATGACGACGTCATCGCCGCCAAGGTGCGCGCCCTGCTCGACGACTACGCGGGCAGCAGGCGCCACTGGCGGGTCGAGGCCGACGACGGGCGGCTCGTCGTGACCGGCGAGTTCGCCGACGAGGCCGAGCGCGGCCTGGTCGTCGCCCTGTGCCGCACCGTCCCGGGCGTTCGCGAGGTCCGGTTGTCGGCGCTCGCCCCCACTTCGTCCGGCTGGGACGACTGAGGTCCGCGGCACGGGGCCCGGCGTTGGACATCGCCGTTCCCCGGTGGTGGGCGGACAGGGGAATCCGGCCCCGGAACGGCGAGCGTCCGCCACTGGATGGGCGTACCTCTCGTCACTGGTCGCCCGGGGGTGTCCGCGGTCAGTGTCGGTGGAGACGAACCGCGCCCGCCCGGACGGGGCGGGCGCGGGCTGGATCGCGCGGGCCGAGACCGATCAGGAGGCGTCATGCTGGCGAGCGAGATCATGGACGCGGGAGCGGTGGCCGTGCGGCCGGACACGCCGCTGCGCGCGGTGCGGGAGGTGTTGCGCGCGGCGCGTGACGGCGCGGTCGCGGTCGTGGCGGACGACCGCGTGGTCGGGATGGTGTCCTCGGGCGACCTGCTGCGCGAGCAGGTCCGGTCGATCCCGCGGGCCGCCACCGCCGCGGACGTGATGGACCCCGTGCGGCCCATCACGTCGACCGCCCACTGCGGGGACGTCGCCAGGCTCCTGCTGGGCACGGGCCACCAGGCGCTGCCCGTGGTGGACGGGGACGGCGGCCTCGCCGGGGTGATCGGCCTGAGCGACCTGCTCGACGCCCTGGAAACCCGGGATGACGTGCTGGCCGTGCGGGTGTGCAAACTCGTCGCGGACAACGTCCAGCCGTGCGCGCTCGACTGCGCCGTCACCGATGGCAACGCGGTGGTGACCGGCGAGTTCCGCAGCGGCCGCGAGGAGCGCGTGGTCCGAGCCCTGGCGTCTTCGGTACCCGGGGTGCGGACGGCGCGCACACGACCGGCGCCTGGACCCCGTGACTGATCGCGCGACGCGGGGTTCACCCGCGGCAGCGCGACAAGGCGGCGTGGATACCGCGATGTCGTCACGGCACATCGCCACGCCTCCCCGATGACCGCGCCGCGCCGGTCGACCCGCTTGGCGGTGGTCTCCTTGCCCTCGAACACCCCTGGCCCCCGAGACACGTCACAACCCGGCTTCTCGCGGAAGAGCACCTCGGCGGACTTGCTCGTTCAGTCCACAGAGGAGTGCGGCAGACACGGGCCGCTCCGATCCGGGCCGGAGTCCAGGACCGTGTACCCGGGTCCAGTCGACCGACGCGCGGATCGGGACCTACGCCGCGATCGCCGGGACGATCGGTTCGGCAACCCCGGGAAGTCGTCCTCTGCCGTGGCCCCTTCGTCTCCGCTGTACTCGCTGGGAGGAGCACACGACGAACGGGAGCGCGAAAATGCCTCGGTCGACCATCGGTCCTGTCCCGCGACCGGAGCGGACCCGCGGGTTCCTGCGCCTGCTGAGGTGGTCGGTGCGTTCCTCCGCCCGCGGCGCCGACCACGTCGAGGCGGTTGTCGTCGTGCTCTGCGCACTGGGCGCACTCGTGGCCGTGCCGGTCGCGGCGGCGGTCGGCACCGAGGTGTACGTCGGCACTTCGGCGGCGGCGCGTCGGGAGCAGGCCACGCGGATCCCCGCCGAGGCGACCGTGCTGGTGGCCACACCCGCGGGTCTCTCCGGCAGCGGCGGCGCCGCCCTGCCGCACAGCTTCCAGGCGCCTGTGGAGTGGTTCGCGGGCGGGGAGCGGCACACCGGGATGGCGTCCGTGCCGGAAGGTACCCGGGTGGGCGAGCACCAGACGGTCTGGCTCGACGTGGTGACCGGCGAGCCGGTTTCCCAGCCCACCCGCGCCACCGACGCGGTGACCAGCGCCATCACCGTCGCCGTTTTGGTCCTGATGTTCGCACTGGTCGGCTTGGTGGTGCTCTGCGCGACCGCGCACTCGGCACTCGACCGGCTCCGGTTGCGCGGCTGGGCGGAGGAATGGGCCCGTGTCGGCCCCCGCTGGAGCCACCACACGCCCTGAGACCTGTGCTCGCACGTAGAAGGCAGACTGCCGAGTAGGGCCCTACGCGGCGACCGGCGGCCTGGACACCGCTTTCCGGCACCGATTTGCCAGGCATCGGGTGCCCACGGACGGCGTGACCCGCGACGAGTCGGCGAACCCGCCGCGGTTCGCGGACGCGACCGACTACCCTTGCCCGTCATCCGACCGACCACGCGCGGCCAGGTCGCCCACCGTCGGCACCACCGGCTGTTGGCGGCTTACCGCAACCGATCGGCGGGCGCGGCAGCTCGTGGTCGGCCCGCCGACGGCGCCGGGGGACGCTCAGCCGGGTTCGTTGCCCACACGGATCCCGCCGAACACGGCGGTAGCGCGCACGACCAGCACAGGTGCCTCCGGCGGGAGCTGTTCCCCCGCGGTCTTGTCCTCGCACCCGCCCATGACCGGCATGCCGGTGATGCGCACCCGCCACCCGCGTGGCACGAGGACGTCGACGCCACCGAAAAGCGCGAGCGCGTCCACTGTGGCCTCCCGCTCGACGTGCGCCTCGCGCAGGTCGAGGGTGGCGCCGCCGAAGATCGCGGAGACGTCGGCGTGCGTGAGGTGCGCGGAGCGGTCGACGGTCCTGGTGCCGCCGAACACCGCCACCGGCGCGGTGAACTCGCTGTGGTCGACGACGCGGTGCCTGCGCAGTCCGATCAGGACGGCCGCGCCCATGACGACGAAGACGGTCGGCCAGAACACGCCGCTCTCGCGCCACCCCAGTTGGTTCGCCAGCAGAACGCAACCGAAAGCCGCTACGACAACCGGGCCCGCTGACACCCGCCGCTGCACGAGCATGACCGTGACCCCGAGCCCGATGACCGCGACCGGCCACCAGTGGTCGAGGACGTTTCCCGCGTCGAACAGGTCGAACGCGTCGGCCAGGCCGAGCACCCCGAGGATGAGCAGGACCAGGCCGATCCACAGCCGAACCGGTTTCATGACGACCTCCTCGTGTCGATCGCGACGCCCCGCACACGCGGGGCCAGGCACGTCGACGCTAGGGCGGACCCGCGACGACCGACGCGCTCGGAGGTCCCCTGATCGCCGGGACCTTCGCACCCGACGACGTCACCCGGCGAGACCGGACCATCCGCGCGGCGGACAGGACCTTCGTCCCTGCGCGGTCGCGGTCGCCGCCGCGATTCTGGGAAGCGGTCGACGACACCGGGAGGAGCCACCCGTGACCGCGACGTCAAGCAGGCGGACACCGCCCACCGCGAACACCGGCACTCGGCAGTCGCCCGCCATCGACTTCCTCGGTCATCAGCGGCTCGCCGACAGCGCCCACCTGATGACCGAACCACCACCCCCTGCTGGAACCCTCTCGGCCGCGACCACCGATCGAGTCGACCTCCGGCGGGTCGCCGCCACGACGACACCGGCCTCGGGGGGACCAGCTCACCGAGGTCGTGCGTGGGACTGTCGACCGCGGCGGCGGCGTGCTGATCCCCGCCTTCGCCGTCGACCGCACGGAGACGGTCCTGCTCACCCCGGCGCGCCTCGCGCGATCCGCGTCCTTGGCGGCGCGCCTGGGGACCGGGTACGGGTGGACCGCGGTGGTGCTCCTTGAGGGCGAACGCGTGCTGGTCCGGCCGTTCGCGCCACCGTCCACCCAATCCACCTGACTACCGGCCACCCGGCAGAGGAGCCACGCCATGGCGAACGCAATCACGAGTGACGCCATCACCGCATCCGGGCTGCGCAAGGCGTTCGGCCGCACGCGCGCCCTCGACGACTTGGCTCTGACGGTGCGCGCGGGGGAAGTGCATGGGCTGCTCGGTCCCAACGGAGCGGGCAAGACCACCCTGCTGCGGGTGCTGCTCGGGCTTGTCCGGGCGGATTCCGGGGTGGCGCGCGTCCTCGCCGCCGACCCGTGGCGCGAAGCCGCGGAGCTGCACCGGAGGGTGGCCTACGTGCCGGGGGAGGTGACGTTGTGGCCGACGTTGACCGGCGGCGAGGTGATCGGCCTGTTGGGGGAGTTGCGCGGTGGCGCACGTCGCGCGCGGGTGGCCGAGTTGGTGGAGCGCTTCGAATTGGACCCCACCAAGCGGTGCCGCACCTACTCGTCGGGCAACCGCCGCAAGGTCGCGCTGGTCGCCGCGCTGGCCTCCGACGCCGAACTGCTGGTGCTGGACGAGCCCACCGCCGGGCTGGACCCGCTGATGCAGGCGGTGTTCGAGGAGTGCGTCGCGCGGGCACGGGAGGATGGGCGCACGGTCTTGCTGGCCAGCCACATCCTCGCCGAGGTGGAGAAGGTGTGCGATCGCGTCAGCATCGTGCGCGCGGGCCGGGTCGTGGACAGCGGCACGCTGAGCGACCTGCGCCACCTCACCCGGACCACGGTGCGCGCCCGGCTGACGGGCCCGCCCAACGGCTTGGCGGCGCTTCCCGGCGTGCACGACTGGACCGCTGACGGCGACCAAGTCCGGTTCCGGGTGGATGGGAACCGGTTGTCACAGGTGCTGCACGTGCTCACCGAGCGTGAGGTGCGTGACCTGGTCTGCCAGCCGCCCACCCTCGAGGAGCTGTTCCTCGGCCACTACGGGAGCCGGTCATGACCGTCCCCGAGGGAACCTGGGTGTTGGCGCGACTGGCGCTGCGCCGGGACCGGGTGTTGTTGCCCGCGTGGATGGCCGCGCTCGCCCTGGTCGCGATCACCTCCGCCGCCGCGACGAAGGGCCTGTACCCGACGGCGGACTCCGTGCGGCAGGCGGCCGGTGCCCTCAACGACACCCCCGCCATGGTCGCGGTCTACGGCCACATCGCGGACGTGTCCTCCCTCGGGGCCCTGGCGATGCTCAAGCCCCTGACCACGGGCGCGGTGCTGGTCGCGGTGCTCGCGGCAATGCTCGTGGTGCGGCACACGCGGGCGGAAGAGGAGGCGGGCAGGCTCGAACTGGTGCGCGCCGGGCTGGTCGACCGCTTCGCGCCGATGACCGCGGCCTTGGTCGTCGTCATCGGCGCGAACGCGGTAATGGCGGTGGTGACCGCGCTGGGGCTCAGCGCGACCGGTCTGCCGGTGGCGGGCTCGTGCACGCTGGCGGCGGCGTGGCTCTTCGTGGCCGCGGTGTTCGCGGGCGTGGGCGCGTTGGCCGCTCAGGTGGTCACCGGGGCGCGGGCGGCGAACGGCCTCGCGGTGTCCGCGCTCGGCGCGGCCTTCGCGGTACGCGCGATCGGCGACACGACCGCGCCGTGGCTGTCGTGGCTGTCGCCGCTGGGGTGGGCGCAGCGGACGCGCCCCTTCGCCGGGGACCACTGGTGGGTCGCCTGCGTCGGTCTGGTCGTCGCGGGCGCGCTGATGGCCGCCGCCTACGGGGTGCTGGCCCGTCGCGACCTCGGTGCCGGTGTGCTGCCCGAGCGCGTCGGACCCGCGACCGCCGGGCGCGGGCTGCGATCCGCGCTCGGCCTCGCGTGGCGGCTCCAGCGGGGATCGCTGCTGGCCTGGTCCGCGGGTTTCGCCGCCTACGGGCTGCTGGTCGGTGGCGTGGCGGACCAGGTCGGTGGACTGCTCGACAGCGACCAGGCACGTGAGCTGTTCACCCGTCTCGGTGGGCAGTCCGGGATGACCGACGCCGTGCTGGCCGCCATGGTGGGCTTGCTCGGCGTGGTGGCCTCGGCCTACGGCGTGCAGGCCGCGCTGCGACCCGCCGTGGAGGAAGACGCGGGTCGCGCGGCCCTGCTGCTGTCCACCCCGCTGGGGCGACCGCGCTGGGTGGCGGGCCACCTGCTGATCGCGGGCACGGGCGTGGTCGTCGTCCTCGCCGCGGCGGGCGTGGCAGCCGGTGCCGTACACGGGGCGCGCACGGGCGACGCGGGGCAGATCGGACGGGTGCTGACCGCGGCGCTGGCGCAGGCACCGGCGGGCTGGCTGTTGACGGGCTTGGTCCTGGCCGTGTTCGGCGTGGCACCCCGCTTCGCGAAGGCGACCTGGGCGGCGTTGGCCGTGTTCCTGCTGCTGGGGGAGTTGGGCCCGGCACTGGGACTCGCCGACTGGCTGATCGGCCTCTCCCCGTACGCGCACTTGCCCCACCTGCCCGGCGGCGCGTTCGCCCCGTTGCCGGTCGCCTCGCTGGTCGCCGCATCGGCGGTGCTGGTGGCAGGCGGTCTGACAGCGTTCCGCCACCGCGACGTCGGTTGAGCCCCGACAGGTGGATTCACAGCGAAGGAGACAACGATGCGGCGCAAGTGGACAGACCTGACCCGTTGTCAGCGCAGAGGAGTCATCGCGGCGGCGGTCCTCCAGATCGGCCTCGCCGCGTGGGCGTGGACCGACCTGGCCCACCGTCGCGCCGAGCAGGTCAACGGCCCGAAACCGCTCTGGGCGGCGGCGATCGCGATCAACTTCGTCGGCCCGATCACCTACTGGCGGTGGGGCAGGCACCACCCCGGCAGGGGGTGCGCCCCGTGCTCGGGGCGCGGCGGTCGGCCTGGTCCGCATCCGCATGGCGGCCAGTGACAGAGCGCTACCCCGCGCACACCGAAGTCCGCGCCATACCGGCCGCACGGTGGCGATCCGAGATTCACCGCCGACCTGGCGCCCGATCGCGTCCCCACCGAGGGGCGACAGAACGTCCACTTCGCGGCGATAACCCTGCCCGCGGAATTGAGGATTCGCCCCCGGGTCGGCGGCGAACTCGAGCCCCGCTACGAGACTCGGGGACGACTCGGTTCCCATGTCTGCCGGAGTTCGATGGCCATTCACCGGAACCGAAGCCGCGATTCGGGCCGTGCTCGCGGTCCAGCTCAAGACCCACGTTGCTGAGAAGGGCGCTCAGCGCGGTGTTCGCCGGGGTGAAACCGGCGCTGACGTCTGGGCACTCCCGCTCGTGTCACCTCTCGTGCTGCCGCGGCGACAGCGGTCCGCGCTGGAACACCGATGCCCCAGTCGTAGCAGGGTATTCACCCGCCCACGGGTTGGCGGCAGCAGGGCGGTGACCGACCGCGGGTTCAGGACCTCGGATCTGGTCATCATCGCCGTCAGGGCGTGGGGTCGACCTCGGGCAGGCGGGTGAACTCGATCGTCATCGGGCCGTGGTCCCGGCATCAGCGGTGATCGGTCCACTGTGTCCGATTGGCCGCGGAAATTCCCTGACGGGCCAGTGCGCGCGGGTGCCTGGCGTCGGGTGGGAGCTTGGCAGGGAGAGTCAAGAAACCGGCTCCGCGGCGGCCTACCGTGCTTCGCACCCGGGCAGAGGGGGAGGATGATGCTGGAAAACGCGCACACGTTGGAAGTGGTGCGGCGCAGGGGATACGCGTCCCGCTGGGTGGTCGGCGCGGTGTTGGTCGCGGTGGTCGGGTGGTTGGCCTACACGGTGGTCACGAGCCCGAACCTGGACTGGGTGGTGATCGGTCAGTACTTCCTGTCGACACCCGTCATGGAGGGTGTCGGCACCACCCTGGTGCTGACCTTCGCCACCCTCGGCATCGGGCTGGTGCTCGGTGCCCTGCTGGCCATGATGCGCCAGTCGCACAACCCCGTCGCCATCGCGGCGGCCTCCGGGTACATCTGGTTCTTCCGGGGTGTGCCGCTGGTCGTGCAGATCGTGTTCTGGTTCAACCTGTCGCTGCTGTTCCCCACCCTCGGCTTCGCCCAGACCAACGCGGTGATCACCCCGTTCCTGGCCGCCATGCTGGGGCTGGGCCTGCACGAGGCGGCCTACCTCGCGGAGATCATCCGGGGCGGGTTCCTCGCGGTGCCCGGTGGTCAGGTCGACGCCGCGCTGACCATCGGCATGACCCGCGCGCAGGCGACCCGGGCCATCGTGCTGCCGCAGTCCGTCCGGGTCATCCTGCCCGCGCTGGGCAACCAGTTCATCCTGATCCTGAAGGGCACCTCGCTGGTGTCGGTCATCGGCGGTGGCGACCTGATGACCCGGGCGCAGCAGATCTACGGGCAGAACTACCAGGTCATCGCGCTGCTGCTGGTGGCGACGGGGTGGTACCTCATCCTGGTCACCCTCGCCGGGCTCGGGCAGCGCTTCCTCGAGCGATGGGCGGCGGCGTGATGACGGCGGAAGGCGGCCTGCGGCTGCGCGGCCTGCGCAAGTCCTTCGGCGCGATGGCGGTGCTGCGCGGCGTCGACCTGGACGTGGCGCCGGGCGAGGTCGTGTGCGTCATCGGCCCGTCCGGCAGCGGCAAGAGCACCCTGCTGCGCTGCGTCAACCACCTCGAACCGCTCGACGCCGGGTTCGTGCAGGTCGACGGCCTGCTCGTGGGCTACGAGCCGCGCGACGGGCGGCTGCACGAGAGCAGCGAGCGCGACACCGCCCGGGCCCGGCTGCGGATGGGCATGGTGTTCCAGCAGTTCAACCTGTTCAGCCACCTGAGCGCGCTGCGCAACATCACCCTCGGCCCGGTCAAGGTGCTCGGCCGCGACCCCGCCGAGGTCGAGGCGGAGGCCCGCGAGCTGCTGGCCAGGGTCGGCCTCGCCGGGCACGCCGACAAGCTGCCCGGCCAGCTCTCCGGCGGCCAGCAGCAGCGGGTGGCCATCGCCCGCGCGCTCGCCATGCGGCCCTCGGTGCTGCTCTTCGACGAGCCCACCAGCGCGCTCGACCCCGAGCTGGTCGGGGAGGTGCTCGCGGTCATGCGGGACCTCGCCGACCAGGGCATGACCATGGTCGTGGTCACCCACGAGATCGGCTTCGCCGCCGACGTGGCCGACACCGTGGTCTTCATGGACGAGGGCGTCATCGTCGAGTCCGGCCCCGCCGACCGCGTGCTGCGCCACCCCGACTCCGCCCGGACCGCGGCCTTCCTCGCGCACGTCCGCCGCCACCCCGAAGCCGACTGATCCCCGCCGATCCCCCTCGAAGGAGCCCGACCATGCCCAGACGCCTGGCCGTCACGGCGCTCGCCGCCATCCTGGTCACCGCGGGGTGCGGTGACCCCGGTGCCCAGCAGCAGCCGACCGCCCCCGCCGCGACCGCCCAGCCCGCCAAGGACCAGGCGCTGCACGACCTGCTGCCGCAGCGGATCAAGGACGCGGGGGTACTCAACGTCGGCACCACCCTGCCGAACCTGCCCTACCTGCTCACCGACGCGGACAACACCATCACCGGCGGTATCACCCCCGAGGTCGGCAAGGCCGTCGCGGCCAAGCTCGGCGTCGGCTACAAGATCGAGAACATCGCCTGGGAGGCGCTGCTGCCCGGGGTCGCGGCGGGCCGCTTCGACATGGCCGACGACGGCCTGTCCGACACCGAGGAGCGGCAGCGGGTCGGGGTGTTCGTCGACTACATGCAGTCGGCCAGCGTGCTGGTGACCGCGAAGGCCAACGAGGGCAAGTTCAAGTCGATCGATGACGCGTGCGGTAAGCGGATCGCCACCATCCGTGGCACCACCGACGTCAAGCACGCCGAGGAGATCTCGCAGGACTGCGTCAAGAAGGGCAAGGCCGCCGCGGAGGCCCGCCAGTACCCGACCGCCCAGGACGCCGACCTCGCGCTGCGCTCCGGCCAGGCCGACTTCCAGGTCGCGGTGACCGAGCAGGCCAAGTACGCGATCGAGAAGCAGAACGCGCCGATCGCGATCGTGTCGGAGAACTTCGGGCTCAGCTACGTGGGCATGTACCTGCGCAAGGACGACACCCAGTTGGCCGACGCGCTGCTCGCGGCGTTGAAGGCGCTCAAGGCAGATGGCACGCTGGACACCATCATCGGCCACTATGGACTCAAGGCGCTGCCCGAACCGGGGATCAACCTGGCCACCAAGGGCAGCTAGGCGAAGGGGGCGGCATGGTCCGCGCGACACCGCCGCTGCCGCTGCACGAGATCGAGGTCCCGGTGCCGAACGGCCTGTCGCCGTTCGCCATCGGGACCTTCGACGAGATCGGGTCCTTCACCAGGGCCCGGTTCCCGCACCGGCACGACTTCTACGAGATCCTGTTCCTCACCGGCGGCGGGGGAGTGCACGTCGTCGACTTCGAGCCGTACGAGATCGAGCCGAACTCGGTGTACGTGCTCGCGCCCGGCCAGGTGCACTTCTGGAAGGATTCCGAACTGATCACCGGTCGGGTTCTGGTGTTCGCCGAGGAGTTCCTGCTCGTGCACCCCGGCGGGCTGCTCCCGGCGCCGGGCGGCAGCCCGCTGCTGCGGCTCGACGACGCGCAAGCCGCGCAGGTCGAGGAGGTGCTCGACGACATCGACCGGGAGTACCGGTCCCGTGACCCCGGGTACGCCACGATGTTGCAGGCGCACCTGCACATCCTGCTGGTGCGCATCCAACGGCTGCGGCAGGCGCACCCGCGGGTGCCCGCTTCGTCGTCGATCGTGTGGCGGTTCACCCGGCTGGTCACCAAGCACGTGCTCGCCGAGCGCTCGGTGACCGCGTACGCCGAGCGGGTCGGGGTGACCGCGGGCCACCTCACCGACCTCGTGCGCGCCGCCCTGGGCACGACCCCGGGCGCGGTGATCCGCGCGGCGCTGGCGCTGGAGGCCAAGCGGCTGCTGGCGCAGACCGAGCTGAGCGTCGCGCAGATCGCGCACGCCCTCGGCTTCGAGGACCCGTCCTACTTCGGCCGGTTCTTCAAGCGGGAGGCGGGCGCGAGCCCGGGTGACTTTCGGCGGGACATCCGCGAAAAGTACCAGTTGGCCCACGACCTCTGACTGTCCGCGCGGGGTCCGCGCTCGTAGCTTCGAAACAGGCCACATCGAAGCGAAAGGCGTTGACATGGCAGGGAAGTACGAGAAGTACATCGTTCGCAACATGGTCCGCGAGGAGCTGCCCAACGAGGGCGTGCTGGCCTACGGCGAGGTCGAGGGCGGTACCAGCGGCGCGCACGCGCTGATCAGCGGCTGGCAGGTGCCGGGCTGCCAGGTGCACATCGCCTACAGCTGGATCTACCAGGTGCCGACGCCGAACCCGTACGTGCTCGAGCACACGCACGAGTACGACGAGGTCCTGCTGTGGATGGGCTCGAACCCCGACGACATCAACGACCTCGGCGCGGTCGCGGAGCTGACCATCGAGGGCGAGGTCTACGAGATCTCCACCAGCGCGTCGGTCTACATCCCGGCGGGTGTGCGGCACTGCCCGCTCGGCTACAAGAGCGTGGACCGGCCGTTCCAGTTCATCGCGCTGTCGCTGCACCCCGAATACAAGTCGTGACCGGCCGCGGCCCGGATCCCCTGCTGCACCGCATCCACGCCTTCATCGACGCCCGGCTCTCCGACCCGGAGCTGAGCCCGACCGGGGTCGCGGCGGCCAACCACGTCTCGACCCGGCAGCTGTACCGGCTGTTCGAGACCGAGGGAACCACGGTGGCGCGGTGGATCCGGGACCGGCGGCTGGAGCGGTGCCGGGTCGACCTGCTGGCCGCGCGCGGGACCGGGGTGTCCGAAGTGGGCGCTCGGTGGGGCATCCCGGATTCCTCGTACTTCAGCCGGGTGTTCCGCCAGACCTACGGCTGCGCGCCGCGCGACTATCGGCGCACCCGTCATATGGTCTAGACCTTGTGGCCGGGCGCGCGTGGGGAAGGCGAACCGCTCTCGCAACACGCCTCACACGCGCCCGGCACTAGCCTCGTGGCCATGAACAACGACGTCACCGTGAACGTCATCGTGTTCCAACTGCGGGAAGGCGAACCGGCACTGGCCAACGTCCCCACCCAGGCCGACGACGCCGTCCGCCTGGCCTGGGCGCACGTCTCGACCGAGCGCGGCATCACCCCGGCGGACGTCACCGCCGTCTACAGCGAGTGGCAGCCCTCGGACGAGGACAACGCGTTCGTCGCCGCGACCTTCCCGGGTGTCCAGCAGACCTACAGCTTCGCCCGCCCCGCCCCCGACGGCTGGGAGGCGGCCTTCACCGAGGCGCGCCGGGTGATGGTCGAAGCGGCGCGGCAGCAGGCGCAGGAGACCGGCGAGGAGCTGCTGCCCCTGGTCTGGAGCACCGCCGCCACCGGCTCGTCCCTCCTCGAATCCCTCCCGCACCTCCAATTGGTCCCCGGCCAGCTCGCCGTGACCCTCGGCCGGGTCGGCATGACCGAGCGCGGCACGGTCGGCGTGCACTACCTGACCGCCAAGGAACACGAGGACATGGGCGCCCCACCGCTGGCCGACCTGCTGGCCCAGGCGGGCGACAACCTCAAGCGCGGCCTGCGCATGGAGGTACACGAGTCCGACCGCGGCGACCTGCTCTCGATGACCCGGGCCACCTGGCTGGCCTCCTCCGCCATCGCCCTCGACGACTTCCACGCCCGGCTGTCCCGGCAACTCGGCACGGACCGCATCGTCGTCGGCATGCCGAACCCGGACCAGCTGCTCATCGCGGCCGCCGAATCCGGGTGGCTGGACGCCATCCGGGAGGAGGTCATGAAGTCCGAGCACGCCAACGGCCAGTTCCTGCCCGCGGTGCTGCTGGTCGACTCCCAGGGCATGCAGGTGCTGATCGAGCAGACCGCGTAGCGGCCCGAGCACCCAGGGCCACCGGTCCACGCCGCGCTAACCCGTCCGCGCCGCCCCCGTAGCCCGATGGGGGCGGCTACCCAACAGGTGCGCCGGGCTGACCGATCGGGCTATGTCCAGGCGCTCGCCGTCAACCCCGACGGCACCGACCGCGCGCGGCTGACCACCCACCCCGAGTACGACTCGTCGCCGGTGGTGTCGGCGGACGGGCGGAAAGTGGCGTTCATCAGCAGCCGGACCGGTGTCAACCAGATCTGGGTGATGAACGCCGACGGCAGCGGGCAGACCCAGGTCGGCGCCGACGGCGTGGTGGAGCGGGGATTCGTCGTGTGGACGCTGTCCTGGGCGCCGAACGGCCGGATCTTCTACTCGAACCGCGACGGCGTCATCGTGTCGGTGAACGCCGACGGCACCGGTGGCGCGTCCACCGGCATCACCGGGGCGGAACCCGCGGTGTCGCCCAACGGCACCCGCATCGCCTACGTGCCACCGCCCACCGGGATCGCCAACGGCAACCTGTGGGTCGCGGACCTCAACGGCGCCAACGCGATCCGCCTGACCGACAACCCCGACTACACCAGCGCCTGGCACCCGGACTGGTCGCCCGACGGCACCCGCGTCGCGTTCACCCTCTTCAGCCGCGTCACCGCGGGCGTCGGCGTGGTCGGTGCCGACGGCAGTGGACTGTCCACTGTGCCCAGTGCGTCCACCGAGTACGGGCCCCAGTGGTCCCCGGACGGCGCCCGGATCCTGATCACCGGCGGCTACGGCCGCGTCTTCGACACCGTCAAGCCCGACGGCACCGGCCGCTCCCGCACCGCGGCCTCCCCGGGCGGTGCCACGGCCGCGCTCATGGCGGGCGACTGGGCCGTCGTCGTCCCCGCCGACGCCGCCGTGACCCTCACCGCCGCCGCGCCCATCACCGGCAGCCGCGTCGACTACACGATCGGCGTCGCCAACTCCGGCCCAGCGACCCTCGGCTCGGCGACCGTCGTCCTGACCCTGCCCGCGGGCATCACGCCCACCCTGGTCCCCGCAGGCTGCACCGCGTCCGGCAACCAGGTGTCCTGTGTGGTCGGCCCGCTGGAGCCGGGCAAGTCCACCCAGCGCGTGGTCCGCACCGTCGCGGACCTGCTCACCCTTGGTCAACGCACCGCCCGGGTCGTCAAGGTCGCCGGGACGCCGGTGGACCCCAACCCGGCCAACGACTCCGCGACCGCGACCTGCGACACGGTCCTGGGACTGCTCATCACCTGCTGACGCCGCGTTCGCGGGACATCAGCGCGGCGGTCTTGTCGGGCAGGTCCACGGTGCCGAGGAAGGTGTAACCGGACCGTTCGAACGTCTTGATCGAGGATGCGTTGCGCGAGTCGGGTTCGGCGACGACGCGGCGGCCTCGGGGTGGGCGGCGAGGACGGCGTCGGTCACGGCGGTCAGGAGGTGGTGGCCGAGACCGCGGCCCCGGTGGTGGGCCGGACCGATGAGCAGGTGCACGCCGAGGTCGTCGGGATGCGCGGGGTAGCACCGGGCGAGCGGGTCCGCGGCTACCCGGTAGACCTCCCAGTAGCTCATCGCCTCGGTGCCGAGGTGCCCGATCCAGGCGTCGCGTTCGGCGGCGGTGGCGCGGAGGTAGTCGACGATCCTCCGCTGTGACCAGGCCATGTTCCAGTAGCGGGCCACCTCGGGGTCGTTCATCCAAGCGCGCACCAGTTCCGCGTCCGCCACCGGATCGACCGGCCGCAGGTGGAAGTCACCCGCGGGTACCGGCACCGGGTCGTCGGCGGTGATCACGCGAGCGGGTTGGCGATGTCGACGTAGACCGACTGCCCGTCGACCGGGCCGATCATCGGCCAGCCGTTGAGCGCCGAGCGCGCCGACGAGGCCGAGGAGGTTGTTGACGCCGACGTAGTAGCCGAGGCGTTCGTCGATCACCGCGTCGGGGCACCAGGTGCCGAGGTCCCGCCCCACGCCCGGTTGCCACCGCGAGAGCGCGTCGGCGCGCTCGGCGGAGAAGTAGTACCCCTGGTTGTCCCGGTAGCGCCCACCTGAGGGCAGGCCGGACTCGTCCAGCACAACGAGCGTGTTCTGCTGGTGCGCCTCCAAACCGAGGCCGTGCGCACCGTACAAACACAGCACCGGGGCGATGACGGCGTCGAGGTAGCGCGCCAACCACTCCTCTGCGACCTCCTGGGTCTCCCTGCCGTCCCGTCGAGCGAGGTCGTGGAAGAGGGCGCCCAGGGTGGACCGGCCACCGGGTCGGTCCGGGCGTGACGCGGTCAGCCCGGCCAGGCACGAGACGCGCTCCCCGTGCCGGAAGGGGTTGTCGCGCAGTACCACCTCCAACCCGCGCGCGCCGCGGACCGCGAGCCACGCCGGATCGCGGACGACGTCGAAGTCCGGGTACGCGGCCCGCAGGTCCGCGCCCAGCCCCGCCGCCAGCAGCCGGTGCACGGCGATCCCCCGCGCCAGCTCGACCGGCAGGTGCTCCCGGCGGGAGTTCGTGATCCGCAACCCCAGGGACAGCTTCAGCATCACCGGCGCGTCCGGCCGGTAGACCGTGCGCAACGACGAGGTCGGGGACCACTGTGGTCCCGCCGACCCCAACGGCACCAACGCGCCCCGGTCCAGCAACTCCCCGACCCCGGGCCGGGTCACCAGGTCACCCGCCTGCCACGGGTGCGCGGGTACGGCGGTGAACCCCTCCGGCACGACCAACTCCGGTGCCTGCTCCGCCACCACCCGGTCGGCGGGCGTGGCCAAGGCCGAGTCCTGGTCCACCAACTCCGCTGCCACGGCGAACCAGCTCAGCGCGAACTCCCCGCGCAGCTCGGGGGAACACGTCCGCGCCGATTCCCCGGTCAGACCCTCCCGGCTCGCTGGTGACGGGTGCAGCGGGTGCCCCAGCACGAGTGACTGCTCACCGGCGAGGAAATCGAGCGCCCCCGAAGGGTGTTCCGCGCGCCGGGCCTCGACCTGTCGCGCCACCCGCCTGCGGGAATCCAGCACGCGGCCCACCATGTCGGCGACCGCGTCGGACGGTGCCCGCGACGCCTCGGACGCCGCCTCCGTGGCCAGCAGCGCGGCGACCGCAGTGGAGTCCAACCGGACCCCGCGCTCGGTGTTTCACCGGCCCGAACCGGTGGTGGCCCGTTCGCGACCAGTAGTGCACCCGGACCCGCAACCGCGCCCCGGAAGCGGGCAGCGACAACGCCAGGACGTCGCCATCGGGCTCCGCGACGCGGGTTTCCCGCACCCAGCACCGCACCAGGTTCTCCGCGGCGGCGAGGTCGGCGACCTCGTCCGGGTCCGCGACGGACAGCAGCGGTTCGTGGGCCGCGGTCACGGCCGCACTGTCCGTTCCGGACACCGGATCCGTGACGTTCGGTCCTCCCACGGCGGTCGGCTGGTCCCGCCCACGCTCTCCGCCGCCACCACCGCGTGAGAATCCCCGTAACGCCATTGCCGGTGAAATGAACCCGACGTCGCACGGGCGCGGACCCTGCGTGGTCCCGCGCTGCTCCAAACCGGTGTCGACCGGTTCCCACCCTGATGGACGAGTTTCGCGGTTCGCCCCACGCGGTTAAGTGACCCTTGATCAACCCCGAGCAGGAGGCCGGATGACCACGGACGCGTTCACGGTGTTCCCATCCATCCACGTCGCCCGCGGGCGGGTGGTGCACCTCGTGGGCGACGGCCACGTACCCGAACCCGTCCGGGTCGACCCGGTCCGCACCGCGCTGGAGTTCCAGCGGCAGGGCGCGACCTGGCTGCACCTGGTCGCCGTCGACGACGACATCGACACCGTCCGCCGGGTCATCGGCGCGGTGGACATCGACGTGCAGCTGATGTGCCGCGACACCCTGACCGACGACGCCTCCCTCGACCGCGCGCTCGCCACCGGGTGCGCCCGGCTCAACCTCGGCCGGTCCGCCCTCACCGACCTCGACTGGTGCGCCCGCGCCGTCTCCCGGCACAGCGACCGCCTGGGGGTGAGCCTCCCGGTGCGCACCGTCGACGACGCCCGCCACGTCGCGGGACCCGGTCACGGGACGACCGTCGCCACCCTCACCGACGTCATCACCACCCTCGACCAAGCGGGCTGCACCCGGTACGTGGTCACCGACGTGACCCGCGAAGGCACCTTGTCCGGCCCGAACTTCCCCCTGTTCGAGGACGTCTGCGCCGCGACCCCGACCCCGGTCCTGGCGGCGGGCGGCATCAGCTCCCTCGGCGAGCTCCGCTCCGTCGCGACGCTCGCGCCCCGCGGTGTGGCGGGCGCCATCATCGGCCGTGCCCTCTACGCCAACGCGTTCACCTTCTCCCAGGCCCTGAGCGCCACGACGGGGAGCGGTCAGTCGAGGTCGGTGTAGTCGGCGAGTTCCGGCGGGATCCCGCGTTCGAAGGTCGTGCTGTGGAAGTCGACCTGGGGGTCGGTGGGTGAATCGGTGCGCGGCGCCGGGATCGGGCAGAACTCGGCGCCGTGGAAGTCCGCGTTGGCGGTGAAGGTGGCGGCGCCGAAGTTGGTGGTGCCGCCGAAGACCGTGGTGCGGAAGTCGGCGTAGCCGGTGAAGCCCGCCGCGCCGAAGTTGGCGCCGTCGTGGAAGTGGGTGCGCTCGAAGTCGGCGCCGTCGGTGAAGGTCGTGGAACCGAAGTTCGCGCTGTGGGTGAACTGCGCGGACTCGAAGTCGGCGCCGTCGCCGAAGGTGCTCCACTCGAAGTCCGCGGTGGCGAAGGTCGCCGCCTCGAAGTTGGCGTACTCGGTGAAGGTGGTCCACTCGAAGTCCGCGTCGGCCGCGAAGCGCGTGGCGCCGAAGTTGGCGCCGCCGGTGAAGGTGGTCGCGCCGAAGTCGGCGTCGCCGGAGAAGGCGGCCGAGGCGAAGTCGGCGTAGCCGACGAAGGTGGCGGAGCGGAAGACCGCCGTGCGCACCGCGCACCGCCGCAGGCTGAAGCCGACCAGCGTCGCCGCGGTGAGGTCGAGGTCGATGTCGCGCCAGAACGTCGACAGCGGGCCGTCGGTGTGCTCGCCCGGGCAGAGGTGCGCGGTGATCAGGCGCTGCGCGGTGAGGCGGACCTCGCGCTCCTGGAGGCGCTCGCGGTAGGTCGCCCGGTAGGTGTCCTCGATCTGCTCGACGGGCAGGTCGTCGCTGGTGTCGTCGGGCAGTTCGCACGGCATCCGCAGGCACGCGCACAGCACGTTCACGATGGTCTGCCGCTGGCCCGGGTTGTCCTGGGCCAGCCGTTCGAGGGCGTAGAGGCCACCGAGCCGGACCGGGGCGTGCGGCGAGCCGAGCAGCTCCACGGCCTTGGTGTAGAGGTCGGTGATCCGCCGGGCGGCGGCGTCGTCGCGGGTGTCGGCGGCGACCCGCTCCCGCAGCGCGAACGCGAGCGCGGTGTCGGCCTGGTCGCGGTCCTTCTGCCGCAGGGCGATCTCGGTGCTGCGCTGCCTGCGCGCGGCGAGCAGCAGCGCCGCCGCGCCCCCGGTGCCGACCACGATCGACCCCGCCGTCCGGATCGCGTCGAGCTTGAGCCGGTCGGCCTCGGTGTCGCGGTCGGTGTGCCCCATCAGCAGCCACGCCGTCACCGCACCCCCCACCGCCACGATCAGCACCGCCCACGCGATGATCACCTTCACGGAGAGCACGGTGTAGCGCACCGGCGCGTCGTGCTCGACGGGTCCGCGTCGTGCCGAGTCGGTTGTCACCCCACCAGCGTCGCGCCGGCACGGCGGCCGGACCGCCAACCGTCAACCGATCGGGTGGCGCGCCCGGGCTACCCGGTGGTACCCGGCGCCAGGTCCCAGGTCTGGCCGGGCACGCCCGCGACCGTGACACCCACCGTGCCGCCGCCGGGGTCGGCGGTGAGCAACCGCTGGGCAGCCGGGTCCGCCGACGCGGGCGAGACGATGAACATGCTGGTCGCGGCCATGGCGGCGGCCACCGCTGTGGTCCTCATGGGCGAGGCGTAGCCGCCCCGCGCCGGACCGGACGCGGCGTCACACCATCCGCTGGGACTTGGCGGGCAGCTCCCCGGCGAGGAACGCGGAGATGATCGCGGCCGTGGCGGCCGGGTGGGTCAGCGCGGGGGAGTGGCCCGCGCCGTCGACGGTCTGGATGTCGGTCGACCCCGGCAGGTGGTCGCGCAGGAGCGCCATGCGCTCGACCGGGATCGAGACGTCCTCTGAGCCGCGCAGGAGCAGGGCCGGGCAGGTGATCTCAGCGAGCCGGTCGACGATGTCGTCCCGGGTGATCAGGCAGTCCACCGGGGCGCCGAGCGGAACCCCGCGCTCGCGCCAGCGCGCCGCCCACACCGCCGCCAGGCGCTCGTCGCCGACGATCTGGCGGGACAGGGGGACGATCAGGTCGTCGATCGGTCCCGAAGCGGTGAGAGCCGCGAACAGCTGGGTGTACTGCGCGCGGTCGTCCGCGGCGAGGGCGGACGCCTCCGTGTCCATCAGCACCAGCGACGTCACCCGCTCCGGTGCGAGCAGAGCGGTGCGCAGGGCGATGAAACCGCCTTGGCTGACCCCGCCGACGACGGCGCGCTCGACGCCGAGCGCGTCCATCAGCTGGAGCTGTCCCCGTGCCAGGTCCCAGTACGTGTACGGCGAGCCGTCGGAGGTGGTGTCGCCGTGTCCGGCGCTGTCCCACGTGATGACGCGGTAGCGCGGGGCCAGCGCGGTGGCCAGGTCCGCGAACATCGTCTTGTCCAGGCCGAAGCCGTGGGCGAGCAGGACCACCGCACCATCACCGCCGGGGTCGAGCACGGCCAACTCCAGCCCGTCCACGGTCACCTTCGGCATCCCCGTCCTCCTCCGCGTCGCGACATCCCAGGGATATCACGCGCGGGACCTGGCGGTGGCGTTCCGCCGCGGCTGTGATCACCGCGGCGGAACGCCACGTCCACCTCGACGCGCCGCCCCAGCGGCCGGGGTGGTGTCCCCCCTGCGTGGGTCAGGCGCCGCGGTTGCCGCAGCGCGCGGGGGCGGGTGGCAGGACGACGGTGCCGTCGATGACCTCACCGGTGTCGTGGCGGACGGCGTGGGCCCTCATGTGCTCCACCGTGTTGCGCGCGGCGGGCGTCATGTGGACCTCGCGGAGCCCGGTGGGCGTCGAGACGTCGTCGGGGTTGGTGAAGAACACGACGTCGTTGTCGGTGAAGGTGACCGTCCAGTGCTGACCTGCGCCCCGGGTGGCGATCTCGAACTCTTCCCCGACGACCAGCGCCCCCGGTACCGGCCCGTCGTCGTCGTACATCGACTTGAGCGTCCACGGCGTGCCGTTGCCGCCCACACCCTGTGCCCGCGCCGCCTGCCCGCAGGGCCGATCCTTGGCCTCGGCGGCGGTGGCGGTGGCCGTGACACCCACGAGGGCGAGCACGCCCACGGTGACCACGGCGGTGGGAACGCGCATGCGCATCGCGGAACCTCCTTGCGTTTCGCGGAAAATCCCTACGGTGACCAGTACGCGCCGCTGTTACACCGGCGGCCCGTGAACCCGGATCGGGGGTTGTGCGGATAACAGGTGACCGAACCGCGCAGTGCCCGCCCGAGAGGACGAGATGACAGCAACCGACGCGGAGATCATCGAACGATCACGGCGGGAGCCCGAGTCGTTCGCCGAGATCTTCGACCGGCACGCCCCGCACATCCACCGGTACCTGGCCCGGCGCCTGGGGCGGGAGGCGGCCGACGACGCGGTGGCCGAGACGTTCCTCGCCGCCTTCGACAAGCGGGAGCGCTACGACCGGGGCAGACCGGACGCCCGGCCGTGGCTCTACGGCATCGCGACCAACGTCGCGGGCGGCCACCGCCGCGCCGAGGCGCGCCGGTTCGGCGCCCGGCCGCACCCGGTCGACGCGCACGACCACGCCGACCGGGTGGCCGCCGACGTCACCGCCCGGTCGTTGCGCGCCCAGCTCACCGCGGCGCTGGGCGCCCTGTCACCGGGGGACCGGGACGTGCTGCTGCTGATCGCGTGGGAGCAGCTGGCCTACGAGGAAGTCGCCTCGGCACTGGACATCCCGGTCGGCACCGTCCGCTCCCGGCTCAACCGCGCCCGCCGCCTCGTGCGGGAGGCGCTCGGCGCCACCTCCACCACCGACACCATCGAGGAGCTGCTCAACAATGGACAACACCAGGCTCGATGACCTGACCCTCGTCCACGACCTCGGCGCGGACACCCCGCTGCCCACGGCCGCGGACCTCGACCCGGTCCGGCAGCGGCTGGTCGCGGGCATCACCCGGCAGCGCACCTCCCGCCGCCGCTCCCGGATCGCGCTGGGGGGCACGACGATCGGCGTCGCCGCGGCGGCCGCCGCCGTGGTCGCCTTCTCCTTCGTCGGCGGCGACCCGCCCGCGCCGTCCACCGCCACCGGACAGGCCACCGCCCCGCCCGTCACGGACCCGGTGCGGCTGCTGGCCGCGGCCGCGAAGACCGCTCGCGCCCAGACCGGCCAGACCCCGCGGCCCGACCAGTTCGTCTACACCCGCACCGGCGACCGCGAGACCTGGTTCTCCGTGGACGGCAAGCACGACAGCCTCATGCGCAGGGCGGGCAGGGACACCCCCGTGCCCGGCTGTCGAGGCGGGGTGGAGGCCGTGGTGAAGGGGGACGACGTCGTCCCGGGGCAGTTCCAGCCCTGTGAGGTGCGTCCGGCGTACCGCTCGGACCTGCCCACGACCACCGAGGCGATGATCACCTACCTGGCGGACAACGCCAGCGGCGAGCCGGGCGACATCAACGCCCGGGGCAAGGACATCCTGGGCCTGGCGACCGAGTCCATGCTCCCGCCCGCCACCCGTGCCGCGCTCTACGAGGCCGCCGCCCAGATCCCTGGTCTCACCGTCATCCCCAGCACCCAGGACGGCGCGGGCAGGCCCGGCGTCGGCATCACCTGGACCCAGCCGGAGGGGGATCCGGGGTCCGTCGGCGTGGTGATGGTCTTCGACCCCACCACCCACCAGTTCCTCGGCACCAACTTCGACTCGATGCGGGAACCGGTGATCGTGGACCAGCCGGGACAGCGTCCCTGAAGCTCCAACCCCTGATCCGATCCGCCGCCCGGGGCAGGCCGCGATTTGATCTCGCCTGCCCTGTCCATCCACAGGATTTCGCGGCCGCTTCCACCTCACCCCAGCGCCGGTAGACTGGAGCAGGGCTGTCCCCGTTACCTTCTTCGTAGCTCCTGATCAAGGAGTGCTGGTCGCCAGGCCCGGCATGACTTGCTTCCCCAGTCGAACGCATGATCCGGGGGACCGGGTTTGGTGCGTGGGTGGACCGCTGATAGGGACACGGCCGCCCTCTGGGCAGGTCTCGTCGTAACGTGGTTGCGGCCGTCGGTGCGTGACTGGCGACCAGGACACGACGAGACGTGAGGACCGTTGATGGACGACGGCTACGCGGTGTTCCCCGGCCTGGACGTCGGCAAGGGCGAGCACCACGCGGTCGGCCTGGACCCGGCAGGGAGGCGGTTGCACGGCGGGCCGCTGCCCAACAGTGAGCCCAAGCTGCGGGAGGTCTTCGACAAGCTCGCGAAGCTCGGGCGGGTCTTGGTGGTGGTCGACCAGCACAACACGATCGGCGCGCTGCCGGTCACCGTGGCCCGCGCCTGCGGCCTGGACGTCGCCTACCTGCCCGGCCTGGCCACGCGCGGGATCGCCGACCTCTACCCCGGCAACGCCAAGACCGACGCCCGCGACGCCTTCGTCATCGCCGACGCCGCCCGCACCCTGCCCCACGCCCTGCGCCGGATCGACGTCGGCGATGACACCCTCGCCGAACTGGACGTGCTCATCGGCTTCGACGACGATCTGGCCGCCGAGGCCACCCGGATCAGCAACCGCATCCGCGGCCTGCTCACCGGCCTGCACCCCGCGCTGGAACGCGTGCTCGGCCCGAGAGCCGCCCACCCCGCGACGCTGGAGATCCTGTCCCGCCCGGCGGCCCGATCGGCTGCCCGGGTCCTGACCTCCATGCCCGGCATCGGGGTCAGGACCGCCGCCCGCATCCTGCTCGAAGTCGGCGACGCCTCCGCGTTCAAGTCCTCCGCGCACCTGGCCGCCTACGCGGGCATCGCTCCCGTCACCCGCACCTCCGGCACCAGCATCAAGGGCGAACACCCCGCGAGATCCGGCAACCGCAAACTCAAACGCGCGTTCTTCCTCTCCGCTTTCGCCGCCCTGCACGACCCCGCCGGCCGCACCTACTACGACCGGCAACGAGCCGAGGGCAAGAAGCACAACGCCGCCCTCATCCGCCTCGCCCGACGCCGCCGCGACGTCCTGTTCGCCATGCTCCGCAACAGCGCCCACTACCGCCACACCGAACCCGCCCACACCGCCATCGCGGCTTGACAACCCCATAGGGACACCCCGGAGGAGGGCGGGGGCTGCGCTCGATTCGGGCGGTGGGGTTCAAAAGGTCGTTGACCGGGTCCGTCGAGGGTGGGGGGCGCTCAGGCGGCGGCGTCCGGGCCGGGGAATCCCCGGCCCGGACCGCGGGTCACTTGGCCGACTGCTCGAGGTGCAGCAGGGCGGCGGCGAGGGTGAAGTACTTGCTGCTCGCCAGGTCGCGGACGGTCTTGATGCCGAAGGCCGCGGCCAGCTTCTCCGCGTCGCCCTCGCTGACGCCCGCGAGCGCGGCCACGGGCGCGTCGAGCACCTCGGTCAGGCTCAGTTCCTCGTAGGCCTTGTCGAGCTGCTTGGCCAAGTCCACCGAGATCGCCACAGCGGTGTTCCTTTCCTGGGGTGGGGAGTCGAAGTTGACCGCGCCACCCTATCGAGGGGCCTCGACCGCGTGACGGCGGTCGGGGTCGTCACCGATTGTCTACCGTCGACGGGTAACGCCCGGTGCCGTGCGCCGATGCAGTGGTCGGATTCCAGCGAGCGGAGACCCGACGATGAGCGCGCCCCAGGCCCGACCCCAGGTGGGCAACTACTTCCGGTTCCTGCTGCCCGACGGGTGGACGGTGCAGGAGAACGCGAACATGCTGTGCCTGAACTCCCCGGACCAGCAGGCGGCGATCATGACCGTCGGTCTGGTGGGGATGTTCCAACCGTTCACCCCGGACCAGTTCGCCGACTACGCCCTGCGGCTGCAGGGCATGCCGGTCACCGCGTGGCACTCGGGTCGCCCGGTCCCGCCACCGCCCGGCGCGACCGCGGCGGGTCTGTTCGAGTTGACCTACGCGATCGGCCCGATCGCCTGCCACGCCGTCGTTGTCTCCCAGGTGACCCACGGCTACGGGCAGTGCGACGCGTCGATCACCATGGCCGCCGCCCAGGTCCCGTCCTGGCCCGCCTACCGCGAGTGGCTGCCGGACGTCGCGGCGCACGTCGCCCCGGCCGGTTCGCAGACCTACGGCGCGGGCGCGCTGGCCCGGCAGAACCTGGACAACTCCATCGCGTTGGGACAGCGGTTCCACGAGGTCGACGACCACGGTCAGCAGCGCTGGCAGGAGGTCGTCGACCAGCGCTGGCGGTCCGACGAGCGGCGCGGTTTCGAGTTCCGCGAGGCACTGGGGAACGTCGACACCCGGGTCGACCCGTACGACAACAACCGGCCGGTCGAGCTGAGCACCCGGTACCGCTTCTACTGGGTCAACCGCCAGGGCGACATCCGCGGCAGCGACGACCCCAACTACGACCCCCGCGTCGGTTCCACCGACGAGTGGACGGTCATGCCCCGCTACCGCCCCTGACCCGGGGGGCGTTCGGACGATCTTGTGACCACCCCGTCACGGCCGAAGTGGATCAAGCGATGTGCTGGCTGTCCGGCCGACGACGCGGAGGTCCACCCATGCGCTTCTCCAACAGCAACAGCTTCTACGGCGACCCGGTGGCCGATGTGGAACCGTACCGCGACCTGGTGCTGGCCAACGTCACCGACCTGGGCCAGTTCGCGGGCGGTCAGCCCGTCGTGTTCACCTGGGACAACCCGACCAAGCACCAGATCGAGTACGTGGAGGTCACCCGCGCCGACTACGAGGCGCTGACCGCCGAGATGGAGGTCGAGCCCCCGGCCCCCGCGACGAACACCTACGGCCTCGACGACAACTGCTACTACGTCACCGCCGCCGCCCTCCTCGACACGACCGTCGGCGCCCTCATCACCACCACCGAAACCATGCAGATCCGGGGCGGTGCCTCGGAAGGGGAGATCACCTCGCTGTTCCGCGCCGCGGGCCTGCGGGCCACCCCCACCACCCTCACCACCTACACCGCGCTGGTCGCGGAGATGCGCCGGGTGGCGGCGGGCAGCCACCGGCGCTTCGCCGTCGCGTTCGGCCGCGCGGACGGCAGCGGGCACGCCGTGGTCGGCGAGGTCATGGGCGCGGACACGGGCGAGGTCCGCTTCCGCGACCACCAGGTCACCGAGGGCGCGGACGCCACGACCGACGTGTCGGCGGGCGTGCTCTTCGTGCTGTACCCGCAGTAGCCGCCGCGCCACCGGTTCCGGCCCGGGGGAGCCGGAACCGAGCGTCCTCTGTGGAGTTACCGGCACTGGGTCGCGTCGGCGTTCACGATGAGCACGCACTCCGGCGGGCGGGCGAAGTCCCGCACGTCCGGGAGCCGCAACAGCGCGAGTGGCCGGCCGCCGGTCAGGTCGCGCAGGCCCGCGCACAGCGGTGTCGCCCGGGTGGTGCCGTCCGACAGGCAATCCCGGTTGCGCAGGACCGTCAGCGGACCCAGCGACACGTACGTGATGGACTTGCCGCTGTACTTCGGGTTGGCGCGCTTCGCCTGCTGGGCCACGAAACGGGCCACCGTGTCGTCGCCGATCACCGTGGGCAGGTCCTTGCCGCACACGTCGAGCACCTGGTCGAGGAACCTGTCGAAGTCGGGTTGCCTGCCCGCGAAGAAGGCGATCCGGTCGGCCCCGCACACCGGGTCGACCAGGGCGACGTCGCGCCACAGGCGGAGGTCCTCCGCGCGCACGAGTTGCGCCAGCTCGTCGTGCAACGACGCCAGGTACCCGTCGCCGTCGACGGATTCGGGCTGGTAGACCGTGAGCGCCTTGCCCGCTTCGGCCGCGTAGCGCTGGACGAGCGCCGCTTCCTGGTGGTTGTCGGGGATGACCTGGAAGTAGAGGGGTGAGCGGTTGGTCAACCCGGTGCCCGTGAGCGTCGTGCCGACGACGGGCACCCCGAGGTCGCCGAGCCTGGTGATGGCCTGTTCCACGGAGTCGACCGTCCGGCTCATACCGACCACGCCCAGGACGGACCGGTCCTGCTCCAGCAGCGGCGTGATCAGGTCGACCGCCGTACCGGCCTGGCTCATCAGGAAACCCGCGTTCGCGATGACCACCCGCAGCACCGGGGTGGGGTGGTCGCTCGGCTGGTTGGCCCACGCCTGGAGCAGGAGCAGTCCGGTCAGCTGCTCGACCGTGGAGTCGTCCGCGCCAACCTGGCCCTCCGGTTTGGTCAGTTCCGAGAGGTAGATGACGCTGACCAGCGGCCGGGCGGGCGACTCGGCGTGCAGGCGCGCGGCCGTCTCGTTCATCTCGAACACCGCGCGTTGCGCGGTCCGCATCCAGTCGCTGTCGCCGAAGGTCTGGCCCGACCGGTCGCTGTAGCCGACGCACTCCACGCCGATGGGGGTGTCGACCAACCGCACGCTCACCCCGATCCCCAGCTCGGGGAGGCCTGTGCCCAGCCAGCGCGGCACATACCAGAGGCCGGCGGCGGTGAGCAGGCCGCCCACCACCACGGTGGTGACCACCCGGGTCGTCGCCTTGCGGACGAGCGGCGAGACCGGCCGGGGCCGCGGGTACCCGATGTCCGACCACGCGGTCTCGTCGTGGTCCTCGACCGGCCCGGTCGGCGTCGTCCGGCATCCCGACGACCACGAACCGGGCGTCGTCGTGCAGGAACTGCCGCCGCTCGGGCAACCGCCGCGCCCACGCGGCGAGCGCGCCGGGCAGCCGGTGCACCGGCTCCACCTCGGTGGGCAGCCAGTCGGGCGGCTTGTCGGCGGTGGCGACGAACAGCACCGGATCCGGCTCGGTCGACCGGTCGCGCACGTCGTTGACCAGCTTCAGCAACTCCCACCCGCCGTTGTCCTCGGTCAGGCCGGTGAGCAGGACGAGCACGTGCGCGGTGCGCCGCCCCCGCCGCAGGCGCCAGGTCCCGGTGCCGAACTCGCGGCGCAGGTCCTCGAGGAAGGCGTGCACCAGCAGCAGCTTCAGCTCGTAGCGGGCGTCGTCGCGGCCGCTCGCCTCGGTGAGCCACTCGGCGAACCCGACGAAGGACTCGGAGTGGCCGGGGGAGAGGACCGGTTGGCGCCGCAGCCACGACCGCTCCCGTCCCACGCGGACCCACCACTGGAACCGCAGCGCGCGGGTGGCCGCGCGCGGTGTGAACGCCACACCGGGCGCGGACACCCGCGTCGGCTCGCCCGGTTCGAGCGCGTTGCCGGGGCGGGCCCGGTGCCACCACCGCAGGAAGGTCGTGATCGCGGCGCGCTCGTCGACACCGTGATTCGACGGCGTGGTCCGGCGGAAAGCCACTCGACGAATCCGAACATGCGGAACCGTCGAATTCGCTGGTTGCCGAACCGGTCCGCGGCGAGGCTCCGGCGCAGCGCGGTCAGCAGCGGGAGCAGCCTTTCTTCCGGCACCGTCCCGCTTTCCGGCGCGGTCCTGGCACCGGCGGCGCGGATGTCCGCGCTCGCCTTGTCGACCTCGAGCGTGGCGTGCAGCACTTTGGGTGGTGCCGCCCGGCTCAGGAGGTTTTCCAGGAACCGCGCCCATTGGCAGGCGTCGTCGCCGATCAGGCACACCAGCGGGAGAGCGCGCTCCCGGCTGCGGTTCCAGCTGGTGCGCTCGCTGGGGTACGGCTTCTCGTCCACCCGGAACGGCCGTGGCCGGTTCACGAGCGTTTGCACGGTGTTGAGCAAAGTGCTGAGTCCACGGAAGACAGCCCCTCCCACCGTACCGCCTTTCTCCAGCGCGCCCGGCCTGGGCCGTGTCTTCCGGTGGCGTGCGGAAGCGACGGCGGTGGGCCAGATGGGTTCTACCCCCGAGACTGCCACCACCGCGGACGTCGCCGCAATGGACCCGACGCACCGTCCGAAATTGCCGACCGTCCATTTGGGGGGGCGCATCGCCGTGTGGACGAATTCGGATCCGATTTCCGATATGCGAAATGCCGGGCCTGGTGGTAAATGAACCTTGCAAATCTCTCGGTACGCTCGCGGATTCGAGAAATCGGTCAAATAGTGGACAGGCGCGCCACGAGAGCGGTGAGGGCCTGGCCCAGGGGCAGGTCCACGCGGACTGCGGCGTGGGTGTCGCCGCGGGTCGGGCCGCGGGTGATGATCAGGACCGGGATGCCGTTCGACGCCGCCCGGCGGACGAAGCGGAGGCCGGACATGACGGTCAGGGACGAGCCCAGCACCAGGAGGGCGGCCGCGTCGTCGACGAGGGAGTTGCAGCGCTCCACGCGGCGTTTCGGGACGTTTTCGCCGAAGAAGACCACGTCCGGTTTGAGCGCGTCGCTGCCGCAGGCGGGGCAGTCGACCAGGTGGAAGGCGCGCACGGCGGAGTCGGGCAGGTCCACGTCGCCGTCGGGGTTGATGCTCGTGGCCGTCGAGCTGAACGCGGGGTTCGCGGCGCGGAGGCGCTCGTCGTGGGCCGCGCGGGGCGTGACCGCGCCGCACCCCAGGCAGGTGACGCGATCGAGGCCGCCGTGCAGCTCGATCACCCCGGGCGTGCCCGCCGCCTGGTGCAGGCCGTCGACGTTCTGGGTGATGACGCCGGTGACCAGGCCCGCCCGGTGCAGGTCCGTGACGGCGCGGTGGCCGTCGTTGGGCTCGGCGTTCGCCATCACGCGGTACCCGATGTGGCTGCGGGCCCAGTAGCGCCTGCGCGCGTCCGAACCCGCGACGAACTCGTCGTAGGTCATCGGCGTGTACTTGCGCAGGCTGCCCTCGGCGCCCCGGTAGTCGGGGATGCCGGACTCGGTCGACAGCCCGGCCCCGCTGAGCACCACCACCCGTCCCCGGCCGACGACGTCGACCACCTCGTCCAGGCTGGTCGTCCTGGGCAGGGGCGCCCCCACGGCGGTCCAGCTCAGCGTGGGGCGTGTGCGCATGGACCCACCTTACGTGGGCCCGCGTCGCGGGGAGGGTTCCCCGGGTCCCGCGCGGTGCGGGACCCGGGGGCCGTCAGGCGTGCGAGGGGTGACCGGTGATGGGGATGTCGACCAGCAGCGGCCCGGCGGACTGGGTGGACTTGGCGACGATCTCCGTCAGGTGCGCCAGGTCCGTCGGCCGCACCGAGGGCACGCCGAAGAACTCGGCGGCCTTGGTGAAGTCCAACCTGGACGGTGTGAGGTCGAGGCCGGGGTAGTTCCCGGTGACGGTCGCCCGGCTGTGCCAGCTGTCCAAAGTGTCCTTGAGCGTGCGGTACTCGCCGTTGTTCATCACCAGGAACGTCACCGGCGCCTGCTCCCGCGCCGCGCTCCACAGCCCCTGGAGGCCGAACATCGTGCACCCGTCGCCGAGCAGGGCGACGACCGGGCGGTCGGTGCCCATCGCGGTGCCGATGGCGGCGCCGACGCCCCAGCCGAGGCCGCCGCCGACGGTGTGCACCAGGCCGCCGGGGCGGTCGAAGCTCATGACCTTGCGGAACAGCACACCGCTGGTGATGGCCTCGTCGATGACCACCACGTCCTCCGGCAGCCCCGCCACGATGGCGTGCACGGCGGCGAACGGGTCGAACGGCGCCGGGCCGTAGACCGCGCGGGCCGCCGCGTCGTGCTCCGCCACGCGGGTCCGGTGGCGCGCCGCCGAGGCCTCGACCCGCTCGGCCGCCCGCGGCGCCGGGCCGCCGATGGCGTCGGCGAGCAGGCCGAGGGTCGCCTTGATGCCGCCGACGAGCCCGAGCGCGACCCCGAAGTTGCGGCCCGGCTCGGCGTGGTCGGAGTCCAGCTGGATGACCGCCGTGGACTCCGGGATGGGCGAGACCGGCGTGTAGTGGTGCGGGTTGAACGCGTGCGCGCCCGCGATGAACACGACGTCGTGGCCGGTCAGCGCCTTGTTGACGGCGGCGTTGACCGGCGGCAGCGGCCCGGCGTGCAGGGGGTGCGCGTACGGGAAGTCCACCGCGTCGTGCATCGGCTGGTGGAAGACGGTGGCGCCGAGCGCCTCGGCCACCGCGATCAGCTCGGCCGTCGCGCCCTCGCGGCCGACGCCGTCCCCGGCCACGATCGCCGGGTTCGCCGCGTCGAGCAGCATCCGGGCCGCCTCGGCCACGCCGCCCGCCGCGCCGAGCGGGGCGAAGGTGGTGCGGGTGGGCAGGTCGACGTCGACGTCCTCGGCGAGCAGGTCCATCGGGATCGACAGCAGCACCGGACCCGCGGGCGGCGCGACCGCGGCGGCGAACGCGCGGCGCAGCAGCAGCGGCAGGTCGTGGGCGTGCTGGACGTCGAAGGTCTGCTTCACCGCGGCCCGCGCCAGCCCGATGAGGTCACCGGAGAGCATCGGGTCCTGGATCAGGTGGCGGCGGTCCTGCTGACCGGCGGTCACCACCAGCGGGGTGCGCGACCGGCCCGCGTTGAGCAGCCCGATCAGCCCGTTCGCCAGGCCCGCGGCGATGTGCAGGCTGATGAACGCGGGCCTGCCGGTGGCCCGGGCGTAGCCGTCGGCCATCGCGACGACGGCGCACTCGTGCACGCCCATGACGTACTCGATGTCGGGGGTGTCGACCAGGGCGTCCAGGAAGGGCAGCTCCGAGGTGCCCGGGTTGCCGAAAACCTTGGTGACGCGTTCCTCGCGCAGGACCGCGAGCAGCGCTTCGATGGGCTTCATCGGCCCACCGTAACTCTCCATCACCCGTTTGTGGGATAGCTTGTTCGCCCTTTGGGACGAACGTCAACCTCGAGTTCCCCTCCGCGTGATCAGCGGGATCGGCGGGTCCGACCTAACCTGAAAGACGCGTTCCGTGTCGGTCGAGGTCGGGAGAAGCCATGGAATGGGTCCGCCGCCACCGCCGTCGAGTGCCGGGCAGCTGGTTCCGCACCACCACCGTCCGCAGCCACCACCGCAGCCGGTCGCGCCTGCTGCCGCTCGCCGGGATCGTCATCGCCGTGCTGGTCATCCTCCTGCTCGTCGTGCTGTTCTAGTCGACCGCCGCCCGGGCCTCCGGTTCCAGCGCGAGCCGTGCGCCGCCCTCGCCCGCGACCACCGGGTTGACGCCGATGTCGAGCGCGTCGGCGGTGGCCCACAGCTCCAGCGCCAGCCGCGGCTCGCCCCGCTCGGCGGCCACGTTGGCCAGCCCGGTCAGGGCGCGGGCCAGCTCGTACCGGCTCCCGGCGCGCTCGGCCAGGTCGGCGGCCTCGGTGTAGGCGCGGGCGGCGTCCTCCGGCAGCCCCGCGCGGAAGTGCACCCAGGCCAGGCAGTTGAGCCCCATCGCGGTGTCGACGGGGATCTGCGCGGCGTCCTTCGCCGCGCGGGCCAGCTCCATGGCCTCGTCGAATCGCCCCATCGCGGTCAGCGCCAGGGCGAGCCCGCGCTGGGCGATGACGACGTTGCGGGTGCGCCCGGTTCGCCGGTACGCGTCCAACGCGACCCGCAGACCGTCCGCCGTCTCGTCGGGCACGCCCTGGTAGAGCCGCACCCAGGCCAGGCTCGACAGCGCGTCGGTCTCCCCGTGGTCATCGCCCGCCTGGGCGAACCGCACGGCGGCGCGGCTGTGGCAGTCGGCCGCCTCGTCGAGCCTGCCGGACTCGATGTGCGCCATGCCGAGGCTGTTGAGGATCCGCCCGGCGGCGGCCTGGTCCTTGGCCGCCTCGACGGTGCGCAGCGCGGCCCGGTGCGTGGCGACCCACGGCTCGAAGAGCTTGTCGTGGAAGAAGAACGGCCGCAGCGCCATCGCCAGCTCCCAGCAGCGGTCGGTGCCCGCGGTCAGCTCGGTCAGCCGCGCCAGCGTGTACGTGTGCGCGCGCAACCAGAGCAGCGCGCCCGCGGCGTCGGCGAACGGCAGCGCCCGGGGGCGGTGGACCTCGACCGCGGGCCGGGTCCGGTGCGGTTCGAGTAGCTCGTCGGCGGCCAGGACGGTGCCCAGGACGTGGTCGACGAGCCGAAACCAGGCGGCCTCCCGGGTCTCGTCGCCGATCTCGGGCAGCACGTACCGCTCGGCGAACGCGCGGACCAGGTCGTGCACCTCGATGTCGCCGCCCTCGGCGCGGGTGACCAGGTGGGCGTCGTGCAGCTTGTCCACCAGCCGCTCGACCTCGGGCACGGTCAGGTCCGCCAGGGCGGCCGCCGCGCCGGGGGTGAGCGCGGCGGGCGGGTGCAGCGCGGTGAGGCCCAGCAGGAACTGGGCCCGCACGGGCAGCGCGCGGTAGGAGAGCAGGAACGCGGCGGCGACGCTGCGCTCGCCGTCGTCGAGCGCGTCGAGCGGGGTGGGCTCCCGCGCCATCCGGTCGAGGAACCGGGCGGCCGTCCACCCGCCCGCCGACACCTGGGCGGCCGCGATCCGGATGGCCAGCGGCAACCCGCCGCACCGGCGCACGATCTCACCCACCGCCGGGTCCCCGCGCTCGGCCGACGCGCGGGCGACGGCGTGGAACAGGCTCTCCCCGTCGGGCTGGCTGAGCATCCCCAACGGCACCCGCCAGGCCTCGTCGAGGGCGGCGAGCCTGCGCCTGCTGGTGACCAGGACGCGGCACCCGGGGGAGTCCGGGATGAGCGGCGCGACCTGCGCGGCGCTGCGGGCGTTGTCGAGGACGACCAGCACCCGCCGTCCGTGCAGGACGGACCGCAGCAGGGCGACCCGGGCGTCCGGGTCGGCGGGCACGCGCTCGACGTCGAGCATCACCAGCAACCGCTGCGCGGACTCGGCGGCCTGCGCCTCGGCCGCGCCGGGGGTGTCGCCCCGGAGGTCGAGGTAGAGGGACCCGTCGGGGAACCCGGTGCGCGCCCTGGCCACCGCGGCGAGCGCCAACGCGGTCTTGCCGACCCCGGCGAGTCCCGTCAGCAGGCAGACGGCCCCGCCCGACCGCCGGTCCAGGAACTCCGCCACCCGCGCCAATTCCCTTTCCCGCCCGAGGAAGAACCGCGTGGACCCCGACACCCCGGGCAGCCGGGGCGCGCGGGAGGCGATCAACTCGCTTTCCGCCAACCCCAGCAACGCCCCCTCGGCCCCCAACGCCTGGTCCACGGCGACCGCGAACGCCACCGTCGGCCGCGTTTGCCCGGTCTCGACCTTGCTTATGTGCCCCTTGGTGAACCCCACCCCCTCGCCGAGGGCGGCCGCGGTCATACCCGCGACCATCCGCCGCCGCCGCAACTCCGGTCCGAACGCAGTCATGTTCGCCCCATCCGTGTGCCGGGAGGCCCGGTCCGACCCCCATGCCGGACCGGGCACCACCCGATTTCAGCCGAAGAGCGTGCTCAACCACAGGATCATAGCGTGCGTGTGCATTTCCCTATTCCCTTCCACGAGGACCGACTAACCAACTCGACCTACCGTGGATCCCCGGTGAGGCCGCCAGTCGACTGGTTGAGACAATGGTGAACCCGCGTCGAGATAAGTGGAAGGAGTTTCTTGTCGGGAAAGTGTTTCGTTCGAGGAAACGCCCGCGACCTGCGGTTTTGTCAAGACCCGGTAAACGAGTGGAAACGATCGCCCGTCGCCCCGCGGCTCATCGTCGCTTCGGACTGAACGTCGCGGAGTCGCAGGTTGGAGAATCGCGGGGTGCGCGCGCCGGGTTTCCGGTATCTGACAATGGGCGTGACGGATTGTCGAACAGCGTTGTCATGCCGTCGGGAAGATGCGGCGGAGCAGGTCGTCCGCTGCGGTGCGGAAGTGGTGGAGGTCGTGGGCGAGCTTGCCGTCGCGTTTCCGGAAGTGGCCGTCCACCAAGACGTTGGCGACGTCCGCGGCGGTCGCGGTGGCGACGACGGCGGACGGGACCACGTCGGGGGCGACATTGATCAGGCCCGCGTAGCCGGTGACGGTGATGAGGTCCGCGCGCTTGCCCGGCGTGATGGAGCCGGTCCGGTTCGCCAGGCCGATGGTGGCGGCGCTGTCCAGGGTGGCGGAGCGCAGGAGGTCGGCGGCGGGTGGGTGGGTTTCGGTGGCGGACGGGGTGGTCAGGCGGCGTTGGGCCAGAGCCGAGCGGAGTTGGTCGAACATGCCCGCCGGGGACGTGGTGACGACGTCCACGCCTAGGCCCGCACGGGCGCCGTGGGCCTGGGCGCGGTCGAGGATCGGGCGGCCGTGCCCCATCGTCGACTCGACGCAGGGGGTGACGCTGATGGGGCAGCCCCGGGCGGCCAGGCGGGCGAGCAGGGCGTCCGGTAGGGCGTTGGCGTGCACGAGTTGGGTGTCGGGGCCGAGGGCGTCGAGGACGGGCTCGAGGCCGCGGCCGTCGTGCAGGTGCATCGTGGTGGGGACGCCCAGGTCGCGGGCCAGGGCGAGGTGCCGCGCGGTGTCCTCGACCGGGCCGAAGTCCGGCCCCAGGGTGGCGATCGCGAGGCTGGTGGTCGACGCGGGCAGGTCGCGGTGGAGGGCGCGGATGGTCGCTTCGTCGTCGGCGTCGCCGTAGGCGTAGACCGCGCGGATCCCGGTGGTGCGCAAGGCGTCCACGGCGGCCGCCGCGTGGTCCGCCGTGGTGGCGGGGTTGCTCCAGTCGACGACGGTGGTGATGCCCGCGTCGAGGGCCTCGGCGGCGCCGAGGAGGGTGGCGGTGCGCAGGTCGTCGGGGGAGTGGCGGCCCGCGAGCGTGCCCAGGACCAGCGGTAGGTAGCCCGCCAGGGTGAGGTCGGCGGTGAGGCCGCGCAGGGGTGCCTGCCACACGTGCCGGTGGCTGTCGACGAACCCCGGTAACACCACCTGACCCGACACGTCGACGACCTCGCCGTCACCGCCGTCCGGGCCGACGTAGGTGATCAGCCCGTGCTCGACCACCACGTCCGCCCCGGGCAGCACCCCGATGTCGGGGTCGACCGCCACCACGAACCCGCCGCGCAGCACCAGGCGCATGAGACCTCCCAAGAAGCTTTGTCGATAACTTTTTAAAAAGGTAACGACGTGGGGCGCGGTGCGTCAAGAGCCCTACACTGCGGCCCATGGGTAGCGGTGGCGACGTGACGGACGGGATCGTGGCCGCCTGGGCGCGCGAGCTGCCCGACATCGACGGCCCCGCCCTCGCCCTGGCCAAGCGCGTCGCGCGGTTGGCCGCCGTGCTCGACGCCGCCACCGTCGCCCAGCTCACCGCCCTGGGGCTGACCAAGGCCGAGTACGAGATCCTGGTGACCCTGCGCGCCGCGGGCGACCCGTTCACGCTGCGCCCGTCGGAGCTCTCCGCCCGCCTCCGGCTGACCTCCGGCGGCACCAGCAACGTCCTGCGCAGGCTCACCGACACCGGCATGGTCGTGCGCGACGCCGACGAGACCGACGCCCGCGGCCTCTGGGTGCGCCTGACCCCCGCGGGCGCCGGTCGCGCCGAGGCCGCCGCCCGCGCGGTCAACCGCGCCACCGTCAAGCTCCTGCGCGACGTCCCGCCCGCCACGGCCGAGTCGGCCTCCGGCCACCTGCGCGACGTCCTCATCGCCCTCGACGACATCTGAATCGACCGCTGAACCGATATCGGCAGGCCGCCCACTCGAAATTGCGGCTGAAATTGCCACCACCTGTCCTAAAAATGTCCAATCCCAGGTCGGGCGGCTGTCTCCCTTTGTCGGCGGGCGCGCCTGTTCCGGGATTCGGGTGAGCCTTGCATTCCGGCCGGGACTGTGGTGATTATCGACCTGTGAAAGAACATGGGCGGAAGGCGAACCCGTTACGGAACACCGTCGTCCACCGGCGAGCACCGGCGCCGGTGACCGGCGGATGGTGAGCGAGATACGCCTGTCCACCCGGCTGACCATCGCGGCGTGGCGGCGCCACCTGGGGTCGGGGGGCGGGCCGCTGACCGAGAGCGGGGCGTGGCGGCCGGGGGTCCTCAAGGGCGGGCTGTGGTTGGACCTCACCGCCGTGGAGTTCGCGCACCTCGGTGCCCTGGCACGGATCCTGCTGCTGCTCGACGCGGCGGTGCGCGACGGGGTCGGCGCCACGGTCGTGCTGCCGACGGGTGTGTTCGGCGCGCGCGACCGGTGGTTGGCGGACACCGGCGCGGCACCGGTGCCCGACCAGTTCCTGCGCCGCGCGGCTCGCCAGGCCCGCTCCCGCGCCGAAGCGCGCGGATTCCTGCGCCATTCCGGTTTCGACGACGCACTACGCGCGCCGCACTGGCCCCCGGGCGCCGTGACGGTGCTCGACGCGGAAGGCGCCACCGCGGAAACCCCGCCCACCCCCGCCACCGTGCCGGTCGACGGCGGTATCCGGTTCCCCGGCGCGCCGCAGGAACGCAGGGTGCTGCCGTTCCAGTGGCTGCACCACGACGCGGGCACGGGCCTCGGCCTGCCGGAGGCCCTGGCGGGGATCACCCGGCGGCTGTCGGACATGGGCCTGCCCGCGGCGGACGCGTGGGCGATCACCCACGCGCTGGTCGTGGAACTGGTGGACAACATCGGCAAGCACGCCAGGGTCGGCCCGTCCGACCCGCCGTACGCGCTGGTGGCCGCGATCCTGGTCAACGAGGGCCTGTACGCGACCCGGCGCACCGACCTGCCCCGGTCGGGCGCGGCGCTGGCCGACGTGCTGCGCGAGGGCGGCGACCGCCGGGTGCTGGACCTGCTGGTGGGCGACTCCGGCACCGGGCTGGTCGCGCGCAGCGCCTCGGCACCGGCGGACGAGGCGGGCGACGCGATCCTGGCCGCCTTCGACCGCAAGCACGCCGCGGGCGTGCCGGTGCGCCGCGAGGGCAACGGCCTGTGGCGGGTGGGCAGGCTGGCCAGCGGCTACCGCGGCCTGGTGCAGGTGACCACGGCGGGCACCACCGCGGGCAAGTCCTACCTCGACCCCGACACCGAGGAGCACGTGTTCGAGGGCGACCAACTCGTCGCCCCGGGCACCCTGGTCGAGGCGTCGCTGCTGATCGCGGGCACCCCCGAGCCGGTCCGGGGCAAGCCGTGGCGCGGGCGCCCGGCGTCCACAGTGGACGACGACGGTCCGATGGCGGTGGTGCCGTGCGACCTCGACGGCGCCGACGGCATCGGCGACGCGGACCGGACCTGCCTGCGCAAGGCGGTGCGGGCCAACAACCGCGCGGGCGTGGTGGTCGTCGTCCCGGTGACCCCGCCGCGGCTGTCCGACAGCGCCCTCAAGACCGCCCTGGCCCGCGTGCTGGACACGGTGAGCGCGATCCCCGACCAGGTGCCGCTGGCCGTGGTGCTGCCCGACGCGGGCGTGCGCATCCTCGACCTGTGCGTGGCGGGCATCAACTCCCACGAGGACGCCCAGTCGTGGTGGCCCGCGCCGCGCAGCGCGGTCCTGGTCATGGGCGCCACCGGCACGCCGCGGTGGTGCGGCGGACCCGCGCGGCTGCGCGCGGTGCTCGACGCGCTCACCGAACTCGGCGGCGCGCTGACCCACCAGGTGCTCCGGTCCCGCACCGGCGCGTCCGAGGTGGCGCACCAGGAGCTGTGCGCCTGGCTCGGCCGCTACCCGCACCTGCTGTCGGTGACCGACACCGGGATCGCCCTGCGGGTGTCCCCCGGCGACGCGGCGCACGCCATGCGGCACTGGGCGCGGGGCCGGTTGGCCGAGACCATCCGCGACGCCGGACCCGGTGTCACGGCGGGCCACTTCCGCACCCCCACCCTGCGCCACACCAACCGCTGGATCCGGGTCCGCACCCTGCTCGACGAGGTGGTCGGCACCGCGACCGCGGGCTGGGTGCTGGCCCGCATGGTCGAGGAACGCGCGGACCTGCACGGACCGGAGAACCGGGCGGTGGCCCGCGTGGTCAACACCGCCACCGAGCCGCTGGCGGGCCAGCTCAGCGAGTGCCTGTGGATCGGCGGCCGGTTCTACGCCATGCCCGGTGAGCTCGACCTCGACGGCGTCGCGGTCAGCGAGCAGGTCCCGCAGCACGCGGAAGTCGTGCTGTGCGCGGACATCCTGTCCACGGAGAACACCGTGCGCCGGGCCGCCGCGGCCATCGCCGCCCGGCAGGCGGTCGTGGTCGCGGTGGCCTGCGTCGTCGACAGCCGCGACCACGACCGGCAGATCCGCATCTTCAACCGCGACGTGCCGGTGGTGTCGCTGGTGTCGGTCGACATCAGCGCCGGTCCCACCCCCGAGAGCCCGAAACCGGTCGACGTCGACCCGCTGCTGCTGGAGCCGGTGCGCCCGCGCGCGGCCCGCCGCGCCTACCTCGACGAGGAGACCCTGCTCGGCTGGCTGGCCCGCGACCCGGACTGGCTGCGCCTCGGGCACTTCGACCGCGCGCCGCGCAACCGGCACTTCAGCGCCTACCTGCGGTTCGACCGGCTGCTGCGCACCCCGGCGGTGGCCACCCGGATGCGCGACGCGGTGCGCGGCGCGCTCGACGACACCGCCGGGCTCTGGCGCGCGGGCCTGTCCGCCGACCCGTTCGCCACCTGCGAGATCTGGTACCCCGAGGCCCCCGACGACTTCTCCGCCCTGCTGGACCTGGTCGGCGACGCCCTGGCCGCCGACGGCCGCCGGGTCACCCACCGGCGGCTGGTGCCGCGCGCCGTGGCGGGCACCCGGTGGAGCTACCCGACCGCGCTGGACGTCGACGCCCCGCCGGGCGCGGTCGTCGCCGTCGACGCCGGGTCGCTGACCGGCAACTCCATCGTCCAGCTCATCCGCCTGGCCGTCTCGGCGGGGGCCACCGCGGTGGTGGTGATCGTGGCGCTCAACCAGCTCGACGACCGCGACGCCGACGCGATGCTCGCCCTCAGCTCCATGCGCCCCGACGACGGCGGCACGCCGGTGCCGGTGCAGGTCCGGTTCCTGGCCAACAGCAGCCTCACCGGCCTCAGCGTGCGCAACTGCGCGTTGTGCGAGACCCGCGACCGCGCCGACGAGCACCTCCGGACCGCCCCGGCGGTGCTGCGCTCGCACGTGCGCGTGCTGCGCGAGCGGACCCGGCTGCGGCCACTGCGCGAGGGGTTCGGCACCCCGCCGACCGACCTGTTCGACGTGCCAGTCAACGGCACCGACCTCGCCGACTACCTGCGCTGGCGCACGCTGCTCGACCGCGCGCTGCGGGTCACCGAAGCGCGCCAGACGGTGGTGGACAAACTCTCCGGCCTCACCCGCGTCACGCACGTCGGCCCGGGCGGCACGTGGTCGCGGGCCAACCTGGTGCGGCTCATCGCCGCAGAGCAGCAGTGGCTGAAGCTGCCCCCGCTGCGCCACGCCGCCCCCCGCGCCCTGCTCGGCGAGGTGTGCGCGACGATCCTCGACGAGCCGCCCACCGCGCTGGCCTGGCTGCGCGCCCAGGCCGTCATGGTGATCGCCGCCGCCGACCCCGCCAACCTGGTGGGGCGGCTGCCCCGGCTGCTCGCGCTCACCGTGGACGAACCGGTGATGATCAACCAGCTGCTGCTGGAGTGCTACCGGCTGACGCTGCGCCCCGCCGTGGACTCGCCGGTGGACCACGACGCGCTGCGGCTGTGCCTGGACCGCTGCCGCGACCGGCTCGACGAGCTGATGGTCGACGACCGCGACCCCGCGTCGATCGCGGGCCACCGGGCGCTGGTCGACCAGATGCGCTCGATCCTCGACGACCGGGACCGCCCGGCGCCCACCGACCCGCAGGAGGCGTGGCACCGGCTGCGGCGGGACTACAAGCCCTACGTCGAGGCGCACAACATGGAGTCGATCCTGCTGCGCGTGCGCGACCACGTCGAGGACCTGCCCGGCGCGCGCCCCACCCCCGAGCGCACCAAGGAGGCGCTGGCGGACTGGGACCGGTGCGCGCGCCACCTCGGCGAGAAGGCGATGCCGAACCTGCCCGCGCTGGTCGGGATCCTGCAGGGCGAGTACGTCGCCGACCGGATCGGCACCCAGGAGCAGCGGGCGCTGGTCGCGGTGGCCGACGGGGCGGGCGTCGCGGCGCTGCACCAGGTGCAGAACCTGCTGCACGAGGTCACCGGGCAGTGGCTGCCGACCAACCCGGGCTGGTGCGCCACGCGCGAGGAGCTGCTGCGCAGGCTGCGCTGGTGGCACCGGGTCTTCATGGACCCGCACGCCGACGGCGAGGCCCCCGCGCTGCTGGTCGGCCTGGTGGGCTCGGTGCCGACCTGCCCCGCCGACCACGTCGAGCGGCTGCTGGCGACCCGCGCGCCCGGGCCCACCGCGCACCGGGGTGAGCCCATCGGCCGCACCGCGCGGGTGTTCTGCCCGGGACCGCTGCTCGAGGCCGTGGTCGCCCACGCGCTGGACAACATCACCCACCACGCGGCCCCCGGCGGTCAGCGGCCCCGCGTCGAGGTCGACTACCGGCTCGGCGAGCACTTCCTGGAGCTGCTGGTGCGCAACACCGGCACCCGGCCGCGGTGGCCCGCGGGCCGCGGGCTGCGCGCGTTGAACGAGCGGCTGCGCCCGTTCGGCGGCTCCCTGGTCGGCAATGCCGAGGACGACGAGGACTGGACTTTTACCGCGAACGTGACACTTCCGCTGTGGCGAGGAGCGTGACACCAGATGGTCCACCGCATCCGGGGTTTGATCGTCGACGACGTGCCCGAGAACCTGAAGAGCGTCAGCACGCGGCTCAACCAGTACCTGCGGGAGCAGGGCTGGGCGGTCGACTGGACGATGCTCGACGACCCCGACGCCGCGCACGCCGCCATCTCCGGGGCGACCGCGGGCGGCGGCTTCCACCTGCTGGTCATCGACCTGCTGTTCGAGCGCACGACCGGGGGCGACGAGGCCCGCGGCCTGGAGTTGGTGGCGCTGGCCCGGGCCGCGCTGCCGCACTCGTACGTCTTCGTCATCAGCGAGGGCGACCGGCACCGGCACAGCCTCTTCGCGCGTGCCATGGAACTCGGCGCGAACACCGCGGTGCGGCGGTGGGAGTTCAGCGTCGAGTCGCCGTTGACGAGCCCGGCGGCCATCGCCACGGACATCCGCACGTACCTGCTCTACAACGGGACCGTCGAGGAGATCGGGGTGGTGGTCGACGAGAGCGACCCGGCCGTGGTGACGCTGCTGCACGAGGTCGGCAACCCGACCATCGCCCAACTGCACCGCCAGGTCCTGGAAGCCGACAACGAGACCGCCGACGTGGTGCGGGTGCGCCACCTCGCGCCCGGCGTCTCCGGGGCGCGGATCTGCGCCACCGAGGCCCCGCTGCGGCACGGGACGACCGCCCACCACGTCCTCAAGCTCAGTCGCGACCTCGACGGCCTGCGCGAGGAGACCGCCCGCGCGGCGCGCGCGCCGAAGGTGATGTCGTCCAGGTTCGTCGTCCAGCCGCACCGGGCGGTCGGGCCGGTCAACGGTTGGTGGGCCACGGGGTCCGTGTGCGAGCGGGGAGTGACCACCGCCCGCCAGTGGCTGGGCACCGGACCCGCGCCGGAACGGGCGGAGGACGCCTTCGCCACCCTGTTCACCGAGGCGCTGTCGCCGATGTACTGGGCGACCGCCCGCGACGAGTCCGGCGACCCGATGGACGCGTTGCGCCTTCCGTTGCGGCGCAGGCAACTCGTCCTGCGGGCCGTCGACGAGCTCTGCCCCGTCCTCACCCGACCGGACGGCGGCGGCCTCGGCGACACCACCCGGCTGCGGGCCGATCTCACCGCGTACGCCGTGGAAGGCCGACTCGCCGGCGTCTACGTGCCGCGGTGGCCCGACAAGCGCTGGAGCACCCACGCGCACGGCGATCTGCACTGCGGCAACATCCTCCTGCTGCCCGGCAGGCACCCCGCCCCGATGCTGATCGACTTCAGCGACTTCGGCCCGGCGCACTGGGCCACCGACGCGGCCCGACTGGTCGCCGACCTCGTGGTCCGGGTGGTCGACGAGGGCCCGGAGTCCTTGTTCTTCACCGGGTTCGCCACCTGGCGCGCGCTCGCCGCCGCCGTCGGGGACCTGTCGACCGACCTCGTGGCGGTCACCGACAGCCCGGCCACCAACGCCACGCTGGCCGCCCTGCGGTGGATCACCGGGCACCTGCGCGAGATCTGCCCGCCGCTGACCAGCGAGGTGGACTTCGCCGCGCACCGCTGGCAGTGGCACATCGCCTTCTGCCTGTACCTGCTGCGGTCGACCTACCACTACGAGGTGCCCGGCCCCAAGCGCGCCTTGGCCCTGGTCGCCGCGCACGACCAGCTCCGCGCGGGCGCCGAAGCGCTCACCGGCCATGGTCGGTGAGGTCAGCAATGTGGTCACGGGGCACGCGGGCGCGGTCCTGCAGGTGGGATCCGTGGTGCGGGCGCGGGAGGTGAACGTGTGGTCGGGGGCGCGGATCCCGGTGCCCCGGCAGCTGCCACCGGACACCCCGGCCTTCACCGGCCGCGACTGGGAGTTGCGCACACTGGACTCCGCCTTGGCCGACGGGACCAGGCTGTGCGTGGTGACCGGTCCGCCCGGGGTGGGCAAGACGGCGTTGGCGGTGCGGTGGGCGCACCGGGTCGAGCACCGCTACCCCGACGGGCAGCTCGTGGTGAACCTGCGCGGCTTCGACCGCGACGGCAGGCCGTTGCCGCCCGCGTCCGCGTTGGACGACTTCCTCCTCGCCCTCGACGTCCCACCCGGACGGATCCCGGTGGACCTCGACGCCAAGGCCGGGCTGTTCCGGTCGCTGGTGGCCGAGCGGCGCGTGCTGGTGCTGCTGGACAACGCCCGGGACTCGGCCCAGGTGCGGCCGTTGCTGCCCGGCGCGCCGGGGTGCGCGGTGGTCGTGACCGGTCGCAACGTGCTGTCCGGACTGCTCACCGAGGACGGTGCCGCGTTGGTCCGGGTGCGACCCCTCACCCGCGCGGGCGGCGCGCGCATGCTGGCCGCCGCCGTGCCCGGCGCGGACTCCGACACGGCGCTGTCCCGCCTGGTGGACCTGTGCGCCGGGCTTCCGTTGGCGTTGCGCATTGTCTCCCAGCGCTTAGTCTCCGACCCGCACACGGCGCTCGCCGATCTCGCCGACGAGCTCGGGAACTCCCGCACGCGCCTGGCCGGGTTCGAGGTCGACGAGGAGTCCGTGGCGATCCGCGCGGTGTTCTCCTGGTCCTACGACATCCTCCCGCCGGACGCCGCCCGGCTCTTCCGCGCCGCGGGCCGCCACCCGGGTCCGCACTTCAGCCTGGACACCGCCGCCGCGTACGCCGACCTGCCTCTCCCGCGCGCCCGCCGGGCCATGGCCACCCTCACCGCCGCGCACCTGGTCGAGACCACCGGGCGGGACCGGCACCAGTTCCACGACCTGCTCCGCTGCTACGCCGAGGACCGCGCCGCCACCGAGGCACCGGCGCGCCGCCGGGCCTCCGTCCGCAGGGCGGTCACCGGGTACCTGGCCGCCGCGGAGGCGGCGTCCCGGTTCGTGCGGCCGGTGCGGCCCCCGCTGAGCACCGAGCCGGGGCGGGAGTTCTCCGACTACGACGACGCGGTGGCCTGGTTGGACGGTGAGCGCCCGAACTTCCTGCCGGTGGTGCGGATGGCCGCGCGGGAGGGGCTGCCGGAGCTGGGTTGGCGGCTGGCGGGCGCGCTGTGGCCGTACTTCGACCTGCGCAAGCCGTGGGAGGAGTGGACCGCGCTGCTGCGGGTGGGCCTGGCGTGCGCGCTGACCGCCGGGGACCGGTTCGGTGAGGGCCTGATGCGCCACGACCTCGCCTTCGGGTTCCGCCACCGCGGCGAACCGGCCGAGGCGGTGGTGGAACTGGAGCACGCGCTGGCGGCGTTCCGCGCGGTGGACGGGACCTGGGGCATCGGGTCCTGCCTGAACTGGCTGGGCGACCTGCGGCGGGCGCTGCGCCAGTTCGAGCCCGCGCTGGAGTCGTGCGAGCGCGCGCTGGGGGAGTGGCGGCTGGCGGGGGACCTGGTGGGGGAGACGTGGGCGCTGCGGAACCTGGGACTGATCTACCGGGACCTGGGTGACGACGAACGGGCGCTGGCCGCGTTCGCCCGCGCCCGCGAGTTGTTCGAGCAGCGGTCCGACTCCCGGGGGCTGGCGTCGGTGCTGCGCAACGAGGGGATCATCCTGCGCCGGACGGGGGAGTTGGCGCGATCCCGGGAGACCCTGGAACGCGCGCTGGCGATCCACCGGGCGCGCAACGACGAGTGGAACGAGGCGTGCTCGCTGGAGCGGCTGGGGGAGACCAGGTACGCGACGGGGGACACGGACGCGGCGGTGGCGGCGTGGCGGCGGGCACTGGAGATCTTCGAGAAGTTCCACGACCACCGCGCCACCCGGGTACGACTGCTCCTAAGTGGACAGTAGCGCGGTCGGTGCGCGCCGCCGAGGTTGAGCGTCACCACGCCCGCCACGATCAGCGCCACCCCGACGACCTCGAACGCGATGGCCAAGGCCAGGTAGACGAACGCGGCCAGGGCCGCACCTCCAACACTCGGGACGGATGGGACGGCGCCGACCGGCTCGGGCTACCTGGGGCGGGCGCGCACGTGGGCGCGCTCGCCCTGCGGTCCGAAGAGCACCAGCGTCTCCACGGCGCGGCCGTCGGCCGAACCGAGCCAGTGCGGCAGGGCGGTGTCGAACTCGGCGGCCTCGCCGGTCGCCAGCACCAGGTCGCGGTCGCCGATGACCAGGCGCAGTCGGCCGGTGAGGACGTAGACCCACTCGTAGCCGCCGTGGGTCTGCGGGGTCGGCTCGGCGGGCTCCGCGCGCTCGGGGATGACCACCTTGAACGCCTGGAGGCCCCCGGCGCGGCGGGTGAGCGGGATGAACGTCATCCCGTGCCGGTAGATCGGTCGCAGGTGGATCCGCGGATCCCCGACCCGCGGCGCGCCGACCAGGTCGTCGAGCGGCACGCCGTAGGTGCGGGCCAGTGGCAGCAGCAGCTCCAGCGTCGGCTTGCGGCCACCGCTCTCCAGGCGCGACAGGGTGCTCTCCGAGATCGCCGTCGCGGCGGACAGGTCGGCGAGGGTGAGGCCGCGTTGCCCGCGCAGCGCCCTCAGCCGGGGGCCGACCGCGGCCAGTACGTCGTCGTCCATGCCGCCCATCTTGCCGGGGTGGCAAGTTTTCGTGCTCTTCCGGCCAGGTGGGGCGAGAGTGGGGCGATGACCACACGAGACATGGGCCCGCCCGGCACCGGTACCCGGGAGAAGGACGTGCTGACCGCCTTCCTCGACTACCTCCGCGCCGCCGTGGCCGCGAAGGCCGAAGGCGTCCCCGAACCGCACGTCCGCGCGCCCGGCGTCCCCTCCGGCACCAGCCTGCTCGGCCTGGTCAAACACCTCACCCAGGTAGAGGCCCACTGGCTGCTGAGCGAACCCGTCCGGGACTGGCAGGCGGGCCACCACCCCGGTCCGGACGAGACCGCGGCGTCCGTGCTCGCCGCCTACCGCGCGACGATCGAGCGGGCCAACGCCGAGATCGCCCGCTGGTCCACCCTCGACGACCCGAGCCCGCCGCGCCGGGGCAGGCGGGGCGTCTCGCCCTCCCGCCGCTGGACGCTGGTCCACCTCATCGAGGAGACCGCCCGGCACGCGGGCCACGCCGACATCCTCCGCGAGCTGCACGACGGCGCGACCGGCCGCTGACCCCGCGTGCTACTGTTTGGGCAATCGCCCAAGGCGAGTGACCTGGGCGATCGACCAGGAGTGGTGATGGCGGGTGTGACCGCGGCGGACCGCGGGCGTGAGGTGCGGCAGCGGCTGGTGGCGGCGGCGACCGAGTTGATCGTCGAACGGGGGTGGAGCGCGGTCAGCACCCGGGTGCTGGCGGAGCGGGCCGCGGTCGCCCCGGGGCTGGTGCACTACCACTTCTCGTCCCTGCGGTCGTTGCTGACCGAGGCGGCCGTGGCGGCGATGCGCGAGGCCGCTCAGGTCGTGGACCCACTGTTGGCGCGGGCGGGCACGCCCGAGGACGCGGTCGACCTGCTCGTGGGCGCCTTCGCGGAGTACACCGGGGACGAACCGGTCTCGCTGCTGTTCACCGAGACCTACCTGGCCGCCACCCGCGACGAGGAGTTGCGGCGCGCGGTCGCGGGCGTGGCGGCCGAGGTCGGCGACCGGCTCGCGGTGTGGCTGGGGGAACGCGGCGTCGCCGATCCGGGGCCCACGGCGGCGGTGTTGATCGCCGCGATCGACGGACTCCTGTTGCACCGCGCGCTGAACCCGTCGTTGACCGCCGACGCCGTGGCGCCCGTGCTGCGCAGGTTGTGCGCCGGCCCGGAGCCGAGGAGGAGTGGGCCGTGATGAGGGTTGTGATCTGCGGGGCCGGGATCGCCGGTCTGACGTTGGCCGAGCGGTTGGCCACGCGTGGCTGGGACGTCCTGGTGGTGGAGAAGGCGCCGCGGCCCCGCGAGCAGGGGTACATGATCGACTTCTTCGGGGTGGGCTACGACGCCGCCGAGGCGATGGGACTGCTGCCGAGGTTGGCGGAACTGGGATACCGCGTGCGCGAGGCGGCCTACCTGGACGAGTCCGGGCGGCGGCGGACGGGGATCAGCTTCGCGCGGTTCGCCTCGGCGCTCGACCAGCGGTTGCTCAGCATCATGCGGCCGGACCTGGAACGCGCTCTGCGCGAACACCTCCCGGAGCGGGTGGAAACGCGCTACGCCACCACAGTTGCGCGCGTGACCGACGAGCGCAGTGCCGTGCGGGTGGGGTTGAGCGACGGCACCGAGGTCGAGGCGCACCTGCTCGTCGGCGCCGACGGCATCCACTCCGCGGTGCGCCGACTCGTGTTCGGGCCGGAAAACCCCTTGCGGTACTTGGGTTTTCACACCGCCGCGTTCACCTTCGACGCCCCGGACATCCGCGACCGGGTCGCGGACCGGTTCTGCCTGACCGACACCAGCGACCGCCAGATGGGCTTCTACGGCCTGCGTGACGGCCGCGTCGCCGCCTTCGCCGTGCACCGCGCCGCCGAACCGGGCTCGCCCGCCGACCCGCGAGCCGAGTTGCTCCGCGAATACCGCGATCTGGGCTGGGTCGTGCCCCGCGCGCTGGCGGCCTGCCCGCCCAACGACCAGATCTACTACGACCAGGTCGCCCAGGTGGACCTGCCCGCCTGGCACCGGGGCCGGGTCGTGCTCGTCGGTGACGCCTGCGCCGCGGTGTCCCTGCTGGCGGGTCAAGGCGCTTCGCTGGGCATGGGCGGGGCGTACGTCCTGGCCGGGGAGCTGGCGGCGCTGGACTCGCTGGACTCGCTCGACTCAGTGGGCTCGCCGGACTCGATCGGCGCGGCGCTGGCGGGTTACGAACGCCGCTGGCGTCCCGTGATCACCGAGAAGCAACGGGTCGCCCGCGCCACCGCCCGCTGGTTCCTGCCCCGCTCCCGGACCGAGTTGTGGGTCCGCCGCGCCGCGCTGGGCCTGGCCCGGCTCCCGGTCGCCGACCGGCTCCTGGCGACCGGCCTGGCGGGCAAACCCGCGCGCCTCAACGCCTGACGCGGCGCCTAGCGCCTGGGCCGGTTCGGCCAGGTGCCCTGACCGTGCACGGACAGCCAGCGCTGCCACTCGTAGCCCTTGAGCGCCGCGCTCGGCAGCCCGCGGACGCGCTTGACCTCGATGGCGGCGTCGAGCACGGCCAGGGCATCGGGGGTGTCCACCCGCTGGCCGAACAGCTCGACGACCAGGCACCCGGCGCCGTAGGTCGCGAACTCGCTGCCGTCCTCGGTGACCAGGGCGCGCAGGTCGGCGATGAACGCGTCGCGGTCGTGCGCCTCGCCGTCGTGGAACGGTGCGACGCAACGGGTCTGGACGTCGACCGCGTCCAGACCGGAGCCCGGGGAGTCGAACTCGTACCGCCCCAGGTACTCCAGCCGCCGGACCATGTCCGGCGGGAACCGCGGTTTGTGCTTGCGCCCTAACCACCCCATGCCGGGGAACTCCTCTCGTCGGGCGATTGTCCCGGGGGTGGGATCGCCCTGGGTGAGATGAGCATTACCGGAGGTCGTTAATCCGCCGGCTCGGTCCACCTCGGATCGGCCGGATGGCCGAACGGGACAGCGAGACCATGACTGTCCATTGTGTACTCAAAACGGCGGAGGTGAACCGGGTTCGCCTCCGTGGCGGTCAACGCGGTTCCGCCTCGCTTTCGGACCACCACGCCGCCCAGCGGGTGTCGAGCGCGTCGAACGCGGCACCGTCGAGGTCGTACGTGCTCAGCACGGCGGTCGGATCGGCTCCGATGCCCTCGACGACGAGCAGCCCCTCACCCCAGGAGTCGACGGTGAGACCGAGTTGGCGTTCGGTGCGGAACCACACCTCGCCCTCGACCCGTTCGCCCGCCAGGGTCGCGCGGTAGCGGCTGCCGGGCGGGCCGGTGAGCGAGTCCAAGCCGAGTCGTTCGACGGCGGAGGCGTTGTCGTTGCGGAACACGGTTCGGCGCCGGGCGGTGGGACGGCGTTCGAGGGTGAAGCGCAGTTGGTGCAGGAAGGTCGTCCAGCCCTCGGTGATCTGGTCGTAGTAGGCGTCCCAGTTCGGGTCGCCGCTCAGCGGGGCGCGGGTGAGGGTGACGCGCGCCCCGCCTTCCGTCTCGTGCACCTGGAAGCGGTCGCCGCCGTGGGCGACGAGGGTGCGGGTCTCGGCGTCCTCGGTGACGCCGGTGAAGTAGATCGCGTCGATCTCGGCGTCGAGGTCGGCGGTGTCCCAGCCGTGCCACTGGCCGATGACGTCCTTGTCCCGCAGTGCCCGCCAGGTGGCGTCGGCGGTGGCGGCCACCGTGACCACGATCCGGGGCGTCTCGCTCATCGGTCGTCCTCTTGTCGTCGGGGTGTGGTCGCGGGGTGGCCGCCCACGATGACGCGGTACTCCCGGCCGTCGCGGCCCTCGTAGCGGGACGCGATCTCGCGCAGCGCGGCGGTGAGTTCGTCGGTGAAGCCGTGCACGTCGGCCGGGGCGGCGAAGCGGACCTCGGCCTCGATGGTGAAGGTCAGCAGGTGCTTGCCCCGCTCGTCGGCGCGAACCCGCAGGCCCGCCACCTCCCGCACGGTCGCGGCGGCCACCTCGACCAGGTGCTCGGCGGCGTACTGGTCCTGGACCAGGCAGGCGGGCGGGTCGTCGTCGCGCAGCACCGTCGGGTCGACCACCAGCGCGCCGGGCCGGGCGCGCAGGATCCGCTCCACGCACCCCCGCCGCTTGCGCTCCTCGACCAGTTCGACCAGCCCGGCGGACTCCAGGGCCCGCAGGTGGTAGTTCACCCGCTGCCTCGGCAAGCCGAGCGCGGCGGCCAACTGGCTGGCCGAGGCCGGTTCGCGCAGCTTGACCAGCAGTTGCCTGCGCAACGGGGGCAGCGCGACGGCCACCCGGTCGACCTCGTCGAGGTAGTTGATCCCGCCCGTCACGCGCCCATGTTCCATTTGACAGTTCGATTTGTCAAATGACGTCGTCGAGTACCCGGTTCGCGTGAAGGGGACCCGTGTGGGGGATATGCACTGGCGGACTAGGACCGGTCTGACCCGCCCGTGGGGGACCGCTGAAAGGGTGGCAAGCGGCGCTGCGGCGACGGAGTGTAGAGCGGATGGGGTGTCCTTGTCCCGCGTGGACGGTTGCGGGTGGGGAGTGCCTTGGCAGCTGTGTCGGTGCCGAGCCCGCCCGGTGGCCCGCGGCGGGGTCAGGATGAGTCATCGCCACCAACCGCACCGACCTGAAGGAGTCCGCGATGACCGAGAACGAGATGATCGCCCTGCAGGACGTGGCCGACGGCGCGGTGCTGTTCCACAACGGTCTGTGGGGCGGCCCGATGGGCTTCCGCTGGGCCGACTACAGCGGTGCCGCCGCGGGCGAGCTGGCGGGCTGGGAGGCCGACGCCGTGCTGTCGCTGGTGCGCCGCGGCCTGGTCGTCATCGAGTCGCTCTCGGTCGCCGGGCGCGACGCCCGCGTCGTGGTGACCGCCGCGGGCGCCATGCTGGTCGACCGCTCCCTGCTCACCCTCGCCGCCGCCTGAGCCACCGGGGGTAACGCCACCGCCGCGGTCCGCGATCTTCCCGGGCACGGGAGGAGTCCACGGGCGAACGGGGCGGTAGGCGCTGGTCGAGGTCCACAACCAGGCCGGTGACCTGACCAACAGCACCCAGGTCGGCGTCCTCAACGGCGACCTCGTCATCGGATCCCGCCCGCACCACTGGGACTACCGCACCCTGCGCGACCTGGCGCCCGCGGACTTCACCGGGCGCGACGACGAAACCGCGTCCCGCGCACTGCCGGGACACCCGGGGCAGGCGCCTGGTCCTGGTGGTGGACGGCCTGGACGAGGAGTCCGGCACCGGCCGGACCGGCATCGCCCACCTGCTCCCCGCGCGGCCCCGCGACGGCCTGCGGATCATCGTGTCCTCCCGCCCGCACCGCCCCCGCCCCGAGGCGATCAGCCGGGACCTCACCCACCCGCTGTGCGACCCCCGGGTCGTGCGCGAGCTGACCAGGTCGCCGGACGCGGCCCAGCGCGAGAGCGAGGTGGCCGACGTGATCAACGGCCACGCCGACCTGCGCGCCTGGGCCGAGGACTGGCGGTCGCGGGACTGGCCCGAGGACACCCCCGAATACCTGCTCGGCCGCTACTTCGCCCTGCTCGAATCCCTCGGCGACGTCGACGGAGTGCTGCACCACGCCACCAGCACCGCCCGGCACGACCGCATGTACGAGCTGACCGGTAGCGACACGGCCGCCCTGGCCGAGGTCGCCACCGCGCAGCGGATCCTCCTCGAACAGCCCGACCCGTCCGTCGAGACGCTGTTCTCCCTGGCCGTGCACCGGCTCGACCTGGCGGGCCGGAGCGCGGACGTGCCGCCCGGGTTGGTCGCGGTGTGGGCGCGCCTCGGCTACGCCGCGCGGGCGCGCGGGCCGGCCACCGGGCTGTCCGACCCCCGCGCGCGGATCACCGCGCTCGCCGCCGCCCTGCGGCACACCGCCGCCGACGCGGACGCCCAGCGACTGCGCGCGGACGCCGAGGCGGCCGTACCCGACATCGCCGACCCGCGCGCCCGGATGCACGCCGAGTGCGAGCTGGGCCGCGCCCTGGCGGCCCGGGGTGACTTCGACGGGGCCGAGGAGGTGGCCGCCGCGCTGCACCCGGACCGGCGGACCGACGTGCTCGTCGAGGTGATCCGGGCCGCGTGGGCCAGGGGCGACCGGGACCGGGCCCGCGCCGCGTCCACCGCGGTGACCCAGCCGAAGCGGCACCACCGGCGGGCCGCGCGGCCGAGGCCCGGGCGCTGGTCGGCGCCGCGGCGGAGTTGCTGGGCGAGCCGATGAAGCGGACCCGGCACGTGGAGTCGGTGCGCAACGTGGTCCGCGGCTGGATCCGCTGCGGTGAACCGGACCGGGCCGTCCTGCTGCTGGCCACCGCGCCCCGCGTCGAGGACCTGGCCGACGCGGCGGGGTGGTTGGCGGCCGCCGGGTACGCCGCGCAGGCGGTCGCCATGATCCACCGAGCGGCCGCCCGCGACCACCCGCGCCCGGTGGAGCTGGTCCGCGCCGCGGTACTCGCGGGTGATCACGCGCTGGCGGCGGGAATCGCGGCGCGCGGGGAGATCGACGTGCCGGTGGAGTTCGAGCTGGCGCGCGGGGAAGAGCGGGTCGCCGTCGCCGCGCGGTCGCCGGACCCGGCCTGGCAGGAGGCCGCGCTGGCCGATCTCGCGCGGGAGTCGGCCGACGCGGGCGACCACACCGGCGCGCTGCGGATCGCCCGGGCGTCGAGCCTGCCCGCCGGACGGGCCCGGTTGCTCACCGGTCTGGCGGACTCGGCGACGGACCCGGTCGTCGCCGTCCGGTTCGCCCGCGCGGGCCGCCCTGGCCAACGACAGCGAACCGGAGCGGGCCGAGGCCACCGCCCACGACATCGACTACCCGTACTACCGCGTGCGCGCCCTCGCCGCCCTGCTGCACGGTCTCGGCGACGACCAGGTGCGCGGCAGGCGGATCCTCGCGCTGGCTCGCGTGGCGCTGCCGGAGGTCGACCTCGACTGGCGTAGCCAGGCGCACGCGTTCGTCGTCGAGGCCGCCGTGCGCGCCCTGGGCAGGCAGGCCGCCGGTCCGGTGGTGAAGCAGGCCCAGGTCTTCATCGCCGACGTGGTCGACCACGCGGACCCGGACAAGCAGGCCCAACTCCTCGACACCCTGGCCCTCGCCGTGGCCCGCACCGGGTGGTATCAGCGCGCCACCGCGCCGGCCAAGGCGATCGAGGACCCCCACCACCGGATCCGCGCCCTCTGCCGCGTGGCCATCACCGCCGCCGACCACGGCGACCACACCACGGCAGCCACCATCACCGCCGCCGCCGAGACCGCCGCGACACCGCTGCGCCCCCAGGACCTCCGGGTCCGCTGCCTGCGCCACGTCGTCGACGCCTGCACCGCCTGCCACGACCGCCGGGGTCGGTCCGCGCGCCACCGGGCCGAGCGCGCGGCGCTCTCGATCAAGGACGGTTTGCACCGCCGCGCGGTCACGGCCATCCTCACGACCTCCGCCGCGCTCACCGTCCCCACGAGCCCCTTCGCCACGAGGTCCGGGGACCCGGCCGCGACCGAGCCCCCGTCCCGCGACACCGTGATCGCGCGACTCACCACCGGCGACTGGGTCTCGGCCCTGGTCCCACTCGCCCGCGTCGACCCCGACGCGTTCCGCGCGATCGCCGCGCGGCTGACGACCTGACCGGCCTTTGGGGCTCCCGCGCGATTCATGGAGTGCGTAACCACTCCTCGCTGCCGTGCGCCCATACCAGGTCCTCGTTGGGTAGTTCGGCGCGCAATTCGCTCGCGCGACGCCGGTTGTGCTCGGTGGTCGTTCCGACGTCCCATGCCTCGGCCCGGGTCGGCACCGCCCACAGTGGACGAACGCGGGCGCCGCGCCTGGCCTTGGCGTGGGTGGACCCGGAACCGACGTGGAGCGCGGTGGCGCCGCGCTGGTACGCGTCCCGGATGGGTTCGTAGAAGAGGAGTTGGAAGTATTCTCCGACGTGCGGCGCGTTGGCGTAATCGAATCCCGCCACGCGCATGTAGTCGGTGGTGCCTTCGGCGTAGGCCAGGGAGAACCCGATGACCTGCCGCCGTTCGTCGCGGCAGAGGTAGACCTGCCCGGTGTCGGCGGCGGCCCCGTTGAGTTTGTCCAGCCACTCGGCCATGTCCTCGGGCGTGGCCTCCTTGTCGTACTTGCGCATGGTTTGGGCGAGGAGCCAACCGCACCGCTCGTGGCAGGTGGAGAGGCGGGTTCGCTCGACCGTGAGGCCCGACCTCGTGATGCCGCGCAGATCCCGGCGGACCGCCTCGCGCCGCGACCGGGAGAGGCCGCCGAGGTAGTCGTCGAAACCGGCACCGGGGAGGTCGACGACGCATTCGCCCCAGGCGTGCAGGCGGGGGACGACACCCGCGCGCTCGGCGATCGTGGCGGCGTGTTCGCTCGTCGTGTAGAGCCACCAGCCGAGACCGGCGCTGTGCTCCTCGGTGATCCGGTCGACGGCGTCGAGCAAGAGGGGCAGCGGGGCCGCCGCGCCGCCCAAGGGGGCGCTGAGGTAGCCGTTGGTGCCGCCGATCAGGGTCACGGGTGTGGCGTCGGGGCGGGTGATGTCGGGGAACAGGCGGTGGGGGTGGTAGTCGGCGCGGCTGGGGCGGTCGAGCGCGAAGACCGCGACGGCGGCGACAAGTCGGTCGCCGGAGCGAACGCACACGTGGTACGCATGCGCGTTCGGCTCCAGCGCCCGCTGGAACGCCAGCCAGCGGGTGCCCGCGTAGAACGACTCCCGCCCGGCCAAAGCATCCCACTCGGCGTGATCCGGCCGGTCCACCACCTCGACGCGCAAGTCCTCCGGCATGCGGATCCACACCCCTCCAAGCGATGCGTCCTCGGCGGCGCCCAGCGTAGTACCGGGGACAGGCTTCCCCGTGCGAACTCTCGAGCGACCTCCCATTGCGCCGGTCGCATTACCGACCGACCGACTCCGAGTGACCGTGCGTGAACAATTGGCGCAGACGGGCGGTTTCGTGATCGAACTCCCGGAACCCGTGCGACACTCGGAAGTGCCGTGCGGGAGGAGGTGGGCACTCGACTCCACACCCCGGACGCAGGCCGGAATGCAATTGCAGGAAAGCGCTTTCGCTTTCCCTGCCCGCGCGGACACCACCCTTGATCCGGTCTGGTGAGCGCCGAAATCAGGTGAAGGGACCACGACCGCATGAGCCTCCCGCTCGACGAACACCTCGGCGCGCTGTACCGGGCCTACGGTCCACCGAAGGCGATGGGAGACTCGGCACCCGCGCACGACCGGCCGCACTTCTTCCTGCACCGCAACTTCCTCGGCGAACAGGACCTCGCGATCCTGTTCAACACCAAGCGTTGCCGGTACCAGTGCAAGTTCTGCGCGCTGCCGTTCAAGTCCTCCCGCGACTGGGTGCCCGCCGAGCAGGTGCGCGCGCAGTTCCGCCACGTGCTGGACGAGGACCGGCACGCGCTGGGCGTGCTGGAGCGGATCACCATCGCCAACGAGGGCTCGGTCTTCGACGAGACCACCTTCCCGCCGGAGGCGTTGACCGACATCACCACCGCGGTGCGCAAGCTCCCGAGGGTGCGCAAGATCGTGCTGGAGACCAGGTTGGAGTTCGCGCGCGCCGACCGGCTCCGGCAGATCGCGCGCGACAGCGGCAAGACGCTCGACATCCTGACCGGCTTCGAGACCCTCGACGAGGACCTGCGCGAACGCGTGCTGGGCAAGCGCGAACCACTCGAGTCGTTCCTGCGCGGACTGGACGAGGTGGCCGAGGCGGGCTGCGAGCTGACCGCGTACGTGCTCTTCAAACCCGACCCGGAGATGACCGACGAGCAGGCCTGGACCGAGGCCGAGAAGGCGATCGACTACCTGCACGAGCACTGCGCGAGCAGGCGCGTCCCGCTGACCATCCGGATCAACCCCATGTACGTGGCCCACGGCACCCAGTGGGCGGCCCGCGCGCAACGCCTGCCGGACTACAAACCCCCGAGGCTCTCGGACATCGTCGCCATGGCCGAGCGCAAGCGCGAAGAGGGGATCGCGGTGTACCTCGGGCTGACCTCCGAGGGTCTGTCCGATGAGGACAAAACCTACCGGGCCAGGGAGGATTTCACCCGGGGCCTGCTCAAGCGCGCCATCGTCATGAACGGCGACGGTTCGGTGCGCCCCGGCCACCACCTGCTCCCGCTGATCGCCGAGCCCCGGACCGCCACCGATCTGACCATGGAACACAAGTGACACCGGCGGTCCGCGAAGCCTGGGCCCGAGGACGCGCGCTCCTCGACGACCTGCGCCCCACCGGGGACCTGGTGGCCGGATTGGCCGAACGGCTCGCCGACACCGAGGGCCTGCCCGGCCCCGAGGACGCGTTCGCCTGGCTGTCCTGCGTGTTGGGGCTGGTGTCGGCCAACGAGGGCAACTACGGCGTCGGCGCCGTGGTCCTGCGCGACGGCGAGATCGTCGCCGAGGGCCGCAACCGGTTGCTCCAACCGCGCCGGGACACCTCGGCGCACGCGGAATCCGACGCCCTGGACACCTTCGAGGCCCGCTTCCCCGACTCCGACCCCGGGTCCGGGTCCGGAGTCGGAGTCGGAGTCGGCACTACCCTGTACACCTCGCTCGAATGCTGTCCTATGTGTACGGTCCGCTTGCTCAACTCCGGTATCCGCGCCGTCCGCTACCTCGCGCCGGACGAGGACGGGGGCATGCTGTCCAGGATGGCGGGCCTGCCACCGTACTGGCGGCGCCTCGCCGCGGGGCGCACGCCCCGGCAGACCTTCGAACCCGCCGCCTGCCACCCGGTGCTCGGCGAGATCGCGGCCGACGTGTTCGCCACGACCGAGGCGTGGCTCAACGAACGCCTCGTCCGCTCATGACCGGACCGGTTCGCCGAGACAAGGACCCCGCGTGACGAACCCCACCACGAGCCCACCCGACAGCCAGTCCCCACCACCCCCGGACCAGGCGCCGTGCCTGGCGCGGTTCGACCCCGTGCGCACGGGCACGCACTGCGTCTACGCCCCGGCGTCGCGGCTGTGGGGCGCCCCGGACTACGACCGGGACCGGACGCCGGAGGAGAACCTCGCCGGTGCCGTGCCCCTGCTGTGCGACTTCATCGACCACACCTACGCGGACAACCTCGACGGCTTCGTCGTGGAACTGGCCGGGGAGCGCTTCGGCGCGAGCGTGCGGGCACTGGCCCAGACCACGCACGCCGTGCTGCGCTTCCTCAGCGACCACGATCCGGCCGACAGCCGGTGCCTCTACGGCGAGATCGAGCGGGTGTCGTGGTGCTTCGCTTTCGGCGGCGAGGAGTTCTTCGTCAACACCTTCGCGCCGTGCTACCCGTCCGCGCACTCCCGCTACGGGTTCGGCATCGACCGCACCTACCTGCTGATCCAGCCGCGGCCGTCGTTCACCCGGGTGCTGCGGCCGGGGGAGACCGTGCTGCCCCCGCCCGTCCGGGAGAAGGTCCGCCGCGACTACGCGGACAACGGCCGCGGCTACGACCCCCGAGCGAGCTACTGCCCGTACGAGGCCTGGCGCATCGTCCGCCCCCTCGACGTCGACGCGCCCGCCGTGCGGTGGTGGGAGACACCGGCGGTGTTCCCGTGAGCCCGACCTGGGCCGTGGCCGCCGAATCCGACCTCGCGGCACTGGCCGTCGACGCGCGGGTGACCGCCGAGGTGCGCCTTCGTCCGCACACCTCGGTCGTGCCCGTGGTGGAGTACCGGTCCGCGCGCGGTCGGTACGGGTTGCTGCTCGACCCGGTCGGCGCGCTGCCGTTCCTGCGGGCGAAGCCCCGGCAGTGGGTCATGGCGCAGAACCTCGCGGACTTCCCGCCCCGGGCGTTCACCGCGGTGTTCGACCTGTGCCCGTTGCGGGGCGACGCGGACATCGTGTTGTTCAGCTACGCCGTGCCCGGCGACGGCACCGTCCTCGCGCTGCGCGAACGGCTCGACGGCGGCCTCACGCTCGAGGTCGCGGGCGAGCGGGTGTCCTTCGGCAAGAGCCTCGACTACGCCCAGTGGCAGCGCCTCGCGGTGAGCTGGGACGCCACGACCGGGGAAACCCTGCTGTACCAGGACGACGGCATCGCCAGGGTGACCGCCGAGGCCGAGGGGCGGTCGCCTTCCCCACTTGCTGACCCGATCGCCCGGCAGGTCGTGGCGCGTGGCGCGCGGCTGCCCGGGGGCGGCGCGTTCGCGGTGGGTCAGTACCAGGGGCAGCCGGGCGACCCGGGGCTGTTCGACCTGGGTCGTGGGCTGCGCGGTTCGGTCGCCGAGGTCGACCTGTGGGCCGATGCCGCCGGCCCGACCCGGCGGCCGGAGTGGACCGGCACCCCGACTCCGGGCGCCGTGGCGCGGTGGCGGTTCACCGCCACGGGACTGCGGACCCAGGAGACCCCGGGCGCCGCCACGGCGTACCTGGGCGGGTTCGGGCCCGACGACCTCCGGGACGTCCGCGCCTACCGGGTGATCGTGACCTGGGGCGGCCGGGCCTGGGGCGCGCGCACCCTCCTGCCGGTCGGCGGCGCGCACCGGCTGGAGTGCGCCTCGGCACCGGAGTTGCTCGTCGACGGTCGGCCCGTGCCGCTGGACCCCGTCGACGCGGCGGACCTCGGGCGACCCGAGGTGCCGGGCTTCCGCATCGGACCGCTGCAGGACGTCGCCGAGGTGCGGCTGCACCACGACGGCCGGTTGCACCGGTCGTTCGCCTCGGCCCGGCGGCAGGGCGACCTGCTCCCCGACCTGACCGGCCACGGCCGCCACCTGCTCGTCCGGTCGTGACCGCCCCGCACCCAAGGAGCTGACCACCGTGCTGATCCTGTCGTTCAAGGAGGGCCACGACGGCGCCGTCGTGGCGGTCGAGGACGGGACCCTGCTGTTCTCCCTGGAGGCGGAGAAGGACAACTACCCCCGCTACGACCGGCTCACCGCGGACCTGCTGCTGCGCGCCGCCGACCGCCTGGACCGGCAACCCGACGCGGTCGCCGTCGGCGGCTGGGTCAAGGGCTGGCACTCCGTCGAACCGCCCGCCCACACCGGTTACTTCGGCGTCGGCCCCGGCTCGGTCACCGACCGGCCCGGCCGCTTCCTGGGCAAGCCGACCCGGGTCTTCTCCTCCACCCACGAGCGCTCGCACATCATGACCGCCTACGGACTCGGACCGGTGGCCGCCGGGCAGCCCTGCTACTGCCTGGTGTGGGAGGGCAACATCGGCTCCTTCTACCGCGTCGACGAGACCGGCGCGGTCACCCACCTCGAGCACGTGCTCACCGACCCGGGCAACAAGTACGCCTACCTGTTCGCCCTCGCCGACCCGAGGTTCCCCGACCTGCCCGGCCACTTCCGCTTCCAGGACGCGGGCAAGCAGATGGCGCTCACCGGGTTCGCCGAGCGGGGACCGGTGCTGCCGGAGGAGAAGGAACTCATCGAGTACCTGCTGGACCAGGACGGCATCCTGCTCGCCCTGCCCAAGTCCGAGCTGTCGTGGTCGCCGTTCCACAACGTCGGGGTCCTGTCGCAGGAGTACAAGAACCTGGCGGCGAAGTTCTCCGACGCCATCTTCGGCCGGTTCCACGACTACGCCGCCCGGCACCTCACCGAGGGCCTGCCGCTGCTGCTGTCCGGCGGGTGCGGGCTCAACTGCGAGTGGAACCGGCGCTGGGCGGACTGCGGGCTCTTCGCCGAGGTGTTCGTCCCGCCGTGCCCGAACGACAGCGGCTCGGCGCTCGGCACCGCGATCGACGCGCAACTGCACTACACCGGCTCCGCCCGGGTGGCGTGGGACGCCTACGCGGGGGAGGAGTTCGTGGAAGACGCCGCGTTCGACCCGGTGCGCTACGACGTCCGCCCGCTCGACCACGCCGAGGTGGCCCGGTTCCTGGAGGGGGGCAACGTGATCGGCTGGGCCAGGGGCCGCTACGAGATGGGTCCCCGCGCGCTGGGCGCGCGATCGATCCTGGCCGCGCCGTTCACCAGGGAGACCCACGCGCGGCTCAACACCATCAAGCAGCGCGAGCCCTACCGCCCGATCGCGCCGATCTGCCTGGCGGGCGACGCGGACCGCTGGTTCGCGGGCGGACTGCCCGATCCGTTCATGCTCTACTTCACCGACGTGCGCACCGACGCGCTGAAGGCCGTCACGCACGTGGACGGCACGGCCCGCGTCCAGACCGTCACACCGGAGCAGAACCCCGGGATCGCCCGCCTGCTCACCGAGTTCCGCGCCCTGACCGGCTACAGCGTGCTGTGCAACACCTCCCTCAACTTCTCCGGGCGGGGCTTCATCAACCGCACCAGCGACCTCATCACCTACGGCGAGCAGCACGGCCTCGACGGCTACGTGGTCAACGACCTGTTCGCCACCCGGAAGAGCTCGTGAGCGCGGTAGACCAGCGAACCGCCGCGCGGGTTCTTCAGGGAACCCGGGATCCCCTTTCGCTCGCGGTGGTCTGCGAACGAGGTGGCGTCACCTACCGTGTTACCCACACCGAGCTGCGCGCCCGCGTGCGGCGGTTGGCACACGCCCTCCTGGTCAACGGCGTGCGGCGGGGCGAACCCGTAGCCGTCCTCATGGAACGGTCCGAATGGACGGTCTCCAGTCTGCTCGGGGTGCTTGAGTCGGGTGCGGCCTACTTCCCGCTGAGCACCGAGTACCCGGCGGAACGGCTCGCGCTGCTGCTCGCCGACAGCGGCTGCCGCTTCGCGGTCGTCGACGACACCGGGCGGCGGGCGATCCCGAACGCGGTGACCACGCTGTCCCCGGTGTCCCTGTTGTCTCCGGACCATCCCGACGAGCCAGGGGCACAACGAGCACCGGGTACACCGGAACCTACCGGCCTGGCCGCGTTGCTGTACACCTCCGGGTCGACCGGCACGCCGAAAGGGGTGCTGCTCGAACACGGCGGCCTCGCCAACCTCGTCACCCACCTCCAGGACACGCTCTACGCGCCGCTCGGCGGCCGGACGGTCGAGGCCCTGTCGGCGCCGTTCGTGTTCGACGCGGCCCTCCAACAGGTGCTGTCGTGCGCGGCCAACGGCGGCACCCTCCTCGTCCTCGACGAACACGACCGGCGCGACCCGCACCGGTTCCTCGACCTCGTGGTCCGCCACCGGGTCGGGCTGGTCAACGTCGTCGCCCCGTTCCTGGCCGCGCTCGTCGACGCCGGGCTCGGCACGACCCGCACCGACCTGCGGCACATCGTCACCGGCGGGCAGGCCGTGCCCACCGCCGTGGTCCGGCGGCTGCTCGACCGGAGCGCGGGCGACGCGCTGACCGTGTGGAGCATGTACGGGCCGACCGAGGCCACAGTGGACGCCACCTGTCTGCGCGTCGACCGCGACACGCAGCTCACCGGACCGACGCTGGGACTCGGCACGGCGTTGCCCGGTGTGCGCGTGGACGTCCGCGACGACGGCCTGCGCGTGGTTCCGCCCGGCGTGGCCGGAGAGATCTGCGTCGGGGGCATGGGACTCGCTCGCGGCTACCTGCACCCGGCGCCCGGCTCCGGCTTCACCACCCTCGACGACGATCGGCTGTACCGGACCGGTGACCTGGGGCGGGTCACCCCCGACGGCGGGCTGGAGTTCCTCGGTCGCGTCGACGACCAGGTGAAGGTGCGCGGGTACCGGGTCGAGCCCGGCGAGATCGGCAACGTCCTGGCGGGCTGCCCGGGCGTCACCGAGGTCGCCGTCGTCGCGGTCCCCGACGGCACGGGCGACCTCGACCTCGTCGCCTGCTACGCCGCCGACGCGGACGCAGAAACCCTGCGCGGGCACGCCCGCGCCCACCTCCCGCCGTGGATGGTGCCGTCCCGGTTCCTCCGCCGCGCCACGCTGCCGCACAACGCCAACGGCAAGGTCGACCGAGCCGCGCTGGCCGCCGAGGCGGCCCGGAGCACCGCGGCGCCACCCAGTGCGGACGCGACCGATCTCGGCGTCTTGCTCGGCACCGCGCTGGGCCGCGCCGCCTTGGCGCCGGACGAGGACTTCTTCGCCGCCGGTGGACACAGCCTCAAGGCGTTGCGCCTGGTCAACGGCATCGCCGCGCGCTGGGGCGCGCGCGTTCCGCTGCGCACCGTCTACGACCACCCCACACCCCGGTCCCTCGCCCGAGCGCTGGCTGACCTCGGCGCGCGGGTCGACCACATCCCGCGCGCGGAACCCGCGGCCGACCACCCGCTGTCCCACGCGCAGCAGCGGATGTGGATCCTGCACCAGCTCGGCGGTTCCCTGGCCTACAACGTCCCGGTGGTCATGGACCAGGGGCCGCTCGACCGCGCCGCCCTGGAGACCGCGCTGGCCGTCGTCACGGCCCGCCACGACAGCCTCCGCACCGGGTTCACCGTCCGCGACGGCGAACCCCGCCAGATCGTCCACGAGCGGGTGCGCGTCCCCTTGCGCGTCGTCGACGTGTCCACGGAGGACGACCCGGTCGCGGCGGCCGAGCGACTCGTCCGCGCCGAGGCCGCCAGACCGTTCGACCTCACCGAGGCACCACTGGCCCGGGTCGTGCTCGTCGAACTGTCGTCGTCGCGGTGCAGGTTGGTCATCACGCTGCACCACGTCATCTGCGACGGCTGGTCGATCGTCGTGCTCTCCCGCGACCTCAACGCCGCCTACCGCGCCGCCCGCCGGGGAGAGCGGCCCGCGTTGCCCGACCTGCCGATCGGCTACCGGGACTTCGCGGTGTGGGACCGCGCGCGGGACCTGTCCGCGCGGGCACCGGCGTGGCGGGAACGACTCGCGGGCGTGCCCACCCACCTGCCCCTGCCCGCGGACGGCGACTCGGCGGCGGGCGCGGTGTTCTCCGGCGGTACCTGCGCGTGCACCTTCGACGCGGACCTGTCCGCGCGGGTGCGCGCCTTGGCCGCGCGGTCTGGCCGGACGCCCGCCACCGTGTTCCTCGCCCTGTACGGCTGGCTGCTGCACCGGCTGACGTCCCTGGAGGACATCTGCGTCGGCCTGGGCGGCGCCGCGCGCGTGCACCCCGACCTCGAGCACCTCGTCGGGTTCTTCGTCAACGTCCTGCCCGTCCGCCTGTTCCCGCGCCCGGACCTGGACTTCGACGAGTTCACCGACCAGGTCGCCGCCGCCCTCACCGCCGCGCTGGACCAGCAGGACTGCCCCATCGATGTGGTCGTCCGCGACCTCAACCCGGATCGCGGGTCGGGCACCCAGCCGCTGACCAACGTGATGTTCGCCTACCAGAACTTCGCCGACGTCCTCGGCGCCGAACCCGAGTCGGACGGGCTGTTCCTCGACCAGTCCCGGCTGGTCGAGGTCCCCGTGGACACCGCCAAGTTCGACCTCACGCTCTACGTCCACGACACCGCCGCCGAGTTCCGGGTCGCCTTCGAGTACGACGGCCGCCTGTTCCGGCACGGCACGGTCGAGCGCTACCTCGCCGCCCTGCGGCGGCTTGCCCGAGCCGTCACCAGGGAGGTCTCCGCGTGAAACTGTCCAACATCGCGCTGTGGGAGGACGACAGCGAACCCGGGGCCCGGCCGCCCACCGCCACCGAGTCCCCCGGGGAGCGGACCGCGGGCGCGCTGATCACCGAGCAGGCCGCCGCGACCCCGGACGCGGTGGCCGTGGTCGACGGCGCGGCCCGGCACACCTACGCCGACCTCATCGCCGACGCGGACCGGCTGGCCGGGTTCCTCGCCGAGCACGGCGTCGGGCCCGGCGCGCACGTCGGGGTCCTGCTGCGGCGGTCCTACCGGCTCGTGGTCGCGCTGGTCGCCGTGCTCAAGGCGGGCGGCTCGTACGTGCCGCTCAACCCGGACCTGCCCGACGCCCGGTTGCACTCGCTGGTCCGCGACACCCGTCCGCTGGTCATCGTGTCCGAGCGGGCGTTGACCGGCACCTGCAACGAGCTGTTCTGGAACAGCCCCGACACCGCGGCGAGCCTGTGCGTCGACTCCCCGGACGTGCTGCGCGAGCTGGAACCTGCGGGCACCCGGATGAGCCTGGAGCTGTGGAACTACGTCGCCGACCACGCCGACGACCCGGTCGCGGCCAACGGGTGGCGCAGCCCGTACACCGGCGCGCGGATCAGCGACGAGGCGCTGGACCGGTACGTGCGCGCGACCGCGGGCAAGATCGCCGACTACCTGTCCCCGGACGCGACCATGCTGGAGATCGGCTGCGGCACGGGCACCACGTTGAAGGGCCTCGCGCCGCTGGTGGGCCGGTACGTCGGCATCGACCCGTCGGCCGGGGTGCTGCGCTGGGCGCACCGGGCCCGCGCCGAACACGGGCTGGACAACGTCGCGCTGCACGAACTTGGGGCGCTCAACCTCAACGAGCTGCCCGCCGAGTCGGCGGGGCCGTTCGACGCGGTCGTGTTCAACAGCGTCGTGCAGAGCTTCGGCGGCGTGAACTACCTGCGCGCCGTGCTCGGGGAGGCGATCGGCCGGGTCGGCGCGCGGGGCGTGGTCTACCTCGGGCACGTGTGGGACGCCGCCCGCCGGGAGGGGTTCCTGGCGGAGGTGGCCGCCCGCCACCGGGCCGAGCACGGCGGTCGCCCGCTGTCCGCGGCCGACGCGCTGTTCCTCCCGACCGCCTTCTTCGAGGACCTGCCCCACCACTTCCCGGAGGTCACGCGGGTCGAGGCCGCCCCGATGGCCTTCCACGACGACCACCTCACCGGCTACGCCTACGACGTCCTGCTGCACATCGACCGCACGACACCCCGGGCACCCGCCCGCGTCCACAAGCGCCAGTACGACCGCCGCGCACTCGACACCCGGCCCGCCACGCCGGTGGCGGACCGGCACGACCCGGACGCCACGGCCTACGTGATCCAGACGTCGGGCTCGACCGGGACGCCCAAGAGCGTCGAGGTCGGCATGCGGGGGCTGGTCAACCTGCTCCGGTGGTACCGGGACGCGTGCGAGATGGGTCCGGATACGCGGGTGCTGCAGACCATCACCTGCGGGTTCGACGCCTCCGTCAAGAACTACCTGGCACCGCTGATCTCCGGCGCGAGCGTGGTCCTGGCCCCCGACAGCGCCTACGACCCGCGCGACCTCCTGGCGCTGCTGGAGGCGCAACGGGTGACGGTCCTGAACCCGGGTGTGCCGTCGGCGGTGTACCCGCTGATCGACGTCGCCGCCGCGGCGGGGTTCCGCCCCTTGCGGTCGCTGCGCCACCTCGCGCTCGGCGGTGAGACACCGGACCTCGCGCGGCTGCGGGACTGGGTGGCGTCGGGGGAGTGCCGGGCGACGCTGCTCAACATCTACGGACCCACCGAGGCCACCGACATCAGTTGCGCGGCCGTGATCGACCCGGCGCGGGTGGGCTCGTCCGGGCCGGTCCCGATCGGCCGCCCGATCCCGAACGCCCGCGCCCACGTCCTCGACAGCGAGCTGCGCGAGGTGCCCGTCGGGGTGGTCGGCGAACTGTGGCTGGCCGGGATCGGGCTGGCCAAGGGGTACCTCGGCGACCCGGCGCTGACCGAGGAGAAGTTCGGCACCCGCGCGCCCGCGCTGCCCGGGGAACGGCTCTACCGCACCGGCGACCTGGCCCGGCGGCTGCCCGGCGGCGACCTGGTCGTCAGCGGTCGCGCCGACACCCAGGTCAAACTGCTCGGCCACCGGGTCGAACTGGGTGAGGTCGAACAGTGCCTGCGGTCCCTGCCCGGCGTGCGGGACGCGGCGGGCGCGGTGCGGCCGGTACCGGGCACGGACGAGCTCCGGTTGTGCGGCTACGTGATCCCCGACCCCGGCGCGGCACCGGATCCGCTGAGCCTGCGGGCCGCGCTCGGCCGGTTCCTGCCCGCCGCCGCCGTGCCCGTCGACGTCGTGATCATGGCGGACTGGCCGAGGATGCCCAACGGCAAGCTCGACCGCAACGCCCTGCCCACACCCGAGCAGGTCCGCCGCGCGGCGGCTCGGCCACCGGCGACCGAGACCGAGCGGGTGCTGCTCGACCTGTGGCGCGAGGTGCTGGCCGACGAGAGCGCGTGCCTGGACGACAACTTCTTCGTGGTGGGCGGTCACAGCCTCGGCGCCGCGCTGCTGGCCATCCGCATCCGGGACGTCCTCCGCCGCGAAGTGTCTATCGTGGACGTGTACCGCGCGCAGACCGCCGCCGCGCTGGCGCGGCTGATCGACCGGCGCCCCGCCGCGCACAGCCCGCTGAAGCTGCTGGCCGAGGGTGACGGCGCCGCCACCGTGTACTGCTTCCCACCGATCGCGGGCTACGCGTGGGCCATGGCGGGCTTCGCCCAGCACCTGGGCTTCCGCGTGTACGGCTTCGACTTCCCCGGTGGCGAGGACCCGGCGGCCAGCGCGGCGGACCTCATGACCGCGACCCGCGCGTCGGGGCCCCGATTCCTCGTCGGCTACTCCGCCGGTGGCGTGCTCGCCACCGCCACGGCCGCCGCGCTGCGGGAACGCGGCGAGCGCGTGGACGGGATCGTGGTCCTCGACTCCGAACCGCCCGGCACCCCGGTCCCGATCGGCACCGGCGAGGTTGCGGCGATGGTCCGGGAGGTCCTCGACGACCCGCACCTGACCGCGCACGTCCACCAGACCGGCGCCGACCGGGTCACCGACACCGTCGCCCGCTACGCCCGCTGGCACGCCGCCGCGCGGCCCGCCGGTCGGGTGCCGTGCGACCTGCTGCTGCTGACCGCCGCGGACGGCGACCCGGGGTGGATCGCGGGCTGGCGGGACCTGGTGACCGGGGACTCCCGGGTTCAACCGGCGGTCGGCGGCCACACCGACCTGCTGTCGGGCACCAACGCGGTCGCCAACGCCGACCCGGTCCGCACCTGGCTGGCGCAGCGCAGCACCACCACCGGCCGGGTCCGGATGATCGGACCCGGAATCCCGCAGGTCACCCCCTGAGCCCGCGCGCCAGCCGAGATGCCGCCCACGACGCCCGGCCCGGCGGGACCCGCCCCGGCAGGCGAGTCGACCGTGCTGCCCGCGCTGACCGTGCTGATCGTGCAGCAGGGGGTGTGGCACATGGCGAAGGAGTCCATGCCGCTCGCCGCCGGGTACCTCGCGGCCGTGGTCCGCGCGCACCCCGAACTCGGGTCGCGCTGCGCCGTGCGGATCCTCAACTTCCCCGGTCACCTGTCCCCGCTGGAGATGGCCATCAAGGTGCTCCAGGCCGGGGTACCGGACGTGATCGGCTTCTCCGTGCTCGGGTGGAACGCCAACCAGTTCGCCGCCGTGGCCGCGACCGTCAAGCAGGTCAACCCGTCGGCGGTCGTCGTCTTCGGCGGCAACCACGTCGCCAAGCAGGCCGCGCGGGTGCTCACCCGGGACCCGGCGGTGGACATCGTGGTCAACGGCGAGGGCGAGGTCACGTTCGTCAACATCCTCAAGGCGGTCCTCGACGGTGGCCCGTACGCGCGGGTGCGCGGCATCTCCTTCCGGGGCCCGGATGGCTCGGTCGTCACGACGGCGGACGAGGCACGCGTCGACGACCTGGACCGGATCCCGTCGCCGATCCTCACCGGGGCCGTCCCGCTGCTCGACGAGCGCGGTGGGTTCCGCTACGACGTGGCCCTGATGGAGACCAACCGGGGATGCCCGTACCACTGCGCGTTCTGCTACTGGGGCGGTGCCGTCGGCCAGAAGGTCCGGTCGTTCTCCCGGGTCCGGCTGCGGGCCGAGTTGGAGGCACTGGCGCGGGCCGGTGCCGACACCGTCGTGCTGTGCGACGCCAACTTCGGGATGCTGCGGCAGGACGCCGAGTTCGTCGACGACCTCATCGAGATCCGGGACCGGTACGGCTGCCCGAGGGCGTTGGAGACGTCCTGGGCGAAGAACAAGTCGGCGGTGTTCCGCGGCATCGTCCGGCGGATGCGGGAGGCCGGCATGCGCAGCTCGTTCACCCTCGCGCTGCAGACCCTCGACGACACCGCGCTGGACCTGGTCAACCGCCGCAACATGAAGATCAACCAGTGGCGCGACCTGGCGGAGTGGCTCACCGCCGAGGGACTCGACTGCTACGCCGAGCTGATCTGGGGCATCCCCGGCGAGACCCCGGAGACCTTCCTGCGCGGCTACGACGAACTGGCCAAGCACGTGTCCCGGATCGCCGCCTACCCGCTGTTGCTGCTGCCCAACACCGACTTCTCCGACCGCCGCGCGGTCCACGGCTTCGTCACCGTGCGCGGTCGCCAGGACGACTTCGAGTACGTGCTGGCCGCGCGGGGCGTCTCGCTGGCGCAGAACCTGCGGATGCAGCGGTTCCTGTTCTGGGCCCGGCTGCTCGCCGAGAACCTGGTCCTGCGCGACACGTGGCCGGTGTTTGACGCGGTGCTGGGCTGGAGCCAGTCCGCGGTGATCCTCTCGCTGGCGGACTTCGTCGAGGCCGAGGCCGCGCACCACGCGGGTGCCCGGTTGCTGAGCGCGGCGGCGACGAGTTCCACCGCCGACCCGGACTCCCTCGCCCCCGCGCTCGCGTACTGCTTCTCCACCGAGGAGTTCGCCGACCTGGTCGACGGCTGGTGGCGCGCCGCCGTGGGCCCGGCCACGCCCCGCGAGTGGCGCGAGGCGCTGCGGGAGGTGCTCCGCTACGACCTGGACACCCGTCCCCTGCCCGATCCGGGTCCCCGGGCGCTGCCCGACGCCCGGCTCTCCTCGGTCGACGGCGAGGCCCACTGGACCGTCGCCCGCACCTACGCCTTCGACGTCCCTGCCCTGGCCAGGGCCGCCCGCGCGCGCCGCCACCTCGACCCGCCCGCCGCCGGTCCCCACCACGTCCACCTGCGCTTCAAGCACGGCTTCGCCGACCTCGTGCACTCGACCAACCACGAGGAGACCGCCCACTACATCGGCCGCGCCGAGCTCCCGACCTGCCCACCGCGCTCACCCGAACCCGATGACCGGTGCGGTCCGGTCGACCGCACCCGCACCGCCGCGCCGGGACCGGACGGGTGAGCGCGGTCGGTCAGGGGAGGAAGAGGGTGAGCAGCCCGTAGGTGGCCGCGGCGATCGCCGCCGACATCGGGATGGTGAGGATCCACGCGGACACGATGGTGCCCGCCACACCCCAACGGACCGCGGAGAGCCTGCGGGTGGCGCCGACGCCCATGATGGCGGAGCTGATGGTGTGCGTCGTGGACACCGGGGCGTGCAGGCCGATCGCCATCACGTACAGCACGCTGGACGCGGTGAGGTCGGCGGCGACCCCGCGCGCCGGGTCCAGCTTGATCACCCGGCGGCCGAGGGTGCGCATGATCCGCCAGCCACCGGAGTAGGTGCCGAGCGCGATGGCGCCCGCCGCGGCGAGCTTGACCCACAGCGGGACGTCGTGCCCGGTGTGCAGACCCGCGGTCACCAGGGCGAGCACGATGACGCCCATCGTCTTCTGCGCGTCCTGCAGGCCGTGCCCGAAGGCCAGCGCCGCGGCCGAGAGCGACTGTCCGGCCCGGAAACCCCGGTTGACCCGGCCTGGCGAGCCGCGGCGGAACAGCCAGGCGATGGCCACCATCACGCCGTAGGCGAGGCAGAAGCCGACCAGCGGCGACACGACCATCGGGACGAGCACCTTGCCGACGATGACCGACCAGTGCACGGTCACCGACGCCGCCATCCCCGCGCCGATGAGGCCGCCGATGAGCGCGTGCGACGACGAGGACGGCAGCCCCCGCCACCAGGTGATCAGGTTCCAGGCGATGGCGCCGACCAGGCCCGCGAGGACCACGGTCATGCCGCCGGAGTTCTCCGGCGGGCTGATGATGCCGCTGCCGATCGTGCTTGCCACGCCCTCGGACACCAGGGCGCCGAGCAGGTTCATCACCGCGGCCAGCAGCAGCGCCACCCTCGGGGTCAGCGCCCGGGTGGAGATCGACGTGGCGATGGCGTTCGCCGCGTCGTGGAAGCCGTTGGTGTAGTCGAAGGCCAGGGCGATCGCGACGACCGCGATCACGAGTGCGAACTCCACGTCAGGATTCCTTGACCGCGATCTGCTCGACGATGTTCGCGACCGTCTCGAACGAATCGATCGCCGCTTCCAGCTGCTCCACGACGTCACGCAGCCGCATGACCGTCAACGCGTCGTAGGCGCCGGAGAACAGGTGGGCCAGGCACCGGCGGTAGATCTTGTCGCCGTGGTTCTCCAGCCGGTTCACCTCGATCCAGTACTCGTCGAGGTCGCGCATGTCCCGCAGCCGCGGCATGGCCGCCGCGGTGAGGTCGGCGGCCTGCCGCAGCACCTCCACCTGGTCGGACACCTCCGGTGGCAGCTCCTCGATCCGGTACAGGGTGATGTAGTCGGCCGCGGCCTCCATGTCGTCCATCACGTCGTCGAGCCCGCCGGTCAGCCGGTAGATGTCCTCCCGGTCGAACGGCGTGATGAACGTCGAGTTCAGTCTCCGGATGATCTCGTGCGTCACCTCGTCGCACTGGTGCTCGACCTCCTTGAGCCGCTCGGCCGCCGCCGCGCGGTCGCTCCCGGCGTCGAGCATGCCGGTGAGCAGCCGGGCGCCGTCGACGAGGTGGCTCGCCGACTTGCCGAACAGCTCGTAGAAGGTCTTGTCCTTGGGCAGGGGGTTGAAACGCACGCCGCACCCTAAATCGTCCGAGGTCATGGTGGTGGGGTGGGGGTGCGCGCGCTCCCGGTCCGAGGTGGACGGAACGCGCCCGGGGTACCGGCGGGCGCCGGATTTGTCGGTCTTCCCGCGGTGGCCGGGGTGACCACTGTGGTCTTTTGTCCCGTAACACCGGTGATCTTCGGGGCGACCGTGCGAAAAGGAGGTGGGGTGCTTGTTCGCGCGCGTGGTCGCCATCATTTCGCTGTTGTCCTGCGCCTGCGGTTGCGGCGCCGACGGTCCGGTCGTGGATCTGGAGGTCGGCCTCGGCATCGTGGAATTCAAGATCGACATGGGCGCCTACAAGGACCCGGTGCTGCGGGTGCGCGACCGCGTCACGACCCTGATCATCACCGAGGAGGTGAGCGTGATCTCCGTGTCGGACGGGGAAATCGCCATCACCGCGACCGCCCCGGTGCCGACCACCGCGCCACCCACGACCACCGAAGGCGTCGAACTGACCCTCGACGAGACGACCACGGCCGACGAGCCAGCGCGCCCCGCGGACCCCGACCCGGTGACCAGCGGCTGCGCGCGGGACGCGCGAATAGCGGCCGAAGGCGCGATACGCGACAACGCGGGCGTACCGATCCTGGATGTGCGCGTCTGGCATTCCAACGCGTCCAACCGCGACTGGGGACAGGCAACCGGACGAACCTACGGCAGATTGGTCGTGAGCCTGCCAAGCAAGGGGAACAAAGCCGTATGCCTGCCTGCCGACTGCTCGGAGCACATGATCCCGATCGGCGATTTCCACACGATGATGATCGACGGGGACGTCCCCACCAGCGCGTGCGCCTGGGCGATCAGCCCCCGCGACCAGCTCAGGTACCAGGGCTGCCTCCGCGCCTGACCGCCCCACCCATCGCGCTCGGTCATCGGTACTGATCGCGAAACGTTGTTGGACGCGGCCCCCGGTGCCGGGTCAGGGTGGTGGGAGCCGGAGTGGGAAGGACCACCGATGACCCGCACCACCGATCGCCTCGAACCGTCGGGGTTGGACCCCGCCCTGCTGCGCGCGGCGTTCGGCGCGTTCCCCAGCGGGGTCGTCGCCGTGGCCGCGCGGGTGGACGGGCGGGTCGTGGGCCTGGCCGCCAGTTCGTTCACCTCGGTGTCGCTGGACCCGCCGCTGGTGTCGTTCTCGATCGCCACCGGTTCCCGCACCTGGCCCGACCTGCGCCGCGCCGACCACGTGGGTGTGACCGTGCTGGCCGCGCACCACGACGGCGTCGCCCGCCAACTCGCGGGCCCGGCCGACACCCGCTTCGCGGGCCTGGCCACGGTCACCACCGAGTCCGGCGCCGTCACCCTCGCCGACGGCGTGGCCTGGTTCGACACCACGATCGACCGCCAGGTGGCGGCGGGCGACCACACCATCGTCCTGCTCCGGCTGCACGCGGCGGCGCACGTGGCACACCCTCTGCCGCTGGTGTTCCACCGCAGCGGGTTCGGGCTGCGGCAACCCGCCTGACGCCCGCGGCCCGCGCGATCTCGTGCCAAGACCGCCACCTCGCCGGTGACAATGGGCACCACCGGGTCGTGGATGCGCTTTGCCAAATGCGCGGTTTCATCCCCAGTCGCATCCTGAGCCGTCGATGGTGTTGGGGATGGGGTCGAGTCATGTAATGCTCGCACCGAGGTTTTCGGACAATCCTCGTGTCAATGCTTCAATCCTGCCTGAAATGCGTTGACGTGGCGGGGGCCCCGCGTTATGCCTTCTTGGGGAACTGCTGGAGCATTGCGTCCTGGGGGTGGTTCTATGTTTGAGGCGCTCGGGTTGAGTGAGACTTCCGAGCTGGTGTACCTGGCACTGCTGGATTGCGCGGACGGCGACTACCGCCACCTCGTCGAGCACCTCGACCTCACGGAACGCGAAGTCGTCGTGGCGCTTGATGAATTGACGAAATTGGCGCTGCTGCAGGCGGGCGACGCCGGTCGGCGGCTGCTGCGGCCGGTCGATCCCGAGGTCGGCGTGGCGGCGTTGATCGCCAGGCGGCAGGCCGAGATCGCGCGCAGGCAGCAGGAAGTCGAAGAGAGCAAACTCGCGTTCGCCCGGTTGCTTTCCCGGCACTCCGAATCCGGTGCCAAATCGGCCGATTCCGGCGTCGAGCACCTGATGGGGCTGACGGCGATTCGGCGACGGCTTCGCGAGATAGCGGAGTCCTGTGAACGGGAGGCGTGCTCGTTCATGCCGGGCGGCGCGGCGTTCGCCGAGGGCCTGCCCGTCACCCGGTTCCTGGATTGCGAGGCCATCGACCGGGGAGTGCGCCTGCGGACGATCTACCACGACAGCATCCGCAACCACCCGCCCGCGGTCGAGTACGCCCGCAGGCTGTCCGACCTCGGCAGCGAGGTGCGCACCGCGCCATCGCTGCCGCTGCGGATGTTCGTCGTCGACCGGCGGATCGCCGTGGTGCCGGTCGACGACGACGACGCCGACTCGGCGGTAGTCGTCTCGATCGGCGGCGTCGCCAGTGCGCTGCACACCCTGTTCGCGTCGGTGTGGCGGACCTCGACGCCGCTCGGCCCGCCCCGGCCGCGCGCCGCGGACGGCTTGACCGACCAGGGCCGCGAAGCGCTCAAGCTGCTGGGCAAGGGGTGCACCGACGAGGTGATCGCCCGCCGGTTGGGCGTTTCGGTGCGCACGGCCCGCCGCGTCGCGTCGGGACTGCTCGCGCGGTTGGACGCGCGGAGCCGGTTCCAGGCGGGCGCGCGGGCCGTGGCACGGGGCTGGGTCGACATCGACGACCTCGACTAGCGTGTCAGGGTCGCCGAACCCCGGGCACCTGGCAGGTCGGGTCCTCGGAGAGCCCCTGGAGCTGGCGGTACCCCATGCCGCAGCAGTCGCCGGTGATGTCCTCGTCCAGCGCGTCCACCGGGTGGGGCACGTCCAGCGGCTGGACCCGGGTCAGGTCGATGGGGTCGACCTCGTCGTCGATCCACATCAGACCGCCGACGGTGATCAGGTCCAGGTGGGCCCACGCCATGTACCCGACGCGGCTGTTGCTCTGGTTGTGCGCGCCGAACCCGAGGTGCAGACCGCAGCTGCGCTCGTTGATGTGCGAGTTCGCGGTGAGGAACTCGCCGACGCCGTGGTTCGTGCCGAGGCCGAACTCGCCGATGTTGCGCCCGTTCGGGCTGTTCAGGCAGAGCTCGAACATCTCCAGCAGTTCCGGGCGGTCGCAGCTGATCGACCGGGCCTTACCGCCCTCGATCTCCACCCGGGCCGGGTTGTCGGCCAGCTTGGCGTTCAGGTCGCTGATGATGTTGGCGTTGTACGCGCCGTCGGCGACCAGCACGCCCTCGACACCCGCCGGGAAGGTGGCGATCTCCCCGGCGGGCAGGATCGTGAAGCCGCCGGGCCGCCACACCCCCCGGTTGCTGATCCACTGGTACTTCTCGCTGTCGAGGTCGACTGTGATGTCCGTGCCGCCCTCGGTGGTCACGCGGACCCGCTTGGCGTTGTCCAGCCGGTGCAGCAACGTGCCGTTGAGCGACGACAACTCCGCCGGGCTGACGTTGAGCGCCTTGGTGAAGAAGTCGGCGCCCGCGCTGATGATCCGCAGGATCATGGTGTTGCCCTGGCCGTAGCGGCTCAGCAGCGGCGCGAGCACGTCGAAGTGCGACATCGTGTCCAGCTCGAGGGTGATGATGACGAGCCTGCCCGGCAGCGCGGCCGGGTCCGGCAGCACCGCGCCGATCCGCTCGGCGAAGCCGCTGTCCTCCAATGGGCGCATCGGGATGATGTCCGGGGTGAACCCGCGTTGCCGCAGCCCGAGCGCGACCCAGGCCGCGGGGTCGCGGCTGTCGGGTGTGTAGGTGATCACGAACTTGTCCTGGTCGCGGATCTTCACGTAGTCGTCCAACAGGGAGCGGACCCCCTCGAAGACCCGCTCGTCGACCATCTGCGCAGTCATTGTCGCTCCTTGGGTAGTGCCCGAAGTGAATTGTTTCCCGGATCGCGGTGGCCCCGCCCGCGGCATGCCGACGGGACCACCACCTTTCGCAACCCGTCCCCGCCGTTATCCCGCTGGGGCGGCGATACCGATTACGGCGTGTCCAGGTACCAGGCGACGGTGCCGAACTCGATCTGCTCGGCCTTGCCGGGCTCCGGCTCGGACTCGGCCATCGCGGTGAGCAGGGTCTGCAACTCCTGGGGGTCAGGCATGGTGCGCACCTTCCTTCGAGACCACACCGGCGACCTGCCGGCGGATCCCATGCTCCCGCGCGCGTTCGCCCATCGCGAGTGGTCATTTCCTGCCAGTGGTCGGCGCGGCATGAACCGGCCACCATAAACGATTGTGGCCTATTGTCGTGTAGGTATACTCGACCAGGCGAACTGATCGCCGCGGTGTCGGAATCGACGCCGACTATCGACACGCCGCCGACGTGACCCGGGAGCGCAGTGCGATGCCATCCGCAGCCGAGGAATACCTGAGAAATCAGCTCACCTCATTCGAGATAAACCAGAACGCGACCGCCGCCCTGGCGACGGTGTACCACCGGCGGCTCGGTCGACGCCTCTGGGCGCGCCTCGCCGAGCAGGGCACGCCGCCGGGCGGACCCGATGGCTGGCGACGACTCACGTGGCTGCACCCGAGCGTCGTCCGCATGGTCACGGTCGGCCCGGTCGACGCGGGCGCGCTCGGTGCCGGGACGTACACCGTGGTGGGAGGGCCCGCGCGGCCACCGCTGGAGCACCTCCCGGAACGCGACGGCGTGCCGTGGCTCGAGGAAAGCGTCCGCTACCTCGAACACGACATCCGGGCGGTCGACGATGCCCAGTCGTTGACGTTGTCCCGGCGGTTGGCCCGGAGCGCGCGGCCACACGTCGACCAGGCCGTCGAGGTGCTCGCCCGGGTGTGGCCCGCCGCCGCGCGGGAGTTCCGGACCCTGGTGCGGTCGATCGTGTACGTGGACGGGACGGTGTTCCGCTCGGCGACGGTCGAGCAGACGTACGGCGCCATCTACGCCGCGCCGCGCTCGCTGGGCAGCGTCGCCGCCGCGTTCGAGATGCTGCTGCACGAGACCGGCCACCACGCCCTGTACCTGCGGAACTCGTTCGGGCCCTTCGTGCTCAACGGCGCGGCACTGGCCTCGCACCCGCTGCGACCGGACCCGAGACCGATCTTCGGCGTCCTGCACTCCGCGCACGTCCTGGCCCGGATGGCCACCGGCCTGCACCGCTGGACGGCGGAGGCGGACGCTCCCGACGAGGCGCACGAGCGGCGGGAGCGGGCGCTGGGGAACCTGGCGCAGAGCCTGGACATCCTCGACAGGCAAGCCGAGTGGACGGCCCAGGGCGCCGACTACTTCACCGACCTCCGCGCGTGCGCGGATTCGTTGCGGGCGGCGTGACCGGACCCGCGCCGCGGCGCCCGGACCGCCGACCACTGAACCGGAAGTCGTTGTTCGAAGCCAAAGCCGGACGAGGTCCGCGCTGCCACGGCCGCCGCGGAGCGGGCCCGCCCGCCGCGTTCGAAGGGAGAGTTCCGCGATGGAACAACCGGCCTACCCGATGTCCCGGTCCTGCCCGATGCGCCCGCCGGACCGGTACACCGAGCTGCGTGCCGGGGCGCCGCTCGAGAAGATCACCCTGCCCAGCGGGCGGACCGCCTGGTTGATCACGCGCTACGAGCACGTGCGCCGGTTCCTCGCCGACCGGAACGTCAGCACGAACCGGCTGCACCCCAACTTTCCCTTCTACCGCCCGCTCGCGCACAAGTTGATCGGCGTCAACGCGTCCCTGATGAGCCTGGACCCGCCGGCGCACGCGGTGCTGACCCGGATGGTGATCCCCGAGTTCACCCACAAACGCGTGCAGAAGCTGCGGCCCCTCGTGCAGCGGATCGTGGACGACCACATCACGACCATGCTGGACGGTGACCGGCCCATCGACCTGGTGGACGCTCTCTGCCGCCCGGTCACCGCCCAGGTCATCTGCGAGGTCCTCGGTGCCCCCTACCGCGACCGCGAGCTCTTCCGCTCGACCAGCAAGGCGATGGCCGACTGGCACAGCAGCCTGCGCGAACGCGAGGAGGCGGACGCCGCGCTTCGCGGATACCTCAGCGATTTCGTGGCCGCGAAGGTGGCGGAGGCCGAGCAACCGGGTGCCGTGCCGGGCGACCACCTGGTCGGCAGGCTCATCGCCAAGAACCGGGAGGAGCGGGTCCTCAGCCAGGAGGACATCGCCGCGTTGTGCCTGTCGCTGCTGAGCGCCGGGCACGAGACCACGGCCAACGTGATCGCGCTCGGCACCGTGCTGCTGCTCGAGAACCCCGAGCAACTCGCCGTGATCCGGGCCGACCCGACCCGCACCCCGGGTGCGGTGGAGGAGATCCTGCGCCACACCAGCATCACCGACCCGAGCGGGCTGCGGGTGGCGCTGGCCGACATCGAGGTCGGCGACATGGTGGTCAAGGAGGGCGACGGTGTTGTCGTGTCGACCGCGGCGGCGAACTGGGATGACAGCGTCTTCGCCGAGCCGGAGAAACTCGACTTCGACCGCGACGCGCGGCACCAGCTGGCGTTCGGCCACGGCATCCACCGGTGCGTCGCCCAGAACCTGGCCCGTCTCGAGCTCGAGATCGCGTTCACCACGCTGTTCGCCCGGGTCCCCGGGCTCCGGCTCGCCGCCCCTGTCGAGGAACTGGACTTCAAGGATGGCGCGCTCCTCTACGGTGTCCACACACTGCCCGTCACCTGGTGAGGAGGTGCCGTCATCATCCGGACGTCCCGGCCAGCCCGTCGCCCTCGAGCGGAGGCGCGCGTGACGACGACCCCACGCCGGGCCGCGATCGCAGCGGAGCCCGCCGTCCGCCTGCTGGTCCCACTGCGGGATCGGCGCTTCGCGCTGTACTTCATCGGCCAGCTGCTCTCCCGGATCGGCGACGGCATCTACCTGGTCACGCTGCCGTTCGTCATGCTCAACCAGGGCGGCGGTCCCGCGAACCTCGGCGTGGTGCTGGCCTGCTACGGCGCGGCCAGGCTGGCCGCCCTGCCGGTCGGCGGCACGCTCGCCGACCGCCTGGGCGCCCGGCCGGTGATGCTCGCCGCGGACGCGCTCCGTGCCGTCGTCGTGCTCGGTTTCGTCCTGCTCGCGGCCAACAGCCGCATCCCCCTGTGGGCGATGGTCGCGGTCGCGGTCCCGTTCGGCGTCCTGGGCGGGATCTTCATGCCCGCCTCGTTCGCCGTGCTGCCGCGGATCGTGCCGCCCGAGTCGCTCGCCGCGGGCAACTCCCTGATCCAGGTCATGCAGAGCACGTCGAGGATCGCCGGGCCCGCGCTGGGCGGGACGCTCGTCGGGGCGTTCAAGAGCGGCGTGGGGCTGCTGATCGACGCGGTCACGTTCCTGGTGTCCAGCCTGACCCTGGTGGCGATCCGCCCCAGGCCCGCGGCCGGGGCACCGCGCGCCGACGACGTCCCGGACGTCGACCGGCTGCGGACCTGGCGATCGGTGCTGCGCTACGCCACCGGCTCGCCCCTGGTGCGGATGAACCTGCTGACCACGCTGGTGTTCAACCTCGCCGCCGTCGGCCTGATCGAGGTCGCGCTGCCGATCCTCGCCCAGACCACGCTGGACCGCGGCGCCCCCGGGTTCGGGATCATGATGGCGGGCCTCGGCGGCGGCTCGGTCCTCGGCGCGCTCCTGGGCCCGACCCTGCTCCGGCAACGCCGCCGCGGACTGATCGCGCTCTGCCTCGGCGTCGTCCAGGGTCTCGCCCTCGCGGCCATCCCGACGGGCTCCTCACTGGTCATCGCCACCGCGACCCTGTTCACCGCCGCGTCCCTGCAAGCCGCGGTCAACGTCTTCTACATGACCATGCTCCAACGCGAAGTCCCCGCCCAGGCACTGGGCAGGATCATGAGCCTGCTGGCCACCTGCGCGGGCCTCGCCTACCCGGCCTCCGCGCTACTCGCCGGGACCGCCCTGGGCGCGGTCGACCCGCGGCTCGTGATCATCGTGGCCGGGCTGGGCGTGTCGGTGTCCTTCTCGGTGGGGTTCTTCAGCAAGCCGTACCGGAACCTCTGATCGGCGCGTGCACGGCCAAGTCCTCCGACATGTCCGAAGTGGACCGTAGGTGTACCGCTGCGAGGCTGTCAGAGCGTGGCCACCCGTTGGAGCGGGAAGATCGGCTCCCGCCGCGGGCCCGATGAACCTCTCCTCGTCATAATTTGACCGACTCCAGAAACCGTTTTACGGTCGGGGGGTGACGTCGGAGTTCGAGGCTCAGTTGCGGGCCGTGTCGCTGCGGGTGACGCAGCCGCGGTTGGCGGTGCTCGCCGTGCTCCGGGACCACCCGCACGTGGACACGGACGCGGTGATCGCGCTCGTGCGGGTCGATCACCCGTCCGTGTCGCACCAGACGGTCTACGACGTGCTCCGGGCACTGACCGACGCCGGTCTGCTGCGCCGGATCCAGCCCGCGGGCGCGAACGCGCGTTACGAAACCCGTGTGGGGGACAACCACCACCACGCCGTGTGCCGGTCCTGTGGCGCCATCGCGGATGTCGAGTGCGCCGTCGGCCACGCCCCCTGCCTGACCGCCTCGGACGACCGCGGGTTCGTGGTCGACGAGGCCGAAGTCGTCTACTGGGGCACCTGCCCCGACTGTGTTTCCGCCGAACAGACTGCTTGAGAGGAACCCGACCTGATGAGCGATCCCCAGGGCAAGGCAACGGGATGCCCGGTCGCCCAGGACTCCGCCACCGCGCACGGCAGCGAGAGCGAGAACCCGGCGATCGACTCGCCGACGCCGAAGACGGGTGGCCGCCCGCGCACCAACCAGGACTGGTGGCCCAACCAGCTCGACCTGTCGGTGCTGCACGCGCACTCGGCCAAGGGCAACCCGCTGGGGGCCGACTTCAGCTACGCCGAGGAGTTCGCCACCCTCGACGTCGAGGCCCTCAAACGCGACATCACCGAGGTGCTCACCACCTCCCAGGACTGGTGGCCCGCGGACTTCGGCCACTACGGCGGCCTGATGATCCGGATGAGCTGGCACGCCGCGGGCACCTACCGCATCCACGACGGCCGCGGCGGTGCGGGCGACGGCGGCCAGCGCTTCGCCCCGCTCAACAGCTGGCCCGACAACGCCAACCTCGACAAGGCGCGCCGGCTGCTGTGGCCGGTGAAGCAGAAGTACGGCCAGCAGGTCTCGTGGGCCGACCTGCTCGTGTTCGCGGGCAACGTGGCCCTGGAGTCCATGGGGTTCAAGACGTTCGGTTTCGCCTTCGGCCGCGAGGACGTCTGGGAGCCCGACGAGATCATCTGGGGCCCGGAGGAGGAGTGGCTAGGCGAGGACCGCTACGCAGGCGCCGCGGAGATGGTGCCCGACCTCGGCGCGACCGAGATGGGCCTCATCTACGTCAACCCGGAGGGCCCGCGCGGCAGCGCCGACCCGGCCGCCGCCGCGCACTTCATCCGCGAGACCTTCGCCCGGATGGCGATGAACGACGAGGAGACCGTCGCGCTCATCGCGGGCGGTCACACCTTCGGCAAGACCCACGGCGCGGGGATCGCCGACGACCACGTCGGCCCGGAACCCGAGGGCGCCGCGTTGGAGGCGCAGGGCCTGGGCTGGCTGAGCACGCACGGCAGCGGCAAGGGCGCCGACTCGATCACCAGCGGCCTCGAGGTGACCTGGACCGACGTGCCCACCCAGTGGAGCAACCGGTTCTTCGAGATCCTCTTCGGCCACGAGTGGGAGCTGACCACCAGCCCCGGCGGCGCCAAGCAGTACGTGGCCAAGGACGCCGAGGCCATCATCCCGGACCCGTTCGACCCGGCCCGCAAGCACAAGCCGACCATGCTCACGACCGACTTGTCGCTGCGCGTCGACCCGGCGTACGAGAAGATCTCCCGCCGGTTCCTGGCGAACCCGGACGAGTTCGCGCTGGCGTTCGCCAAGGCCTGGTACAAGCTGCTGCACCGCGACATGGGGCCGGTCAGCCGGTTCCTGGGGCCGTGGGTGCCCGAGGCGCAGCTGTGGCAGGACCCGGTGCCCGCCGCCGACCACGACCCGGTGTCCGACGCCGACGTCGCCGCCCTGAAGGCGAAGGTGCTGGACTCGGGGCTCACCACCGCCCAGCTGGTCACCACCGCGTGGGCGTCCGCGTCGAGCTTCCGCGCCACCGACAAGCGCGGCGGTGCCAACGGCGCCCGGATCCGCCTGGAACCCCAGCGCGGCTGGGAGGTCAACCAGCCCGATCAGCTCTCCGCCGTGCTCGACGCCCTGGAGAGCATCCAGCGCGAGTTCAACGCGGCGGGCGGCGCGAAGATCTCCCTCGCCGACCTGATCGTGCTGGCGGGTTCGGCCGCCGTGGAGAAGGCGGCCCGCGACGCGGGCGTCGAGGTGACCGTGCCGTTCCACCCGGGCCGCACCGACGCGAGCCAGGACCAGACCGACGTCGAGTCGTTCGCCGTACTCGAGCCCCGCGCCGACGGGTTCCGCAACTACGTGCGGGCGGGGGAGAAGGCCCAGCCGGAGGTGCTGCTGGTCGACCGCGCCTACATGCTCAACCTGACGGCACCGGAAACCACCGTCCTCGTCGGCGGCCTCCGCACCCTCGGCGCCAACTTCGGCGGCACCGCACACGGCGTCCTGACCGACCGCCCGGGCACCCTCACCAACGACTTCTTCACCAACCTGCTCGCACCGGGCACCCGCTGGCAGGCGTCGAAGTCGGACGAGCACGTCTACGAGATCCGCGACGCGAAGACCGACGACCTCAAGTGGACGGCCACCGCGGTCGACCTGGTCTTCGGCTCCAACTCGCAGCTGCGCGCCCTGTCCGAGGTCTACGCGGGCGCGGGCGCCCACACCCGGTTCGTGCGCGACTTCGTCAAGGCGTGGACCAAGGTGATGGACCTGGACCGCTTCGACCTGGCCTGACCGCACCGCGCGGACCCGAGCCCGCCCGGGCTCGGGTCCGCGGCGCCAGTCCGAAAGGTTGGTCCCGGTGCAGGTGGCAGTGGCGAGGATGGCCGACGTCGCGGGCTTCCTCGCCTTGGCCGGGCACGTCGAGCAGTGGTTCGGGCCGATGCTCGACGTGCCCGGGTTCCACGGCGCCCCGCGGCGCGATCATCGACCGGGGCACCGCGCTGTGCGTACACCGGGACGGCGGCGACCTGCGTGGCGGCATCCTGTTCGGCATTCGCCCACCGGTGTGCCGGATCGGCTGACGATCACGAAGTACGGCTGCCGTTTTGGTCGAGTTTCCGCTGTCGGTGGTCACTTGATCATCAACTTCCTCGGACTGCCGCGGGTTCGCCGTACCCGGCTTCTAGCATGTGGGGATGCGGGTCGAGGAGCTGTCCAACCACCCACTGGCCCAGGTGCGCGCCCTGCGGGCCGAGATCGCCGAAGTCCAAGCCCGCCGGGGCGAGCATTTCCGGGCGGTGGAAGGGTTCCGCCGTGCCAACGCGGCGTCCCGGCGGTGGTGGCAGTGGGGTCTGTGGTGGCGGCACCGGGCCCAGGAGGCGGCGATGCGGGCGCTGGCGCCGGTGGTGGACCCGGCCCTGCACCACGAGCTGGTCCGGTACGAAGCCGGGGCGGCCGCCGAGGAACGCGCGGCCTGGGAGTTGGTGGCGCGCTTCGACGACAGGTGGGCGCTCTTCTCGGGCTACACCAACCGCCGTGGTGAGGTCGACCTCGTGGTGGTCGGGCCGGGTGGGGTGTGGGCGGTCGAGGTCAAGGGTCGTGGCGTGCGCGTGCACGTCGATGGTGACGGCTGGACATACGAGAAGTTCGATCGCTACGGCAACCTGGTGGAGGAGGACGACCTCTCCGATCGGAGTGGCCGTAGCTGGGGTCGACAGGTCCGCGACGTGGCGGACGCGCTGGAGGGCTTCCTCGGTCGACGCGGGGTGCCCGTTTCCGTGTACGCCGCGGTGGTGGTCATGCACGAACGCGCCGAGATCGGCTCGGTGAGCGACCTGTCGGTCCTGCTCTCCATCGGTACCGGCTACCTGGTCGAGCAGATTCGCCACGGCCCCGCCGTACTGAGCGCCAGCAGGCAGGCAGACGTCGAACGCCTGATTCGTCAAGACCACGACTTCCACCGCAAACGCCGCGGACGTCGAAGAGGCGTCTCGTGAACCGGTGCCGGTCAGCGCCCGATCCGCGCGGCGAGTTCCGCCGCCGTGAGACCACCCGGTGACCGTCCCGTTCGGACAGACTCGTGGACCGCCACCAGCAGCGCCTCGTTCACCGGGGTCTCGATCCCGTGCAGCCTGCCCAGCGCCACGATCTCCCCGTTGAGGTAGTCCGTCTCCACACCCGTCCCCCGAACCACGCTCTGCCACGACGAACTCCCCCCGGCCCCCGGCATGTCCTGGGACACCACCATGCCCCCACGCAACTGGACGAACTCCTCCTCCGTGGCGCAGTCGATCCCCGCCACCGCCAGCACTTCGCGGCCCTCGGCCACGGCGAGGTCACGCAGTGCGGGGACGGGTCCACCGGTGACCGCGTCGATCGCGTTGGCCAGGTTGGCGAGCAGCTTCGCGTACTTCCACCGCATGACCCGCGGCACCACCGGTGCGGGCAGGTTCGCCTTCTCCAGATCAGCGGCGATGGCCTCGGTGGTGTCGTCGTGGCCGTGCGGGTAGCGGCCGATCGTGAGCATCCCCGTGTACGGCGCGGCGGTGGCGATCACCTCACCGGGCGTCAGGTACGTCGCGGGCAGCATCAGGCACACGGCCTGCACCTGCCGGAAGTGCCGCAACGCCATCCGTTCGTTCGCCACGCCGTTCTGGGCGGTGACCACGGGCAGCACTTGGCCCGCCGTCGCGCCCGCCACCGGGCGCGGGCTCCACGCCCGCAGCGCCGCGGCGCTGTCCTGGGTCTTCGTGGTGAGCACGAGCACGTCGTCGGGCCGCAGGTCCACCTCGTCCGGACCCGTCGCCACCGGGATGTCCAGGTGCAGGGTGCCCTGCGGGGTGATCAGCCGCAGCCCGTCGGCCCGCAGCGCGGTCGCCTGCGCGCCCCGGGCGACGAGCACCACTTCGTGGCCGCTCTCGTGCAGCTTCCCACCGATCGAGCACCCGACGGCACCCGCGCCGATGACCACGTATCGCACACCGCGACCGTAGCCGAACGGACTCAGGGCGCGCGGCGTTCGAGCAGGACGGTGTCGCGCCAGACGCCGTGGTGCCGGGCGATGCGCTCGCGGACGCCGACGGTGCGGAAGCCCGCCGCGTGGTGCAGGGCGATGCTCGCGTGGTTCTCGGGGAACACCGAGGCCTGCAACGTCCACAACCCCGCCGCGTCGGCGGCCGCGATCTGCTTGCGCAGCATCGCTTTCCCCACGCCCCGGCCGCGGTGGGCCGCGCCGACGTAGACGGAGGTGTCGGCGACCCCGGCGTAGCGGTCCCGCGTGGACGCCGGGGTGACGGCGGCCCACCCCGCCACGGCCCCGCCGACCTCGGCGACCCAGCGGTGCCCCGGCAGCCACTTGGCGTCGAGCGCCCGGAGGTCGGGGGTCTCGGTCTCGAACGTGGCCACGCCGGTCGCGATGCCCTCGGCGTAGACGCGCCGGACGTCCGACCAGTCGCGGTCGGTCATGGCGCGGATGACGGCGTCGGGGGAGTTCATGGTGTCCATGATGGCGCCGTCACGAGCGCCAGTTCGCCGCGAACGCCCGGGCCGGGTTCTCGACGAAGATCATGGCCGCGGTGTCGACCCCCAGGTCGCGCTCGATCCGCGGGCGCAGGCCGCTGAGCAGGAACGGCATCCCCGGTCCGTCGGCGCCGGAACGGGCCGCCGAAGTCGTCGTGTCCCCGCCGAGCAGGATCCGCGGGGCGTGGCCGGAGTCGGCGAGTGCGGTGAGACCGCGGAGCAGGAGCCAGTCGGTGCCGTGATGGGCGCGGGACGGGCCGTCGAACGCCAGGAACGCGCCCGCCTCGGCGGCCCGCCGGTGGCTCTCGGCATCCGGGAACCGCTGCGCGTGCCCGAGGATCACCCGGTGCGCCGGGACTCGGTGTGTGTCGCACAGCAGCCGGAGCACGTCCATGGCGGCCGTTCCGCCTTCGAGGTGGACGCCGATGGGCGCGTCGGTGGCGTGGTGCGCCTCAGCCGCCGCCGCGATGACGTGCCGGGCGTGGTCGTCGAGGCGGTGGTAGGCGCCCGCGACCTTGATCATCCCGGCCCGGGTCCGCGCGCCGGTCAACTCGTGGACGAACAGGCCCGCCAACCCGTCGTAGACGCGTCGCAGGTCGTCGCGGTCGTAGTGTTTCGCCTGGTGGGCGCCGGTGGCGGAGATGATGTGCACGCCGGACCGCCGGGACAGCGCGGGCAGGTCGTCGGCCCGCGCCCCCAGGCCCCACGGGGTCCACTGCGCCACGGCGCGCCCGCCGAGCGCGGCGAAGGCGTCCAACTCGGTGAGCGCGGCCCCGGCGTCGTCCAGTTCCTGACCGGGCAACACGGGGGAGCGGAGGAACAGGTGGTCGTGGGCGTCGCAGACACCCAGCTCGGACGGCGCGATGTCGCCGAGAACGGTCCGGATCGCCGCGGTCACCGCCCGGGCTCCCCGAGCGCGGCCGCGGCGACGCGGAGCCCCGCCAGCGCCTTGGGCACCCCGATGTACGGCGCGAGGTGCGCGAACACCTCGACGACCTCGTCGCGGGTCATACCGATCCGCAACGAGGTCCGGACGTGGCCCGCCAACTGCGGGTCGACACCGCCGAGCGCGGCCAGCGCCGCCAGGGTGACGAGCTGCCGGTCGCGCAGCGACAGCCCTTCACGGAGGTAGGTGCCACCGAACAGGGCGGTCACGATCCAGTCGGCGAACCCGGGGGCGAGGTCGTCGAGCCCGGGCAGGGCGGCGTGCTGGGTGGCGGTGTCCTGTAAGTGGTCCAGCAGCCGGTATCCCTCGTCGCGGTCGAACCGCGCCTGGGTCAGCTGCTCCGGCAGAGGCCTGGTCGTCATGGCGAGAACCCTTCGCTGTAACGCTTCGAACGTTACGGCGACGCTAGCACGCGTAACGGATGATCCGTTACCGTCCGGGTATGGCGAACGAGAACGCGGCGGCCTTCCGGTTCGACTGCGGCGCGGTGTGGCTGAACCTGCTCGCGACCAAGGGCCGCGCCCACAGCGCGAACCCTGTCGAGCGGTTGGCTACGCCCGACCGGCTCGCCGAGTGGCTCGAGCACGGCGAGCTGTCCCCGGCCCGGCCGCCGGACGAAGACGACCTGCGCCTGGCCCACCACCTGCGGGAGACACTGCGCGTGCTCGCGCTGGCCACCGTCGACGAACAGCCACCACCCAAGTCCGCGGTCGGTGACCTCATCACCTTCCTGGCCGAACACGACGACCCGATCCACCTCGCCGCGGACGATCGGCTGCGCCGCGAACAGCCCGCGACGGCCGCCGACGCCCTCGTCCGCATCGCCCGCCAAGCCGTCGACCACCTGACCGGCGCGGACCGCCGCGCGCTGAAGAGTTGCCCGGAACACGACTGCCGAGGCGTCTTCATCGATCCACCCGGGCGCAGGCGCTGGTGCCCGTCCCCGGCCTGCGCGAGCCGGGGCCGCGTCCGCGCGCTCCGCGCCCGCCGCGCCGCCGAGTCGGGTGGCGCGCCGTAGCGGCGGGCCTCGCTGTCCTCTATGGACGAATGGGGATCAGGTCGGCAGGGGGAAGTCGGCTTCGACGGTGGTGCCGGGGGAGGCGTTGGTACCGTGGTCGACGCGCAGGTGGGAGGCAAGGGCGCGCAGGATGCGGAGTCCGCGGCCGCGGAAGCGGTCCGTGGCGGTCCGGGGCCGATCGGCGGCTCGCCAGTGGCCGCGATCGGACACCGACACCCGCACCACCCGGTCTCGGACGTCGGCGCGGACGGTCACCACGCCGGGCGCGTCCGGGGGATAGGCGTGTTCGACGCTGTTGGTGACCGCCTCGCTGACCCCGAGGAGGATCTCCTCCGCCCGCTCACCGACCACCTGGTGGGACATGAGCCACGCGCGCACGGCAGACCTGATCTCGGACACGGCTCGTGCGCGTGCGGCGACCTCGACCCGCAGCGGTCTGGTACTCACCGTGGCGGTGGTACCCGTCGAAAACGCCCCTCACACGTGAACGCGCCAATTCGCCACCAATCGGCCCTGCCCCCCGAAGTCGCGGTCGCCCACCTGCGCAAACTCCTCGACCGCGACACCCGCGACCGCCTGTGCGCACGGGCCGCCGTCGCCCGCCTGACGCCCGCTTCATGTCCACTGAGGACGAAGGTGGCCGTTCGGCGTACGATTTGGCGGTCGCGTACAGTCGGTGCGGTATGTGAAAACACACAGGCCGGGTGGAGCCGGCAGTGCTCCCCCTTCGCGTCGCAGCCCTGTGTGGATCCTCGCCCAGGCGCGCGACAGATGACCGCGCCCCGGTCATCACCGACACCTTGAGGTGGCATGACCACGAACAGCCCCGTCGTCGACAGACCGCGCCCGCAGGCCAAACCGCTGCTCTCCCACCAGGCGGGACGGGTGGAACTGATCACCATCCGGGCCTTCCTGATCATCCCGTTCCTCGCGCTGGTCGCGGTGGTGCCCGCGGCGTGGGGGTGGGGGATCGGCTGGGCCGAGATCGGCGTCGGCGCGGCGTTCTACGTGGTCTCCGGCCTCGGTGTCACGATCGGCTACCACCGCTACTTCACGCACGGCGCGTTCAAGGCGAACCGGGCGCTGCGGATCGCGCTGGCCGTCGCGGGCGGGCTGGCCGCGCAGGGGTCGGTCATCACCTGGGTGGCCGACCACCGGCGCCACCACGCGTTCTCCGACCGCGAGGGCGACCCGCACTCGCCGTGGCTGTTCGGCACCTCGGCCGCCGCGCTGGCCAAGGGCTTCTGGCACGCGCACATGGGGTGGCTCTTCGGCAGCGACCGCACCAACGTCGCCCGGTTCGCCCCCGACCTGGCCGACGACCCGGACATCCGCGCGGTCGACCGGATGTTCCCGCTGCTGGTCACGCTCAGTGTCGGACTGCCCGCGGTGCTCGTCGGGCTCATCACCTGGTCGTGGTGGGGCCTGCTCACCGGTTTCCTGTGGTCCGGGCTGGCCAGGGTCGCGTTCCTGCACCACGTCACGTGGTCGGTGAACTCCGTGTGCCACATGGTCGGCGACCGCCCGTTCACCAGCCGTGACCGCTCGGCCAACTTCTGGCCCCTGGCGATCCTGTCCTTCGGCGAGTCCTGGCACAACCTGCACCACGCCGACCCCACCTCCGCCCGCCACGGCGTCAAGCGCGGGCAGATCGACATCTCGGCCCGGGTGATCTGGGCCTTCGAGAAGCTCGGCTGGGCGCGGGACGCCCGCTGGTCCAGCCCGGAGCGCCTGGAACGGCTGGCCGCGAAGGCCTGAGGCGGGCCCACCTCCCCGGGCCTGGGGACAACGTCGAGCGGGCCGTGGCACTGGCACGGCCCGCTTGTTTTGTGCCCGGAGTTCGGCGTGGAAACCGCGACGCGCGGCCGCACCGAGGTACCGGACCGACCCCGCCGCGCGGTTCCCGTCATCCGTTCGCGGGAACGACCAATCCGCTCCAGAAGTGCCGTCGAATGACCTGCGAGGCCCCGGTGGCGCCGCCGCGGCCCTCGATTCGCTGTCCGTTTGCGACTGATTCACACTGGAGTGGAAGCACCATGCAGAAAAGGATTCGCGCCGCGCTCGTCATCCTCGGCACCGGCGCCATCGCGCTGACGGCGACCGCCTGCGGGAGCGGTGACACCGGCGCCTCCGGCTCGAACCCGGGCATGACCACGACCACGGCCGCCGCCGCGCCGATGACCACCACCTCGGCCATGGCCGAACCGGCGTCCGACCTGGTCGGCCCGGGCTGCGCGGACTACGCGAAGGCCGTGCCCAGCGGCGCGGGCTCGGTCTCGGGCATGGCCGCCGACCCGGTGGCGGTCGCGGCGAGCAACAACCCGCTGCTGACCACGCTGGTCTCCGCCGTCTCGGGCAAGCTCAACCCCAAGGTGAACCTCGTCGACACGCTCAACAGCAGCCAGTTCACCGTCTTCGCCCCCGTCGACGCGGCGTTCAAGAAGATCGACGCGGCGACCATCGAGAAGCTCAAGACCGACGACGCGCTGCTCACCAAGATCCTGACCTACCACGTGGTCGCGGGCCAGAAGTCGCCCACCGCCATCGTCGGTTCGCAGACCACGGTGGAGAAGGGCACGGTCAACGTCACCGGCTCCGGCGACAACCTGAAGGTCAACGACGCCAACGTGATCTGCGGCGGTGTCAAGACCGCGAACGCCACGGTGTACCTGATCGACTCGGTGCTCATGCCCACGAGCTGAGCCCGGGTCACACCGGGCCGCGCCCACGGGGTTCCGCTCCGTTCACCGCGGGTGCGGCCCGGCTCGTGATCTTGGCGACCGCGCGACCGTCCGATCGGTCGCGCGGTCGTAGACTCGCGCCACCAGTGGAACCCCCGCATCGGGAGGCAGGGTGAGCGGCCCCCGTCGCGAAGTGCCGGACTGGGTCGCGCTGGTGCTCATCGGGGTCTAGCTCGCGTCGGCGATGGGGTTGCTCGGTATGTACGCGGACAACCCGAGTCGTCTCGAATACTCGGTTTTCGCCTGGGTGTTCGTTGGGAGCCTGCCGTTCAACCTGGTGGCGCTCGCCTCGGTCCGCCACGCGAGGAGCATGGCCATCGCGTGGCATCCGTTCGCCGTAGCGCTCTTCGTGGCGTTCGTCGTGTGGCACGCGGCCGGGACCGGCGCGCTGGCGGGATGGTGGCTTCCGCGCTGGGGGATCGCGTTCATGATCGCCTCCAGCCTGCCCGCCTCGATCGCCTACCAGGCGGCGATGACGGCCTTGTGCGCGCTTGTGATCGTCGGCGACCGGCACCGGGCGCACAGCGCGACCAGGGTGCGCCGGTCCGAGCCCGCCGGGTGAGATGCCCCCGAGTGGATCGTCCACAGGGGACCCCGCTGGTTGCTCTGTTCGGGTGACGGCGCCCCTATCCCCGGGGCGGGCCGGTAGGCGGGTGGGAGCATCGCCCCCATGGGGGCGATCTTGAACGACGTACCGGTGCCGCACGACCACGCCGGGGCCGCGTCGTGACCACGTGGACCGGGTACGGCTGGGTCGCCGTGCCGCTGGCGCTGGTCGGGATCCTCGTCGGCGGTGGTGTCGGAGCCGCCTTCGGACACGGGACGCTGATCGAGGTGCTCGTCGGCGCGGCGGCGGGGGTTCTCGTCGCGGGCGTCGCCGCCTACCTGCTGGGGCGCGGGGTGAACCGGGCGGGCTCACCCGCGGAGCGGTACTGGCGAAATGACCACCGCATGTGCGGCGTGCCCGTGCAGTTCGCGGGTTGCGGGTACGCCGTCATCGGGAACACGACCGTCGCCCAGGAGCTCGGCCGCGCCAGGGGCGCCTGGCTCGGGTGGCTGGAGTTGCTGGTCGTGACCGCGCTCATCGTGCTGGGCACGGTCTGGTGGGGCCGGAGCCAACGGACCTCGCCGGCCACCTGACCGCTCACGCCGCCGGGGCCCACGGGTCGATCGGGACGGCGCCGGTGATGCGGCCGGTCTCGTCGATCAGGCACCCCATCCGCTCGACGGACCGCAGCGTCACCGCGCGGTCGGTGAGGGTCACGTGGGGGAGCTTGGCGGCCAGCTCGGCCTCCAAGCGGCGCGGAGCAGCTCGCGGTGGTGCGGTTCCCAATCCGCGCGAGTCCCCGCACCGCGTCGTCGCGACAGGCGGGTTCGATGTCCAACTCGATGAACGCGTTGCAGTGGTCCTTGGCCCAGGTGGTCACCGTGGGGTAGGCGGTGATCCGCGCCAGACCCGCGTCGTGCAGCGCCTGCCGGCGCCGGGCCGCGGTGGCGGGCGCGATGCCGAGCCGCTTCCCCAGCTCGTGCCAGGTGGCCCGGGGCGCGGCTTGCAGCGCGTGGACGATTTCGAGGTCGACCTCGTCGAACATGGCGGAATCCGGCACGGAGCGTCCATCCGGTGATTGATCAGATCGAGATCACGGCACAGCGCGGCAGCGGTCGGGATGCTTCGGCAAGCCCCCTGCCACCACGCCAAGGGAGTTCGAAGTGTCCGTCCTCGACGACGCCGCCACCGCGCGCGACGACCTCATCCGCCTGCGCCGCGACCTGCACGTCGACCCGGAGATCGGCCTCGACCTGCCGCGCACCCGGGCGAGGGTCCTCGCCGCGCTCGACGGCCTGCCGCTGGAGATCACCCCCGGCACGGGCCTGACCTCGGTCACCGCCGTGCTGCGCGGAGTCGCGCCGGGCCCGGTCGTCCTGCTGCGCGGCGACATGGACGCGCTGCCGATCCAGGAGCGCACCGGCCTCGACCACGCGTCCCGCGTTCCCGGCGTGATGCACGCCTGCGGCCACGACCTGCACACCGCGGCGCTGGTCGGCGCCGCCCGGCTGCTCTGCGCGCACCGCGCCCGGCTGCGCGGGGACGTGGTCCTGATGTTCCAGCCGGGGGAGGAGGGCTGCGACGGCGCCGCCGCGATGATCGCCGAGGGCGTCCTCGACGCCGCGGGCCGCCGAGCCGAGGCCGCCTACGCGCTGCACGTGTTCGCCTCGGGCGTGCCGCACGGGGTGTTCAGCGCGCGGGCCGGCACCACGATGGCCGCGTCCGACGGCCTGCGCGTCACGGTCCACGGCGCGGGCGGGCACGGCTCGCGACCGCACCGAGCCAAGGACCCGGTGTCGGTGGCCTGCGAGATCGTCACCGCCCTGCACGTGCTCATCACGCGCCGGGTCGACATCTTCGACCCGGCGGTGCTCACCGTGGGCACGTTCCAGGCAGGCACCCGCCGCAACATCATCCCGGACAGCGCGTGGTTCGAGGCCACCGTCCGCACGTTCTCCGCGCAGACCAAGGACATCCTCAAGCCCGCGCTGCTCGCCGCCGCCACCTCGATCGCGGGGGCGCACGGCCTGCACGCCGAGGCCGAGTACGTCGAGGGCTACCCGATGACCGTCAACGACGCCGCCGCCGTCCTCGCCGAGCTGGCCCTGCGCAGAGGGAGCCGGGGATGACCCTCACGGTTGTCGCCGCCATCGCCGTCGTGCCCACCACGGGTCTGCTCGCGTGGGCGCTGTGGTTGCTGTTCAACGCGGTCGTCGCCCGCAGGCACGGGCCCGACGCGCTCAACGCCACGCCGCCGATCGCCCGCGCGTTCCGCGACACGCGTGGCGTCCCAGGGCCTTCCGACGACGAACCGTGCACCTTTCGGCACTGCCGCTGGGGTGTGCTGCGGTTCGACCATCGGATGCAGGCGAGAAGGAGCGCAGACCATGCCGAACCTCCCGTGCACCTCGACCGTCGAGCACGACCTGCCGCCGACCAACAGCCCCGTGGCCGTGTTGGTTGACGTCCGCACCGGTGCCCACCCCGACGAGGGGTTCGACCGCGTGGTGTTCGACTTCCGCGACAACACCTCCGCGCCCGGGTTCTCCGTCGGCTACGTGCCGGAGGTGATCGAGGACCCGAAGGGCACGCCGCTGCCGATGGTGCCAGGGCTGAAGCTGCTGGTGTCGCTGCGGTGGGCCGCCGCGCACGAGGGTGGGGCGTCGACGATCCCCGCCGGTGACCGCGACCTCCGGCCCGGGTTGGCGAGGGTCCGGCAGGTCAAGCTGGCTGGGGACTTCGAGGGACACGTCAGCTTCGGTATCGCGGTCGGCGGCTCGACCGACCCGGTGCCGTTCCGGGCCTTCGCCCTCGACGGCGCGCGGGTGGTCGTCGACATCGCCCAGGAGGGCCGGAATCCTTGGTACTGCGGCGAAGTCTTCTTCTGCGACGACCACAAGGTGGACGACAACACCGACCCGCCGGTCACCGCGGTGGAGCGCAGGTTGGACAAGCCCGCCGTCGCGAACGCCGCGCTGCGGGCGTTGTTCGACGGCCCAGGGGAGTCCGAACGCGCTAGGCGTCTGCGGTTCGTCAGCAGCCACGTCACGGGCTTCGCCGATCTCCGCGTCGACATCGACCGCGTCGCGCACGTGCGGCTGCTCGGCCCGATCAGCTCCGACGGCTCCGCGGTGATCACCGTCGCGGGGCAGATCACGCCCACGCTCAAGCAGTTCCCGACCGTCGACTGGGTCAAGATCTACGACGAGCAGGGCCGCACCCAGCACCCCACCGGCGCCCGCGACTCCATCCCCGAGCAGCTCGAACCCTGACCGCCGCCGCACCGTGCGGCGATCCGCTATAGTGCAAAGTGCTTGATGCGTGACGCACTAGTTGGCGGGGGTGGGATGGCCAGGGAACGGCTCGGCGACCGGGACGTCGTGGCGTTGGCGGTGCTGGCGCTGCTGGCGGAACAGCCACGACACCCCTACGAGATGCAGCGGCTGATCAAGGAGCGCCGCAAGGACTTCGTCACCGGCCTGCCGCGCAGCCTGTACCACGCCGTCGACCGGCTCCTGCGGGCCGGTAACGTGGAGCAGGCCGAGACGACCAAGGACGAGGGCAGGCCCGAGCGGACCACGTACCGGATCACCGACAGCGGCCGCGAACGCCTCGAACTCCGGCTGCTCGACCTGCTCTCCACACCGCGCACCGAACGACCGGTGTTCACCGCCGCGGTCTCCTTCCTCGCCCACCTGCCCGTCGAGTCCGCGCTGCGCGCGCTCCAGTCGCGCGTCGTGGCGCTACGCGGCCGGATCGCCGACGTCGACACGCAGATCGCGCTCGTTCGTCCGCACCTGGACCGGTTGGCGCTGCTGGAACTCGAACACGCGCGGGCGCTGGACAACGCCGAGGCGGACTGGCTCGACTCGGTGGTGGCCGATCTCCGTGCCTGCTCGCTGACCTGGCCGTCCGAATCGGACAACGTCACGCCGTTGACACGAAAGGTATCCCGCTCGAACTAGACATCAACCTGGGGGATAAATGTCTATATCGGACAACGGAGAACTCCGTCATTCCGTCGAAACGCGTCCCGCGACCGGCCGCGCCATGCTGCCACTCCTGCTGATCGACGTCGTCCTGCCCGCGGGCGTCTACCTGGCCCTGCACCTGTTGGGCGTGTCCGACCTCATCGCCATCGCCGCGGCGGGCTCCACGTCCCTGCTCCGCGTGCTCTTCACCGCGATCCACACCAAGCGCCTGGACGGCCTCGCGGCCTTCATCCTGCTCCTGTTCGCCGCGGCCGTGATCGCCGCACTGCTGGTCGGCGACCCGCGCGTGGCGATCGCCAAGGATTCCGCCTTCACCGCCGCCTTCGCGGTGGGTTGCTACTGTTCACTGCTGTTCGGCCGCCCGGTGGCGTACCACCTGGCCCGCCGCTTCCTCGGCAAACCGTCCCTTTGGGACGCGGCTTGGCGGCGGAATCCGGTGCTGCGGAGGAAAGCGCGCACAATGACCGCGGTCTGCGCGACCTTGTTCCTCGTTGACGCGATCGCGCGCATACCGGTGGTGTATTCGATGGGCCTGTCGACGAGTGAAGCCGAGGTTGCCTCCCGGTTCATCGCCCTGGGTTTGGCGGTCGCGCTCGCCGTCGTCGGCCGCACCCAGGGCCGCGGCCTGCGCAAGGAGATCAGACCGCTCGAGGGGCCCTGATCCGGGCACGCGCGGCCACCGCCGCCACCAAGCACACCACCGCGAGCGTCGACAGGATCGTCCGCACGATGTTCCAGGCCACCCACGGTCCCTCGTACTGCGCGCGCACCGCGGCCGGGTCCGCGTACGCCCGCGGCGGCCAGCCACTCGTTGAGCGGCACGCTGACCGCCATCGTCAGCGCGAAGGCGGCGGCGTAGAGGACGAGCGCCGCGACCGCCCACACCAGCACCCGCCGCACCGGTCGGCGGGTGTGCAGTGCCAAGGCCACGGCGGTGAGCACCAGCGCCCCGAAGAAACTCGGCGCGAAGGCAACGTTGCGGACGACGGCGTTGATGCCGCGCATCGAGGCGACAAAGGCGCGGTCGTCGAGCCTCTACGCCTGGTTCGGCAACCGCACCGGTCTGCTCGCCGACCTGATCCGCCGCCAAGCCGACACCGTCACCGCGGCCGTGACCACCGCCCTCGCGACCCCCGCCCCGTTCCGCGACCAACTGATCACCATCGCCGAGAACCTGCTGGGCCTGCTGGTGAGCCCCCCGTCCCCGGCAATCAACCGAGCCGCGATGGCCGCCCCCGAACTCGCAGAATTGGTACTCCAACACGGCCGACACACAACGGGCCCTCTGGTCGAGTCCTACCTGGCCGCCAACGGCATCCCGAACCCCGGACGCCTTCCGACTCCTCTACGGCCTGGTGATCCAAGACCACCAAATCCGCGCCCTACTAGGCGAAACACCCCCGTCCGACCCCAGAGCGGAAGCAAGAGTCGCAGTCGACCGCTTCCTCACCCTGACCGCCGCGAATACCCCACGTGGCGCTGACCGCCAGCCTCCACCCGGAGCCTGGCGCGAACCGCTCCTGCCGCTATCACCTCCGGTCCACGACGGACACGGTGATGCCGTCGACTGAGGTCCACCGGACCCGCGCAGCCAACCAGCGATCCCCGAGCCGAGGCACGTGTGGTCAAGGCAGGTTTACGTGGGAAACCGTGCCGGAACGGATACACGAAGAGTCGCGTTGTCCGTGCTGCGCGGGTTTTCGGGAGCTTGGGTTTCACCTGGGCCGCGCGGTTTCCGGTGGGATCGCGCGGCCCACGGGCGGTGCTAGGAGAGCACCGGTTCCGTCATGATCAGCGTGCCGTCGTCGGCGTCGAGGGTGGCGTCGGCGCCCAGGGGGATCGTGAGTTGGCCCGGGCAGTGGCCGAAGCCTAGTTCCCAGACCATCGGGATGCCGAGCCCCCCGAGCAGGTCCTCCGTCACCCCGTAGATCTCCGACAGGTCCCCGCACCCCGACCACGACCCCAGCGCGATCCCCGACACCCCGGTGAACCAGCCCGCCCGCAGCAGCTGCGTCAGCATCCGGTCCACCCGGTACGGCGACTCCCCAACGTCCTCGAGCAGCAGGATCGCCCCGTCCGGCGGCGGGTAGAAGTCCGCGGCGCCCAGGGTTGTGGAGATCAGGGAGAGGTTGCCGCCCACCGTGCGGCCTCGGGCCAGGCCGTGGCCCGCCGTCGCGGTTTTGGGGCCGATGAGGCGTTTCACGCTCTCCGGGTAGAACAGGGTGTCCTGGAGGTGGCGTTGGGCCTCCTCGTCGAACAGGGTGCCCGCCATCATCGGGCCGAACAGGGTCACCAGGTCCAGGCGCTCGCCGAGGGCGGCGTGCAGGACGGTCGTGTCGCTGGAGCCGACGAACACCTTGGGACCCGCCGCGGCCAGCTCGTCCCAGTCCAGCAGGTCGACCAGGCGCTGGGAGCCGTAGCCGCCCCGCGCGCACAGGACCGCCTCGACCTCGGGGTCGGTCCACGCCTTCTGGAAGTCCGCGGCCCGGGTGGTGTCGGCGCCCGCCAGGTACGGCAGCTTCGGGTGGCGGTCGAGGACGTGGTCGCCGACCTTCACCACCAGGTCCCACGACTGGAGCACCGCGACGCCCCGGGCCAGCTGGTCCGGGTCCACCGGCCCGGCCGGGGCGACCAGCGCCACCGTCGAGCCCGGGCGCAGGCGGGCGGGGTGGGTGCGGTTCATCGGTGCAGCTCCAGGGTCGGGGCGTCGGTGTCGAAGCCGAAGACCTGACCGTAGAACGACAGCTCCGCCTCGTGGGCCGTGACGATGGTCTCCGCGCGCCGGAAGCCGTGGCTCTCGCCCTCGAACGTCAGGTACGCGTGCGGCACACCGGTGCCGTCGAGCGCCGCGACGAACCGGTTGGCCTGCGCGGGCGGGCACACCGGGTCGTCCAGGCCCTGTAGCAGCAGTACCGGACCGGCGAGGGTGTCGACGTGGTTGATCGGCGAGAGCGCCAGGTACCGCTCGCGGTGCTCCGGCAGGCTCCCGACCAGGCCCTCGACGTAGCGGGACTCGAAGTCGTGGCTGTCGACGCCGCCCTCGGCCCACGGGGACAGGTCCAGGATCGGGAAGCTGATCGCGGCGCACGCGAACACGTCCACCGTGGTGATCGCCGCCGCCGCGGTCCACCCGCCCGCGCTCCCGCCCCGGATCGCCAACCGGCGCGGGTCCGCGGTGCCCTCGGCGACCAGGGCCCGGGCGACGGTGGCGCAGTCGCGGACGTCGGCGACGCCCCAGGCGCCGTTGAGCAACTCGCGGAACGCGCGCCCGTAGCCGGTGGACCCGGCGTAGTCGACCTCGACGACCCCGATGCCGCGGCTGGTGAAGTACGCGATGTCCAGGTTGCGCGCGGGGGTGACCCGCGAGGTCGGGCCGCTGTGCGGGTACACCACGTACGGCGGCAGCTCCCCGTCCGGCGCCGCGAAGTCCGGGTTGGTCGGCGGGTACGCGTACGCGGGCACCCGGTACCCGTCCGGGCTGTCGAACGACCGCGCCACCGGCTCGGGCAGGTACTCGGCGTACGCCGACTCCTCGGCCCCGGCCAGGTCGACCAGCTCCCCTGTGGACAGGTCCAGCCGCACCGGCCGCCACCCCTCGCGCGGTCCACCGGCCGCGCCGACCACCACGCCGTCGGGGGTCGCGTCGAAGTGCGTCCACAGCGGCAGGTCGGTCTCCACGTCGGTGACCGTGCCGCTGCGCTCGTCGAGCACCGCCAGCCGGTCGTCGCGCAGCACCGCGTACCGGCCCCGGCCCAGCGGCGCGAACCACCGGTAGCCCAGCTGCCACAGCGGGCCGCCCAGCTCGTACTCGCCGGGCGCCAGCGTCGCCGCGGCACCGTCCACACCGATACGACGCAGGTTCCACCAGCCGTCCGGGTCGGTCAGCACCAGCAGGGCGTCCGCCGACTCCCACTCCACCTGGCACACCGACTCACGCGGCCCACCCGCCACCACCCGGTGCGCGCCCAGCGTCCCGTCGGCGGTGACCGCGGCCACGCACAGCTCGGTGCCGTCCCACGGCATCGCCGGGTGCTCCCAGCCCAGCCACGCCACGTGACGGCCGTCGGGGCTCGGCTTCGGGCCGGACATGAAGTGGTGGGTGCGGCCCAGCACCCGCGGCTCGCCGCCGTCGAGGGGCACGGCGACCAGTTCGCGGAAGTTGTCGTGGTCCTCCCGCACGCACCACACCTCGGTGCCGTCCGGGCCCGCCACCAGGTCGGTGTACCGCAGCCCCTGGGGCTCATTCGGCTCCGGGGTGATCGGTCGGGGCTCGGCGCCGTCGAGGTCGGTGAGGTAGAGCCGCTGGTCGACCCAGTGGGTGAACACGACGCGGCCGGACATGACCAGGTACGGCAGACCGCCGTACTCGTGCACCCGGTTGCGGACGTTCCACGGCGCCGGGGTCAGCTCGCGGACCCGCGCGCCGTCGTGGCGCACCAGGGTCACGCGGCCCCCGTCGGCGGGTCGGTCCTCGACCCAGAACGTGTCCGGACCGTGCGCGCGCACCCAGCGCGGCCTGCTGTCGGCGCGGGCCACGTCGGCGGCGCCGAGCGGGGAAACCCACGTACCGTATGGAGCGATCTTCACCACAGGCAGGACCCTACCGAGTCCCGTCCGATCGCCCGATACGGTTTAGGTGTGCGGCGACACCGGCGGGTACGGCCTGCCCGTCCCGACGATGTCCCATAAGGTCGGAGGTGCCATGGCCCGTGTCATCCACGTCTTCCGTCAGCCCGACCGCTTCATAGCCGGAACGGTCGGGCAGCCCGGCGACCGCACGTTCTACCTGCAGGCCGTCGAGAGCGCCCGCACGGTCAGCGTGACCATCGAGAAGCAGCAGGTCGCGGTGCTCGCCGAGCGCATCGGGTCGCTGCTGGAGGAGGTCCACCGCCGCTTCGGCGCCGAGGTCGACGACCGGGTCGAGGACGACGACGTCGACGCCGAGCCGCTCCAGGTGCCGGTCGAGGAGGAGTTCCGGGTGGGCACCATGGGCCTGGGCTGGGACGCCGAGACCCGCGCGGTGGTCATCGAGCTGCTCGCCGCCACCGAGGGCGAGGTCGACGAGTCGGTGGTGCTCGACGACACCGAGGACGGCCCGGACGCGGTGCGGGTGTTCCTGTCCCCGACCGAGGCCCGCGCCTTCGCCGAGCGCGCCGACCGGGTGGTCAACGCGGGCCGCAAGCCGTGCCCGCTGTGCGGGGAACCACTGGACCCGGAGGGGCACGTGTGCCCGCGGCAGAACGGGTACCGCCGCAGCGAAGAGGACTGACCCGCCGTGCTGCCCACCGACCCCGACGCCGGGGAGTTCCTGCGCCACGGCACCCTGGACATCGAGGGCAGGCTGGTCGACGCGTCCAACGCGACCCTGTTCTGCGCCATCGAGGCCGAGGGCGTCGAGGCCAAGTGCGTGTACAAGCCGATCCGCGGCGAGCGCCCGCTGTGGGACTTCCCCGACGGCACGCTGGCGGGCCGCGAGGTGGCCGCGTACCTGGTGTCGCGGGCGGCCGGGCTGGCGGTCATCCCGCCGACGGTGCTGCGCCAGGGCCCCTTCGGGCCGGGGATGGCGCAGCTGTGGGTGGACACCAAGGAGGGCGACGACCTGGTCGACGTCCTGGCACCGGACGAGCTGCCCCAGGGCTGGCGCCCGGTGCTGCGCGCCCTGGACCGCTACGGCGACCCGGCCGTCCTGGCCCACTCGAACGCCGCCCCGGTCGCGCTGATGGCCGCCCTCGACGTCGTGCTGAACAACGCCGACCGCAAGGGCGGGCACGTCCTGCACGGCACCGACGGCGGCGTCTACGGCGTCGACCACGGCATCTGCCTGCACCAGGAGCCGAAGCTGCGCACGGTGCTGTGGGGCTGGGCGGGGGAGGCGCTGCCGGACGAGGCGGTCGACGCCCTGCACACCCTGTCGGCCGCGTTACGCGGGGACGACCTGCCCGAGGAACTGGCCCCGCACATCACCCTGACCGAGATCGCCGCCCTGCGCTCCCGCACCCAGGCCCTGCTCGCCGCCCCGGTCTTCCCCGAACCCGACGAGGACGGCCGCCCCATCCCGTGGCCCGCGTTCTGACGCGGCGAACCCGGCCATTCCGGACCCGCGCCCGGTGCCGGTGTGCAAGGCTCTGGCCGATGGCCGTTCAGGGGGAACGGCAGTGGGGGAGCAGAGCGTGACCGAGTGGTACGAGGGCGCGGGCGCCGTGGAGAGCGTCGCCGGGTTCGTCGACACGTTGACCGGTGAGTCCGAGGGTGAGGGCGTCGACGTCATCGACGCCGCCATCGGGGGCGCCGGGATGGTCGTCGACGTGGTCGGCTCGGCCGCCGACCCCCTCAGCTCGGTCATCTCGGCCGGTGTCGGCTGGCTGTTGGAGCACATCAGCTTCCTCCGCGAGCCCCTCGACGCCCTGCTCGGCAACCCGGACGAGATCAACGCGAACACCGACCAGCTCAAGTCCGCCGCCCTTGAGATGAAGATGGTCGCCCAAGAACACCGGGACGACGTTCAGGCGATGGGCGGCTCCTGGTCCGGCGAGTCGAACGAGGCGTTCCGGGCGTCGCAGGAACAGATGGCGGCGCAGTACGAGGCGCTCGGCAAGACGATGGACGGCACGGCCGCGATCTACGCGTTGTCCGGCGCGCTGGTCTGCGAGCTGCGCGCCATGGTCTTCGACTGGATCTCCGACCTGATCGGCGACCTGGTCACAGGCGCGATCATCGCCGCCGCGTCGGCCACGGTGACCCTCGGCAGCTCGGTCGCCACCTATGCGGGTTATGCCATGGGCAAGGCGATCAGGCTGTCCACCAAGATCGCCGGGCGGCTGAAGAAGCTGCTTGAGGCGATGGAGCGATTCGGCAAAAGGATCGGCGAGCTGTCGAAGAAGATGTCCGGCCTGATGAAGGGCCTGGAGAAGTTCTCCGACTACGGCGACTACGCCAAGACCGCCTACGACGCGGTCAAGCCGTACGAGATGCCGCAGACCCAACCGCAGACCCCTGGCGTCAACCCCGGCTTGGCCCACTGACCGACAGATGCGCAGGCACGGCGATTCCCCCGGTGGCAGCCACGGGGGAACCACCCACCACGGCGGGTCGAGCACACCCACCCCGGGCGGCTCCGTCGGTCCCGGGTCCGGAGTCGGATCCGGGACGGGCATGGACCCCGATGGCATGGACGCCATCGGCAACCGCATCTCCGGTCGCGGCGGCCAACTCCGCGACGGCGTCGGCGGCAAGCTCAACATCGGCGCCTCGTCGCAGAGCGCGGGGGTGTTCGGCCAAGTCGCCATGTTCAAGGCGGATGAGGCGATCAAGACCGCCCGCGAGGGCGTCCAGCGGGCGGCGGAATCAGCGGAGACCAGCGGGCGGAAGGTCAAGGACACCGCGCAGGCGGCCCGCGACACCGACCGGTCGAACGCGTCCAACCTCGGCCGCTCCGGCGACGGCCTGGGCAAGACCGCGCCCCGCGCGTCCTCCGACTCAAGCGTCGCACCACGGACGGCGAACGCCCCGGGCGCGGCAAGACCAAGCGGCGCACCGGCGGTGTCGGGCGGCACCGACACCGCCCCTCGTGGCCCGGCGGGCACTCCGGGCGCTCCCCGCCAGGTCAACAACCCCACCGCGACGGGCACGCCGCAACAGACCCCCACCGGCCCGACCAACCGACCGACCTCCGCACCCCGCGTGCCAGGCACTGCGGAGCAGGCCGGCCCGCCGGCCGCGTCTCGCACCCCCGGCGGGGGCCCGGCGACCGCGCAAGCAGGCGCCTCTGCCGGTGCACGCCCTCCGGACCTGTCCGGCCGCACACCCGGAACCCAGCCATCCGGCGGCCCACCCATGGGCACGGCTGGTTCACGCCCTCCCACCACACAAGCGGGCACCCCAACCGGTGCACGCCCACCCGGCGCTCAACCGGCCGGCGGGCCTGCTTCGCGTCCCTCGACCGCCGCCGGCGCTCCGGCAGGCTCGCGCGGTGCCCAGCCGACCGCAGGCCCGTCAACGGGCACCCCGGGCTCGCGTCCTTCCACTGCCCAGGCGGGCAACCCCGCGGGATCGCGTCCGCCGGGCGCTCCGGGAGGCGGCACACCAGCAGGCAACCCGGCCTCCCGTCCGTCGGCGGCTGCCGGCGCCCAGGCCGGCTCGCGTGCGCACGGCGCCCAGCCGACCGGCGGCCTGTCGGCAGGTACTCCCGGCACGCGCCCTCTCAGTGCGCAGGCAGGTGCCCCGGCCGGCTCGCGTCCACCGGGCACGCCAGCAGGTACTCCGGCCTCCCGTCCGTCGACGGCGGCCGGTGCCCCGGTTTCACCCGCACCCGCGACCCAATCGACCGGCGGCCCGCTCACAAGTGCTCCCGGCACTCGTCCCCCCACTGCCCAGGCGGGCGCACCGGCAGGCTCGCGTCCATCAGTCACCCAGTCGACTGGTGGCCCGTCCACGGGCACCCCAGGCTCACGTCCGCATGGTGCCCAGCAGGCAGCTGGTCCGCCCTCGGGTGCCACCGCTTCCCGCTCCTCGTCTGCGGCAGGCACCCCAAGCAGTCCGACAGGTGCACAGCCGACCAATGGGCCGACTACGGGCACCCCTGCCTCTCGGCCCGCGACCGGGGCAGGCGCTCCCGGCGGCTCGCGTCCGCCTGGCATCCAGCCCACTGGCGGCCCGTCGGCGGGCACCCCGGGTTCCCTCCCCCCGCCCGGCTCCCGTCCGCTTGGTGCTCAGCCACCCGGTGGTCCCGCTCGTCCGCCGACCGCCGCCGGCGGGCTGCCGGGTGGTTCCCGTCCGACCGGCGCGGATCCCGGCCCGTCGACGAACCCGCCCCGGCCCGCCATCGGCCAGCCGGGTGCCCATCAGCCTGGCGCTCAGGCCGGCCCGGCCAACCGCATCGCCGACGCGCTGTCCGGTGGGGCACCACGTCAGGGAGGAGTGCAGGCCGGTCCGCACGCGCCGGCGGGCTTCCGGCCGAACGCTCCCGGTGGGCACCCCGGCTTCCCGGGCGGCGCCACCCCGGATGGCACGCGGACCTCGCCGGGCCGTGTTCCGGGGACGTTGCCCGGTGATCCCGCTGCCGGGCCCGGTCGGCCGCCGAACGTGCCCCGACAGCACCCGGGAGCGCCCGCCGCCTACTCCGGTCACCCGGGAAACCCACCCCAGGGCGTTCGCCCACCCGGCCAGACGCCTCCCCACGGCGGGTTCCCGCCGGGAGGTAGGCCGCCCGCGCCCCAGGGCAACCCGCACGGCGGACCCACACGCCCCGGCGGCTTCGCCCCGCCGCCGAACCGCCCTTTCCACCAGGCGCCGCCACCCGGCCACCGACCGCCACTTCAGCACGGACCGCAGGCACCCCACCCGGGTCGGCCGGGTGTCCCGCCGGGGCAGCACCGGGGCAACGGCGGATGGCAGGGCAACCCGCCGCCCGGGCCTGGCGCGCCGCCGCGGCGGCCCGGGCCGCCCGAGAACGCGTGGTCGACCCGGCCGGAGACACAGCCGTCCGGGCCCGCGTTCACCCCCGACCAGCTCCGCGAGTACGGCATCGACCGCGGCGACTCGGACCGCCCGCCCGTGGCGATGCACGGCGTCGACCCGACGAAGTACGGCGTGGCCAAGGTGATCGTCCGCAAGATCATCGACTGGTTGCACCGCGATCACACGCTGTACCGCGGCGACGCCCGGTCCCCGGAGGAGCTCGCGGCGGCCAGCGGTTTCCTCCCGCCGTACACGAACCGCCCGGAGTGGGCCTCGAAGTACCCGAACGGTGTCACCCCGGACATCGCCCAGCACGCCGACGGCCAGACCAACGCCTTCGTCTCCACCTCGACCGACCGCAAGACCGCCGAGGACTTCGCGCTCGGCCGGTACCTCTACGAGATCACCGCACCGGGCGGTATCTACTCCGACGCAACCCTGTACCCGAGCACCGGCAAGAAGGACCGCGGCGAGTCGGAGGTCCTCTTCCCCGGCGGCATCGACTGGAAGTACGTCAAGGGCTGGTACAAGATGACGTACGACCCGGGCGACAGGAAGTTCGTGCGCGGCCCGTTCGTACCCAACCCGGACTACCTGTACCGCGACCGGAACACGTCCACAACGGACACCTCGACCGCCACCCAGTCGCCCCCGAAGCCGAACCCCCGGATCGACGGGCCGCACGCGCCCCCGCAACTCCACGACGGCCCCGACCGGAACTACGGGCCGAACACCCCGCCCCGCCAGGAAAGCCGCCCGATCCGCGAGGGTTCGCTCGGCGACCGCATCGGTCACCTGGCCGACCCGACCCTGGAATCCCTGCGCCCGCACCTGCGGTCGACCCCGGGTGGCATGTCCGCGTTCGCCCCGGGCGCCGCCTCGCCGTTCGTCAACGAGAAGTCGGCCCACAACAACGACGTCTACACGGCGGGACGGGTCCAGGGGATCCCCGGCCAGTTCCTCGTCGACATGCACGGCTCCGCCGACGCGATGCGGGTCGGCAACACCCCGTTGTCACCGCGGCAGGTGGCCGACCTCATCCGCGCCAACCCGGACTACGACGGCGGCCCGGTCACCGTCCTCGGCTGCGGCACCGGCAGCACCCGCGACGGGTTCGCCGCCCAGCTGTCCCGGGAACTCGGCACCAAGGTCACCGCACCGACCGGCGACTCCTGGGTCGACCACACCGGCAACATGTTCGCCTCCAGCCGCGAACACGGCGCCGACCCCAGCAAGCCCGCCAAGCCCACCTGGCCCCCCAACGGCGAGTGGCACACCTTCTCCCCGGACGGCGACCAGACTGTCCACAAGGGACCGTACCCGCCCGGCCACACCCCGAGCTGGGGTACGAACACCCCCACCCGAGCGCCACAGCAAGCCGCCCACCGCGGCGAAGACACGACCCAGGACCACCGCCCCCGCCCCGAGCGGCGGCACGTCCCACCGGTCCCGGACTCGGGTTTCCACGGCCACGGCGTCCCCGAGGCGAGCAACGCCCACGCCCAACGACTGGCCGACCAGGGCCGCGCCGCCGTCGAGCGGATCGCCGGGGGATTCGACCACACCCGCGTCGAACGGCTCGCGGACGGCTCCCACCGCGTCACGGATCCCCACGGCTCCTACACCGTCGACGTCCGCTCCGCCCCACTTCCGGAGCGGATGGTGGCCCGCACCACCGCCGACCACGAGGGCGGCAGGCACCTCGTCGAGCTATCTAGGAACATGGACAGCAGGCACGTCGACCGCGCGGTCGCCAACGAACTCGGCACCATCGCCTACGAACGCAAACTCCACGCGAACGGCGAAACACCCCCCGCCCACGACGCGCTGCGCCCGGGCACCCCCGAACCCGGCACCCGCCCCTCCAGCCGGGACGCGGGCCGCGCCCAGGAACTGCGGGTCCTGGCAGAGCAGTACAGCAAGCTGACCCCGGCCGACGCCATCAGCCTCGCCCGCGTCCGCCGGGAGGGCTTGGCCCTGGTCGACCACCTCGGCCTGCGCGACGACACCGCGGGCGCCCCGGAGCGGCGCGGCCTGGTCGACCAGCTGCTCACCGAGTCCGGCAGGTCGGACGTCCGCGCCTTCCTCGCCGACGTCGGACGCCCCGAACACGACCTACCACCCGGCGACCGCCACCACGACAGCCCCAACAGCGAGCGGTCGGATACGGAACAACGGGCAGAGGCCGACCTGTCCAATCCGCCAGCAGATGCGGCTCCGGGGATCGAGCGTTTTACGGCCGACCTCAAACGAAATGCTGAAATCGAAGCGGCACAACGAGGGACCACGCCCAAAGACGAGATCCAGCAGTTCATCATCGGGCGCGCGCTCGCTCGGTTCTTCGCGGACAACCCCGATGGCTGGGTGCTCAAGGGTGGGCAAGCGCTGCGTGCCCGCTATCCGGGCAGTAGATCGAGCACCGACCTCGACTTCACGAGGACCACGACGGCGGACCCGGAGAGCATGGTCCGCGACTACGAGCGCGCTCTGGCGCGTGATCTCGGTGACCACCTGACGTTCGTCCGAGGTGCGACGAAGTCGCTGCTCAACGGCACCGGCGTCCGCCTTTCCCACACCGTCTACCTCGGCGTCGACCCGATGATGGACCTCAGTGTCGACCTCGCCCCACCGCGGCCGAGGCCTGATCCGTCCGGTGCCGGGCCGGTGTGGCGCGAACCGGATGTGGTCCCGTTCCCGGACCGCGCTCTTTCGACCGGCGCCGAGGGAGCGACACCGAACCTGCGGGTCATCTCGTTGGAGGAGACGCTGGCGCACAAGGTGTCCGGCATGTACACCCACGGCAGCCGAACGCTGGAAACCAAATGCGATGAGTGCGTGCTGATCAGCAGGGACAAGTTCACGTGCAGGTCGGGTGCCCCGCCGATCCGGTCCCAGGACCTGGCCGACGTCCTCATGCTCGCCACGAACAGCCCGTGGGACGCCAGGGAGACCCACGCGGAACTGCGGCGGGAGTTCGCCTGGCGGATCGACCAGCAGGAAGCCCTGCAGGTGCCGAAGCGCTTCGAGGTGCCGAACCCGGACTGGGCCCGCAGCTTCGCGGAATACGCCAAGACCCTGCCCGCTCTTGCCCACAAGAGCCTGAAGGAAGCGGAGATGCTGGCCGGCAGGTTCCTCGACCCGCTGCTGTCGGACAACCCGCCGGACGCCCGCTGGGACCACCGGGAGTGGCGGTGGGTGGACAAGTCGGAACTCGACGGGCAGCAGTTCGACACACCGGACACCGAGCGCGGCGGCTCACCCGAGCAAGTCCAGGACTCGGGTGAGCAACCCCGCGTTCGGCAAGCCCAGCTGCTGGAACGCACCGGCGACGCGCCGCCCTCCGACGCCTTGGCAGATCCGGCGATGGTCGAGCGGTGGGACGCGCTGGCCGATCGACGCTCTCCGGACAGCTATGACGCGTTCGTGGACCGGCTCAAAGAGGGAGATCTCGGAACCTCGGAGAAGCTCAGGGCCGTACGCGACTTCATGGCCGAGGTGGGCGAGACCCCTTCGCCGGTGACGGGCTTGGACTCCAAGAACCTCCGGGTCTACACCCACCAGCGCGGCGAGCTGTACATCCACAGCGCGGCGTTGATGGCCGACCGGGGTACCACGCTGGAAATCGCCTACGAGTTCAACCGCACGATCGGCACCTACCGCTGGGAGGCGCACCAGTCACACGTCGCGCACCTGGGCCCGGTTCCGGACGGCATCGAGGCCAACGACGCCAACGCCGCGGCCTACTGGCGGCAGAGCAACGGCCTCCCACGCACCGATTCAAGCGCGGACACGGTGACGCGCGACCTCGTCGACATGCAGGCGCAACCGCTGCGCGACGCGATAAAGATGCGGCAACGGCTCATCGACGACCACGGCATCGATCCCAGCCGGATCCGATTGGTCCACGACGACGGCAAGGACAAGGGCGTTTACGGCGACAGCCGCTGGGTCCGCGCGCACCTGCTCACGCTCGACGCGATCCGGGACAACCCCGAGCAGGCGCGCCAAGACATGCTCGACGCGATGCGCGGGTCCGGCGAGCGGGGAGAACACCGCGAGCGCCGCGCGCAGGACGTTGTCGACCGCCTCGAAGCAGCCACACCGCCCCGCGACGGACAGGGCGAGCGGACGCGTCAGAAGTACGCACTGCTCTGGGTTCGGGACTCTCGTGACCAACCGGTCGGCAGCAGGCACGGCCCCCACTTGGACACCCGACCGGAGATGCTGCGCCAGACGATCGAGGCGCTTCGCGAGTCCCACCCGGACGTCCGACCGGTACTGCTCGGCGACGACGTGTTCGCCCGGCGCCCGGAACTGCTCGACCAGTGGCGGCGCGACGGCGTGCTCGACGGCGTGGACGCCGACACCCTGGTGGGTTACTGGGACGCGGACCGCAACGGGGGACAACCCCTCAGCCACGCCGAGCAGGCGTTGTTCTTCCACCGGCTGACCGAGCAGCACGACGTCGTGCAGATCGGCATGGAGAGCGGTGCGATGGAGTTGCCCGCCGTCCTCGGTACCCCGACGGTCTACCTGGAAGCCAAGGAGCACGACGGCAACAAGGGCAACCGCTGGGCCCTCTACTGGCAGGAATGGGCCTACGGGAGCCACGAAGCGGCCGTGGACTCACGCGGCGCGCAGCTCTACGACAGCTCCGGCAGGCCGATCATCACGAGGTTCGCGGAGACCGAAGCGCGTTCCGCCCCGCTGTCGTCGATCGAGCGCGTGCTCTACGGCCGGGATCTGGACGACCCGTCGAACAGGCGAGCGCAGCCTATCGCCGTCTACGAGTCCGCCAGGGTCGCCGTGACCGCGGACCGGATCGTCCGGTTGGTGGACAGCGGCGAGCTGGGGAGTTGGTCCCAACGGCTTGGTCGCACCGCCGGGCTCACCGGAGCGGAGTGGCAGACCTGGAGCGACCAGCAGTGGGCGGAGAGCGAGTTCTACGTCGACCAGCTGCACCGGTGGCTCAGCGCGGAGGCTGACACCTCCGAGGGGATGACACGCAAATGGGACGGTATCCGCCTCGCGCTCAATGGCGTTGTCGATCCGGGCTTCACTGCTGACCGACAGATAGAGAAGTCGGACATCTTGTTCGCCTACGCCGGTTTCCGCAACGACCAACCGCTACCCGCGGACCAAGCGGACCGGATCCGCCAGGCGTTCGCGGCCGCGCCCGAGGAACGGGCCGCAGCCGTCACCCAGGTGTTGACCGACCTGCTGTCGGATCCCGGATTCCGCAGACAGGCCGTGGACGACATGCGCGTCTTCGCCTTCGATCCGGCGGAGATCCAGAACCTGCGGGAAGCGATCGACCGGGTGGTTCGCCGTTCCGAGTAGAGACGACCGACACCGCGCCGGTGTGCGCGAGACGCCGTGTCGACGGGCTCTGCTCAGACGATGGACCGGTCCTTGATGTCGGGCCACAGGCTTTGGCTGACGATGTCCGCGGCCAGGTTGGCGACGAGTTCGTCGGTCACCGTCTTCTCGTCCGCCGCGGACCCCAGCACGATGCTGCGGGTGGAGTGCAGCAGACGTCGCGCTTCCGGCAGCATGTCCTCGACCTGTTGGGGGAACATCATTGCTGTGGCCGACCGCACGTTGCGCGGAGACAGGCTGCCGAGGTGTAGATCTGGCGCGAAGTATTCAATGAACGCTCTGCCGTGGATCGGGAATGGATACCTGACCTTCGTGGCCAATGGGATCATGTAGGCGAGCAGTTCTCGCAGGTCCACGAGATCGAGATGCGCCGCATCGGAAACCAGGCGCTCGGGTGCTCCACCGCCACATTCGACCACGAGGTCGGCGATGGTCCGAAGGGGCGTGGTGACAGGGACGCCTTCGACACGCATTACTTCCGTTTTGGGGATTTCTGCGACTGTGAAGGTAATATTCGGCAGCGCCTCGCGATCATTTCGCACTGTGAAGTGCGATCGCGCTCCAACGTATTTGCCGATTCTGTGCAGACGGGCCGCGCCGCCGTGTGACATCACAGCGTTCAACTCGTTCTTGCGGCGTTCATACGACGTCTCGTGCGGCTCCAGGGAAAGCCAGTCTTCATATGACTGTTGGTAAATCGTCCCAACCCGGTCCGTATAGCTGAGGTAGTAGGTCCCGTTCGGGAACCGCTCGACCAGGCTCATGTCCATCAGGTGGGTGAGTCCCTCGGCGCTGATCCCCAGTCTCGCCACCTGCGCAGGCGTGGCCAACCCATGCTGGTTCCTGGCCAACGACACCAGTTCGCCCAGCTCCCGTTCCCACATCCCGGTTCCTCCCAGATCCTGACGACGGCGGTCAGTCCGCCACCTCAAGCACGGTAGAGGCTACCCGGGCGCGGTCGGGTCGGTACTCGTCTTGTCGGAAGCCCGGTGTCCGGCGTCGGCTCAGACGATGGACCGATCCTTGATGTCGGGCCACAGGCTTTGGCTGACGACGTCCGCGGCGAGGTTGGCGACGAGTTCGTCTGTCATGGTCTTCTCGTCCGCTCCGGACCCCAGCACGGTGCCGCGAGTGGAGCGCATCATCCGCCGTACTCTTCGACCTGTTTGGGGAACATCATCATGGTGCACGACCGGACGTTGCGGGGGACAGGCTGCCGAGGTGCGGCAACGGCATGAAGTACTCGATGAATGACCTGCCGTGCACCGGGAATGGGTATTGGACCCTATTGGCGAGGGGAGTCATGTAGCGGAGCAGTTCCCGCATGTCCACCAGCACGCTCGTTCTCGTGGCGTTCGTGCACGGTCTTGTCCGGTTCCAGGGCAAGCCAATCGCTGTACGGCTGTTGGTCCTCCGGCCCAAGATGTCGGTGTGCTTGAGGTAGTACATGCCGTTCGGCAGCCTGCGGATGAGCTGGGTCTCTGTCAGGTGGTCGAGCCCCTCGACGCTGACCCCCAGCTTCGCTGCTTGCCCAGGTGTGACCAACCCGCGTTGGTTACCCGCCAGCGAAACCAGTTCGCCGAGCTCCCGCTCCCACATCCCGAGGTCCTCCAGTTCACTGCGGATGGCAGTCGGCCCGTCACCTCAAGTACGGATAGCGGCTACCTGGGTGAGCGCACGTCCACGCTTGGTTCGCCATGGAGATGGTGGTCGTGTGCCTGGCCTGCTCGGATGATGGAACCATACCGTCCACAGTGGAATCGAAATCCGTTCGGGGTCTGTTTCCGATAACCCGTGAGCCGCCCCTCGCGCGCTGCTAGCGTGGCCTGCGAAGCGGGGGTCGGACGGGGAGAACACATGCTTGTCGCGCGTTCGGCGCCGGAGTGCCGCCTGTACATCGACCTCCACCCCTGCCACTGCGGCGAGCACCGCCTCCAGGTCGAGCACTCCCTCCGCGCGGACCCCGGCGGCGCGCTGGTCGCCGACTACTGGGGCACCTGCCCCCGGTGCGGCGCGGGCCGGACGTTCGTCTTCGAACTCGACGAGGAGATTCCGCCGCCTCCGCCCGCCTACGGTGGGGATCGGCCGTCGCGGATCCTGTGCCCCGGGCAGTTCATGCGGTACTCCACGCGGTTGGCGGGGGCGGTGAGGGCCGACCCGCGTGGGGTTTCGGCGGGGGAGCGGGTTCGGGCGGCGGGCATGCTCGAGTTGGCGGTCGCCGCGGCGGTCGAGGTCGTGAAGTTCATCCCCCCGAATGGTGACGCCGTGCCCGCGCAGGCTTTCACCTCGCCTGAGGGACTTGCCGAGTACCAGGCCGAGCCCGGTCGCTTCCGCCGCGTCCGGCTGGAGGCGAACCTCGAGGTCCTGCGCGGGGTGCTGCGTTCCTACCAGGGGTGACTACAGGCGGAGACATTCGCCGGAAACGAGGCCTGTGATGCGGATCTTCACGGCGCGCGACGGCTGGCCTGTCCTGCGCGTCCGGTGGGCCGACCGACTCTCCAAAGGCGACCTGGCCGTGCTCGACGAAGCGGTCGCGTTCGCGGTCGAGCGGCACGGCGACCAGACGCGGCCCGCGGGGGAGCCGTACGTCGAACACCTGCTCGAGGCGGCGGTCGTGCTGGTCGAGGGGATCGGTGTGACCGACGTCGACCTCCTGCTGGCCGCCGTCCTGCACGACGTGGTGGAGGACACCGACACCACCCTCGACGAGGTCCGGGACCGCTTCGGCCACCGCGTGGCGACCCTGGTCGACTGGGTGACCAAGCCGCCGCGCGCCGACGGGGTCGGGCGGGAGGAGGCGCGGGCCGCCTACCTGGCGCGGCTGGGCTCGGCGCCGGACGACGCCGTCCTGGTGAAGCTCGCCGACCGGCTGAGCAACGTCCAGCGGCTGGACACCCACCCCCGGCCCGAGAAGGCCCGCTCCTACTACGCCGAGACCGTCCGCTCGATCCTGCCGCTCGCCGAACGCCACCCGTGGTTCCGTGACTGGTTCCACACGTGGCGGCTCGAATTCGGCGCGCTGGCCGGGTGAATCCGCACAACGGGGGAGTGGGGCACCCCTATTGTGGGGCGGGACGCACACAACGCACGGGGGACGGTTCTTGAGCACGCGCATCGGGTTCAGCGGGGATAGCGCGGTCGTCGTCGAGGAGGGGCCGGGGCGGACCGGGTACGTCGACCCGGGCGCGCCCGTCGACGGGCGGCTCGTCACCCTGCCGGACGGGCGGACCGTCAAGCAGGTGACGCCCGCCGACTTCGAGTCCCTGGTCACGGTGCGCACCCTCTACCTCGACAGCGGCGACCCGGTGGCGGGCGTGGACCCCCTCGCGGGCCACCTGAGCAGCCGCCGCCTGGTCGTGCACCTCCGTGAAGGCATCCGCGACGAGAGCGTCGCGGTGTGGTTCCCCGGGTCGCCGTCGGACGACCAGTGGGAGGTCGACTCGAGTCCGACCGGGGACGTGCTCGCCGCCATCGACCGCGCGGTCGCCGCCGCCGCCCCGGAGGGCTGGCACGAGCTGCTGGTCGAGTGCGAGGCGGTCGGGGCGCGGCTGGCGGTCTGGAGCACCGTCACCATGGCCGACGGCGCCAAGCTGCACTGGGCGCCACCCGCCATCGTCGGCCAGTGGTTCCACCGCATGCGGGCGCGCGAGTACAAGCCCCACCGGGGCGTGTGGCACCACAAGGTCTACCGGTTCAAGCCCGGTCAGCGGCCCGCGCACGTCCAAGCCCCCTTGAACGCGGCCATGATGTCGGAGGAGGACGCGGCCGACGAGCTGCGGTTGATGCCGCGCAACCTGGCCTTGGCCCCCGAGCGCCTGCTCCGGCTGGCCGTCGCCAGCGAGCAGTCGCAGCGCGCCTACTTCGCCGCGGACGAGGACTACGACGGCGAGCCGGAATCGGTGCGGCTCTTCGACGGCGTGGACGAGTCGGGCAAGCCGATCTGGTACCGGCCGGTGCTCGGCACGCGGGAACGCGCGGCGGTCTCGGCCTATCTGCGCGGCGCGCCCGTCGTGCTCTCCGCGCGCGGCGTGACCGTCGACCAGCTCGACCCCGACCGCACCGTGCCCATGGGCTTCCACACCGACGGCCGCTACGTCTGGCCCAGCGCCGCCGCGTACTACCTGGACGCGCACGGCGTGCCGCCCGCGATGCCGCTGCTCGAGCACATCCGGGCCGCGCGGCACCGGCTGCCCGCCGACATCCCGACGCTCGTGCTCGACCGGGCCGCGGCGGTCGCCATGGGCAGGCCGTGGGACGAGCCCGCGGCGGACGCCCTCGCCGAGCAGGTACGGCGCTCGCTCGAACCCGTGATCGTCGAGAAGCGGATCAGCCCCCGGTTCTACAGCCTGTTCACCGCGCGCGACCGCGCCTGGTCGATCCTGCGGGTCGGCGACCGGTACCGGGTGCAGTGGGGCCTGGACCAGCGCACCGCGGTCGACTTCGCCGACGTGGGGCAGGCGGTCGCGCACCTGACCGGGCAGCTGTTCGTCAACGCCGAGGACCTCGAGTTCCAGCTGGAGGAGGAGATCCCGGCCTGGCAGTCGCCGCTGGCCGTGCTGGGCGACGACCCGCCGGTGGCGGCGTTCGCCGCGGTCACCACGGTCATGATCGAGAACTTGGACGTGGACCGGTACGGCGGGCCCGACGGCAACCTGGTGTTCCGCGCGGGCACCCCGTTCGAGCAGCGCGGCCTGCCCCCCGAGTTCGCCCAGCGGCCCTACCACCGGTACCGGATCTCGGGCGCCGCGTGGCAGGTCGTCGCCGTGACGGCGGCGGCGGGCGGTGTCGGGTACGTGCTGCCGGAGTCCGTCGGCGAGTACGTGCGGTCCGGGCACCTCCGGGAGATCTCGGTCGCCGACCACCCCGGCCTGCCCCCGGTCACCGACGCGATGCGCGCCGAGGCCGCCCGCACCCCGGGCGGCTGGGTCTACTGCGCCGACCCGGACGCCGACCCCCAGTACTTCCCGGACATGCCGTCGGCGATCCTGCTGGGCGGCCACCGGGTCGGCCCGGACGGCCGGTTCACCGGCGAGACCTGGGTCAACGACGAGTACCGGCCCAGCCCGCGCCGCCGCGGCTACCCGGAGCCGCAGACGCCGTTCGAGCAGGTGCTGGGCTACGTGGCGGCCGGGTGGCTGGCCCACGAGTGGATCCTGGCCGCGGCCATGGAGTCACCGTTCATCCTGGAGTCCGACGGCCGCGGCGGCCTGCGCATCGGGGTGGACGCCAACGGCCGCCAGTTCCTGGTCGTGTACTCGTCGCCGCGGTTCGTGCCGCCGAACGCGCAGAACGTCCAGCAGGCCGATGGCCGCGACCTGGCCAAGGCCCTGGCCGGTCTGACCCTGGTGGTGAACCCGGGTGGCGGCTTCGGCATCGAGCTGCCGGGCGACGACCTGGTCCTCGTCGCCGCGGGTACCCCGCCCGCCTGACCCACCTGCCGCACTGCCACTGACCGCCCCCGGACTCCCGTCCGGGGGCGGTCTTCTTACCGTCTCCAGGGCCGTCGTATGCCCGCTGACCAGCACTATCCGCGCCATCAATCTTCCTGCACCTAACTATCCACTATTCACTATCAAGATAATTAACTATGGGTCCAGGCTCAGACCGGGACTTGAACCGGTGGAGACAAAAAAACCGCCTGGACGGCGGGCCCGGTCGGGCGTGCCTCCGCCACGGTGATCGTCAACGCCGCGGGCCCGGTGGCGCGGTGGTGCTGCCTGCGAGGTCTGGGGAGGGGCGGCCGACGTGGGGTGGTGGGGGAGAGGGGTTCCGCTGCGTTGGCGGGCTGTATCGCGCGGGGCCTGGACGGGTGGTGTGGGCCATTCGGGGGATGCGCGGTGGTCGGTGGCGCGGTCGCTACCGTGATCTCGCCGTCGGGACGGAGGTCACCGTCTGGGTGTCCGAGCCGTCGACGCGACCCGCGCGCTCCGGTGGCTGTGCTGGAAGAGGACGGTGCCATGGTCTCGGTCTCGCCCCACGCCGACGTGCTCGACGCCGATCACGCGGCGGCGCTGGACGCCCTGCCCGGGGTGGCGGACAAGATCCGCTACGCGTGCGCGTGGGTGGATCCGCCGACGACCGCCGGTGTGCGGGCGTGGCTCGCCGGGCACGGTGTGGAGACGAAGCGCTCGTACGCGTCGAGTGTGGTGTCGAAATGGCGCCGGGAGCGGGGTGTGGGCGACACGGGGAACCTGGTGCGGTTGACGCCGGAGTTGCTCGCGGAGTTGGACGCGCTCGGTCGGGATCCGGTGGAGGAGCTGGCGACGGTCGAGGTGCCCGTCGGTGAGCGGGCTTCCGTGGCGGTGGTCGACGAGGTCCCGGTGGTGGCGCGGGTCGAGGCGCCGGTGCGGGAGCGCGTCGAGGTGGTGGCCGAGCGGGTCGCGCCGGTGGCGGAGTCGCGGGTGTTGCGGTGGGTGGCGACGGCGGCCTGGTTGGTGGTGGTCGTGGTGGCGTTGGGGATTTCGTGGTGGTCGTTGTTCGACTACGCGCGGTCGTTCGCGATCCCGACGCCGTTGGCGGCGACGGTGTCGTTGGTGTTCGACGCGGCGGCGTTGATCGTGGCGGGGTTGGCGCAGCGGTACGCGTCGTCGGCGGGGTCGGGTGCGGGGCCGCGGTTGATGATGTTGGTGTTGTTGGCGGGGTCGATCTACCTGAACTGGGAGCACGCGGCGAGCAAGGGGTACGGGGTGCAGGCGTCGATCATGTTCGCGGCTCCGGCGGCGATCGGGATCGTGTTGTTCGAGTTGCAGATGGCGTGGCGGTCGCGGGTGGTGCGTCGGGCGCGGGGTCGGGTGGCGCCGCCGTTGCCGGTGATCGGGGCGTGGCGGTGGGTGTTACACCCGGTGCAGAACCTGATGACGTTGTGGATCGTGGGTCGGGCGGAGGGGCGCGCCGACCGCGCGGCGCGGTTGGCGCGGATTCCTCGGGAGTCGTGAGTCGCGGCTAGGGGTGGTTGGGTAGTGGTTCGCGGTAGGGGATGGGGTCGGTCAGGCCGAGGGTGGTGAACGCGGCGCGGCGTTCGGTGCAGGCGGCGCAGGTTCCGCAGTGGACTTCGTCGCCGTGCAGGCAGGTCCAGGTTTGTTCCCAGGGGATGCCGAGTTCGGTGCCGAGTGCGATGACGCCGGTTTTGGGGAGTTCGATCAGTGGTGTGAGCAGGTCGAGTGGTTCGGGGTCGGCGGTGAGCTGCATGTCGCGGAATCGGCGGAGAAGCTCGGGGGTGGTGTCGGGGTCTTGGGCTCGGGTGCCGATGGCGACGGCTCGGGCGGTGGTGCTGGTGGCCAGGGCGAAGGCGATGGACAGCAGGACGGCGTTGCGGTTGGGGATGTGCCCGGTGTGGGGTGTTCCGCGGTGGAGGGCGCGTAGTGCGCGGAGGTCGATTTCGTCGTAGGGGGTGTCGAGTCGGTGGGCGGTCGCGGCGGCGAAGATCAGTTCTTTGCGGTGGTGTTGGCCGTAGTCGATGGCGAGCAGGTGTAGGTGGTGTCCTTGGGTGGCGAGGTGGTGGGCCATGACGACGGAGTCGGTGCCGCCGGAGACCATGGCCACGATTTTCATCGTTCGCCGCCGCACAGGGCGGCGTCGAGTGTGGTCGGGGTGGTGCGGCGGGTCGTGGCGCGTCCTCGGCTGGCCGGTGTGGGTAGTGGTCGGGCGGGGTCGGTTTCGAAGCGGAACGTCACGGTGAGTGGTTCGTCGTCGGGTGGGTGCGGGTGGTGGCGTAGGGCGTGCCAGCGGCCGTTGGTCCAGCGGTGCATCAGGTCGCCGAGGGTGACGGTGAGCGTGTCCGGGTCGTGTGGGGTCGTGCCGGTGCGGATGGTGAAGGTGCCGGGGTCGGTGTGGAACGGGTCTTGGGGCCAGGTGGCGTGTTCAGCGCGGGCGGTGAAGTAGTCGAATGGGAGGCCGAGGGTGCCTGCCAGTAGTTCGTTTCGGAACGTGCCGGTTCGGCGCAGGGCGGTGTCGAGGTGGTGGCGGGTGGTGGTGCGTTCGGTGGTCGGGCCGCCTTGCCAGCGGATGAGGTTGATCGTGGGTGTGTCCGGGGACATGGGTCCTTCCTGGTTGTTGCGGGGTTCAGCGGCTGGGGACGCTGGTGGCGGCGTCGTGGACGATGTGCAGGCCTTCGTCGAGGTCGTCGTCGTGGATGGTCAGGGGTGGGAGGAGTTTGACGACTTCGTCGCGTGCTCCGGAGGTGGTGATGAGCAGGCCGCGGTCGAAGGCGGCGGCGCAGACCTTGGCGGCGGTTCCGGGGCCGCCCGTGGTGCCGAGGTCCAGGCCCCAGACGAGGCCGCGGACGCGGACGCTCGTTGAGGTGGTGGCGGCGGTGCGGCGCAGTGCCTGGTTGACGTGGTCGCCGCGTTCGCGGGTGGTTTTCTCGAGTGTGTTGTCGCTCCAGTGGGTGCGCAGGGCGCCGGTGACGAAGGCGAGGGAGATGCCGCGTCAGGTTTGCCGGTGCCGAGGTAGCCGTCGTAGGGCATGGGGATGACGTTGGTGAGGGGTAGGCAGGCGGCGGCGCGTTTGCGGCCGTCGCCGCTGGCGGCGAGGGTGCCGAGGCTGGTGCCGTGGAAGCCGCGGGTGAAGCTGATGACGGGGGTGCGGCCGGTGACGCGGCGGGCGAGTGTGAGCGCGGCTTGGACGGCGTTGGCGCCGCCGGGTCCGGGGAAGATCATTTTGTAGTCGGCGGCGCGGGGTCGTAGGACGAGTTCGTCGAAGGTTTCGAGGAACTCGCGGCGGGCGGCGGTGAACATGTCGGGGGAGTGGGTGATGCCGTCGGCGGCGAGGTATTCCAGCAGCGCTTGTTTCTGGGATGGTTCGTTGTGCCCGTAGTTGAGGGCGCCTGCGCCTGCGAAGAAGTCGAGGTAGGGGCGGCCTCGTTCGGTGTAGAGGTGGGCGCCGCGGGCGCGGTGGAACACGACCGGCCAGGAGCGGCTGTAGCTGCGGGCGGCGGATTCGAGGGTGTCGAAGACGGTCACCGCGGCCCCCGGGTGGTGTGGTCGGGCTGCTCGGTGTCTTTGGGGTGCATCGGGCTGTCTCCTGTCCCACGCGGGTCGGGTGGATCGGCTGTGTTGGCGCGTGTCGTCGCAGGTGGGGCCGGGTGCGTCTGGTCGCACCCGGCCCCACCGCGCCGGGATCGCGCCGCCCGAGGCCGTCGGACGGGCGCGGAGCCGGGGAAGCGTCCCGGTGCCGCGGCGGTCCGGCCAGGCGCGATCTCCGGCCGCACCGCGGCTCGCGCGAGGGCTGTGGTGCGGCGTTACCGCTGTTCGCGGTGCGTGGGTGGGCTCAGGCGGCGGCGTGGCACCCGGCCTCGCTGACGATGTTGAGCACCTTGAACAGCGCGGTGTGGTGGTGGTCGGCGCGGCGGACGACGCCGAGGACGAGGAGTCGGTAGATGTCGTCGGCGCAGTCGGCGGCTGTGCGGTCGACGGTGCGCGCGAGGTGCGGGACCGACCAGTAGCCGTCGGGTTCGGTCGAGGTGCCTCGGGACATGGCGGCGAGCAGGTGGCGTTGGCGGCGGCTGAGCGCGGCGACGGTGCCGGGTACCGACGCGAAGGTGGCGCGTCCGGGGTGGCCGTCGGGGCCGCGGGCGACGGTGAGCGGGTCGGTGGTGAGTTGCTGGGCGAGTTGTCTGGGGGAGTAGACGAGGCTCCACCGGGCGGCGGCTTCGAGGGCGGCGGGTAGGCCGTCGAGTGCGCGGCAGATGCGGGCGATGTCGGCGAGTGTGTCGGGGTTGGGGCGGAAGGCGGGGTGGGTGCGCGCCAGTCGGGTGAGCAGCAGGGATACCGATGGCACGGCGCCGAGGTCGGCGGGTTCGGTGCCCGTGGGCGGCACGGGCAGTGGTGCGAGGGGGAAGAGGGTGTCGGGGGGTAGGTCGGCGGGGTCCCTGGTGGTGACGACGATCCGCAGCCGGGGGCAGGTGGTGAGGAGGTGGGTGGCGGTGGTGTCGCCGGGGCGGGCGCCGTCGATGACCAGGAGGCGGCGTGTGTGGCCGATGTGGTCGCTGAGCCGTCTGGCGTTGTGGTGGTTGTTGTGGGGTGGGCCGTGGGGGGACAGCCACAGGGGGGTTGGGTGGTCGTCGGTGTCGAGGGTGCGCGCGACTTCGAGGGCGAGTCGGGTCTTGCCGACGCCTTCGAGGCCGGTGATCGTGACGAGGCGGTGCTGTTCGGAGCCGAGCATGGCGGTCAGCGCGGCGAGTTCGGTTTCGCGGCCGAGCAGGGGGCCGCGTGGGGGGAGGCGGGGTGTGGTTTCGCGGGTGAGCCGGTCGAGTTGGGGGGCGCTGAGGCCGAGGGCGCCGGCGAGCAGCCGGAGGGTGACCGCGCGGGGGCGTTGTACGCGGCCGTTTTCGAGGTCGCGGATCGCGCGGACGCTGAGTCCGCTGGCGTGTGCGAGTTGTCGCTGGGTGTGGCCCGCGCTGACTCGGAGGTCGCGCAGTCGCGGCCCGAAGGCGGTGGTGCGGTTGGGTGTCACCACGGTGTGGTTCGGTGATCGCATCGGTGGTGGCCCCTTTTCCTGGTGCCTGTTGGTCTTGTTGATCCAGTGCAGCACGCGGGGTGGTGGCGGTGACACGCGGAACGACCGGCAGGATCCGGGTGTCCGGTGATTGCCGGGCGTGGAAAGCGTTGTCGTGTTGGGGATTGTGGCCACGTGTGGTCGGGGCCGTGGCAGACTCGTGGTCGTCGGGGGGAGGGTGCGTGGGGATCGCCGTGTTCGGGGACCTCTTGCGGTTCCACCGGTTGCGGGCCGGGTTGACGCAGGAGGAGTTGGCCGAGCGGACCGGGGTGAGTGTGCGGGCCATCTGTGACATGGAGCGCGGGCGGGCCCGCAATCCGCGGCTGCGGACCGCGGAGCTGTTGGCGTCCGGTCTGGGGTTGGCCGGGGAGTGCGAGTCGGAGTTCATGGGGTTGGCGCGTTCGTCGCCGCGTGCGGTGGAGCCGCCTGAGGAGGTGTCGTCGCACACGGGGTTGTGCGCGTTGCCGCCGGTGGTGATCGAGGTCACCGGTCGTGATCGTGAGTTGGGGGAGTTGCGCGCGCAGGCTCGGTTGGCTGAGGTGGGGCCTGGTGTGCGGACTGTGCTGGTGTCGGGGTTGCCCGGGGTGGGCAAGACGGCGTTGGCGGTGGAGGCCGGTCATCGGTTGGCGCACCGGTTCGACGGTGGCTGTCGTTTTCTGGATCTGCGTGGTGTGGACGCCGACCCGTTGACTCCGGCGCTCGCGCTGCACCGGTTGTTGGGCGCGTTCGGTGTCGAGGAGCGGGCCATCCCGGGGGATGAGGAGGACCGGTTGGCGTTGTACCGGTCGTTGGTGCGTGACCGGGCGCACCTGCTGGTGTTGGACAACGCCGCGTGGGAGGGGCAGGTTCGGCCGCTGCTGGAGGGTGGGCCGGGGTCGATGGTGTTGGTGACCAGTCGTGGCACGTTGGCCGGGTTGGCCGCGCGGCACCGGTTGTCGGTGGAGGTGTTGTCGACTGGGCCCGCGGTGGAGTTGTTGGCGGTGGTGGCGGGTGCTGAGCGGGTGTCGGCCGAGCCTGCCGCGGCGGCTCGTGTGGCGGAGTTGTGCGGGGGGATGCCGTTGGCGTTGGTGATCGCGGGCAACCGGCTCACCAGTCGGGGCCGGTGGACCATCGAGCACCTGTCTGAACAGCTCGCCGGTCAACGCCGCAGGTTGTCGGTGTTGACGGCGGGTGACCTGCGGGTGCGGACGGCGTTCGAGCTGTCGTACCGGCATCTGCCCGCCGACGTGGCGCGTGTGTTCCGCGGGTTGGCGTTGGTGCCGGGCAGTGAGACGTCGGTGGAGTTGGCGGCGGTCGTGTCGGGTCTGTCGCCGGAGGTGGCGGAGTCCGCGTTGGAGGAGTTGGCCGACGCGGGGTTGATCGGCACGGCGGAGGTCCCGGGCCGCTACACCCACCACGACCTGATCCAGGTGTTCGCCAGCGAACAGCTCGACCAGGACGAGGATCCGGTCGTGGTCGCCCGTGCGGCGGTTCGGGCCCGGGCTTGGCTGTTGCGGGTGGCGGCGAAGGCGGCGGCGTGGTTCGACCCCGACCGCGACGGCGACGACACCGGGCCCGTTGACGGGCCGGATCCGATCCTCGATCGGGACGCCGCGCACGAGTGGCTGGTGGACGAGCTGCCCAACTGGCTCGGCGCGTTGCGCGCGGCCCGCGCGGACGGGGCGCACCGGGAGGTGCTGGAGTCGGCGCGGGCGGTGTACCGGTACGCGGAGTCGCGCGGTGCCGGGGAGCTGAGGCGGGAAGTGGGCCAGGCGGGTGCGGAGGCGGCGCGGGCGTTGGGGGCGCGGCCGGATCGCCCGTGGTGGGAGTTCGCTGTCCCCGGTGGCGCGTCGTCGGCAGGCCCGGTGGGCGTGACCGGGTAGTCGTCGGTCGTTTGTCGCGGAGCCGCTGGTGTCCCGGCGGTCGCGTTGGAGCGGCGACACGTTCTCCGGCGCGCCGGGCTTCCCCGGCTTGTGCGGCGTGCCGGGCCGCGGCGACTCGCACGACCATGCCGTGGTCTCGGCTCGGCGTTGTCGATCCACGTGGGGTCCCGGTCGGCCGGGCACCACGACACCGGTCGGCGGGTCGGCACCGGCGGAATGTCACCCGGCCGCACCTGCCCACACAACGCGCGGTTCCGCCTGCCCGGCGACGAGTCGTCCGGTGTCGTGGTGGGCGACCAGTACAGCGGCGTCCGCGCTCCCGGCGCCACGCGGAACCACCGGCAGGAGGGCGGGGAACCGGCAGGATTATCCGCCTTGCCGGTGGTGGCCAGGGACCGTGGTCCCTGGAAGTCGTCCGGCGGGCCGTGATTCATTGGGCGCATGTCCACCGCGTCGGGGGAGCCGAGTCCCGAGGTCTTCAGCACGTTGTTGCGCACCCACCGGGAGCGGGCCCGGTTGACGCAGGAGGAGCTGGCCGAGCGGGCGGGGGTCAGCGTCCGGGCGATCAGCGACATCGAGCGCGGGGTGGCGCGGAGCCCGCAGCGGCGCACGGTCACGGCGTTGGCGGGCCATCTGTCGTTGTCCGAGGTCGAGGTGGTGGAGTTCCTGGCCTCGGCGAGGTCGGCGCGGCCGAGGGTGGTGCCGCCGCCGCCCGCCACGACGGGCGCGCCGGTGTTCAGCCCGGCGGTGGTCGGTGTGCTGCCGCCCGCGATCGATGACCTGGCGGGGCGCGCCGAGGAGTTGGCGCAGGTGCGGGAGTTGGCGGAGGCGGTCGCGGCGGGTGGTAGGGCCGGGCAGGTGTTGGTGCTCAGCGGCCCGCCCGGCACGGGCAAGACGGCGGTGGCGACCAGTGCCGCGCACGCGTTGGGTGAGTTGTTCCCCGACGGGCAGATCTTCCTGCGGCTGCGGGGCATGTCCGATGGGCCGGGCACCCCGGCGGATCTGCTGCACGTGGTGCTGCGGTCGATGGGGGTGGATGGTGTGCGGGTGCCTGCCGAGGTGGAGCAGCGCGCGAACCTGTGCCGGTTGCTGCTGCGGGACCGGCGGGCGTTGATCGTGCTCGACGACGCCGCGGACGAGGCGCAGGTGCGGCCGCTGCTGGTCGGTGGGCGCCGGTGTCTGACGTTGGTGACGAGCAGGCAGATGTTGGTCGGTCTCGCCGGGGTGCGGCGGGCCGCGTTGGACGTGTTGGGGCGGGCGGCGGCGGTGCGGTTGGTGACGACGATCGTCGGCGCGGACCGGGTGGCCGACGAGCCGGGGGCGGCGGCGGAGCTGGTCGAGTTGTGCGGGCGGTTGCCGTTGGCGCTGCGGATCGCGGGGAACCGGTTGGCGAGTCGGCCGCGGTGGCCGATCGGCCGGTTGGTCGGGCAGTTGCGCGACCAGGGCAGGCGGTTGTCCGCGCTGACGGCGGGTGATCTGCGGTTGCGGGGTGTGTTCGACCTGTCGTACCGGCAGTTGAGTGAGCGGGCGGCGACGGCGTTCCGCAGGTTGGCGTTGGTGCCGGGGGCTGATTTCGCGGCGGGCGGGGTGGTGGCGCTCACCGGGGCGACGCCGGACGAGGCCGATGACCTTCTGGAGGAGTTGGCCGACGCGAGCCTGTTGCAGCCGTCGGCGGAGGGCCGGTACCAGTTCCACGACCTGCTGCGGGTGTTCGCCGCGGAGTGCCTGGCGCGCGATGAGCCGCCCGGGGTGGTGGCGGAGGCCGGGGGGCGGTTGACGGCGTGGTTGGTGGGGGCGGCGACCGGTGCGGCGGGCGGCTACTTCCGGCCGTCGGGCGCGCCGCGGGTGCCGTGCCCGGAGTTGGCCGATCACGTCGCGGCGGCGCGGTGGCTGGAGGTGGAGCGGGTCAACTGGCTGGCGGCGTTGCGCGCCACCTCCGCGCGCGGCGGGCACGAGGAGGTGATCGCCTTGGCTCGGGCGATGCACTGGTACTCCGAGATCGGCGGCACGGCGGCGACCTGGCACGAGGTGTTCAGCCTGGGCCTGGAGTCGGCGCTGGCCCTGGGTGATCGGCACGCCGAGGCGACGTTGCGCAACTTCCTGTCCTGGACCGAGTTCACCCTGTTCGACCGCCCCGTGGCGGCCGCCGAGATGGCGCGGGCGGCCCGGGTGGCGGCCGAGGCGGTGGGGGACCTGAGGGAGCAGGCGTGGTCGCGGGTCTACCTGGCCAACAGTGCCCCGGACGCCGACCAGGCGTGGCTGCTCGACGAGGCGGTCGACCTGTTCGACCGGGCCGCGGACCCGCTCGGTCTGCACCTGGCGCGGATGTTCCGGGGCGGTAACCGTCACCGGCGCGGTGATTTCCACGGCGCCGCCGAGGAGTACGCGACGTGTGTGGCGTATTTCGCGCATCCCACCGGGGAGAGCACGCCGGTGGACAGCACGCTGCGGGGCTACCTGCTGTGGCGCTCGGCGCAGAACCTGGCGGCGCTCGGGTCGCCGGAGCCCGCGTTGGCGCAGTGCGCGGAGGCGCTGTCGTTGTTCCGCGCCACCACGGCGGTGATGGGGGAGGCGACCGTGCTGCAGACGTGGGGTTCGCTCTCGCGTGGGCTCGGTGACCTCGACGGCGCCCGGACCCGGTTGGCGGCGGCGCTGGACCTGTTCGGCCGCATGGGGCAGCCCCTGCGGCAGATCGAGACCCTGGGTGAGTTGGCCGGGATCGCCGACGAGACCGGTGACCCCGACACCGCCCGCGCGCACCGCGAGCACGCGTCCGGTCTGCGCGCGGCCCTCGCGGAAACGAATTGCGGGTGACGGTCCGGGCAAGCGCCCGAAAACGGAGATGCCGGAGTCCGTATCAGAACAAAATGGGTGGTAGAATCCTGCCGACCCCATAGAGATATGTCCGGTTCGAGTTTTTCGGGCAGACATCCGGGATTTTCGGGCAGGTTCCGGTTCGATGCGGGCAACGAATTTCGCGGGTTTCAGGTGAATTGCTCGCGGGGTCGGTCTGTGACGTGGTTACGTTTCTTTCATGTCATTTCCTCACATATTCCGGCGCGCCCGCGCGCGTCGTCGGCGCGCCGCGCGGTGGCGGGCGCGTGAGCCGGTCGCGGTCGGGCTCGCCCTGGTGCTGGCGCTCACCGGTGTCGCGGTGCCGTCGGTGGCGCGGGCGCGGGCGAACGACGACTCGCCGCTGGACCGCACGACCCTGATCACCAACAACATGCAGGGCCGCACGTCCGGGGGTGACGCGGCGGGCAAGTGGTCCCTCGACGTGCACGCCTACGCCCGCAACGCCCGCGTCGTGCTGCTGCAGGAGGTCGGCAGCGGCGGCCCGCCCGGGGCGGGGGACGGGGTGGACTGGTGGACCCCGGCTCCGGAGCGGCGCCGCTACACCCACTACGAGTGGCGGCCGGGCGGCGACCGGGACACCACGACGTACAACGTCTACTACGCCCAGACCCAGGGCGGCACGAACGCCCCGGAGACCGACAACCAGGGGCGGGTGAACATCGCGATCGTGACCCGTGACCAGCCCAACGAGGCGCGGATCGTGGAGAACCCGGTCGCGGCGGGTCGCAACGCGCTCGGTATCCGGTTCGGCAACCACTGGTACTTCACCATGCACGCCCTGTCGGGTACCGGCAACGACGTCGTGCCGATGCTCAACCGGATCGAGGACCGGGTCCGGGCGTGGGCGGCGGAGGCGGGCCTGAACCCGCGCGACGCCCAGTGGACCGTCGGCGGCGACTTCAACCTCGACCCCGACGAACTGCGGGCCCGCGGCGGTTACCCGTCGAACGCGGTGATCCGCAACTCCGGCCGGGCGACGCACCTGCGGGGCGGGGAGCTGGACTACTTCGTCACCACCGAGATCAACTACACCCGGGTGCCCGACCGGGAGGACATGCGCTCCTCGGACCACCTGGCGGTCCGGTTGGGGCCGCTGCAGGCGGCGGCGGGCAGTCCGCCGACGGCGACGATGCGGGTGAACACGACCGCGAACCTGGTGCACGCCGACAAACCGCCCGGCGCGTGGATCGGCACCACCCTGGCCGGGATGCTGGGCGCGCTGGCCATCCTGGTCTCCCGCAAACGCGACGGGCAGGTGGAGCTGGTCGGCTCCCAGTCGGCGGGCAACGGCCTGAACTACACGGGCAAACCCGGCGACGACACGACCCGGCTGGTCAAGCGCGGCGAGGGCGACATCCCCGAGTACCAGCCCAACGTGGCGCTGGTGCAGGCCGGGCTCAACGACGTGCTGGCCGGTCGGCAGGACGGGCTCGCGGGCAGGCTGGGGAGCCTGGTCGCCGAGGCGCGGGCGGTGAACCCGGAGATCGTGGTGGGCCTGGCCGAACTCACCCCCGCCGCCGACCCGCAGACCCAGCGGCGGATCACCGAGGTGAACACCGCGATCCGCGCGCTGGTGGCCGACGAGCAGCGGGCCGGGCACAAGGTGCTGCTGGTCGCCATGTGGGAGGTCACGACGGGTGACCTGGACTCCGACGGGCTCAGCCCGAACGACGCGGGCGCCCGCAAGATCGCCGCCGCGTTCGCGGGCACCGTCACCGACGCCCAGATGCGGGGCTGGGTGGTGGAGCCGAACAACAACCGGCTCGACCGGCTGCCCGAACCGACCGTGGGCCGCACGAGCATCCGCAACGCCGACCCCAGCGTGATCCGCGTGGGGAGCACCTACTACTCGGTGGAGTCGAGCTACGGCCGGATCATGGTGCGGTCGGCGTCGAGCCCGGAGGGGCTCGGCGACTCGCTGCGGTCCCTGGTGTGGGCCGACAACGGGCTCGGCGAGATCTGGGCACCCGAGCTGACGCGGATCGGCGACCGGTACTACATCTACTTCTCCGCCGGCAGAGGCGCCGCGCACCGGATGTACGTGATCGGCTCCGACGCGCCGGACCGCGACTACGGCCGAGAACGGAAACTGGGCCTGCCCGACGACAAATGGGCGATCGACGGCGCCGCGTTCACCTTCGACAACCAACTCTGGTTCGTGTGGTCCGGCTGGGAGGGCGACACCAACGTCGAACAGAACCTCTACCTGGCGCGCATGAACGACCCCACCACCCCGACCGGCGCCCGGTTCCGGATCTCGCAGCCCCGCGAGCCGTGGGAGCGGGTGACCGGCGACCCGTACATCAACGAGGCGCCGGAGCCGATCAAGGACCCGAACGGGCGGTTGCACATCGTGTACTCGGCCAACGGGTCGTGGACGGACAAGTACTGCCTGGGCGACCTGCGGCTCAAAGCCGGGGGCAACCCGGAGTACGTGTGGGACTGGTACAAGTCCAACGGCTGCGTGATGGGCTCCGACGGCGCGAGCATGATGTCGGGCTGGACGGCCACGGCGAACGTCAACGGCCCCGGGCACCACAGCTTCGTGCTGGAGAACGGCGACATCGGCACCAGCCCGCCCGCCGGGCGCAAGTTCCCGCTGGTGTACCACGGCGTGCCCAAGGGCATGACCTACAAGTGGGACAACCGGGTCTGGTACTCCGGCGGGTTCACCTGGTGGAACAACATCCCCTACGGGCGGCGGAACGTGCCGGGCGACAACGTCGACACCGGCTACAGCCTGGGGTTCTTCGAGGACGCGAACGCGCCGCTGCCCCCGCCGCCGGTGGTCCGGCCGCCGACCACACCGGGCCCGCCGGGGCAGAGCATCCGCAACGCGGACCCGAGCGTGATCCGCGTGGGCGCCACCTACTACTCGGTGGAGTCCGACGGCGGCAACATCTACTCCCGCTCCGCCCCCGACATCCACGGCCTGGCCGACGCCGAGCGCAGGCTGATCTGGTCGGCGCCGCGGAACCTGCCGAACCTGTGGGCGCCGAAGATCACGCGCCTCAACGCCGCGCTCGGCACCCAGGTGTACGCGGTGTACTTCGCCTCCGGCGACGGCCAGGGCGGGCAGCGCATGTACTACACGTGGTCGAACGTGCCGGACCGGGCGTTCAGCGAGCCGATGAAGCTGGCCCTGCCCGACGACAAGTGGTCGGTGGACGGGTCGGCGTTCTACTTCGGCGACAAGATGTGGTTCGTGTGGTCGGGGTGGGAGGGCGACACCAACGTCGAGCAGAACCTGTACCTCGCGGAGATGACCAGCCCGTCCAACGTCACCGGCAGGCGGTATCGGATCTCGCAGCCCCGCGAGCCGTGGGAGCGGATTACCGGCAACCCGTACATCAACGAGGCCCCGGCGCCGATCCGCGACCCGAACGGGCAGTTGCACATCGTGTACTCGGCCAACGGGTCGTGGACCGACCACTACTGCGTCGCGGACCTGCGGCTGCGCCGGGGCGGGGACCCGACGTACGTGTGGGATTGGTACAAGTCCAACGGCTGCGAGTTCGGGTCCTACCGGGCCACGATCGCGAAGGGCTGGGACCCGACGCTCTACGTCGACGGCCCCGGCAGCCACAGCTTCGTGCTCGAGTACGGCGACATCTCGACCAGCCCGCCCGCCGGGCCCAGGTTCCCGCTGGTGTACCACGCCGTCCCCAAGGGCACGCCCTACAACTGGGCGAACCGGCACTGGTTCACCGGCACGTTCAGCTGGTGGGGCAACAGCACCTACAGCCGCCAGAACGTACCCGGTGACAACAGCGACACCGGGTACGGCCTCAAGTTCTTCGAGGACGAACCCACCACCGGCGCCCCGGGCCAGACCGCCATCCGCAACGCCGACCCCAGCGCGATCCGGGTCGGCGGCACCTACTACTCGGTGGAGTCCGAGGGCGGCGGCCTCTACGTCCGGCAGTCGTCCTCGCCCACCGGGCTCGGCGGCGCCGCGCGGAGCAGGATCTGGACCGACCCGGGGTTGGGCGAGGTGTGGGCGCCGGAACTGGTGGTCATCGGCGGCCGCTACTACGTGTACTTCTCCGCCGGGAGCGGCAACGCCCACCGGATGTACGTGATCAGCTCCGACCGGCCGACCACCGGCTACGGCGACCACCGGAAACTGGCGCTGCCCGACGACAAGTGGGCCGTGGACGGCACCGCGTTCACCTTCGACAACCAACTCTGGTTCGTGTGGTCCGGCTGGGAAGGCGACACGAACGTCGAGCAGAACCTGTACCTGGTCCGGATGAGCGATCCGACCACACCCACCGGCCCCCGTGCCCGGATCTCCCAACCCCGGGAGCCGTGGGAGCGGGTCGTCGGCAACCCGTACATCAACGAGGCACCCGCCCCGATCCGCGACCCCGACGGGCAACTGCACGTCGTGTACTCGGCCAACGGGTCCTGGAGCGACCAGTACTGCCTGGCCGACCTGCGGCTGCGCAAGGGCGGGGACCCCACCTACGTGTGGGACTGGTACAAGTCCAACGGCTGCCAGTTCGGCTCCAACCGCGACTCCATCATGGACGGCTGGGACCCCACGCTGTGGGTCAACGGGCCCGGCAGCAACAGCTTCGTCCTGGAGAACGGCGACATCGGCACCAGTCCACCCGCCGGACAGCCGTTCCCGATGATGTACCACGCGGTCCCCAAGGGCACGCCGTACTCGTGGGACAACCGGCTGTGGCACACCGGCACCTTCATGTGGTGGGGCAACAGCACCTACCGCCGCCAGAACGTGCCCGGCGACAACAGCAACACCGGGTACGGCGTGAAGTTCTTCGAGACGCCACCCTGACCCGACCGGCCGTAGAAGGGGGCGCGCATCCACCGGGTGCGCGCCCCCCTCACGTTGGGGGGTGTCGCGCGACCGGGTTGTCGTTTACGCTGCCGCCGCAGGTCAGCGCAGCATAGGAGGGGACGTGGGTTTCTCCGGTACTTACCGTTACGACGGCACCCGGTGGCACGAGTTGGAGGGGTGGAGCCAGGCTGAGCACCCCGGGCGGTGGTTGGCGGTCGTCATCTTCGACAGCGACCTCGCCGAGGTCCGGTACCAGCCCGCCGGGCCCGGTACCGGCTCCGCGTTCCTCGGCTACACCCCACGCGACTACTTCGGCGACGAGGACGCCTCCGCCCCCACCGACGTGCCCCGCGAGGCCGCGGGCCTGGCCGCGTGGTGGGCCGACGGCGACGACGCGGCCGACACCGACGGCAAGGCCGGGGAGATCGAGGGATTCCTCGCCGCCGACGACGCGCCGCACGTCCACCCGAAGACCGACGACGCCGACCTCTTCGTGGAGATCAAGGCCGCGCGTTTCCTCACCGCGCTCGGCCTGCCGCTGCCGCCCGCCCTGGCACGCTGAGCGAACCGGTCAACCGTGCTCCTCGCCGACCGGCGCGGTGGCCACGGGGTCCTCGGCCGGTGCCGACGCGCCGAGGGTCTCGGCCAGGTCGGCGAAGCCCAGGTGCGCGAGCCGCGCGGCGAGGCGCCGGGCCTCGACCGGGTCGGTCCGGCCGAGGCCGTCGACGGTGATCAGCCGCTCGAGCACCTGGTGGACGATCGACAGGACCACATCGGGCAGGTCGGGGAAGGCGAACCGGTAGAACGGGTGCTCCACGACCGGGGCGACGGTCTCGACCACGACCGCGCGCAACTCCCGCGCCGTGGCGGACGCGGAGAGGCGGCCGGTGTCGCGCGCGGCGAAGACCTCTCGGAACACGCCGCGCAGGTGGCCGTACCGCTGCGGGAACACCCGGTTCAGGTAGAGCACCGGCAGCGACCGCAGCACCGCGTCCCGCAGCGGCCCCGGTTCGGGCCGCGGGGCCACCCCGGCCTCGTCGAGGACACCGCCGAGCCAGTCCGCGACGACCACGGCCAGCGCCACGTCCTCGGGCCCCGTGAAATCGTGGACCGGATCCCGCCGCCATTCCCGGGAGAACGCCGCCTGGGCGGCGCGCCTGCTCACCGGCGGGCTCCCGAGTGGACGCGCCCCCGGTCCGGCGGCCGCGCCGGAGAGGGGCGACGCCCGTCAACGGATGTCGACACGGTTCCAGAAGTACCAGCCCGCGCCGCGACCGCGGTTGTCCGGGTCGGACGCGTAGTAGTGGCAGTCGTAGCTGTACCAGTAGGGCGGGTCCCACAGGCCGTCGGAGACGCTGTCGCAGTACTGCTGGTCGGCGTAGGCGCCCAGGTTGTAGGTGGCCCAGATGCCCGCGCTCGCCGGTGTGGCCCCGGCGATCGTCGCCGTCACGGCGGCGGCCGCGGCGGCCAAGGCCGCTATCTTCCCCATCGCTGTCCCCTTTCGACTTCCGGTGGGCGAACGATCACACGCCGGGTGCCCACCGGGCCATGATCGTCACTCCGGTGCAGCAACGCGTACCCGACCGTCGGCCGCCGCACGGCCGCCGCGGTTGGGATGACCGGCCGCGGAACGGGGATATCGGGTTGGCGCCGGTGGGAGACTGCCGGGATGGGGAAGCGGGCGTTCGACACGCGGTTGCTGGGGGAGCTGGCCGAGCGCGGCGTGCCCGAGGGGCGGGTGCTGCTGCTGCAAGGGGTGCTGGCCGGTGTGGACCCGGCGGCGGTGTTCTGCGGCCACGCCTCCGGGCTGGCCGGGCTGGTGACCGAACTGCCGCGGGTCGCGGCGGCGCTGGCGCACTACGAGGTCGAGCGGCAGCCGACGCCGCGGCAGCTCAACCGGTTGTGCGTCAACGCCGCCGAGCGGGTGCGGGCCGTGGTGGCGGCGTGGGGGTCCGAGCCGGTGCTGGTGGCCGCGCGCGAGGCGTTGGACGACGCGCGGCGGGCGATCGCCGCGGACGGGACCGGTGTGCGGGCGGGGGAGTTCGCGGCGCGGGTGGACGCGGCGGTGGCCGGGCTGCCGGGGCTGCTGCGGCGCCGGTTCACCCGCGCCTGGGCCGAGCGCGGCGGGGACCTGGTGGCCGACCAGGTGGCGTGCCTGCTCGCCGTGGCGGACCGCGACCCCGCGTTCGTCGTCCAGGACCTGGTCCGGGTCGCCGCCCGCCTCAAGTCTCACCGTGAAGTCGAGGTTGAGGGTGAGGCTGAAGTGGAGGGTGAGGTCGTGTGGTCGGCGCTGCTGCCCGACGCCACCGATCACCAGGTCGCGCTGGTGGTCCGCGGCACCGGCGCCCTGTCGGACCTGCCCGCGTTCGAACCCGACGCCCGCCAGTGGCCGCTGCGGGCCGCAGCCGACGCGCGTTGGGGCCCCACCACCGACCGGCTGCGGCACTTCGTCGCCGGACTCCCCCCGGGCGAGGGCACCCTGGTGACCCTGCGGGTGCGGGCCCGCGACCGGCCGTCGGCGGCCCGACTCGCCCGACGCCGACTCGTCGAGGCACTCGACCAGTACCACGCCGGCAACCGGCTCCTGGACCTGCGCCTGGACCCGGTCGCCCTGGTCGCCGAGGGACACCACACCTGGCAGGAGGCACCCGCGGTGCCCCGCCGCACCCGCGAGGCCCGCCCGCTGACCGTCACCGCCCTGCCCGACCGGGTGCGGCGCGCGCTGCGCATGGCCCGCGTGGCGTCCTCGACGGACTCTCCACACGCGACAGCGGCCCTGTCGTGGTCGGCGGTCGAGGCGTCCGGTGTGCAGAACCGCTCCCACCTCGCCGCCGCACTGTCATTGCAGTGCCTGCGCCAGGAACTCGTGCTGGCCCACCGCCGCCTCCGCTGGTCGCTGAGCGCCGCCGCCGCGCACCGGGCGTGGCTGGTGACGGTCGCGCGGTCCCACGTGGACCACACCCACCGCTCGGTCCGCCGCTGCCCGCCCGGCCACCCGCGCCTGGCCGCGCTGCGCCGCGAACTCGCCGACGCCGAGGCCGGACTCACCCGCGCGCTCGAGCCCGCCGCACGCCACCCCCACGACGACGCCTCGCCCGGCGGGCTCGACGTCAACCGCTGGGCGTGGACGGTCTCCGACGTCCCGACCACCGACGAGCACGTCCTGCGCGCCCGCGAGGCCCTGGCCGCGCTGACCCCGCACCCGCTGGCCCGCCACGACCTGGCGCGGTGGCGCGCCCTGCTGGGCTCCCCCGAGGCCTGCGAACACCGGCTCACCGAACGCGGCGAACGGATGATCACCGTCCTCGACGGCCTCTACGCGACCCGGAACCTGACCCTGCACTCCGGGGTGTTCACCGGCTCCGGTGACGCCGTGCACGGCGCCGGGGCCCGCAAGCTCGCCGACGTCGTCCTGGAGATCCTGGGCAACTGGTACGGCCGCGGCGGCACCGGCACCCCGGAGGAGGTCATCGCCGAACTGGGCCGCCGCAGGCGCGCGATCGCCGGCGTGCTGCCGGTGACCCTGGACTTCGCCGCCCTCACCGGCCCGGACTTCCGCGGGTGAGCGGTCAGTACGGGTAGTCCTGCGTCATCGGCAGCGGACGGCAGCCCTGGCAGGCGTTGCGGCCCGGTCGCAGCAACCCCAGCCGCTGCCCGCACCGGGTGCAGTGCAGGGGCGCGGGACCGGTGTCGGTGAGCACCGTGTCCGGGGCGTAGGCGCCGGGCTCGCCGGTCAGCTCCTCGAACACCCGACGGCTTCGCGGCGGCACCAGGTAGACGTAGCCGTGCTGCTCGACGAGCGGTTCCAGCTCCCCGGCCGGGACCATGGCGGCCACGTCGTCGATGGTCAGCCCGCGCAGGGGCACGGGTTTGGGGTGGTAGCGGCCGCAGGGCCCGCGGTGGGACTCCGGGCAGCGGCCGAAGTCGTCGTAGGCGCAGCGGGCCGCGGTGATCGTGCGCAGACCTGTCGCGGTCGCCGAGCGGCGGGAGGGCAGGTCGTCCCAGCTGACCCGGTTGCAGCCGACCGAGGGGACGTGGTGGAACCAGGCCGGGGTGTGGTCGGCGTCGGCGAACCACACCGGCAGCCACCCCGACCGGTAGGACGCGGTCGCGTCGGCGGTGGCCTCGGCCGCGGTGACGTCGGTGCGGCGCAGCTCCACACCGGTGCCGCGCGGCCCGGCGATGGCGACGTCGAGGATCGTGTCGGCGGGGGTGCGGACCTCGCGCGCGGTGGGCAGCCCGGCCTCGTCGGCGGCGCGGGTCCAGTAGTCCTGCTGGCGCCGGTGGTGCTCGCCGCGCGCGCTGACCGGGTGCCCGGGCTCGTGGGTGCGGTGGTCGAAGTGCACGGCGCGGTGCCCGCCGACGTGGTCCTGGACGTAGAGCTCGCCGTCGCCGGTGCGGTCGCCGGGCAGGCACAGCAGGACCCGGTCGCCGCGGCGCAGCTGCCGGGCCAGGCCGGTGACCAGGCGGAAGTCGTCGCCGCCGAGGCGGGCGAGGTCCAGGACGCGGTCGGGCCCGGCGGGGTCGGGTCGGTAGCGGACATAGGTCACCTGCCGTTGCACCTCCCCGCCTCGCAAGATGTGCGTCTACCAGCGATTCTACGGGCGGCGCCGCCCCGGCGGCGGGGCCGGAGGAGGTATCTCGTGCGCTGTTCGGCGGCACCGGATGCGTTCACCGCTCGGCACACTGGGCACGGCGAACGGCGAGACGTCACAAGAGGGGGACGCACGTGCGGGACGCGCACCCGGTGGTTGTGATGATCGTGAACGTGCTCAGCGTGCTGCTGGGCGTGAGCGGGGTGGTCTGGGGCATCTGGATGTGGGTGGCGACCGAGCAGCGGTGGTGGGAATGCCTGCTCGTCATCTTCGTGGGGTGGTGGACGACGACCGTGCCCGCCGTCCTGCGCGCGGGCCGGGAGGCGCCGCCGTCGGTGGGCGGGGACCCGGGGCACGACCACCTCTGACCGGCGTGGCCTCCACGGCGCGGGCGGGGCCGGTCGCTAGCGTGTCGGCCGTGCGCTCCCACGACTACGGCGACATCCTCGCCGGCAAGCCCCGCAAGTCGATCCCCGAGGTCGTGGCCGAGCCCGGGCTGGTGGTGGAGGACCCGGCGAGCGGGTTCTGCGGCGCGGTGGTGCGCTTCGAGCTGGGCAACGTCGTGCTGGAGGACCGGCACGGTCGCCACCGGCTGTTCCCGTTGAAGCCCGCCGGTTTCCTCGTCGACGGCACACCGGTCACCCTCCTCCGCCCGGCTCCCGGGAAGACGGCGGCGGCGCCCGCCCGGTCGGCGTCGGGGTCCACGCGGGTGGCGGGGCTGCGTGCGCGCACCGCTCGGGAGAGCCGCATCTGGGTGGAGGGCGTGCACGACGCCGAGCTGGTGGAGCTGGTGTGGGGCCATGACCTGCGCGTCGAGGGGGTCGTGGTCGAGCCGCTCGACGGGGTGGACAACCTGCCCGAGCGGGTCGCGGAGTTCGGGACCGGCCCGGGCAGGCGCCTGGGGGTGCTGGTCGACCACCTGGTGGCGGGCAGCAAGGAGTCCCGGATCGTCGACGGGCTGCGCGACGGGAACGTGCTGGTGACCGGCCACCCGTACGTGGACGTGTGGGAGGCGGTGAAGCCGTCGGTGCTGGGGATCGCGGCGTGGCCGCGGGTGCCGCGCGGCGTGGAGTGGAAGCAGGGCGTGTGCGCGGCGCTGGGCTGGGGCGAACCCGCGGACGGGTGGCGTCGGGTCCGCGCCGCGGTGCGCGGTTTCCGCGACCTGGAGCCGCCGCTGGTCGGCGCGGTCGAGCGGTTGATCGACTTCGTCACCGAACCGGCCGAGGACTAGGCGCCGGGTCAGGGCTGCCGGAAGGTCCGGGCGACCCGTTCCGGTTCCGCGCGCCGGTCACCGGGGGCCGGGCGGGCCGCGGTGTCCACACCGACCGCGCCGTCGAGCTGCTCGCGCAGGATGTCGGCGTGCCCGGCGTGCCGGTTGGTCTCGGTGAGCAGGTGGACCAGGACGGCGAACAGGGTGACGTCGGGTTCGGGCCACCACGGCACGCGGCCGGGCGCGTCGAGGGGCAGGTCGGTGACGGTGGCGGCGGAGTGCGCCCACACGCGCCGGTACCGGTCGACGATGTCCGCGCTGCTCTCCCGCTCGGTGGCCCACATGTCCGTGCCGCGCGCGGGCAGCGGTTCGGGGAAGGGGCGGTCGAACACCTCGCCGAGGTAGCGGGCCTCCCAAGTGGACAGGTGTTTGACCAGGCCGAGCAGGTTGGTGCCGGAGTCGGTCAGCGGGCGGCGCAGGTCGTACTCGCCCAACCCGTCGAGCTTGGCCAGCACCGCGTCGCCGATCCAGCGCAGTTCGCCGTGCAGGTGGGTTTTCAGGTCGTCGTCGGTCACGGCGCGAGCCTGCCGCACCGGGGGTGATCGGCGCCAACCCGGTCGATCATCCCCGGAACGGGGTCCGGATCTGCCAGGATGGCGGCATGGCGGCGCTGATCTGGCTGGTGGTCGGGGTGCTGCTGATGCTCGCCGAGGTGCTGTCGGGCGACTTCGTGCTGCTGATGCTGGGCGCCGCGGCGGTGGCCGGTGCGGGCGCGGAGGCGCTGATCGGGTCCACGGTGGTGAGCGCGGCGGTGTTCGCCGCGGTCGCCCTGGGCCTGACCACCCTGGCGCGGCCGGTGCTGCGGCGGCGGATCACCGCGCCGCAGACGCGGGACAACGTGGCGGCGCTGGTGGGGACGCGGGCGGTGGTGACGACCCGGGTGGACGAGCACGGCGGCCGGGTGCGGTTGCGGGGGCAGGAGTGGTCGGCGCGGTCGCTGGACCACACGCAGGTTATCGAGCCGGGGACCCAGGTGACGGTCATGGAGATCGCCGGGGCCACGGCGGTGGTGTTCGCCGACCACCCGTAGTGGTCGGGCGCAGGGTGTTGCTGGTTGGTTGGAGGCTGTGGTGGAGCTACCGGTCGTCGTCGCGTTGGTCGTGGCGTTCTTCGTGTTGGTGCTGGTGTTCAAGTCGATCAAGGTGATCCCGCAGGCGCAGTCGGCGGTGATCGAGCGGTTGGGCCGGTTCCGCACCGTGGCCGAGCCGGGGCTGAACTTCCTGGTGCCGTTCTTCGACAAGATCCGGGCCCGGATCGACCTGCGCGAGCAGGTGGTGTCGTTCCCGCCGCAGCCGGTGATCACCCAGGACAACCTGACGGTGTCGATCGACACCGTCGTGTACTTCCAGGTCACCGACTCCCGCGCCGCGGTCTACGAGATCGCCAACTACATCATCGCCGTGGAGCAGCTGACCACGACGACGCTGCGCAACGTGGTCGGCGGCATGAGCCTGGAGGAGACGCTGACCTCCCGCGACCACATCAACGGCCAGCTGCGCGGGGTCCTCGACGAGGAGACCGGCCGGTGGGGCATCCGGGTGGCGCGGGTGGAGCTCAAGGCGATCGACCCGCCGCCGTCCATCCAGGACTCGATGGAGAAGCAGATGCGCGCCGACCGGGAGAAGCGCGCCATCATCCTCACCGCCGAGGGCCAGCGGGAGGCGGCGATCAAGACCGCGGAGGGCAACAAGCAGTCGCAGATCCTCGCCGCCGAGGGCGCCAAGCAGGCCACGATCATGGCCGCCGAGGCCGAGCGGCAGTCCCGGATCCTGCGCGCCCAGGGCGAACGCGCCGCCCGCTACCTGCAGGCCCAGGGCCAGGCAAAGGCGATCGAGAAGGTGTTCGCCGCGATCAAGGCGGGCCGCCCCACCCCGGAGGTGCTGGCCTACCAGTACCT